>NZ_NJER01000001.1:600000-1200000 GCF_002753895.1 Halobacteriovorax sp. JY17 | reverse complement strand
AAGTTTTGAAGCTCTTCCAATTGATAGGTATGATTAATATCTAGAGCTGATAATTTCTTGGCAGCGTAGTCTGAGAATTCACCCCAGTATTCTCTTGAATGAGAATCGCCAACCGAGATAAAATTAGGGCCACCGTGAATTTCATTTAAGAGAAGTTGCAGCGAGTACCGAAAGGATTTAACTCTCTCTTTTAGAAGATATTGTTTGAAGTCCATACTGGTGTAACCTCTAGAGGCTAATGTTAGTGCCCATCTTGAGAGGTCTAAGTTTTTATTTTCTTTTGAATAACTTGAAAGATTGGTATCATCGTCAGGGTTCATTTTTAGATAACAACACCCAAAATTTAAAAGAGACTTTGTTCGCATTCTTATATGAGTTTCAATAATAGAATTGGCAAGAGTTCCACAGGTGTGAAGACCAAGAGTTAGGGAGTCTCCAGTAAAGACGCTCTTCATTTTCTTAGCGTCACTTTCTCCTAGAAAATTCATGTGGATAAACTCTAGATCACTTGCTCCGTCAGGAAGTGGAAAAGCCTTTGATCTCTTCTCTCCAATTTCTTGAAATTCTTTATTGATATCTATGCTCTTAGTTCGTATGCCGTAGTAGTGAGCGAGAACTCTCGCTAGATGGCCGACGCCGCCTCCAATATCTATAGTATGAGAATGAGGGGATTTCTTTTCTAGATCATTAATAAAAGCTGTTATGAGAGTGATCTCATGTCTCTTCTTTTCTTTGACTTTTCTAAAGGCCCAGTCTGGAAATTCTCTCTCCTTTGAGTAGGTAAAGAAGTCGAGCTTTGTTAACTCCTTTAAAGACTCCATCATTTTAATTAGTGAGGTATTTTCTAATTTATCAGTCTGCCCAAAACAATCAAACTTCCATAACTCTTCTTTAGAGAGCTTTGCAAGATCATCTAACCATGATTGCCGGTAAACAGTCATAGTTTCTGGATAATTTTCTAGAATCTCTCTATTCCAAAGGGGCTCGTAGGGAGTTAGAAATTCGGTTAATCTATTAAAGTGCTCTTTATAGTTCAAAGTAGTTCCAAAAGTATTTTTTTCCTTGTTATAATGCCTTTAGACTCATATTTGAAGTCCTAAAAAGGGAGCAGACTTGTCTTTACAGGGTAAGAAAATAGCAGTTATTGGTATGGGAATTTCTGGAATTGCTAGCGCTAGGCTAGCGAGTGCTCTAGGAGCTTCTATATTGGTCGTAAATAGTGGAAATATTGAAGATTGGTCCCATAAAGTGAAAGGTATTTCCAATTGCACTCCCGTCTCTCAAAGTGATCCAACTCTTGGGGATAGATTAAGCGAAGTCTCTTTTATTGTTCTCTCTCCCGGAATTGCGAGAGAGAGTGAATTCTTAAAGGATGCTCTTCTTAAGGGAATCTCTATAATTTCAGAAATAGAATTCGCTTATGGGCACTTAAATTTAGAGGCCACTAAGATTATTTCTGTCACAGGAACAAACGGAAAGACAACGACTGTAACACTGCTAGATATACTGGCCAGGGGAGCAGGAAGAAGCGTCTTTCTTGGTGGGAATATTGGAACTCCTCTAGCTACTTATGCATTAGAAATTCTTTTAGAAAAAAGAAAAAGCGCAGACCTCGTTATTTTAGAACTCTCTAGCTTTCAATTAGAGAGTATGAAAACTTTTAAGTCGGATGTTGCCGCCATTTTAAATATTTCTGCTAATCACGGTGAAAGATACGAGAGTGTAAGAGATTACGCTCTTGCAAAATTTCACATTGCAGATCGAATGAGACCTGAAAATTGTGTCTTCATTGGTGACCTTGATGGTTTTGAAAGTGACTTTACTCCTGAGTGCAAGACTACTTTCTTGGCGAGTCCAAAGAGTATTGAAGAATTTGGAAGTGAGCTTAAGGGAAAATTTCATCTCATCGGTGAGCATAACTTGAGTAATTTAAATTTTGCAAAAATCTTACTTGAGTCGGTAGGAGTTAATTGGAAAGAGGGAATATCTACACTGGCCGACTTTCATGGCGTGCAGTATCGTCTCCAAAAGAGGTCAGCTAGAGTCGGAATTGAAGTCTTTAACGATGCTAAGAGTACAAATTGGGAAGCGACAATTACAGCTCTAAAGGCAGCAGTATTCTCTTTTTCAAATTCTAAAGTTCATCTGATCTTAGGCGGGCAACTACGAGGCCACGGAGATGAGCTAGAAGGAAAGCTTGATAACTTTAAAGATAGTATTACAACTCTCTATCTCTTTGGAGAATCGGGAAAGAGCTTACTTTCAGAAGCCTCAGCTAAATTTAAGTGCGAGTACTATAAGAATTTAGAAGAAGTTATAAAAAGAATTAAAGAAGTCGAAGAGGATGGAGTGGTATTATTCTCGCCGGCTTTTCCTTCTTTTGATTTATATGATAATTATGTGAAGAGGGGCGAGCATTTTGATGAGCTCGTTAGCGAATATCTTGGATCTTAATGGTCTTAGTACTAGAAGGCTTTCTTCCATCATTGGCCCTAAAAGTATCTGCTACAGCTATCTTTAAGAAAAAGACGCTGAGAATGACGAAGACAATTTTTGTTAAGTTTAAATGCATTTTATAAGCCGTTTAATTTATTGGTAAATCCAAGTTTTAATACTTTTCGGCTAAAGAAAAAAAAATTAAAGAAAAAAGTGAGGAATATCTTGAGAAATACGTTTTTTTTAGAAAAAGAGGTTATTGAGCAGCACTTAGAGCAGATGAGCGCTTATCTAAAGAAGAATTCTATAGATGCTGCCTATATTTCGAGCTTTGATATATTTATGAATGAGTATGTTCCAATGCAGGAGAGTCTACGTTATTACTTTTCTGGATTTTCAGGCTCAGTTGCTGAAGTTCTCCTTCTGTCTAATGGAAGTTGTCATCTCTTTGTCGATGGTCGTTATCATGAACAAGCGGATATCGAAGTGAAGGCCCAAGGGGTTATTGTTGAGAAGTGTCCTTTTGGAAAATCTCTTATAGATGCGACTTTAGAGAAAATAGAATCTTTAAATATTAAAACATTGTGGATTGATGGAGATAGAACTCCACTTGGTCACTTCGATGCATTTAAAGAAATTGTTGAATCAGTTGAAGTTGGAAATACTAAGATTGTTCAAAACTTTATCTCTTTCCAAGCTTTTTCTAAAGAGGTAACTTTGGAAAGAATAAAGAAGTTAAAATCTCCAAAAGAAAAAGTGAAATCTCTTTTAAAAGAAGGCGAGGCCATTTGGTTAAATTCATTAGATTCTATTTCTTGGATTACTAATCTTAGGGGTTATGGTCTTCCGTTTCAAAGTAGCTTCATGGCAAGATGCTTTGTCACAAGAGAGAGCATTGAACTTGCTATTCCAAATCATTATCTTCTAGATTTTGATGATGATTTCATTAACTTTCATAAGTGCTCAATTGATACTTTTTCAAAAACATTAGAGAAAAATCCTTCAGTTCAAAAAGTCTACTATGACCCAGCTCTAATTAATATTACAGACTATAACTTTCTAAGTGAGAAATTTGGAAAGGATAATCTTTGCGCACTTGTTAATGGGATTATTCCAACTCACGCTCTTAAATCAGAAAAGGAAATGGATTATATTAATGCGGCCTTTGAATCTGGAGATAGAGCGATTTTAAATTCTCTTAATTGGTTGAAGGAATCATTTCATAGTGGTGAAAAAGTTTCAGAACTTTCTTTCTACCATAAAGCGACAGAATTTTATTCTTTAGAAGGAGCGAAGGGGCATAGCTTTGGGACAATTGCTGGTTTCGGGGCGAACTCTTCTATTATTCATTATTCAAGTCCATCAGATAAGAAGTTTGCGACAGATGGAGAGATTGCACTAATGGACTCAGGAGCTTACTTTGAGGGTGGCTTTGCAACAGATACGACGCGAACAATCTTTCTTGGAAAAGGTGAAGCTAGCGCCAAGCAGAAACTTATTTATACTCTTGTCCTAAAAGGACTTCTTAATGCTCAAAGTGCTGTATTCCCAGAGGGAACATGGGGCTCTCACATTGACGCTCTTGCAAGAACTCCTATTCTCAGAGGTGGATTTAACTACGCACACGGAACAGGTCACGGTGTAGGAGTTAATGTTCACGAAGGTGGACTTCGTTTCTCTCCGACAAGTTCAATTCCACTTAAAGAAGGAAACTTAGGTTCGATAGAGCCAGGTATTTATCTCCCTGGATTTGGTGGAGTGAGACTTGAGAATATTGCTACAGTAATTAAGCATCCTACGATTGAAGGAATGCTTACTTTTAAACCAGTTGTCTATATTGGTTTTGATCATGCTCTAATAAATAAAGACCTTATGAATCAAGAAGAGATTCAGTGGCTAAATGAATACGAAGCTGAATGTGAGAAGAGAGGAACACTCTTCTCTTAAGAGAGGAGTGCCTTCCCTTTTGATTTAAGGGCCACTATAACGAGACCTATTACCAGTAGTAAGCTCGCAATTGGCTTTCCTCCGCGGTAGTCATCCTGAATATAGGCAACACTTCCGCATGAAGTTGGCTGCTCCCTTGGGTAGAGATAAGTAATACCATCCATATCATCTTCACCAAGTGAGACTCTATTGGCAATATTAGAAAAATACATTAGAGAGTCTGTCACCGGAGAGTGCCCAAGTCCTATGGCGTGACCTATTTCATGGGCGAGAACAGAAATAAATGATTCTCTTGAAAGATTGGCAAGACCTGAACCTGCTCTATTATTTAAGAGAATAACAGAACCAACAATATTATCTCCAGAAGTATTCACATTTGCAGTCACGGCCAAAACACCGTTAGAAGAAAAATTACTTGAGTTTGTATTACAGCTCATGAGAATTTGCGTTTGTCCTGAGAGTGCAGGATTAGCTGTACAGCCATTTGTATTAGAAGTACATAGAGGCCCTGACTCAAAATCATTAGAGACGCTCGTATGATTTCCTCTTCTAATTTTTAATTTACTTGTAGGAACTCTATTCCAGAATTTATTAACACCTTCTGAGGCCATGGAGAGAATTTCATCATTGGTATAAGGAAGGTTATCACAATCATGTGTGGCGAGGTTTACAACAACTTCCTCGCCGGGAAAGGCCGCTGCAAAGTTTGTATTCAATGTGAACGCGAAGGAATTAAAACTAAGAAGGAATAAAAGGAAAGCATTGAAAGTCTTAATTACCATTTTATTTCTCCAAAGTGGTAGTAAGCACTTAGTGCGTAACTAAACGCTCGTGATTCACTATCTGATAAATTTATAACCCAAGTTTCTACTCGTCCAGAAATATTCTTATAGAACTCCCAGTCGGCAGCTAGGTTCAATGTTAAATTACTTGAAATAGAGCTTCCATTTGGTAGAGGAAAATCTGTTGTTCCTACTCCATTACTAAGGCTCTCTGTTCCTCCAGAGGATGAGACTCTATTATATAGAAGACCTGGGCCAAAACTAAATTGAAAACTTTCTAAGTTATAGGCCACAGGAAATTGAAACCAATAAGTGAGCTTCTTTATATTCTCATCTCGTCCTGATCTTGGAAAAGAGATGGCCAGCTGGGGATTAAAAGAGAAAGATTCGTAGAGTTGAAATTCTACTCCACCAGCAATATAGGGAAGGAAGTCAAAGCTATTAGTGGAACCGCTTTCATCTTTTTGAACTTTTCCGACAAATTGAGTTAGAGAGCCGCCTCCCACAAAAACGTCGTTAATAGCGAAGAAGTCTGAGTTCTTTGATTCAGCATAGCTATTGCTGCTAAGAGCAATAATGATTAGTAGTATTAATTTTTTCATAGCAATATTTTTTATGAACATAGACAGAATGACAACTAAATAAAGGTCGTGGGAAATAAAACCTGTGTTCAAAAGTGGTATTTAGGCCTATTATTATTGCAAATATTTACCAAGGATGAGTTATGTTTGAAAATTATAAGACACCTGCTGAATTACTACCTAGTGACCCACGTTTTGGTTGTGGTCCGTCTCTTATTCCTGTTGAGTTCTTGGAGAAATTAGCAGCAACTGGAAATTCTTTAATTGGAACATCTCACAGAAAACCTGCGGTAAGAAAACTTGTTCAAGAAGCTCAAGAAGGGCTTACAAAATATTTTAATATTCCGTCGGACTATCAAGTCGTTCTAGGGAATGGAGGAGCAACTTTTCTCTTTGATATGATCGCTCTTGGTCTTGTTCGTAAGAAGGCAACTCATTTTACTTGTGGAGAGTTCTCTTCAAAGTGGTTTAAGTCGAGCAAGAGTGTTCCATGGATTGAGGCTTCTGAAGTAAGCGCTGAATTTGGACAAGGAGTGGTTGCTGAAAATGTTGCTGATTCTGATTTGATTGCGACGACATTAAATGAAACATCAACAGGTGTTCAAGTGGACGGACTACCGGAAGTAGATGGAGATACTCTTCTGTGCGTAGATGCAACTTCTGGAGCGGGGCAGGTTCCTTGTGATATTTCTAAAACAGATGTGTTCTTCTTTTCTCCGCAAAAAGTCTTTGCTTCTGAAGGTGGGCTTTGGGTTGCCTTCATGTCTCCAAAAGCTATTGCTAGATCAAAAGAAATTGAAGCTAATAAGGAAAGATATATTCCTGGAATTATGAGTTGGGACGCGGCGATTAGTAATGGTGAGAAGAACCAAACGTATAATACTCCATCGATCTCAACAATTTTCTTTTTAAATGAGCAAGTAAAGCTAATGAATGAATTTGGTGGATATGAAAAGGCAATCGAGTATGCAGAGAAGAAAGCGAAACTTCTCTATGGCTGGGCAGAGGAGAAGCCTTACCTAAGCTGCTATGTAGGTGAGGATAAGTTTAGATCTCGCGCAGTGGCGACAATTAATCTTGATGATAAGTACGATGCGTCTGAGCTAATAAAGATATTTGAAAAAGAAGGCTCTGTTAATGGTATCGATGCTTATCGAAAATTAGGTAAGAATCAATTTAGAATTTCTCTTTTTCACAATGTGAAGTATGAAGACCTCGAAAAGTTGACTAAAATGATTTCCATGGCCGTCGAGTCGTAAGTCTATAAAATGACAGAATTTTGAGGTAGGCTACTATTTTAAAATTCTGTCTCATCTCTTTTAAATTCCAGTGTTTAATAGGTAAAATTTGAGTTCCCTATCATTAAAGACTACTTTTCTGTAAAATATCTATAGTTGTGAGTTCTACAACTAGAGAGAAAGGTAGTTATGAAGATCATTTTCTTATTAATACTTTTAGTATTTCAAAACTCTTTTGCGTCCCAAGAGAGTATTTCCATTAAAGATGTTGAAAAAATATTCCTAGATGAAATAAAGAACGAGAAGTCATCCGATGAAGATAAATTTCTACTCTTTAATTTAGCGGGTAGAGAGCTTTATAACTATAAGTACTTTGATAAGTCTAAAGAGTATTATGAAAAAGCAATAGGACTTAGAACAAGTCAAGATAGTACCGAAGCCTATATTAATCTCATGGCCATTGAGCATGCAAAATCAAAAGAAATTTCTAAAAGAACTTATGATAGAGCAATGGATTACTTCAAAAAATCGAAGAAGATTAGTGATGACGGAATTAAAAGGTATATGGAGTTTATTTATTCAAACTTCATAGATAAGAATGGTTCTAAGAAATTTGAAGGATTCTACGGAGAGTTCTCGAAACAAAATTCAATAAAGAAATTAATTGAAGAAAAAAAGTATAAAGAGGCCCTCTCTTTAATTAATACGACGAATATGGAAGAAAGGGACTTTGTTACAAAGATTCGCTATGACCTACTTAGATCAATTGTCCTCGGAAAGAAGAATCTTTCGCTATCATGTAAATCTAAACTAGATAAGTATCCCGATTCAATTGCATGGACAATTGAAGCCTGTAAGACATTAGTTAGTTATCAAAAAGGAAAAACTCCAAGTAAGGCTGATTTAAAGAGGATTGTTGAATCAGCAAAAGAGCAGAGGAGTTCTAGTCAGTATCTCGTTCAAATTTTTGGAGATTTAAAGTGAGAAAGTTCTTAAAATTAAATTTTCTATTGTTGCTACTTGTGTTGACGATTTCTAGTTGTAATCAAAATATGATAGGAGCTGGTTACGCTGTTAAAAATCTTGTGACAGCACCTTTTAAAGCGGTAGGTAATTACTTTAGTAATAATGCATACGATAATATTAAAGAGCAATCGAATGATAAGTCTTCAACACCAACTGAGTGTTGGGTAAAAAGGAAGTCTGTATTGCCTGGGCTACAAGGAATTGAAGATATCACCAATGCAGTAAGGGCCAATGTTTGCTCTTGCGTTCCTTGGGGCAGCTGTACAGTAGAGGAGTGTCCTTGTTCAAGAATGTGCCCAGAAGGATTTGATATTTTTAAAAGGCCAGGGCAGAAGTCTACCGCAGATTTATCTACCAGAGAGAATTCTCTTAGCTTTATTAATGGTGGTGGAGGTGGAGAAATTGAAGCGACACAAGGTTTTTGCTGGGGGCATGCTTCTGTTACTAGTAAGTTTAATCGATTGTCCTTCTTTAAAAAAGACGAAAAGCCAAAGTATAGTTTGAAGTCTAAAGATAGAGAAGAGCAGAAGAAGGCCCTAGATTACTATAAGGATCTTATTGATGATGTCGTTGATAATAAGGTGACAACAATACCAGGCCTTTCAAGCTTACGTGAGCTTTCTGAATTTCCCGGATTAGAGAGTTACATCGCCGACAAAGTTGCACATGAATGGGCGCAGAGAGCAATGAGTACAGCAGGACTTGGAATTGCCTTAAAATCAGGAGCAATGAGCAGAGAGAAATCTTCTGAATTCTTTAATACCATTAAAGAGAAAGTTGATCAGAATCAGCAACCTCAAATTGTATTCACAAAGAGAGGAAGTGCCATGTATACCCACGCAGTACTAGTATCACATTATATTAAAGAAAGAGATGGTAGTACCACTCTATGCATAAGGGATAATAATAGATCTAGATATTCAATTGATAGAGTTAAATCTGATTGCGTTGATAAGATGTCTATTAAAGGAGACGGAAGTATCCGCTATTCTCAGTGGGGAGACTTAGGAGGAGCGGAAATAGCTTTTAACGAAAATCCTGATGCACTTACACAGATAAATAATCTAAAAGAGCACTGTGATAAAGAAAAGGGATGTAATAAGTAATTAAATTACTTATCTCTCGATTCTAGATTGTAATAAAGGTTACTCTTGTACTTAGAAATTGTTCCAGAAGCCTCTTCACCTTCTAGTAGGCGACATTTTCCAAAAACATTAATAAATTCTCCAGAGATGTCATTCATGTCTAAAGGGAAGAGTCTACTCTCATTAAAGTAGGAAACATTTTTAATTTTAAAACGACAACCAAAATTTGTATTCTCTAAACTCTTAACTTCTCCTACAAACATGGCTTCCGGGTATTCATAATCAAGTTCATATACATCACGAGATATTTTTGAATCAGGATGTAGCCAACAGCTTGGTCTTGAAAGAGAGAGTGCACCGTGAACATAACTGGTATAGCGACAGCTAACCTTTGAATAATCATTAAAAAGAGTTCTCTCTGTTTGTGTGGTATCAAGTTTTGTGTAATCTTCCCACTTTTCTCTTGGGGTTAACTCTTGATCTACTTTAAGCGTGTCCCTTGAAGCAATAAGTAAATCAGTGCAAAGAGAGAGAGTTGAAGGGGAAGTTTCCTTGCATTTATCTCTTTGCCAGTCTGTTGCTATTCTATTTGTAGGAAATTTTTGAAAGTACTTTCTTAAGCAGATACTTGTTGCAAAGTAGTCAGCTTCTGATTCTGCAGCATACTTGAGAGTAGGCATAACTTTATAGCCCTTAGAGATAAGATGGCCTAACTCATGGCAGATAGTTAGAGCGAAACTTTCCTTTGTTACAACATTAAGTCTCGCGTACCCTCCATAGAGATTGATAACACCGGTATTATCACTTCTATTTGCACCTGCATTTGTTGTATTTGATTCCCAATTTAAATTGAGAGAAATACTTAATCCCGAGTCTGAAATTTCAGAAGTCATGACCTCTAAGACATTCTTAGGAATTTGCTGAAACTCTACTTCATCAATTGATGCAAGAGCTGTATTTGAAATAAGTAGTAAGATGATTAAGATTTTCTTCATGATTTCTTATATAGAAAAAAGAGAAGAATGTCTTAAATGTTGTATTTTCTTCAAGGCAGGGCCATAGGTCGACCCTGCAACTCTTAGTTATTTGGAGAACTATTATAGTTTTCTAGGAATTCTTTTTTAAATTCTGTAAATCTATTTTCTAGTATTGCTTCTCTCGCTCTTTCGGCAAGACCTTTGTAGAAAGCAATATTGTGAGCAGTCGCTAAAATTGCTCCCAGAATTTCATTTGAATCAAAGAGATGTTTTACATAAGATCTCGTAAAGTTCTTACATGTATAGCAGTCACAGTTTGGATCAATAGGATAAAAATCTCTTCTATAATTCTTATGTTTAATTCTAATTTTCCCTCTATTTGTAAATAGAGTTCCACCTCTGGCAAACTTAGTCGGAATGATACAATCACTCATATCAATACCATTTTCCCAGATCATTAAAAGATCTTCTGGATTTCCAACTCCCATTACATATCTTGGTTTATCGACGGGCATAAGAGGAGCAGTATAGGAGACAATTTTCTCCATTAGCTCTGGTCCCTCTCCAACAGAAACGCCTCCAATAGCATAACCAGGAAGGTCTCTCTTGATGAGTTCTTCCACACACTCAGATCTATACTCGTCGTAAGTAGACCCCTGAATAATTCCAAAGAGTGCTTGTTTTGGATTAGTCCAAGTTGTAATACATCTATCTAACCATCTATGGGTTCTATCAATGGAATCCTTCGTATAGCTCTTAGAAGCTGGGTATGGAATACATTCATCAAAGGCCATCATTATATCTGAACCAAGGTTTTGCTGAATCTCTATACTTGTTTCAGGAGAGAGAAGAACTGTCTTACCTTTTTGATCTCTAAACTCAGCACCTTCTTCTTTAATCCCTTTCTTTTGAAGAGAGAAGACTTGAAATCCACCTGAGTCAGTTAGAATTGGTCTTGGCCAGCCCATCCACTTATGGAGCCCTCCGGCCTTTTTTATGAGATCAGAGCCTGGACTAAGGTGAAGGTGATATGTATTTGAGAGGATAACTTTTGTATCCATATCTTCAAGAACACTTGGTTGAAGGGCCTTAACAGCTCCGTGGGTACCAACTGGCATGAAAACTGGAGTTGGAATATCTCCATTTGGTGTTCTTATTACTCCGGCACGGGCCTTAGAGTTCTTATCAACATGAGTTAGCTCAAAGCTAAAAAATTCTTTTACACGGTCCTGAATTCTGGACATCTTGGGCACTCCTAACTAGTTTTTTGAATTTATGACAGATTATAGTGAGAATTTCCACTTAATTAGTAAGATGTGAATGATTTCCATAGTATTTCTACTGATTTATACTAAAAAAGTTTAAATTCTCACTTTCAAGGTTCTCTTTGAGTCTCTTCAAAGAGTTATTTAATTCAGAAACTTTTATAAAGTTATTAAACTCCAAAGTACTCTCTAGGTATTCTTGAATATTAGAAATTTCAGAAGTTAGAGATTTCTTAAATGGACCTCTTTCTTCTACTGGAAGTGACTGCAACAGAGTTAAGTAGGTTCTTGTAAATTCGAAGTAATATTCATAACTCTTGGCCAATTCCTTATCTGTGAGATCTTTTTTCGTTTCTGTAATTGAAGTCAGAAGATCTAGAGTCGTTGACCAATCATAGGATTCGTTCTTCTTTATAAGTGAGAATACTTTAATTTGTTGAAAGAAGTTTTCAATAATTTTGGTTGTGAGTCTTGCATACTTCTTAGGTGCACTAGATCTATAATTTAGAGTATTTCCACTTCTAAAAATAATTAAGTACTCAGTTCTAATTGAAGAGGGGCTTTGGATAGTGTTGGAAATAATAATTCTATCTTGGTTTTTAAATAGAGAGAGTGAAGAGGAATTATTAACACTTAAATTTTCCAATAAAATACCATTAAGACCCATTAAGTCTTGTAGGAAGACACCATGATTTAGGAAAATACTCTGTGCATTTTCTGGATCAAGATTTAGTGAATTCTTTACGAGTTGAAAGAGTTGATCAAAGGCGTTGATTGTAAAAAGGTCAATAGGTTTCTCACTTTCAAGCTCTGTCTGAAGATCAGGGTAGTGAATAGAGAACATAGGATTAAGCTTTATAAGAGGCAGTATCTTATTGAGAATTTCAACTTCTCCTTCATAAGATACATTCGTCCAAGAATTTAAATTCTTCTTATTAATAAATTTAAGAGAAGCTTTCGTTTTTTCTTTTTGATTTTTTATTGCTGAAAAGATCAACGTGTCTTTAGACGTTTTCCCTTTAAAGTAAAGATTTAAACTAGCATTAGACCATTCATTTTCAACAAGTTCTGCTTTCTTTGAAGGTCTTGTCTCTTGTTGTTCAAAGACTTCTCTTGCTTGAAATTTATCTAAATTAAGAAGCACCGGTGTATAGAGAGGACTTAGAAGAAGAATTGGAAAGAGAATCAAAATACCTAGGGTTTGGAGGAACTTCGAAGGCGTGTGAAGTCTAGAACCTGAAAGAACTTCTTTTAGAGTTCTCTTTTTTACAATGCATGGAAGATCAAAAATGAGCAGAGGTGTTGTCGCTAAGGAGAATATACTTCGTAGCACTCCTTTTATTCTAGAAGCGATAGCACCACTATCACCTCTAACTCCAAGAAGAAGATAGGCGATATTTACTCCAAAGAGTAGTGTTGTTGAGAGCTCTATTAAAATAAAGACGAGGATAATTTGTATGATCTGCGCCGATAAAATATTTGAATAGGGAATAGGAGTTATAATTTTTTGAAAGTCTGCAATATACTTACCTATATGGGCATTTACTTCAAAAATAGGGAAGACCTGATCTACAATGCTGTAGCTGATGGCAATTAATGAGAGAAAAGAAAAGAATCTTGTAAAGAAACCGGGAGGAACTCTTGGAATTGATTTATTCTTGTTCTTAGAAACAATATCTTTCTTTACATCAATCTTCTTTACTTTAAAAATATTTGTTAGTTTTTGAACTAAAGTACCTTCACTTTCACTTGTGCTCTCATCATCTTCAAATTCTTCTTCATCATCTTCCGCGAGATCATCAATACTTTGAAAGCTTGGAGTCGTTTGAGCTTCTATCTCTTCGTCTTGGACATCGCCATCTTCATATTCAATTAACTCTTCTTGTACTACTTGATGAACAGGGTCAGTTTTCTCTTCAAATAGCCCTTTTAATTCATCAGGAGTTTCATTAGGAGCATCACCTTCTCTAATGAAAATTTCAATATCACCAAGTTTCAATTCATCGCCAATATTTAGAATATACATCTTTCCATGTATGAGTTCTTGTTTTCCAAGATAGGTTTTATTTTGTCCACCAAGATTGTGTAGGGAGAGAACTCCATTGTGAGTTCTAAAACTTAAGTGTAGTGGTGAGAGGTTATAATCCTCAATACAGAGTTCACTCTTGTCTGAACTTCCAAGAGATAATTTATTAATGATACTTACTCTGTGAGGAGATTGGTCGGGAAAGCGAATATCAAGTTCGTAGTTGATTTGATTACTCAAGAATTGAAACCTTTATAAAAAATTAAGCTCTCTCTATTTTCGGTGCTAAAGCTAATTTATGCAAGTGATTCTGTCCATTTCATTGGAATGAATTAAACAAATTTTCCCCGTGGTAATAAAGTCGTTAACTCACGATAATAATAAGAAATTCTTACAAACACAGGAGAGTGTAAATGACCACATGGAAGAACCTTGCTCTAGCAGGATGCTTAGGGCTAGTTGCTACAAATTCTTTTTCTTACGATATTGTTGATCGTGCGAAATTGATCGATGATAAATTTAAAACCCAAGAGATGCTTAGACCATACGGTCATGATTTCTATTTAAATATTAATGGGGCAGTGACAACTGATGCCATGGATTTAAAGGATGATGCTGATAAAATTGGTGATATTAACTCGGGAAGTGTTACTGCTGACCTTGCTGAGGCCAATAGAATTCTTGAAAAATACTATGATAAGGAGCAAGTGCTAAGAGCTAAAGTCGATTTTGGGATCCCAATCTTTTCTTTTAAGGCCTTTGATATTGATTTCAAGCCAAATTTTAGATTTGGAGCAGGTGTTCTAGCCGTCCTTACACCAAAGAAAGAGCAGAGTAGTATTTCTACAATTATTGATAATCTTGATGAAATTCCTGCTAATATTCGAACAGCTCTTAAGAGTTGCTTGAATACAATTGTAACAAATAACAATCCAGCTGATAATGGAAAAGATTTACTTGTCCTATGTGTTGGAAATGGTATTACTCAAGCTCAAGCTGATCAAATTAAGGATACTTATAACGTAGATAAAATTCCTTATGAGTCATCAATTGCAACAACAACGACAACTACTCCAAGTGTTGATATCTACGCTAAAGTAGAAGCGAAAGCTGGTCTTTGGTTTGATTACACAAAGGGTGAGCACTTCTTTGGGACATTTGGACTTTACGGACTTGGAAGACTTGATATTAAAAAGAGAGCCGATGGGGTAATCCTACTTGGTGGTGGTGGTAATATTGATACTGCTAATAACACTCTTATTAATGCGGCAATTGATTATAGATTTGGTTATAAGAATTCAAATTACTCAGCATTTGCTGCTGTGGAAGAATTAAAGCTTGCAGAAATTTCTTCTGAAGATGAAGGAACACCATCTTATGGCAACAGCGCCTTAATTAGACTGCACGGTCAAGCTGACTATAAATTAAGTTTCTTTAAACTCTCTCCATTTGCAGGAACTCATATGAGAAGTGGATATGGAATCGGTGATGGATTCTATCTTGGGGCTGATTGGGGAATGCACACTTGGGAAGAGAGACTTGCTCTTACTTTTAGAACGCAGGTTGATACTGAGCATTTAACTCTTGGAGTTGCCGCTAAACTATGGCTTCTTCAACTTGATCTTCAAGGAAAATTTGCTGTTAAAGATAAAGTTGATGACATCAAAGTATCTAATTACTACTCAGCTAATTTTAGATTATTCTTCTAGATTTAACACTTTTGGCCTCAGTCTCTGGGGCCATTTTTTTTAACCTCTCTAAATACTTAATTTTAAAGCTTAAATTTAACGTGTAATTAATTTAAAGGTAATGACTTTAAGTAACTCCTTTGTTAAAAATCGAACACTTATATTTTATTGAAGGAAGAGAAATGTCGAAGTTTGAAGATTTACTACATAATGCAGAGTTGCTTAGATATATTGAAGATCAAGGTTTTAAAACACCAACTCCTGTTCAGGTAAAAGGAATTCCTCTTCTTGCTAAGAAAGAGTCAATTTCTCTACTTGGAAAAACTGGGACGGGGAAAACTCTCTCTTACGCTCTTCCAATTGTTCAAAACTTAAAAGAAGTAGAAGATAGAAATGTGGAAACAATTCCAGGTGCGCCGAAGGCGTTAATCATTCTGCCAACAAAGGAGCTGACTTCACAGGTCTATCAAGTTTTTAAAGATATCTCTCACTTTGCAAAATTAAGAGTAAGACAACTTCTTGGTGGGGAAAAAGGTCAAAAGAGTAGAGACCTTGGAACATCTGCAATTGATGTACTGATCACTGGTCCTGGAAGACTTGCTCAAATGCTTGAGAAGAAGGAAATTACACTTAGTGAAGTAAAGTACTTCATTCTCGATGAAGCTGATACTCTTCTTGATATGGGATTTTTCAAAGATATTCAAAAGCTCTGGGGATACTGCGAATGGGATGATTGTACTGTTGGTCTAATCTCGGCAACAATGCCAAATGACTTTGATAAATTTAAAGAAGAAGTTTTTAGCAAAGTTGATTTTAAAATGCTTGAAGTCGGTGGCCATTCAATAAAGCAAGATATTGAAACTTTCAATATTGATATTGGTCAAAAAGAAAAGAACTCTATGGTAGAGCTTTTCCTTGAAAAGCAGGCAAATGGTAGTGGGATGATTTTCTGTAATAGAAAAGAAACTACGACTGAACTTTATGATTTCTTGAAAGTAAAATATCCAAGTAAGAGATTCTTTATTTTAAATGGAGAGATGGAAGCTAAAGATAGAAATGCTTCTATGAAGAAATTTAGAGATAAAGGAGGGGTGATGATCTGTACTGATATCGCCGCTAGAGGGATTGATATTCCATCTCTAAATTGGGTACTTAATTACGATCTTCCATTTGAAGCAGTCTTTTATATTCATAGAAGTGGACGTGTGGGGCGTGGAGGAAGAAAGGGAAGTGTTTATAACTTCGTAACTTCAAGAGATCTTAATTTAATTTCTAGAATTAATACTTCTATCAAGGAGCAATCCCTTCTTAAGTTGACAACAATTAATACGAAGATGCAAAGAGAGCTCACTAAGAAGAAA
Organism: Halobacteriovorax sp. JY17; assembly: GCF_002753895.1. Classification (NCBI taxonomy): domain Bacteria; kingdom Pseudomonadati; phylum Bdellovibrionota; class Bacteriovoracia; order Bacteriovoracales; family Halobacteriovoraceae; genus Halobacteriovorax; species Halobacteriovorax sp. JY17. The sequence continues at coordinate 1,183,588 of NZ_NJER01000001.1, read as the reverse complement.
GTAGCGAGAGGAAAAGTTAGTGAAGTTCCTGTTAAGAAAGTTGCTAAGAAGAGACCTCAGGTTGGAGGAAGACATTCTCCAAGATATAAGAAAACCAAGTAATTCAAATTTCTAGTTTTTGCCATATTGGTATATAATATCTCTATGGCAAAAATAATATCTATTCTATCCTTATTCATTCTCATTTCCTGCTCAAAAGAAGAGCGCTATTCTGCTAGTCAAATGTGGAAGATGGCGCAGACGAAGGATCCTAATATAGAGCTCGTCATCATTACTGATCCGGCCAAGAGAATTCTCTGTGAAAATTATCATGTCAAAGGATGTATTAGAGGTTCAGGAAAGAGAATAAAACTGCGCTTAGTAGATTTGATTGCCATTGAATTTGATACCGAAGAAAATGCGAGAGCTGCTGCACTTACTTATAATCAATACTACGCCAGAAATTGGTTCTTCGATGATGTTAAGGGTGAGCCTGTTCTTGAGAATTTTGTGAAAGAAGTCTTTGATGCTAAGAACCCAAAAAGCTCAAAATAGAAAAGTTAGAAATCTCTTTTCAAATTCAGAAACTTTCCTTCTCCATTCTCTGATGAAATCTTTATCATCACTACTTTCGTATTGATCTAATGTTTCGTTAAAGAGTTTTACCCATCTTAAGACTTCTCCCTTATTAGGGTTTAGTGCCTTATGAATATTGATAAGATCAAATCTCTTCTCTTCTTTTGTAATTCTCTCTCCTAGAAGTTGTACACGCCAGAATTTTTCAATTCTAGGAAGATGACTTTTAAAGGCCTCTAGTGGGGGAGAGAGTGGATCAAGAGATTTAAATTCTTGAATTTTTCTAAACTGATAGCCAATAAGAAAGTCTGTAGTGGCCTTTTCGTAAAAAGAGTAAGTTACATCATGGATTAGTTGATCTTTTTTGTCTGGCATTTCGTTCTATCTCATTAAATTCATTCGCTATACGAAGAAAAGTAAAGTCAGTGTAAAGTAGTCCAATTTAAATCCGATAAATTAAGTACAGCAAATATCGGAGCGAAATACTATGAAGAAAACTCTTCTTATCCTAACATTAACTGGTTTATTTTCAATAGGGGTTCTGGCCGAGGATATACAGGTTAAATCTTTAAATCAAGGAATATGCTGGATAAAGGAGGAAGTAGGCTCTGTTAAGATGGCCTCTTTTAATCAAGGTATCAGTGTAGAACTCAATGATCAGAGTCTCGGTCGAATTCATGAATTGAATCTTCCTACTCGTTTTGAAGGCGCTCTAGAAGCTAGGGCCTTTTGCAGCTCTCATGGCCTAAGTTTAGTCTTTAATGCTGTTGAAAAAAATAAGAGATATTGTATCTGGCTTCAAGTGGAGCAAGATGGATTTAAAACTCAGTCGGTAGGTTTCACAGATTCAGAGGGAACTTGTGATGGCTATAAACCAGGAACACTTGTTCTTACATTATCGGAGAGTGGAATTGATGAAGGGAGCTTCTTAAAGAAATTAGAAGATAGATCTATTGCAATTAACTTTAAATCTTTTGAAGTTATTTCAGAAGGTTTAGTAAAGATAGAATTAAACGAGGAAGACTGGGGGAGCGAATCTGAGTTCAGTACGAAGTTTCAAGATCTCAGTTCAGTAAAGTATGCGGAGAAGTCATTCTTCTACCACTCTATTGGAGAGTGGAGCGACCTAGAAACTCTAGGTCGTGAATAATTCTCCGGCAATTCTATTTTGAAGAAAGCTCTGAAAGAGTTTTACCAAGTGATTTAGACTTTCTTTGGATGAAGTTGTTCTTTTCAGACAATTCAGCTTCTTCCTTACAACCAATACAAAGCTCGGCAGTTGTTCTTGCCATTAGCCTTTCATAATTGATTTCATCGTCACACTCTTGGCAAAGGCCGTATGTACCTTCTTCAATTTTACCTAGTGCTTTGTTAATTTTCTTTAAGTAGAAGATGTCGCGATTTCTAAAGCGAATCTCCTGTGAGGTTTGTACATTTACTGAAGCTTCATCAACCGGATCACTGAGTTCGTTCTTGTCTAGACAATAGTTCTCACTGTTTTGAGATTTATTGTAGATTCTTTCCTTTTCTGCGAGAAGCGTGTCTTTTAGTTTTTCGACTTGCTTGTCGCTGAGGTAACTGTTTTCACGTTTCATGAGTTTCCTCTCCTGTGTAATATGTGTGTGTGTTGTTGATCAGTTGTATCCCAAGAAATACTCGATTGAAAGCTATCTCGTATTGCAATTTCTTACATTTACTAATCCTTAATTTATTTAGAAGTAATCTACTTACGACTATGCGCACTCGTAAAACCTATTAATCTTACAAAAGTTGACAGCTATACACGGTTTTAACTACTTGACGCGTGACTTAGGAAATGAAGCTTCGCAGTATGGGCAGAAGTGCCAGAATTGGATATCAATTTCAGTTTTACAGCTTTCACAATTTATAATGAAAGCAAGGTCATCAAAAACCTCTGTGGTTCCCACAAAGATATCTTTCCTCATGGCCCTAATCGTTGTTGGATGGGCCTTATAGCCACCTGGAAGAATAGGGTCATTGAGAAACTTACCTGGAGAGATGGATTTGTCCGGACGAATTTGAATTTGATAGGCTTCGGGATCATCAATGAAGTGCTTCTGTCCTACGGCATTAGTGACCTTCATTAGAGTTTCATAGGCCGCTTGTGGATCAAAGTTATCGGAACTCATTTCTTTGGACTCCATCTCTTTTCTAACATTTCAATAATTTGTTTTGAAGCCTTCTTATGCTTATCAAATAAGCTCATAATACCAGGCTTCGCTTTAATTATATCATCTTTTAGAAATATTGCTTGGCTACCTAATTGCTCAACTGTTCTGAGTGTCCACTCTAAAACCTCAGGGCTTTGATGATGGAGAAGTTCTTTAAAAATATTTAATAACTCAAAGGGCGTGCGCTCACCCTTTTTTTGGTGATAAGCAATGATGTGCTTACTCGCTGCACTTAAATTATAGATGAGGATTTCATCATCATTAAGCGTGAAAGTTTTAAAGATATTCTCACTAAAGATATTAGAATAATTTTGAGTATTGTCTAAAATGCAAAAGATCTTGTGCAATTCTTTGAAGTTCTTAGCTTCTAAGAGTTTTGACCATTCTTTATTGATGGAGTGAAATTCCTCCTCACTATATTTGATAAGAGGTCTTTCATTCTTTCTTAACTTTTCTATAATTAATTCAAATTCTTTATCAATATTCATTTCTTAAAAATAACACGAAAGTATTGGGCTTTAAACTCATAAACAAGGCAGTCATATTAGCTAAGGTATAGAGTCTTTTGTCGTGATTTAAGGTGTTTAGCACTAGGTTTATTTTTCTATATCAATTATTTTCCTTCATTGAAGTATAATTTTTTTTAGTGGGAGAGTTCTTTGAAAAAAATATCGATTAAAATTCTAGTATTACTAATCTTGTCACCCTTGGCCAATGGAAAACTTCCTTTTAACGAATGTAAAAAATATGGCGAATACATAGAAGGGCAATATGAAAAAATTATCGAAAATTCAAAAAGGCGTGATGTCACTAAAGAAATAGAAACTCTTAAAAGAACTGCAAATCATTTTTGTAAAAGAGAGATTAGCTCTAAACTTCAAAATAGCTTTACTCGATTACAGAAAAATGGATTAAAGAACCATCTCGATTTAATGGTTAAAGAGGCGAGGAGAGTCAGTCAATTTCGTGCTCCAACATGGGAGATCTCTGAAATTGAGAGAGTGAGAAAGAAATTGGGAGTATCGAATCCTCTTAACTCTGTTGAGCTCTGGAGGTTGAATAGAAATGGTTCGAGGAACTCTCAGGGACGAAAGTCTAAATGTTCAAATATCGATAATAGAAAACCACCTCTAGTAGAAAAAAGAAATGGGAAAATTATTGATAAACCAAGAAATCAAGATTCCATCGGATGGTGCTATGCTTTTGCTGCCGCTGATCTCATTGGTCATAAAATTGGAAAGAAAGTTTCAGCAGTGGATATAGCCAATAGTTTTAATGAAGGCTCTCTTAGTGATATCTTTGGTAGTAATGAAACTAATATGGAAGGGGGATTTGCTTCGGACGCTGCGAATTCCGCATTGAAACGTGGACTTTGTTTAGAAAGTCAGCTCCCTAGTGACGATTATAAATTTTCTACCGATTCTAATTTGATGAAAGAGTACCAAAGAATGGAAAAAATTTATGAGAGCTTTAGAAAGAGAACAACAGAGGCGGGCTTAGTTTTTGGTCAAAATGATTTAAAAGGAACTAGATATAGAAGGGCGGTGAGTTCCTTTGAGCAAGATCTTGTTTGTAACCGTATAGAGGGAGAGTTTAATGTTCTATTCCCTTCTGTAAACGCACAGAGTTTAATGACGATATTAAAGAGGTCTTCTTCTGCAAATGACTTTATTGATAATTTAGTGGCCAAGAGTTGTAAGAATAGAATCAGAAACTCTCAGAACTTAAAATTTGAAAGTAGTGGAATGCTAACTTCAACTAATTCAATGGTAAATACTATAAATAAAAAACTTGAGTCCGGCGATATTGTGGGCGTAAATTATAAAGCATCAAGTTTGAGTAACTTGCTTGATTACGACGAAGACTCTCGCCACGCTAGTATTGTTGTTGCAAGAAGGTTTAATAAGAATACCGGTTCATGTGAGTATTTAATAAGAAATAGCTGGGGAAGAACAAAGGGATCTTCCTATGATTCTAGAACAAATTCTGGTGGAGGAAACCACTGGATGCCTGAAGAGTATTTACGAGAGTCGATGCATGGAGTGAGTTATGTTAAATAAGGTGATCTTACTTTCCCTATTCTTGGGTAAGCCAGTATATGCAAAAGAAGTCTGCGGCGTTGGGCAAATTAAGTATATCAAAAATCAAAAAGAGATCGTACAGAATCTGAAGTTTTGTAAAGAGAGCGAGGGAGGAAGTATTTACTCTCAAAATTGTTCCGAAAGAAAGTGTCACTTTTTAAAAGAGCCTTTTAAAAGACCTGTCGATCTACGCAAGTATGCTTCAACTATGGGCTCTCCTGGGTTTAAAGTTTGTCGTGAATTAAAAGGTTCTCCACAAATTATTAAATATAAATTTAATGACCAAAAGTTTTGGGATGATGATGCGAGATGTATTGTTGATGAGAAAACATTCGTATCAAATTCTATTCTTCTTGAAATGTGGAAGGACTATATTTTAAATTAATCTATGATTTGCCAAGTGTGGTCGGCTAATAGCTCTACTGTTGCAATCCACGACTTATAAGGCATACTTTCTCCCCACTCGTTAGGGGCAATAATTGAGAGTAGGTGTTCTTCATTTTCTTTTTGGTATAAGTGATAAATTTCTCCGATCATGGGCTCAAAAGAGATATGGGCACCATAGATAAGTTCACTAACTTCAACTCTCTTCTTTAACTTTGCGGCCTGTTCAATTAGGGGCTGCATTTGCTCCAACAATTGGTCCATTTGTTTTGCTGTTTGCTGATGCATGGCCCTTAGGGCCTTACTCTTTATCTTACCTTCATCTTCTGGATTTATAAGAGCGCTACTGGCGTTTGTTGCGTAGGCGACTAGACCTGGGAGATCACTTGCGTTGAGTTTAAGTCTATTTCTATCAATAGAATTAATATCAATTTCTCTACCTAATTTATCTTTTCTATCCTTCATAGCTTCTAAATATAGCAAAAGTTTAGACTTTTATCAGCAAGAGCCTTGCTAGTGTTAAAAAAGCTGTGTAAAGACTACAGACTCTGGCCTTTTAAGCGCTGATTCTATGATATAAGTGAGGGCTAGAGGAAGGTTAAGCATTTGAAATCGTTTTTAATAAATTCTATTTATCCCGCGACAGAAGGCGAAGGAGTTCATATTGGAACACCTCAGGTCTTTGTACGTTTTCAGGGATGTGCAATCGGATGTCTTAACTGTGACTCTAAAGATACTTGGGATTTTACTGGACGCAATTGGACATTAGAAGAAGTTCTAACGGGGATTGAAGATGCTGGTGGCGAGAGAATGAAGCGCGTTTCAATTACTGGCGGCGATCCTCTACACCCAAGTCACACTGATCAGGTTTTAAGTCTTGTTGAAACTCTTAAAGAGAGAGGATACTTTGTTAATATCGAAGCAGCCGGAACAAGAGTCGTTGATGAAATATTTAATAAATTAGATTTCATAAGTTTTGATTTTAAAACTCCTTCTACGGGAGTGAAAACTCGTGTTCAGGCCTTAAATAAACTTATCCAAAATTACCCTGGAAAATTTCAGATAAAAGCGGTTGTTGAAACAGAAGAAGACTATAGAGCGACTGTAGATATGTATAATGAGCTCTTGTCGATGAATAGCTCTCTTAACTTTCCGTGGTGTCTAACACCGTCTTATAATTTAAATGAGGAATTTCCTCTTGAGCGTTTTAGAAATGTTATTAAGTGGAATGAAGAAGGGGGAAGTTTATTTAGAGTTATAGGCCAGCAGCATAAGTGGCTCTTTGGCCCAGACGAAAAACAGGTTTAAGCGGCCATAGGTAAATCACTCTTGGCTTCTAACATTTCCATTCCATACTTCTTTAGAGTAATCATATCAACGAGAGCATAATTTGAATCATCTGCGAGGGCCTTTTCATCGGCAGTGAAAGCATTGCAAATAACCACAAGCTTTGAATCAGCAGGAACTTTCTTTAGAGCAATTTTTATAATGGATTTAACTTTAGATAGGTTCGGCGCGCAGTAGACAAGATACTTCTTCTCATTTCTCTTCGCTGTAAAGTGCCAGAGATTTGCTTTATTCTTAGAAACAATCACTTCATGATCAAACATTTTAAATGTCGTCGTACATGTCGTAATATATTTATCAATTTGTTTCTTTGTCGACACAGAAATCCTCGAAGCTAAATTACTTACTTTATTCTATTCGGTATAGCTTGAGGATTTCTAAAGGAAAACCATCTAAGGTAAGCTGCTGTTTTTATGAGAAATCTTGAAGAACCTAAGGCCTAGAGACAACCATCCAAAGATAAATGTAACCCCTCCAACAGGAATGAGTAGCGCGAAGATCTTGATGCTAGTTAAAGCATAGATATAGCAATTAAATGAAAAGAGTATAATACCTAGAGTGAATAATGCTGTTTCAATCTTAAAGCGGTCATTGAAAACTCTATCTAATATTCCTAGAAATATTAGACCAAAAGCGTGGAGCATTTGGTATTGAACTCCCGTCTTAAAAGTCGCGAGGTTTTTCACTGTAAGAGTTTTCTCGAGAGCGTGTGCACCCATTGCCCCTAGAGCAACGGCGAGGGCCATAAGTAATGCTCCCGCAATGATTTTATGATTTGTTCTCTTTAGCTCCATTTTTCTAAATCCTTTTTTGAAAGTGGGTAGAGATTAAAAGTTCCCATTCCCTTTGCTACAATTTTTCCCGTCTCTAGACATGTGATAGAGCCGTTGCAGACTACTAAGGAATTTCCAACGTAATCAAGTTCTGCAGTTCCTTTAATTGTATCACCAAGACTTGCAGGTGTAATAAAATTCGTTTTAAATTCAACCGTTGAGCACAATTTATCAATTGTTACAGAATAGGAAAGGACTGTTAAACCTAGAACACAATCCATCATTGCTGAAATAACCCCCCCATGGCAGGTCTTTGGACTACTTAAGTGATTTTCTGTTATTGGAAGAGTGTATTCTATTTTTCCAGGACCCTTTAATTCAAACTCTAGACCTAGGTGCTTGTCAAAATTTGAAATTTTTCTAAAGAGTGTCTCTAGTTCTTTGGGAGTCATAAATTACCTCAAGAGTTTTATAATTGATGAGTTTGAAATTGATTTCTTTATCTTCAAATTCTTTCCAGCCGACTTTCCAAGATCTGCACTCCTAGAGTTATTCTTTATTCTCTGACTACTTGAGTAGGAGAGACGAGAGTAGACATTCTTAACTCGCACTTCTAGATCTTCTTTTAAAATCATAAGATCTTTATTTGAAAAAGATGAGCTTTGTATTTCTTGAATTTGTTCTTTGTAGCCAGTGGCCACTCCTCGAAAGAAGGAGTTCTTAGCACCAAGTCCTTTTAGACCCAAATTCTCCTTCTGTGTTTCCTTCCATAGGTAGTCGAGTTCATGGACAAGGTAGTCGCAGACGTAGTGGGCGAGCTCTACGTTGACTCTAGAGCCTACGACCTCAAGATAATAATGTCCTTTAGCGTGACTAAAAACAGGTTGAACATTAAAGGTTGTGAGGATTTCGTAAATGGCCTTGGCCTTAGCGTTTACTTTTGTTCCTTCAAGGACTCTTAAAAGAAATGTTTCATCTTCTTCTTCGCTTAAGTCTTCTTCTGTTAAATTAAACTTTAGAAGAAGCTCATTTGCCTTTGCAGTTGCTAAACGTGACTCATTTAAATTATCGGAGTTAGCTAAACTTAAAAGCTTTTGAACTCTTGAAATCAATTTCTCATTCTTAGTATTATCTGCTTTAAAATGGGGGAGAGTTTCACTAAGTTTAAGTTTGGCCCCATAAATATCTTCATTCCAACCATGGGATTTACAGATATCTCTGTATTCGGTTCCATGATCGTTAATAGAACTTCCATATCTTAAGTAGGCCTCAAAATGCGCGAGCTCATGGCGAATAACATCCGCCAAAACTTTGAAGTCATTTAAAAGTAATAATCTCTTATTTAGACCAATTTGATAGAGATGATGATTGAAGAATCCAAGATTTGTTTGGTGTTCAAAGACAACAAAACTTAGGGGGACAGAGTAGTTCTTCCATTTGACTCTTGATCTATTAAAGTCAATTTTCATTTCTTGAATAAGAATTTCTTTGGCCTTGGCCTTACAAATTTTTAGAAATTTCTGAGTCGCTTTAGAGTAAACTTGCATAGAATGAAAAAGGCCCTCTTTCGAGGGCCAACTCTTTAACTTTTAGATTTTACAGCCGCAGAAAGAAAGTCTCTATTCATTCTAGCAATATTGCTAATTGAAATTCCTTTCGGACATGAGGCTTCACATTCAGCTTCGTTTGTACAATTTCCAAAACCGAGTTCATCCATTTTAGAAACCATATTCTTTACTCTCTCTTCAGCTTCAAGTTTTCCTTGAGGAAGAAGTGCTAGTTGAGAAACTTTTGCAGAAACAAATAACATTGCAGAAGCGTTCTTACATGAAGCTACACAGGCTCCACAACCAATACAAGAAGCCGCGTCCATTGCAAGTTCAGCATTTTCTTTTGGCACTAGAATCGCATTAGCATCTTGCGCGTTTCCAGTATTTACATTAACAAAACCACCTGAAGCGATAATGTCATCGAAGGCTGATCTATCAATCATAAGATCTTTTAGAACTGGAAATGCTCTCGCTCTAAATGGTTCTACTACAATAGTTTCACCATTTTTGAATTTTCTCATGTGGAGCTGACAAGTCGTTGTCTCTGCTTCAGGGCCGTGGGCCTGTCCATTAATCATCAGTGAACACATTCCGCAGATACCTTCTCTACAGTCGTGATCAAAGGCAACAGGGTCATTGCCTTCTGCAATTAACTTTTCATTTAGAATATCAAGCATCTCTAAGAAAGATGCATCTGGTGAAACTCCATCAATTGTGTAATCAACGATTTCACCTTTTTCTTTGTTGTTTTTTTGACGCCAAATTTTTAGATTTAAAGTCAATAAATTATCAGAACTCATATTAATCTCCTACCTTTGGCCTACTTGTATGATCTTTGTGTTAGAGCAACGTTTTCAAACTCAAGCTCTTCAATATTTCTAATTGGCTCTTTCTCGTCACCAGTATATTCCCAAGCTGCAACATGACAGAACTTATCATCTTCTCTTCGAGCTTCATTCTCTTCAGTTTGGTACTCATCTCTAAAGTGTCCACCACAAGACTCTTCTCTAGTAAGAGCGTCTCTCGCCATGAGTTCACCAAGTTCTAAGAAGTCTGCAACTCTATTGGCCTTCTCAAGCTCAATGTTAATTCCGTCTGCACTTCCTGTTACTTTTACGTTCTTCCAGAAGTCTGCTCTAATCGCTTGAATTTTTGAGATTGCAGTTTTTAGTCCTTCTGCAGTTCTCGCCATCCCAACATAGTCCCACATCACAACACCAAGTTCTCTGTGGAAAGTGTCTACAGACTTAGAACCATTGATTGCTAGAAGTTTATCAAATCTTGCTTGTGATGATTTAAGAGCTTCATCAAATTCAGGAGCGCTATCATCAATGTTTTCATTAATTAGTCCTTCACTTGCTAGGTAGTGTCCTAATGTATAAGGAATAACGAAGTATCCATCTGCTAAACCTTGCATAAGAGCTGAAGCTCCAAGTCTATTTGCACCGTGATCCGAGAAGTTTGCTTCACCTAGGGCAAAACAACCTGGAACTGTTGTCATTAAATTATAGTCAACCCAAAGGCCTCCCATTGTATAGTGAACAGCAGGGAAGATCCTCATTGGAACTTCGTATGGGTTCTCATCAGTAATTCTTTCGTACATATCAAAGAGATTTCCGTAACGAGCTTTAATTGTTTCGATTCCTTCTCTTTTAATTGCATCTGCAAAATCAAGGTAGACGGCAACTTTTGTTGAACCAACTCCTTTTCCCATATCCGCTTGTTGTTTTGCATTTCTTGCAGCAACATCTCTTGGAACAAGGTTACCAAAAGAAGGGTACTTTTCTTCTAAGTAGTAGTCTCTATCTTCTTCAGGTATTTCATTTGCTTTTCTTGTTTCATCTTTATTTTTTGGAACCCAAACTCGTCCATCATTTCTAAGTGACTCTGACATGAGCGTTAGCTTAGATTGGAAGTCTCCGTGTTGAGGAATACAAGTTGGGTGAATTTGTGTGTAGCAAGGGTTTGCAAACATCGCACCCTTTTTATAGGCCTTCCATGCCGCAGAACCATTAGAGGCCATAGCATTGGAAGAGAGGAAGTAAGCGTTTCCGTAACCACCAGTACAAAGAAGAACAGCGTCAGCAGAGAATTTCTCGTACTCACCAGTTACAACATTTCTTGTGATAATCCCTCTGGCCTTACCATTTACAACAACAAGTTCAACCATCTCTCTTCTTGTATAAGAAGTTACTTTTCCTTTTCCAACTTCTTTCATAAGAGCAGAGTAAGCCCCTAAGAGAAGTTGTTGACCAGTTTGACCTCTAGCATAGAATGTTCTTGAAACTTGTGCTCCACCAAATGATCTATTTGAAAGGGTACCACCGTACTCACGAGCAAAAGGAACACCTTGAGCCGCGCATTGATCGATAATATTATTTGAAACTTGGGCCAGTCTATAAACATTGGCCTCTCTCGCTCTATAATCTCCACCTTTAATAGTGTCATAGAATAGACGCCAAATTGAATCACCATCGTTTGGATAATTCTTGGCTGCGTTTACTCCACCTTGAGCGGCAATAGAGTGTGCTCTTCTTGGAGAATCTTGAATACAGAATGTACTTACTTCGTATCCTAGCTCTGAAAGTGTTGCAGCAGCAGAGGCTCCAGCGAGTCCTGTTCCCACAACGATAACTTTATACTTTCTCTTATTTGCAGGGTTCACAAGTTTCATATTGAAACGGTGTTGATCCCATTTTTCTTGAAGTTTTCCCGCAGGAACTTTTCCATCTAGTTTCTTTATTTCAGTCATCTTAATTTCCTCCCTGAAGGTAACAGAAAATTGGTAGGGCAGAGTAACCAATTGTTACTACGACAGCAAAAATTTTTGCTAAACACTTTAGAAGACAAGTGTACTTAGGGTGCCAAAAACCAATTGATTGAAATGCTGACCAGAAACCGTGACTCACGTGTATTCCTAGTCCAATCATACAGAAGATATACCAAAGAACTGCGAGAGGACTTTGAAAGTAATCTACAACCGTTTTATAAATATCTCTCATCTCTACACCACCATGAGTGATTGTGTAGACAGGACCAAACTTAAATTGAATAAGGTGAAGAATCATGAAGATAAGAATTAAAAGCCCTGTGTAAGGCATAGTCGATGAAGCGAACGTTGCCCCTCTTCCCGTCTTTTGCTTAATATAATACTTCTGTGGTCTTGCTCGATTATTTTCAATTGTTAGCTTTGCCGCCAATCCAATATGGGTTAAGAAAATTGCCGCGAGAATCGCTTCTGCCACATAGATAAATGGATTTGTGACAAGTGTGTGAGCGTAAGTGTTAAACGCTTCTGGTCCGAAGTACATTAAGCAATTACCGGCTAAGTGTGACAGTAAGAAGCCACAAAGCAGTAGGCCCGTAATGCCCATAACTTGTTTTTTTACGACCGAAGAAGTCGCATACTTTAGCATTGATGAAGCCATAGGATATTTACCCCTTTAAAATAAGTGAATGGTTTTCTTTCAGTTTTGTTGAATTGATCAGATTGTACTCCTGTAATTACGATAAATTAAGTGATTTCTTATGTTGCTAATGGCCATGAGGCAATTTTCTTCTGGAGCAATATTTGTAATTTGTTGAGAATTCGCCCAAATTTAATGGCTCGAATCTATATGTAAATATTATCTGTGGAGGGGCGTAAGTATTTGGATTTTTTGAGGGGGTACTAACTAGGCATTAATAAAGAGCTTTAATCTTATCTAACGCGATATAATATTTCTTGAGTAACTAAGTATTTTTGAGTAACCGACCGATCAGGACAGGTATGGATAAAGTAAAGACAGCAATTATATTTACATTCTTCTTGTTTACCACTTGGTCAGTGCAGGCACTTCCTGGGGAAGGAGCACAAAAAGTTGAGGGAGTTGAGCAGGGAGGAGCAGAAATCTCTATTGAGAAAGTTAAGGAAGCCGCTAAGGCCCAAAGAGAAATGGCTGAAGCTATTTGTGAAGGAAATAGAGAAGGTATTGTTGACGAACAATTGAGTGAGTTGATGAAAGTTGGTCTTTATAATTACTGCGACCAATATACTGACGAAGATAGATTTTGCGGATGCGTTGGTGAATCAACTTACGAGCAAAAAGTTACAGATGAAGATCTTAAAAAGTTTGATGAAAATCTTATAAAAGAAAGTAAGAAGAATATCGCTTTAAATAGTTTTAAAGCGCTTAAAGAATATAGAGAAGAAAAGAATAGAGAAATTGCCAATATGCCATCAAGTAATAATGGTATGAAGTATTTAGATTCTTACTCTAGACAAACCTGTGATGACTCAAAGACACTTATGGAAGAAATAAAGCCTTTTTGTAAGGAGTCAGATCTCCTTGCATTAAAAGAGAGCTTCTCTGATTCATTAAAAGACTGCAAGAATTGTGTTGGAATGGACATAGATTCTATGCCGCAAGCTCCTGAACTAAGAAAAAAGAGAACTTCAGGTGAGGACTTTATCTACTTTCCAACTCACTGGGTAAATGAAAGTTTTTTAAAACAAACAGATGCAGATGCTTTTAAATTAAATGAGATTAATAAGAGATACCCAAATAATGACTCTAAATATAAGTCGCTTGGAAATTTTCAACATAAGGAGCTAGTAGAAAATATTGCTAGAAGACTTCAGGCTAAGTGGAGGGGAACTGACGCGAATCTCTATGCAGCAGTGGGGTTAGCTGATTACCAAAGAAGAATGGATACAGCTTTTCTAGTAAGTATGAAAAACTTCTACCTGTTTAAGGGAATAGATAACTTTCCTAATAAGCCTTACTTCTATACTAACGACGTCAGTCTAAAAAAATCTGTAGGTGAGTATATTGATTACTTTAGTGAGCAGTATCCAAATAAAATTTTTCAAAGATCTAAAGTTGAGTTACCTCAAATTATCGCATCTCTTGAGAATTTTATGGAAGATAAGCAAAATGAGAAATTAAATAATAAGTGTGAGAAATTAGTTAAAACTATGAAAGACTCTTGTGCTGCTATATCTGATCCTAAGCCAAGACTGAGCTTTTCTTTAAACGAAGAAACAGCAAAGAAAGTAAGAGAGAATAGGTATAAAAACGATAAATTTAAATTTGATCAACTCTACTGTGTAGCTAAAAATAAATCAGAGTCAAGAGTCTTTGATTCTATTTTTAAAAGATACGGAAGTTTCTTTTCAAATAGCTCTAAGAAGTTAGTGGATGAAAGTAAGCCTTTAAACGCTTATGCCATACTTAATTTTGAAGATGAGAAATTAAATAATGTAGACTTTTCTACAGGCGTTTCTATGGAAATGTCAGAAACTTTAGCGACAGGTAAACGTAATCAAATTGTTGACTTATATGTTGCAGGCTCAGATGAAAGTGATAAGGAAAACCTTTCTTTATCATTTGATTGGCGAAATTACACTGGTAAAGGGACTGGGGCTCTTTTAAATCCGACTAATAGTTATGGTGGAGGAAACGTTATCAATTGGGGAGGCGGAAGTTTTGTGATAGATGTCTCAAAGTTCTACAACTCAAGCCCAGTGGATAATGCCGTTCGAGATATTATTGATAGAGCTCTATCCAATCCTAATCCTGAGGGAGCGAGTGAGAATATACCTAAAGCAATCGTGGTGGAAGAGCCACAACTTGCAAATATTCCCGTTGAAGATGCAATAAGCGACGCTACAGAGTCAGTAAAAGAAGTAGCCAGTACTGTTGATACTCCGGTAGAGAGTGGTGAAGAAATTTCTGACTTTGAAAGTACGAACTTGGAGAGGAGCGAAGTTCCTTCTGTCGTCGAGTCTAAGTCGAGTTTCGACTCATCTGTACCGCTAGATACTAAACCTGTAATGAATTTTAATTCTAATTCTAATACTAGTGACTTCATGCTTGGAAACACCAAGTTTAATAATCGTCAACAAGAAGAAAGAGAGCTTAGTAAAGAAGAATTAATGGAAAAGAGGATTCAAGATCTTGAGGAGAGATTGCAAAATTCAGCAACTCAACAAATAACAAAAATTGATAATAGTAAGTCGCGAGAAGTTAATCCGACAGAGAATAGTTTTAGTAAAGAAAACACAACAACGAAAGACCAGTTAGAGCTTAATAAGTTAAAAGTTGATTTAGAAAAAATGAAGTTAGAGCTTGCAAAATCTGAACTTGAATTGAAAAAGGCTGAGAAGAAAAAGAAGAAGGAAAGAGTTCCGGCATCAACGAGAGAAAGTGTTTCAAAATTAGACTCTAATTCTTTAGAGAGAGAGAACTCTAAAAGTGTTTTCTCGTCAACTAGAAGTAAGAGAGCTGCTGAGGCGAGTTCAACTCCACAGAGAAGTGCAAGTCGTTCTTCTCAGAGTTCAACTGAATCACAATCAAGCACTCCAAACTCAGCTCCTTCTCAGTACTCATCGAGCACGTCTTCCGCAGGAGGCTCTCTCGATAGTGAAGCTTCGAGAGGCTCTAGTTCCATAGCTCCTAGAAGTTCTTCAGGAGCATTACTGAGCGCAACTCAGATTGAAGATTCACAGCTTCAAAATTCTAGTAATGTAAGTGTTGTATCATATCAAAATATTAACGAAGTACGATCAGCTGACCAGAGCGAGCTTGCAAAACTCTATTCTGAGTATGGTACTGAAGTCATCACTCAAGGTGGAACAGAAATTATCCTAGAAAAAGATGAAAGAACTGGTGAAATTAAAGTTATTGAAAAAGATAAGACTTCCGCAGCAGTTATCGAAAAAGTTCTCTCCAAAAGGGCGCCTGCATCGGTTAAGAAAGAACCTGTAGAAGAGAAGAAAGCAAGAAAGAGATTTTCTCTACAAGATTTTAATGAAATTATTGATAATGGTGTAAAGAAAGAGTAGAAGACTAGGCACTAATTATTAAAGAGAGATGAAATTGAATAAAGACTTTCCAAAAGAATTCTTTGTTGAAATTGAAACAGATGACTTCCGTGAGGGAAGAATATCTGTTAATCAAATTGAAGACGGTTTTATGGCCGAGATTGATATTGTTCAGATCGAGACACGAAAAATTTGGAAGCATGTTAAATCTATTTTTGGAAGAGAATCGGCTCATGACGCATTGGAAGATGCGAGTTACTATCTCGGAAAATTTCTAAGAGGTGAGTCAGTAAGTTGACTCTTGAAATCGGTCCTTGTCATAAAAATGGCGGAAGCGTCGCATTCTTAATCCAGTAAATACAGATAGTTATATTTATTAGGGACAATCGAAAAGTTGGCACACGTCTTGCTATATATTAAGTGTGTGTGTAGGAGTTACGAAGAAAGGATTTTTTCATATCTCCAAAAAATGTCTCTCAAAAAAAAGACCCATGAATTTCTTCATGGGTTTTTTTTCGTCTTTTTTATAGAAATGGCTCAATTAATGAGGCCAATGCTCTTGCCCCTTTATTGGACAAATTATCAAAAATTGGATTGTACTCATAAATTCCACAAAATTTCTGCTTCTGGTCTAACGAGTAGTACCAAGAGAAAATATCTCTCACAAAGCTGAGCTCAAGTCCGTTATGGTTAACAGCACTTACGGCCTCCATACTTTGGGAGGAAATGGCATCACAGTCTAAACTTAGAATTATTGTAAACTCACAAAGATCTTGAGTGACTTTATCCATAAAGGCCTGAACCGCTGTAAAGTTCGAGGTCTCTTTTCTTAGTTGAGAAACAGAATAGATTTCCATCTCGCTCTTATTAAGTGGAGTATAGTTACTTATTTCATTTGCAAAGTCGTGAATACCTAGCTGAATTAATTTAAAGTCTCCTTCGACTTCGTTGGCAAATTGTCTAAAAGGAGTTCCAGAGTGAGTCTCTAGGTCTGTCCTTGTGTCTAGATGGGCATCAATATTTATTACTGCGATTTTATTTGTTCTCGTATTTAACGCTTTTAAGAGAGGGTAGATGTGATCGTGTCCTCCTCCTAGGTGACAAATATGAGAATAAGTATAACTTTTCAAGATTTCGGTAATTGAAGAAATATCTTCACTTTGTTGCTGAGTAAAAGGAGTATAAGGCTGGAGACTTCTAATAGATTTTAACCCATTCTCTTTTTGCTTATGGGTAGTCATTTTTAAAAGAGTGTTGACGATGGCCTTTGGCCCAAAGGCCGCTCCTCTTCTTCCTCCATTTCTAACAACCCCTAAGTCGGATTCACTTAGAATAAATATATTCTTAAGATTGCTATTTTTGAAATCGTTAAGGGGTTCAATTCTTAGTTTAGAGGCCGCTCTCTTATCGAGTTGTGTTTGAATATCTTTGATGTCTTCTTTCATGGCGGCATATTAGAGCAAGAAATGAAATTAAGCAAAGTGATAGAGCAATTTTATAAATCTATAAGCTTGAGCAATTCCATATAGCAAGTTAACATACTAAGATATGGAAAAAACGTGGTTTATTTTTCAATCTGATCATCACTTAGGACCATTTTCAACAGAAGAAGTTAGAGAAATGTTGCAAAATGGCAAGGTCGATGATGAAGTTCCTCTCTGGAAAGAAGGGGTAGATGACTGGTACCCTTTGAAAGAGTTTCAGGAATTTAAGCCAGTAGAAACTTTAATTGATCCTCCAAGTGATCTTCCCGATCTTCCTCAGTTACCGGATCTTCCTATTGTTGAAGATTTTGCTTTAGAAGAAATAATTGAACTTCCTGCAGTTCCGGAGCTACCTTCAATTCCAAGTGAAGAAGTTCTATTAGAAGTTGTTGCTGAGGAGAGTATTGAAGAAGAGTTACCAGACTTCCCTGAGATTCCATTTGAAATTCAAGAGGAAGAAGAAGCTCTTCCAGAATTTCCAGAAATTGTTGAGGTGGTGGAGATTGTGGAAGTCGCGGAGACTATTTCTGCAATTGAACCTGTAATCGAAGCTGAACCCGCGCCTCTTTTTATTCCCAAACCAGACTCTATTGATGAGGAAGAGGCTGAAGAAGACATCTGGCTAGAGATTGAAGCTGAGGTAGAGAAGAAGCCTTTTAACTATAAGTTGATAACTGCTGTTGCTTCTTGTTTTATTATTTTGATCTTGTCAGGTTATTTAATATATCAAAGTACACAGTCCTATGTGAATTTAGAGGATTTTTCTGCCATTACAATTGATCGTATTGGAGAGGTTAGAAAAGCTCCCTTTGTGAATAATGTTCAGGCCGAGATCTTTATGTCAAAAGACTCTAAAGAGTTAATTCTTGCTGCGAATATTAAGCATAAATCTAAAGTCTACTTAACTCTTACTTCGGTGCAAGATAAGGTTCTTGCCGAAGAGAAAGTTGTGGCAACTGCGATGGGAATGTTGATTAATGGAGTTGCAAAATTTCCAGAAGTTAAGATTGTAAAAGGGGATCACTTCGCTTCGGGTGAGTACTATGTTCAGCTACTGGCCATTCCTACAGGAGTAGAGCAGAGAGCATTTAAATACCTCTATTCAAAGCTCTCTCTTGGCCTGCTTAAACCAGCTGAGCAACTTCGCTTTAGAGGAAAGAGTCTGATCTTTCCTGGGACGAGAGAGGATTTCGATAAGAATCTCTCTCAATTTAAAAAGAAAAACCTAATTGAAAAGAAAAAGCCTTATACTCACATTTTAGAGGGATATAAAACATTTTCAATGCTTTCTACTAAAATTTATAAAACGTATGAAGATGTTTTAACTTCAATTCGTAGAGGAAAGGAAATTGAGTCTTTTGAAATTCTTTACAGTAAGAATATTGGCCCAGTCTTGCAGGGACTGATCTTAGAGACTCATAAACAATATAAAGAGTTTGAAGTTTCAGATCCTATCATTGCTAGAAAGTTTGAAGAATTATTAGAGCAAGGAAAGAGGATTGGAGAAATGTCATCTGATATGGTTACGATGACGAAGAAAGTGAACAGACTTAGAAAGAAGAATAGAGAACGTCTTATGAAGTTATTTATAAAACGCTCATTATTTCTTCAAGAAACTTCTAAAGCAAAGGCCCATGAAACTGGACTCGAACTTAAGAATCTAAAGTTATAATTCTATTTTATACGCGAGCTGATCAAATTTCTTAAAATTTTCACCTGCACTGAAACCATGTTTACTCGGAGTGAGTTTTCCGCCCCAGTAGATAGGATCATGCTCATAGATCATAGTTAAATTTCTATCGTAAATAAATTGTAGAAATTCTTCCTTATCTTTTGTTGTGACTCCAGGACTAATGTCATAGCCCATGACCCAAGGTATATGGATATGATTAGAAGTTGGAATGAGGTCGGCCAGATAAATCATTCTGTCATCGTAGGGGTGCATCAGATAAGGTGTGTGGCCGTGAGAACATTTAAAGTTTAGTGGTCCACTGTCTAAGTCTAGAATTTTCCCTTCTTCACCTTTATGCCAGATGAGTTTAGAGTTTTCTTCATACCATTTAATAATGGGCTCAAAGTTCTTGCAGTGAAATGATCCCGCATCTCGCATCGTTGGAGAGTGAGCATAATTATAATGCTCTTTATGGATATGGCAGTTTGCATTTTTAAAAATGGGGGTCATCACTCCATCGATAAGCTCACCAATTCCTCCAATATGATCAAAGTGAAGATGGCTTAGAATAAGGTCTGTGATATCGCCAGGTGTTAGGTCAGCTTTTTTGAGAGCTTTTTCAAGAGGTTTCATCTCTGTTCTGACGTCGAATCTCTCGTTGAAGCTCTCGGAGTTGTGATCACCGATCCCTGTATCTATTAAGATATTCTTATTTTCATCCTTTATAAGGATAAGTCTAAGAGCTAGGTCAATTCTATTTTGCTCGTCACTTGGATGAACTTTATTCCAAAGAGGTTTGGGAATGATTCCAAACATGGCTCCACCGTCTAAACGAAATTTAGCAGGTTCTAGACAAAAATACTCTGTGTTGCGTTGCATGTATTCAACCTTTTTTATAGTAATCTCTTAGTATATAGAGATTGTCGCCACAAAAGCATCAAAAATCAATCTGTTATGAAGCATAGCACCTAGTATGATGCACGACTTGCCACTATTATGGGAACAAATTTTTAATACAAAACTTAGGAGAGATTCATGAACGTACATGAGTACCAGGCCAAAGAACTGATGAAGAAGTTTGGAATAAAAGTTCTTGGTGGTCAGGTAGCTAAGTCCGTCGACGAAGCCGTTGAAGGAGCCAAGAAGCTTGGTGGAAATATTTGGGTTGTAAAGGCTCAGATCCATGCTGGTGGTAGAGGAAAAGCTGGTGGAGTTAAACTTGCTAAAAATATGGATGAAGTTAAGGCACATGCTGACGACATTCTAGGTAAGACTCTAGTGACTCATCAAACAGGACCGGAAGGAAAGAAAGTGTTAACACTTTTAATCGAAGAGGGTTGTGAAATTGAACACGAATATTACGCAGGTATCGTACTTGATCGTGCAACTGGTAAAGCAACATTTATGGCATCTATTGAAGGTGGTGTAGAGATTGAAAAAGTTGCAGAAGAAACTCCTGAGAAAATTATAAAAGTTGCTGTTGACCCAGCTGCTGGTTTTACTCCATTTATTGGAAGAAAGCTCGCTTACGGAATCGGTATTAAAGATAAGGAGCTTGTTAAAGAAGCGACTAAATTCTTTAAAGGTTTATACGACCTTTATATCGCAACAGAT
Source organism: Halobacteriovorax sp. JY17 (assembly GCF_002753895.1). NCBI lineage: Bacteria > Pseudomonadati > Bdellovibrionota > Bacteriovoracia > Bacteriovoracales > Halobacteriovoraceae > Halobacteriovorax > Halobacteriovorax sp. JY17. The sequence goes on along the minus strand of NZ_NJER01000001.1, from coordinate 1,163,131 downwards.
TGTACAATTGCAGAAATCAATCCTTTAGTGAAAACTAAGAGTGGTGAGATGATTGCTCTTGATGCGAAGTTAAATTTTGATGACAATGCTCTTTTTAGACATCCTGAAATTGAAGAGATGAGAGATCCAACTGAGGAATCTGCTGAAGAGCTTGATGCTGCTAAGTTTGGTCTTTCTTATATTTCTCTTGATGGAAATATTGGTTGTCTAGTAAATGGTGCCGGTCTTGCGATGGGTACAATGGATATTATCAAGCTTCACGGTGGTGAGCCGGCAAACTTCCTAGATGTAGGGGGAGGAGCGACTAAAGAAACTGTTGAAAAAGCTTTTTCAATTATTCTTTCAGATAAGAACGTTAAGGCCATCTTAGTAAATATCTTTGGTGGGATTATGAAATGTGACATCATCGCCGAAGGTGTTGTTGCTGCAGCTAAATCACTTGGTGTTACTGTTCCTCTTGTTGTTAGACTTGAAGGTACAAACGTAGCTCTAGGGAAGAAAATTCTTAACGAGTCTGATTTAACTATTATTGCTGCCGACGACCTTGCAGATGCTGCTGTAAAAGTTGTTGAAGCAACAAAAGGGGAGGCGTAATGGCCATTCTAATTAATAGAGACACGAAATTAATTACTGTAGGTTTCACTGGTAAGCAGGGAACTTTTCACTCTCTTCAATCAAGAGATTATGGAACAAACTTTGTTGGTGGAGTAACTCCTGGTAAGGGTGGTACTGTTCACGAAGGTTTTCCAGTTTTTAACACTGTTAGAGAAGCTGTAGATAAAACAGAAGCGAATGCGGCCATGATTATGGTTCCACCTCCGTTTGCAGCTGATTCAATTCTTGAATGTATTGACGCTGGAATGCCTCTTGTTATTGCTATTACTGAAGGAATTCCTATTCTTGATATGGTAAAAGTTAAAGCGGCTCTTCAAGGATCAAGTACTCGTTTAATCGGTCCTAACTGTCCAGGCCTTATCACTCCGGGTGAGTGTAAGATTGGAATTATGCCAGGACATATTCATATGCCAGGAAGAGTTGGTGTTGTTTCTCGTTCGGGAACTCTTACTTACGAAGCGGTTTTCCAATTAACTCAAAGAGACATTGGTCAATCAACTTGTGTTGGTATTGGTGGAGATCCAGTTAATGGAACAGACTTCATCGACGTACTAGAACTATTTGAAAAAGATCCAGATACTGACGCAGTTATTATGATCGGAGAAATCGGTGGTAATGCTGAAACTGATGCAGGTAGATGGATTCAAAAAAATATGACTAAGCCTGTTGTTTCTTTCATCGCTGGTGCTTCTGCTCCTGCAGGAAAGAGAATGGGTCACGCTGGTGCTATTATCTCTGGTGGAGATGATACAGCAGAGGCAAAGTTCAGAATTCTAGAAGAATGTGGTGTAACTATTGCTAGATCACCTGCTGAACTTGGTCACAAAATGGAAGAAGTTTTAGGTAAGAAATAAAATATTTTATAAGGAGAAATATAATGGAAAGAACACTAAGTATCGTTAAGCCAAATGCTGTATTAGATAATAATATCGGAAATATCATCGCTAAGTTTGAAGGTGAAGGACTAAGAATTGCTGCTGCAAAACTTGTTCAACTTTCAAAAGAAAAAGCAGAAGGTTTCTATATTGAGCACAAAGACAGACCATTCTTTGGTGAATTAGTATCTTTCATGACTTCAGCGCCAGTAATGATTATGGCCCTTGAAGGTGAAGGTGCTGTTGATAAGAACAGAGAAATTATGGGAGCAACTAACCCAGCCGAAGCTGCGGAAGGTACTCTTAGAAAGCTATATGCGAAATCAATCGGTGAGAACGCTGTTCACGGATCTGATTCTCAAGCATCTGCTGATAGAGAGATTAACTACTTTTTTGACAAAAATGAAGTTCTAGGAAGATTCTAGTCTCTAAAATAGTCTAATAAGATTTTATTTAATTCATAGTAGGGCCCTGGCGTAAGTCAGGGCTTTCTTGTTTAAGTACTTGATTTTTAAGGACCTGGCATTTATAATTTTCTGTCTACAAAGTCCACACCACCTGTATTTATTTCAGGGGCAATTGTTAAAAGCACCGCATCAAGATATAAATGAAGAGAGTATATTTACGGAGGTTACTATGTTTAATATTGGCGATTATGCAGTATGTCCCGGACACGGAGTAGGACAGGTATGCGATATCGAAGAACGCGAGGTTGGTGCTGAGAAGTTATCTTTTTACATCCTCAAAATTATTGCCAATGGTATGACTGTGATGGTTCCTACAAATTCTGAAAATGGAATTAGAGAACTTGTTGGTATGAATGAAATCAATGAGGTTTATGAACTTTTACAAGATCATAATATTCAAATTGATAATTCAACTTGGAATAGAAGATACCGCGAGTACATGACCAAGATTAAAACAGGCTCTTTACTAGAAATTGCAGAAGTTCTGCGCGCATTATTTCTTCTTAAAGATAAGAAGAATTTAAGTTTTGGTGAAAAGAAAATGTTAGAGCAGTGTAGAGATTTACTTGCTCAAGAGATTTCTCTTTCTAATGGAGATGACTCTAAGAAAGTAAGTACAGCTATTGACGAGTATTTTAATTAATCTGATCAGGGAGATCCTGATCAGTTAGTTTTTAAGTTACCATCAACATCAAGTATATATTCTTTTGTTCTCTCTCTCATATTATAAGTGGAGCTCATGCTATGGCCATAAGCGCCCACGTCTCCTATACAAATTCTATCCCTTGATTTAATTGGTGGCAGTGATCGATTGCTAGCAAAGGAATCTGCTGTCTCGCAAATTGGACCAACCACATGACAAGGACTAGGGTTGCCAGACCTCTTAGACAGAGGAAGAACGTGGTGATAGGCTCCATAGAGAGAGGATCTCACGAAGTCATTCATTCCACCGTCAACAATAATAAATTTATTTTCTTCTGATTTTTTTATCCTTATGACTTCTGTCACAAGAACTCCACAATTGGCGACAATAAACCTTCCCGGCTCAAAGACTACTCTCGGAATAACTTTCATATTTGACTTGAGAGTCTTAGCAACTAGGCTCATATACTCTTCTAAGGAGCTTAGAGGATGATCTTCGTTATAAGGAACTCCTAGACCTCCTCCAACGTCAATAAACTCTAAGGGAGAGGGGAGAGCGCTTGCTAATTTTACAATTTCTTTAAGGGCCTTCTCTGTGGCCTTTAGACATGTTAGCTGCGATCCAATATGCATGGATAGTCCTACTAGATCTATATTCTTCCAGAGACTTTTCTTTTTAAGAGACTTTTCAATATCAACTTTTAATATTCCAAATTTGTGACTCTTTCCACCTGTTGAAATATGCTTGTGCGTTTTAACATTTACTTGGGGGTTTAGTCTTAGGGCGACTCTTGCTTTTTTATTTAATGACTGAGCGACAGTTCCAATCATTTCTAACTCTTCAATACTTTCGACATTGAATGAGTAAATACCATCTCTATGACACTTAAGAGCAAGCCTAATCTCATCTTCTGTCTTTCCAACTCCAGAGAAAACAATTTTACTGGCAGGTATCTTTGCCTTTAGTGCTTGTTTAAGCTCTCCACCGGAAACGATATCTGCTCCTGCTCCTAACACTTTAAGGGACTTTAGTAGACTTAGATTTGGATTCGCCTTTAAAGCATAGCAAACTAGTGGGTTACTAAGTCCATTATTAGAAGCTGCTAAATAGAAATTCAAATAATTGCTTTCAAGGGCCTTAACACTATAGAGATAAAATGGTGTTTTAAGATCTTTAGTTATAGAATTAATACAGTGATCATCTATAAATAATTTATTTTTCTTATAGCTTAATGATAGGTGGCTTTTAATATTCATAAATTTATTTTAACTGAAATTGAATAACATGAAAGATAAAAAAAACGTTTTTAAAATACATTCAGAGTTTAGTCCATGTGGTGATCAACCAGCCGCGATTGAACAATTAACTAGAAAATTTGAGGCAGGGGAAAGAGAGCAAACCTTGTTAGGAGTTACGGGTTCTGGAAAGACTTTTACCATGGCCCACCTTATTCAAAATCTAGGTAAGAAAACTCTTATTCTTGCTCACAATAAAACTTTGGCGGCCCAGCTCTACGCGGAGTTTAGAGAATTCTTTCCCGAAAGTGCTGTAGAATACTTTGTCTCTTACTATGACTACTATCAGCCTGAAGCCTACGTTCCTGGAACTGATACTTTCATTGAAAAAGACGCTAGTGTTAATGATGAAATTGATAAACTTCGCCATAGTGCCACTAGGAGTCTATTAGAGAGAGATGATGTTATTGTCGTTGCGAGTGTGAGCTGTATTTACGGTATTGGTTCTCCCGATGAATATGAATCTCAAAAGTTGAGTTTATTTATTGATGATGAAATTGATCGTGACCAATTTTTAAAGGACCTAGTTTCCATACAATTTCAAAGAAATGATATTGATTTCTCTAGAGGGTGCTTTCGAGTACGAGGGGATCTGGTTGAAGTTTTTCCAGCATCTGAGGATTCTGATGTTATAAGAATTGAGTTCTTTGATGATGTTGTTGAATCTATTTCAATTGTTGATCCTCTTAGAGGTAAGGTCTTACAGAGTTTAAATAAGATAGTTATTTATCCGAAGTCCCACTACGTTGTAAGTGAGAAGAAGCTTGAGACGGCAATTGGAACAATTAAAACAGAACTTAGGTCTAGGTTGCAAGAGTTACAGTCGCAAGAGAAATTAGTGGAAAAACAAAGGTTAGAGCAGAGAACTCTTCTCGATTTAGAAATGATGGAAGAGATGGGATTTTGTTCTGGTATCGAAAATTATTCCAGACATCTCACAGGCAGTAGTGAAGGTGATCCACCGCCAACTTTAATAGACTTTTTTAAAAATGACTTTCTCATGATAATTGATGAGTCTCACATTACAGTTTCTCAGGTTGGTGGAATGTATAGAGGGGATAGAGCGAGAAAGCAAAACCTTGTGGACTTTGGTTTTAGGCTTCCATCTGCTCTTGATAATCGGCCATTAAATTTTCCAGAGTTTGAAAAGAAACTTGATCAAGTTCTCTATGTCTCTGCGACTCCAGGAAATTATGAACTAGAAAGAACTGAGGGAGAGTATGTAGAACAAGTGATTAGACCGACCGGATTACTTGATCCAATCATTGAAGTTCGAGACGCTACAACTCAAGTTGATGACTTACTAATAGAAGTTAAAAAAGTTATTAAAAAAGGAGAGAGAGTTCTTATTACTACTCTTACAAAGAAATTATCAGAAGAACTTACTAGTTACTATCAAGGAGCTGGAATAAAAGTTAAGTATCTTCACTCTGATATAGATACTTTAGAAAGAATGGAAATTATCAGAGATCTTCGACTCGGTGAATTTGATGTTCTCGTAGGAATTAACCTTTTAAGAGAAGGATTAGACATTCCTGAAGTTTCTCTTGTTGCTATTTTAGATGCTGACAAAGAAGGCTTCCTGCGATCAGAGAGATCGCTTATTCAAACTATTGGGCGTGCTGCACGAAACTCCGAAGGAAGAGCAATTCTCTACGCCTATAAGAACACTAAGAGTATGGAGAAGGCCATTGGAGAAACAAAGAGAAGAAGAGTTATTCAAGAGCAGTACAATAAAGAAAATGGAATAACTCCAATTACGATTTCAAAGAAAGTCTCAGGGGGAGTTATAGAGACTCTTCGTGGAGCAAAAGGAAATAAAACTTCCAAAGGGCCTAAGTCAAAGCTCTCAGGAGAGTTAGATGCAAAGTCTCTTGATAAACAAATAGAAGAATTAAATAAGAAAATGAAGCTTGCCTCTAAAGAATTAGACTTTGAATTTGCTGCAAAAATCCGCGATGAGATAAAATCATTAAGGGAAATTCGTTTATTACTATGAAGTTCCTGTAAAATATTTAGACTTTTTTAGAAGACCTTTTTTGCCCTGAAAAATTATGCTTATCTAAAGTTGTTCTTTATGTTCGCTTTTGCTTTAAGTTATAAGTTATTGTAATTATATATTATGAAAATAGCTTTTATTGTCTATAGGTAGTCTTAACTTATCAGTAAAATTAACTGCTTATCTTTGGTAAATAAAATTACCAAAATCAACTTCTATGCTCTTAAGAATAAATTTAGATTCAAGATTAAAAAAAAGGTGTAGAACCCCCTTTAATTACAGAACTTTATTCTCACTTAATGTCTAGAAAACTTGATGATTTTATGCATCATATTGATATTAAAGAGAAGTTAATAAAAGTAATTTAATTTTAGATGGAAGCAGTTTGATTTTATCTAAGTTAAATAAAGAAACGAATGAATCAAATTTTATAATTTGTTTATTTAATAACCGCTTTTTTACTTAAGGAGTACAAATGAATGTATTAAAAAAAGCCTTTTTAGCAATCGCTTTACTAGTTGCAGCTAACTCTGCTTCAGCTATTGAAGTAAGTTTTGATTTCTCTGTTTTTTCTTCAGGGGCATCTATTTACCCATGTAACGCTGGTATTAAGCACAAGAAAGCTGCTGCCGTAGTTTGTTACGAAAGAACAAACCCAGAAAACTCTTGTAACCCAAGTGCTTGTGAAGAAGGTCAATCATGTGATTGTGTATGTTCAGGAACTGACGGTAGTTACTTAATGGACTTTGCAGAAGCAACTTATGCTAACTGGACTGACCACAACGAAACTTACCCATCTTCTACAAAAGCTACTTTTGCTGCTGACCAAAATAAGAACTTCTTATTTTCAAATAACGTTGATGCAAACGGAAAAGTTTCAGGTAACTACTTTGATAAGCAACTTACAACTTTAAACTTCAATTTAGGTTCAGAGCTTTTTGGTGCTGAGTACTACTTAGACGTATGTTTTAGAGGACCACAAATTGATTACGCAACTGCTGGAATCAAAACTAATTGGGAAGCTAAAGCTGAAGCGACAATTCAAGATTTAACTGGTGGATATGCTAGCTACGCAGCTGTTGCAGGTCTTAAAGTTAATTCAGAAATCGTTTGTGACTACCAAGTTTCTGGTCAACCAAACGCACTTAACTTTGTTCCAGGTTCAACAGTATTTGCTGGTAATGATTCTGATTCTCTAATCACTAACGCAAGTCTTGGTTACAGTACTGCAATCGCTACTGGTGGTCAGAACATCACAGGTCCAGGTAAATCAGCTCCAACTTTCTGTCGTGTTAGATACACATTCTCTGAAGCGACTGATCTAGGTGGAAAAGATCAATTTAGACCATGGAAAACTCAAGCTGCTAAAGTTTGTACTAAAACTTCAATTGAAGAGCCTACTCTTTAATAAATAGTTTATATGAGTGCTGGGATAACCCAGCACTTTTCTATGTTTAAAATATTTCATGCTGATTTTTGGAGAAGAAATGAAGAAGCTATTAATTACATTATTCATGCTATGCTCTTCAAGCTACGTACTTGCTTGTGAAGCTATAGCTCCTGAGCAAATGAATATTGCAATCTCTTCTGAATATGAGCAAGAAATTTTTTATACAGCAGAAAAAATCCTAAGCTCGGCTGCTTATTCGTCAATTAGTAACTGTAAACTTACTGCGGCCAAGAGAAGATATATAATGCTGGCGCTCGGTGTAGAGGACTTGGTTTTAAATAATAAGAATAAGACCTATTCATTATCTGAGGATGGAATTAGACGTCAGTGTTCAATCATTAATTCAGATTTAAAGAATCCTATTTCAGCAGCTGATCAAGGTGAAGAAATTGCTCTAAAGAGAGAATTTCTAAATAAGTGCTTAGTTGTAAAGGTTACTGAACTTGGGCCTGGAGGATTACAAATCCCTGAAAACCAAGCGGGTTGTGATATAACGAGAATTTCTCAGCACGCTGCGGACTTTACAGGTCGTTTCTGTTATTTCAAACCGGGCTTTAATAGCAATATCTCTGTTGAATTAGGCGTGACTCAAAAGTGTAAAACTGTTGAGGGTCTAAAAGAGTTAGGTGTTACGGCAAAAGACTTTAATGGAATCCTAAATATATATACTTCCGATTCAGCTACAGGAAAAAACTCTGACCTTGTTGCTATCGGTGGATCAGAGCTTAGAATCTCGGTGAATCCAATTGCTGAACTTGTAAAGCCTGCTGATGACTTCGGAGTATTAAGACCAGTGTTTCCATCAGAGTTCAATGTAAGTGAAATTCATCTTGCTGAGCCAGAAGTTCGCTCTAGAGGAAGATTATTAGAGTTTAAATTTCCTACAGTAGTAGATACTCGTTGCGAGAGAAAGTGTTCTGGTGGACTATGCTCTTCTCCATGCGACTATGCTCAACCTATTATTGCAGAACATACTTTAGAAGTATTTACAGAAGGTCAGTGGGAGTATCTTACTAGTTGGTATGATGGAGCAGTTGCCCCTGGACAGTGGCAAGGAATCCTATACGGAGCAGGAAGACAAATCGAAAAAGGTGTTCTAGAGGCAAACTCTAATTACAGAGTGAGAATAGAGTATAGAGAGCCAAACTTTGATTTTAAATACTTTGATGGTGATATTACAAGAAGGTTATTTTTAAATAATAATAATATAGGAGGACTTTCATCAAGAGGTCGTATTGGCTTCATTCCTCTTATTCACACTATTGTTAACGGTCAAACTATTCCATTAATTGATATTATAGGGCAACTTGATTTTGACGGCTCTCTTGATGGAGTAGATAGATCTTTAAGAACTCTACAGTCTTATTTAAATAATAAGTACTGGCCACCTCTATATGAAAAAATTTGTAGTGATAAAGGGAGTTGTATTGAGAATGGTAATAAATTCTTAGAGTTCACTGTTAACTTCAAACTTAAAGAAGAGGACCGAAAGTATAGTCTAGAAAATCTTAAATTTTCTAAGAAGTCTTTTTATGGAGACGACTATACAGCAAGAACCATTGAAGCTTTTCCGTCAATTAAGTGTAGTAGGTAATTGTGAATAAGGTAACTCTAGCGCTTCTATTTATTTTTGCAATTTTTTCGGCACCAGTTCGTGCGGGAAATATTTGCGGTGATAATAAGTTAAACAAGATTACTATTTGTCACGCTGGAAGTGAGAATAATCCTCACTTCGTTAATATATGTGTAGATTTCTCAGCTGTTCATGGACACTTAAAGAATCATTCTCACGACTCTGTGGGGGAGTGTGGATCTAGTGCTGAAAGCTTAAGTGACGGAATTGTCTATGCTTGTAACGCTGGAATTAAGCATGAGAAGCCAAACTCGAGAGTTTGTTACTTAAGAACAAACCCTGCTGTTTCCTGTAACCCTTCTATCTCTTGTTCGCCAGAGACTTCAAGCTGTGATTGTATTTGTTCAGGAACTAGCGATGGTCCAAATAATGTAGACTTCATGAAGTATAGTGGAAGAATCTTTGCTGACAATGAAGAGCTAGAGAATATTGGAGATGAGAATTTCTGGGCAGGGACTAGTCAAGCTAAGACTTCAATCGCAATTCATAATTCTGGTTCTATTGATGGAGAAGGGTTTGTCGTTGCAACACATACTCCTGAAAACTATGTACTTAGAAATAATAGTCTCTCTTTTGAACTCGGTTCTGAATTACATGGAACGGAGTATTTTGTAGATCTATGTTGGAAGAATATTAATAAAGATTTTGCGGGTAAGTTTGAATTTACTCCAAAGTATAGTTTTAAAAATAAGCAACTCTTTGGCCAAACCTATGTAGACTCAGCTGAAATCTTAACTCGAACAGATATTGAATGTACTGATGAAGATGATTACATTTTTAATTTATTTGATGAGGCCCTTTCTATTTTTCCAAGCCAGATGAGCGAGTTATTTCCTCAAGTTGGTTCTGTTGATGGCGTAAGCTTTTGTCGAGTGAGACATTACTTTAAAGAAGATAGTAAGACATTTAGACCATGGAACTTGAATGCGATTGAGGTCATAACTTCTTTAGAGGTGAAGCTGACTGAAGATCAGGTTACTCCAGTTGATGAGGGAGTTAAGTTATGTCACCCAATATCTGCCATTCCTGGAAATACGAACGGAAGTACGAACGGAAATGGAAATGGAAACAACGATCCATCTCTGCAGGTGTGCCAAGTTCAATTCGTCACATCTCTTGCGTACGAACAATTCGTTTTAGACCATGAAGATTCTTCAAATGGTAACTCTAATTCTTCATACAGTGTTAACCATAACGATGACTCTAGATTTACTGATTCTTTGAACTGTGGGGAAACAACGGGACTACCTGTGGCAAGCCCTTTAGCGTGTATCGAGAAATTTACTGCAGATGGGTACCACAGTAACCACGTATTTATTCCTAATGGCGGAACTTTAATAATATTAGAAAATTAATAGGACAATTACTTCGGAGGTAATTATGAAAAGAATAATATTAACAATGAGCTTACTTATATCATCTCTCACATTCGCAACGAATGTTGATGACCTATTTGCTGGTGGAGAGAGAGAATTTGAATTTGAAAGATTTGCTGATGACAGTATTCTTCTAGCAATTGATCAAGATGCTGAACTTGCTTGTGATGCTGGAATTTGTACTCTTCATGCAGTGACTAATAATTATGGTGGATTTGAAGTATCTTTCAACGTTGGTGAAGGGGATCAAAATAATAACTCTGGAACTACTATTTATACTGGTGGATCAGGTTACCAAACTGGTGGAGACTCTGAGTTTTGGGGATTTACTGTTAAGTATTCTAGAGGACAATGTACTCAGAGAATTAGAACACCAAGATCTGTTTACTATGCAATCAACAGATATATGTACGGACTAATGACAGAAGAGGGTGGAACTAGAAGAGGTTTCACTCCTGCTGATGAAGCAATGATCATGTTCTATACGACAATCATGAACAAAGCGAATGGTTGTACAATGCAATAATTTGCAAAACTTGGTACTTCTTAAGGGCAACCTTAAGGGTACCTTAATTTACTGTTTTTATTGAATATTCATAGAGAAAAAAATTCAATAAAGACTAACGAGAACTCAAATTCTGCTAAAACAGGCAATGAATTTGGAGATTAAATGAGAAGAATAGTTTTAGCAGCAATGCTCTGTATGACATTTTCTTTACCTATATTCGCTCAGGGGACTGAGTGGATGTCGGTTGATAAGGATTCTTTGAAATTTGATCTAAATAATATGAGATTCTCCAATAGAGCGAGATGCGCTCTAGACTCGAAAGTCCCAACTGATTCATCTTTTCTTCTTATCACTAATACTGACGTTGCTAAAGCTGTTTATAGACTAGCAAAACTTAGAGGTGAAGACTCTGATGCTCTAACTAAGTACGGAATAGAAGTTTTTAGATACTCTGTTGTTCAGATGATTCAACTTATTCATGAGAAAATTATGAATAGAGAGTTACCTCTGCTACCTGCAGATATCTCGCGTGATGATTTACATCTTCCGGGAAATTATAAGAACGTTATGGCAAATTGTCGTAACGATGAATACTGCACGGGTCTTGATTCCTACATTGAAAAAATTTGGAAAATTACTTCGAAGAAAACATCTGCAGCCGCAAAAGTTGTAGCGTTTTATACAGTTGATAATTTTCACTCAAAAGATAGCTATATTCTTGAAAAGAATTTTGAAGATAAAGAGAGAGTTACTGAGTTAAAGTGTAACTACTTAAAGAAATTCTCTCCTCTACAGGCCCACCTTTATGGAACAAAGCCTGACAAAGCAGCTCTTGAATCAATTGCTAAAGCAGCTCTCGACTCAAGTAAGTACCTCGCTGCATGTGATGATTTTAAAGCGCAAACAAATTTACAAGTTGCTGCTTATCAACTTGAAATACCTAATATAAAAGAAAAGAGATGGGAAGATAAGGGATTTGATTATTGGAATTCTCTTAAATTATACTTCTCATGGGCATTTAGAAATGCACCAGAGATGAAGCAAATAGCTTCTCCATTTGCGAGCGTCTTTAAAGGTGTTGCAATTGAAGATTCTGTTTTAATTGTTCCAAATGGTTGTAAGTCAATTACTATTCCAAAATGCGATGGGGACTTCCTTGCTACTCAGGCAATGAGAGAGTTTGCAAAAGAAGACTTTAGAGAAACGGCCCTTAATTTAGATGTGCTATCCAATGTTCCTGAAGGTCCACAAGATGATTTACTTTCAGACCCATTTACTTCTGTAAATGTTGATGAATTAGACCTTGGTGGTTTTGCTAACGCAGAGTCTTGGCTTGTAAACTTCAAAGAAAATTTCTCTGGAACGCGTGCTCTAATGAAGAAGAAATTAATTCATGCAATTTCAACTCTAAATATAGCCAAGGCTAACATTAGCTCTCAGAAAGTATCAGAGCTCTTAGAGAAGAGATTTTCAACTCTTATTTCTAATCCTGAAACAAATAATACTGAACTTAAGAATGATCTTTACTATCTCTGTGCAGAGTTTAATTTTGCCGATCATGATGAATTTAGTTTTTTAAAAGGTAAATTGAAAGTCTTAAGAGAGACAACGCTTATTGATGGACTTGCATCTGAAATATCAGATAATAAGACAAAAGAGCTCTTTGACTTCTATTCAGAGATTGCCGATAAAGTTATGGCCGGTTGTGCTAAGTTGAATGAGAAGGGAATTTGGAATGATAGTTTCACTCTTGATAAAACCGGGTTTTCTCCGTGGTATGTTCAAAAAGTTTATGAAAATAAGTTTAAATCTACTTATAATGAAAAAATAGAAGACTACTTAAAAACCAATAAGCCTCTTATTGCATGGAAAACATTTGCAACATCAAAATCAATTGAAGATGTTATTTGCGCAAACTCAAGTGATTGCTCAAGACGAATTTTGAAGTCAGTTATCGACCTCTATTCTGTCGCTCAGTATGCATCGACATTTTGGAACTTAGAACAAGAAATTAAGACTCCAGCTCTCTTTAATCCATACGCTGAGAGAACGGCTTGTAAAGTTTACGATCCATGGTTTAAGACAAAGTCTATTCTCTTTAACTTATTTACTGATATGTCTCAAGCAGCACTTTCTGTCGCTACCCCTGGAGTAATTTACGGGCGACTAGATTTAAAACCAGGGCAAGTTACTTCATTTAATCAGTTAGTGAAGGACGGAAGAATTTCATATGATACTCGTTATGATAGAACGAGTATTACGACATCTTTAGCTGCTGACTTTGGACCACTTCTAGGTGTTCCTTGCATGGTCTCAATTTCAGGACGCGCCAATAGTCCATATGATAATTATAGATTTGGTGGTGTAAGTGTTGGAGCTTGTAACGAGAATGAAGATAATAATCTAAATGTTCGAACAGCTTCTGATATGGATGATAATGCGACAAGAGGACACTCTGAGTGTATTAGTTGTCGTCTAAACTTTGAAAGTGTTGCTAGCTCTTTGACTCATTTATCTAGCGAAGTGGGGCCAACGTTCTTCTTATTTAGAGCCGTCTTTAGACTTTATAAGGGACTTAAAGATCCTCATAATATTCCAAGATCGTGGGACGCTAATCCTAATTATGTTTCGGAAACTTATAGACGTTTTGGTGAAATTCCTAAGTCTTGTGTCAGATCACTTATAAAGGGTGATCGTTGTTTGAAGGACTCTTGTGAAGAGTCTATTGCTGAGAAACTGACAGAAGAGTTATACGGAAGTATTGTTAGTATAAAAACTCTCAATGGTTCTCGCGCTCAGGTTAAAATGTCTAGCTGCGATAAACCAATTACGATTAGAACATATAGTAATTCTGATACAAATTCGTGCAGAGTAGGGAAGTATACTGTTCCAAGCTCATGTAGCTCGATGAGAAGGGTTAACTAATGAAAATTTATTCTCTTTTTATATTCTCTCTTCTTTTTACTCTTTCTTCTTTTTCAGCAGTTGTTGAATCTTCTTGGAATGACCAGTATCAGAAAGAAATAAGCTTCTATTGTGGTGAAAATGATACGCTTTGTTCTGATCTCTGTGGTGAAGCTACAATGTGTAAAGTTCCCGAAGAGACTTGCCATAACTGTATTGGGACCTCGATTACACTTACATATATTTTTAACTATATGAGTAAGGCCTATACAAATACTGGTGTTTCAGCCCTATCAGGAGATGTTCTAGAGCTTCTTAAGTCAGGAGACTTTGTCACTTTCTCTTCTCGAAGTATTTACAACCATGTTGATTCTTTTAATTCAATGACGCTAAGACAGAACTTTAAAAAGCTCTGCTCAGATGGGACTCGTTATCCAATAGTTATTTTTAATAAATCTAAGAGAACTCAAAAAGTCTCAGATGTTAGATTTGTTTTTTGTAATGATGGAATTTATGAGATGAATTTCTCTAATGATCTAATTCTTAATTTTGAAGAGAATCAGAAGAATACTTTATTCTAAGAACTTTCTCTAGAGCTAAAATCCTCTTTTCTATTTGCTCGGACCTTCTTTGTTCATTTAGAAAAGATAGTAGGAATTCTCCGTAGCCCAATTCAAGAGAAAAGAGATCAGCTTCAATTTGCGCGAGTTCATTAGAAGTACCCCTTCCCTGATGATCGAGAATAAGATGACCTATTTCATGGAAGAGAATTCCAATTGCTTGATTCGCTTTTCCTGACTTCATTAAGTAGGTGAGTTCAGGGTAAATGATAATAAGATTTACATTTGCTTTTACTGCGCTAGCATACTGCCCATTACTTGGAGTGAAGATTGTCTGGTTTAAAAACTGTCTTACATTCTTATGCTTTTCAGTCACAAGGTAAAGCGTACTAAAAACCTCTGCTACTTGTTGAGACTCAAAGAACCACGCGTGCTCACTTCTATTTAGAAAATTTAAAGATTTCTTTGACTGTTTGAATATGGATAGTAGTCTACTCATACTTACTTTTCGGTTACTTAGGGTGGAGAGATGAATAAGGACTTTCATTTGGAAAAATCTGCCGTTCCAAATAATTTCAATAACTTGATAGAATGATTAAATGAAATATCTATTACTCTTTTTATTCTTCATTAGCCTTCCAACCCTTTCAGTTGAAAAGTCTGAGGCTTTTATAGTTACTGCCTATACAAATAAGTTTAAGGTTCTATCACCTGTGAAAAGAACTAATAAAGTAAGTGTTATTATTGAAAATAAAACTCTCGTAAAACTAATAGGTGAGATCGTTACAGATAAGGGAGTTCTACGAGAGATGGTTACTATTAAACCAGGTAAGTATAAATCTGTAGAACTCAAATTTTATAAGAATACTAAATACTACTTCATTCCACTTTCACCTTCATTTCAGAAAGTGATTTTAGACTTTGGAAAAAAGGCCTATGAGATTCCTTCGAAAGAATAAAATTGATAAATGCATTCTCGTTATTTCTGATATTCACTTAGGTGCAGGAGTAATGGTAAATGGAAAGAGAAATTATCTTGAAGACTTTCACTTTGATAAAGAGCTGGTAGATTTTCTTGATTACTATTCCTCACATGATTATCTTTCTAGGGAGGTTGAGTTAATTATTAATGGAGATCTCTTTGATCTTCTTGCTGTGCCATTTGTTAATTACTTCGATGATGAGTTCTGGAGTGAGAAGGCAGCTCTAAGTAAACTCGAAATGATCATTAAGGCGCACTCTGAAGTTCTAGAGGCCCTTGACCGCTTTGTTTCACATAAGAATAAAAAGCTAGTTTATATTATTGGTAATCATGATGCTGAGTTTGTCTTTGAATCTTTAAGAGATCGCTTCTATGACTTATTTGAAGAGAAGAATAGGGAACGTGTGAATATTCAGCTTAATAATAATGGGGAATATATACCAACTCCTGGTGTTGTTCTAAAGCATGGACACGAGTATGAGCTCGCTCATCACTTTCACCCTGTTAAGTCTATTGTAGAGTCTGAAGACGGAGAGAAATATTTTCTTCCTCCTTGGGGATCTTACTATGTAACAAGAGTTATCAATAAGTTTAAAGAGGAAAGAGATCATGTTAATGCCGTTCGTCCAATTAGGAAATTTATAATTAACGGACTTATTTATGACACTTTCTTCACACTAAGGTTTCTCTTTGCAACTAGTTACTACTTTATAATGGTTCGCTCTATTTATCTCTTTAAGCAAGAGAGAAGTTTAAAGAAGATGTACAAACATTGTATGAACGAGCTAGAGCTCTTTAAAGACTACGAGACAATGACAATGGATTTCTTTAGAGAGAGACCAGAAGTTCAGTGCCTAATTGTAGGACATACTCATGACCCTAGTTTTAGATCTTTTTCTGATGGGGGAATATTCATTAATACAGGTACGTGGACAAGAATGTATAATCTTGATTTTGGAAAAAATCCTTCTGGTGAACAATTGTCTTTTGCTCAGGTGGACATTCTTGATGCTAAGAAAGAAGAGTATGAAATAAATTTAAATATATGGAAGGGGAGAACGAATCTCCCCTTTGAAGAATTCTCTTAATCCGCTTGAGAGTAGCATAGCTCAATAAACATATCGCCGTGAGCTGATTTTATTGGAATGAGTATAACTGTAGTTCCTGCAGGATACTTAATCTTATGGTTTGCTCCTTCGATCATCGAAGGAATGGCCATATTAGAAGTATAACCTTGAGTCGCTAAGTCTCTCTTAGCATTTCCCATTATCATATTACAGATTTCTCCACCAACATCAGCGATTTCATCATTATATTCAATAAAAGTATCCATAAGCATGGCACTCGCTACTTTGAAGTAGGTATCATAGGGCCATGAGATAACTAACATCGCTCGGTAAGGCTTTGTTTCGCCATCTATTTCAACTTCGCCATTTAGACCTAGTACTGCAGAGATATCACCTTTAGAAAGAGAGTCTGTCTTAATAGTAGGCTTTTGTGGATCTAATTTTGTAAAAACCATTGTTTCAAAAACATTCTTAGCAGCATCTATGAAAGGTTTTGAGAATGTTAAAAAATTACTTTGCTTTGTCATTATTTCTCCAAATTATAATCCGAGACTACTCATTAGATCATCAATAGATGTCTGAGTGAGATTGCCCTCTGGATCAGCAGCACAAGAGGAACGTTCAATATCGTTAAATTTTTCTTTAAGCCATTTTAGTCTAGTTACAAATGTGACGGAACTTACTTGTTCAAAAGAAGAAGAGTTACCTTCTTCAATTTGTTTAATCATTTTCTTTAAAAGCTCTAACGAGTCAAACATAATGGCGCAAACAACTTCAAGTAGGGCAGTATCCTTAACTTGGCTTGATTTATAACCAATGACCTTTCCTAGTTCGCAGAAAGTCGCAATTTCATCGGCTCCAATCGTTTTAGCAGATCCCATGACTCTATCAATTATTTGTCCAAACTTTTCAAGCTTATCTGTCTGTGTAGGATCATCTTCAAACTCTTCAAGAATTTCTTCTAATTCATTAAAGAGTTCCATTGATTCATTACAGAATTCATCTACAACTTCTTTCATTGATGGATCATTTAATAAGCTCATTTTTAGGCCCTTTTAAAAAATCTTTTCTATTTTCTCTTTTAAGACTGCAGCAGAGAAGGGCTTAACAATGAAGTTACTAACTCCGGCCTTTACTGCGATAACAACATTCCCTTGCTCAGCTTCTGCTGTAATCATAAGAAATGGTAGCTTCTTAAGCTCTTCTGTTTCTCTTACTTTCTTTAGAAGGTCGAGACCACTCATTTGAGGCATATTCCAATCTGAGACGATAAATTCATAAGGAGCAGTACTATTAAGCGCCTCTTGAATCATTGGCCATGCTGTAGCACCATCATCTGCTTCAGTTATATTGGTAAAACCAATTTGTTTTAGCATGTTCTTGATAATTTTTCTCATCGTTGCCATGTCGTCAATGACAAGAATTTTCATATCACTTTTAAGGGCCATCTTTTCTCCTAAGCAGCTTCTTCTGTCTCTGTGTTAATTATATTTACTAAGCTTTCGTATATTTTATCTCCAAACTCGAACTCTAGTCCAGCAGTGAAAGATTTATTTTTTAAATTTCTTATAACTGTTGTCATATTCGTCTTTGTTCCAGTCACTTTTCCTTCTGAGTATTCAAATATATGAGATACTGCACCAAGTATTAATGAAAGTTGATCAATATGTTCCCCTTTCTTATACATTGGAAAGCCAGAACCATCATTTCTTTCATGATGCTGGAATATAATATTCATGCATCTATTACTAAGCTCAACTTCGCTCTTATTTAGTAAGTGGTGAGAGAGATTAGGGTGTTTCTTATATTCTTTTAACTCACTCTTATTATATTCTAAATGTGCTTTATGACCTAGGTTATAATCTAGTTGAGTCATTCCAATATGACTAAAGAATGCAGCACAAATTAAATCTCCTAGCGTCTGCTCGTCTTTCATATCGCAGTTCTTTGCTAAGTAGTAAGAGACTGCAACAACTCTATTCACAAAATTATCTTCAACTAAGAGTTTTTCACATAAGTAGCTGGCTAAGCTTACTGTGTGGGAGACTCGTGCACTAAAAGTATCAGTCTCTAGCCTTACTCTTTCAATCATAGACATATAGTCATCATCAGTGATTGAGCTTAGAAGCTCTTCTTTAAACTTCATCTCTCCCAGAATACTAGTCTGTTTCTCTAGTTCTTGAATTTTTTCAGCCCTCTTTTCATCCAAGTAATGAATAGTTTCTTGAAGGCCCTTAAATTCTTCTTCAATTAAAGAATGAGTACTTAAAAAAGTTTTCTTTTGCTTCCTATCGACTGCTAAGCGACCACCTTTACTTAATATAAACTCAAGAAAATCAAGCTTATCACCAACGAGAGGAGAATTTGCTTTTAAGAAAGGACTGACAGATTCATTGGCAGGATTAAAGACAAAGAGGTGATAAGGAAAAATCTTCTTTTCAGAAAGATCTTCTAATTCGATAAAGAAGTAATTATCTGTAATGGCCATTAAGATGCCTTCCTTTTAAATAGACTTCCAAATAAGGATTTTATAGGATTTGATTTTACTTTCTCTTCTTTCTTCTCTTGCCCATTATATTCACCAGTGTGCATTCCTTTCCTAAAATTTGCGATGAGAAACCCTCTAAGAGTTTCAAGTGTGACCTCTAGTTCTCGACATCTTTTTTCATCAAACTTATTTGTAAACCATGTCACAGCAAATCCCATGAGGCTTGCTCCCTCAAAATAGGGGTAGATAAATTGAATATTATCATCTTGAAATGTTTCATCACTCCATGTTGGAAGTTTAATATCCTTCCATGACCTATAGCTTCTTGAAAATAATTTATCCCATATAGGTTTCTTGGCTTCGAGTTCCATATCTCCTAAAAGGTTTAGAGAGTTAGTAGCTTCATTAACTCTAGATTTTTTTTCATCATAGTAGAATAAGGCCATTTCACCATTGAAGTTACTTTGAATAATCTTAGAGACATACTTATAGGCCTGCTCATCAGCATCTTTGTTAAGGTTATAGAAATTTAAGACCTTAATTATATTTTCTAGACCCTTTGAGATAGGCTCAAATATTTGATCTTCAGAAGTCATTTGCTCTTCAGTACTCTCTTCATTTAGTAGTTCTTCGCTTTGTTCTTCATCATCTCTATAATAGCTTGGTGTTTTAGCTTTTCGACCTGGACCTCCGCCGTAGTATTTGGGACCAGTTTTCTTAAGAGAGTTTCCTGATCTATCAATGGTGATTCCGCCAAACTCATCCTTTAGTTTTCTATAATCAATAGTTTGCTCACCTAGATCCACTTTTTCTCCATAGCTCATACTTTCGCTAAGGTCTTTTCTAAGTGACTCTTCTTTTTCGACTTTCTTTTCAGATTTCGAAAAATTCCAATCATCGTCTACGTGGCTAACGCTTGCTTCACTGCTATAATGAGTCTGAATCTTGTCAACTTTACTATCGGATTTCATTTTCTCTTTGGTCAAGTTATCAGTCTTAGACTCATGAGTTTTATTCTTCTTTTCTTCTTCTATCTCTTGCTTCGTTCTAGCCTGCTTCTCTCTCTCTTCAAGCTCTGCGGACTTTTCTTTTTTGTGCTGATAGTTTCTTTCTTCTTCCTCTTCTAATTCGGACTTTTCTTTTGAAGAAGGATCAAATTGTAAATCGACACTTTTCTTCTTTTTCAGATAATCCTCACTCTCTTCTTCATAAGAGTGTTCTTCTTTTTCTAAATCTTTCTTTGCTCGATCAATTTTAAGTTCCGCATCTTTATTATAGTCTTTAGAGTTCTTATCTTCATTCTCTTCTTGATCATCTAGGTCTAAATCATTCTCTTCTAAGCTAATCTCTGCCGACGTTTTTAAGTCTTTCTCATCTTCTTTATTTTCTTCCTCTTGACCTTTCTTGGCCGAACCACCTCTAAGGTACTTGTCGAGTTTATCTGTGGATCCTTTTCCGCTAGTTTCTTCACTATTAAGATGCTCTACTAGACTTTCAGAAGCTGGTTTTTCTACCTCTAGAGTCTCTTGATGACTCTTTTTCTTCTTTTCTTCACTTTCTTCTTCGTAGTGCTCTTGTGTGAGCTCCTTTTCTTCCATATTCAAAATAGTGAGAGGTTTTTTCTTTTTCTTGGAAAGGTGCTCATCATCTTCATCATAGTCGGTGAAGTCTTTTTCTTGCTCAACATTTAAAATAGTTGATCCTTTCTTCTTTTTCTTTTCCTCGTCTTCACTCTCTTCTTCATGAGTGCTAACTGAGCCTTTGTAGTGGGTGAGGTCTGATTGTAGCTCTCTTTGGAGATCTTTCTTTATGTCATCAAGGTCTAGTTCTGTATGAGCTTTGTTCTTGTGGGTAGCGTAGTCTGCCTCGAGACTATCTCTCTTTGCATTAGAGCTTAAGTTCTCGTCTAATATCTCATCTCTATAGTTATTCTTTCTTCTTTGCTCTTCTTCATCACCAATATTTTCGTGAGTATCTTGTTTTCCTCTAAGATAATTATCAATGAGGTTTTCGTTAGCTTTTTCTTTTTCTGGGAGATCTACGTCTTCTAGAGAGAGTTCTTCTTTTGTTAACTTCCCTTGCCAGTGAGAATCTATTTCTTCTTCATGGTAATTACTTTTCTTTTTCTTTTTTTCCGCTTGTTCTATTTCAAAAGCTGCCTTTTTCTTCTTCTTTGTTAAATAATCAAGACCGTCATCTTCTTCATCGCCTTGATTATTGTTCTTCGAAGATTTGTAGACAGATTCATCAGCTTCTTCAGTAGACTCATTAGAAGATTTAACTCCAACTTCTTCCTCTTCTTCGTCAAATTCGTCATTCACTATCGATTTTAGCTGGAGCTTTACTTTATAGAGTAGTGTTTTCGCTGGAACAGGTTCTTGAATAAATTCAGTAAGACCTATTTTAGAAAACTTATCTAACGTCTTTCTTGGAATAGATTTTTCATTTAAGAGAAGAACTTTTGAGTTAAGTTTGGAATTAATTTTCTTTAATTGCTTTAGGGCCATGGCACATTTCTTAGGGGCGCCGTAGATAGATAGAGACTGTCCAATTGTAGGAACAAGCTGGGCCACTTCCGTTAAGTCATCGACTTCATAGATCTCAACACCTTCAGATTCTGAAATTTCCTCAATTGCTTCTTTGAGTTTCTTCATTGTTTCTGAAAGGGGATATATAAATATAAGTGGCTTTGTACTCATGCTATTTTATCGTCATTTTAAGCTCAAAGTTTACTAGGAACTTACCTTTATAGTGAATATTTTTAATGGGTTGGTAGCACTTTTGTCAGGTATTATTTTTAAGAAATGTTAAAAAAAGTCTTAAGTATATCTGATCGTCTCCGAATAGTTTTATGAAACAAAGGTCACAACGACTGTTTCATTAAAATTCATCTATAGCAGTATGCTTATTGATCCTCACGGTACGGTGATCAAGTCTTAGAAAGGACGGACTAACAAGGAGGAATCATATGGGTTTGCGTATTGCAACTAACACAACTTCACTATCAGCTCAAAGAACTTTGGGTGTTAACAATGGTGAACAGGCCAAGACTTTAAACAAATTATCTTCTGGAACAAGAATTGTAAGATCAGCTGATGATGCTGCAGGTTTAGCGATCTCTGAAAAGATGAAAGCTCAAATCAAGTCTACAAATCAAGCAGAAAGAAACGCTAACGATGGTATCTCAATGATCCAAACTGCAGAAGGCGGTTTATCAGAGATTGGTAACATCCTAGTAAGAATGAGAGAACTTTCAGTTCAATCAGCATCGGACACAGTTGGTGATGCGGAGAGAAAGTTTACTGATTTAGAATATCAAAATTTAAAGCAAGAAATGGAACGTATTTCTCAAGTAACTGAATTTAACGGTAAGAAGCTATTAAATGGTGCTGGAGATAAGTATGACTTCCAAATCGGTATTAACAACGATGAATTCCAGGATAGAATTTCATTTGATACACAAGTACTGAACTCTTCAATCTCAAATATGGGAGTAGACGGGTTATCAGTATCTTCTAAAGATGATGCTCAGACAGGGCTTGAGTCATTAGATACAGCGATTCAAATGGTTTCTGGACAAAGAGCGGAGCTAGGTGCGAAGCAGAACAGACTAAGTTCTACTATCAATAACCTACAAATTAGTTCTGAGAACTTAAATGCTGCAAACTCTCGAATTAGAGACACTGACTTTGCTGCAGAGACTGCTAAGAATACTAAACTTAATATTCTTACAAATGCTGGTACTTCGGTTCTTGCACAGTCTAACTCTCAAGGACAAGCAGCTCTTAAGCTTATCGGTTAATTAGATTTTTAAAATTTAAATACCTGCATACCGGCCTCACGAATGTGAGGCCTTTTTTATTATGCTATTGCTAATTTTCATGTAAAATATTTATATCAATTAACAAAAGTTCTTATAGTTATGGCAGTAGATAATCTAAAATTTAAAAAATTTATCTCTCTTAGGCGAAAGCTTATGGTTGCCATTCTACTTGCTTCTTCTGTCATTACGTTATTTACAACAGCACTTCAGTATTACATTGAATATAAGAGAGATTTAGCTTACTTGAATCAAACCTTGACTCATATTGGAGGTTCAAATTCTACGTCCTTGTCGAGATCTTTATGGAACTTAGATGATTTACAGATTCAAGTACAGCTGGACTCCATTTTAAAACTTCGAGATATTGTAGGAGTTGCTATTTATGATGAAGATGGACAGATCTATTATCAAAATACTGAAGCA
Source organism: Halobacteriovorax sp. JY17 (assembly GCF_002753895.1). NCBI lineage: Bacteria > Pseudomonadati > Bdellovibrionota > Bacteriovoracia > Bacteriovoracales > Halobacteriovoraceae > Halobacteriovorax > Halobacteriovorax sp. JY17. The sequence goes on along the minus strand of NZ_NJER01000001.1, from coordinate 1,140,023 downwards.
GAATATAAAATGCTTGATAAATTCTCTGCAAAGTTCCCTCTCTTTTTAAAAGAGAATAAATATTCTCATCAACTTGGAGAGCTTGTTATTTGGGCGACAAAAGCTCATATTAATGAAAATTTAATCTCGAAGCTAATTAACTTCTTTCTGGCCCAATTTGTTAAGACTCTAATGGTGATTTTAGCGATGCTCTATCTCTTTAGAATTTTGGTGACAAAGCATCTCGATTATATTGTTAATTTCTTAAAGAAGGCAGATCTTAACTCACTAAATATTGAGAGGCTTTCCTTAAAGAAGGGAAGTCCAGATATTGATGAATTAGATTATGTGAAAGACTCAATTAATAATATGTTAGAGAGAGTTGAGAGAGCAAACTTTGAAACAAATGAGAAAATTCAAAGACAAGAACGTGAGATTCAGCTTCAAAAATCCGCTTCAATAAATTCTGCTAGACTTGCCAGTCTAGGGGAGATGGCCGCAAATATTGCTCATGAAATTAATAATCCACTTACAGTTCTATCATTTAGTGGAAAGAAAATCCTTCACCTCTTACGTGATGATGAATTAGACCGAGATCGATTGAAGCACTTTGGGAGTATGATAAATAGGACTGTTGAGAGAATGACTAAGACGATTACTTCTTTGAAGAGGTTATCAAGAGATACTGCTGGAGAGAAGTTTGAGACTGTTGTAATTTATGATTTAATTGAAAGACTACTTGATCTTTGTCAAATGTCTCTCAATGAAAAGGGAATAGATATTACTACAGAGTTTATAGGTTTTGATTTTTCGACTGAGATTCAATGTCAGGAAGTTAAGATCACTCAGGTTATAATAAATCTTTTAAATAATGCTCGCGACGAAATAAAGGGAATGGACAAGCCTTGGATTAAGTTAATTGTAGTGAAAGGTGATGATTTAATAAGCTTTTCTGTCGTAGACTGTGGGGGAGGGATTCCTGGAGAAATTCAAGAGAAAATGTTCGAACCTTTTTTTACGACGAAGGATATTGGTGAGGGAACAGGACTTGGATTAAGTATTTCTTCTTCAACAGCTAAAGAACATAATGGAAGACTTTTTATAGATAACTCAAAAGAAAATACAACAATCACTCTTGAGTTTCCAACAAATCTCTAGTCTACTGGAGTGACTTTTATACCGGCCTTTTTTAAGAGTTTGGTAAAAATACCATCATCATTCTTCATAGTACCTGTGAAACTCCCATCATAGACGGAGCCCACACCACACATGGGAGACTTGCTCTTTAATAGGGCTTCAGTTGCTCCTGACATTTGTGTAATTAGAAAGGCCTCATCTGCACCTCTACTATACTCAAAAGTGACATCTCTACCATTGATTGTGAGTACCTTCTCTTCTACAGCTTCAGCAGGCTCTCTGGGGGTACTAAGGCCTCCAAGTTGCTCAGGGCACACAGGGATAGCTTCTCCGCGTTTAACCATTTCAACAATGTCTTCACGCCTCTTATTATCTCCGTCGTATCTACAATTTAGTCCGGCGAGACAGGCGCTTACGATTACTTTTTTAGTCATAAATCATTATAGCATAGAGATGAAAAAAGGCCCTGATTAGGGCCTAGGTTTGAATTATTTACTTTGTAAGTAGCTCTCGACCCAAGGAACTTCAAGTCTTTTGATTACTTCCTTATCAAAGCTTTGCTTTTGAGCGTAGGAAGCGATTCCTCTAGACTTAACTCTTTGATTCTTTTTGATCGAGCTTGTTAGTGCCATATTAGAGAATAGTGTTGTCTTAAATAGAGTCTTTAGTCCAGTACCATTAGCTGAAATCTTATCCCTAGTTTTAATGTGAGTCATTAAGTTCTCATAAACATAGTAGTTTGAACTTGAACCAGTTTCACATAATTCACTTAGTTCACTATAGGTCTTTGCTAGGTGAATATTAATAGCATTTGAAATTGATTTTCTCGTCTCTGTTGCACTAAGTTTTTCTTTAATTGCCACATCAATAACTCGTGGTCTAACACTACTTTTAGAGACAGGTAGGTAGAACTCTGGATAACTTGCCATGAAACTTGTATTTTCCATCATCGCCATATCCGTAAAAGGGAGCTTATATTCTCTCTTACTTGAAGGAGTAGATGAATTCTCATTGTAGGTTAGATAGCTTGAATGAAAACTAGGACAGTGATTAATCTCTAGTCCCACTGTTTCATTAGAAGCAAAAGGTCTTAGAGATTGATATTGAGAGTAGAGAGTAAGAAAGTATAATCTCTTATTGTTATATTGATTTAGACCATCATCTCTTTCTTGTTCAGTTTGAACAGAAGCTGGACCTCTGCTTCGCTTAGATTTATAAGAGAATTTCTCATTTACTTGGACTTCTGGAACAAGATTTGTATTCATGCTACGAGACTGGTAGCGACTAATCTTTTCATCAAAAGACTCTGGCTTCTTATATGAATAGCCTGATGAACATGAGGCTAAAAATAGTGAGAGAGAGCCAAGTGTAAGTGCAGTAGTTAAATTTGTTTTACTAAACATGGAAGATCACTCCTTAATCAAGATATTCCTATACCACTTATCGGGAGTTTTTCAGGGAATTTGAATAATTTAGAGATCTAAATTATATCCACAAAAATAAGCGAATAAATTTCCGAATTAATTTTCAGGAAGCTCTAGAAATAGCCCATTGTCATTGAGTTTTTCTACTGTTACTGATTTTGTCGGATACTTTCTGATTGCGTACTGGATGGAATTGGTCAGGTTAAATCGTCTGAGGTTTCTTACTGTCTGATAAACTCTCTCTGGAAAAATAATTCCACCTGAAACTGATAGGTCAGTAAGTTCACTCTTTTTTATGACTGTTTGAAGAAGAATATTTTTTAATTGATAAATTTTTAATTTAATACCAAGTCTCTCTGCTTGAGCTAGTGCTTTGATCGCAATATTTACAACATATGGCGAAGCCTGACTGGTTCCATTTGTTGCAAGGTATCCTTGTCTTGGAATAGTGCTTCTAATGGCCATTCCTGGGGCGAAGAGGTCTACAGTCTTCTTTCCAAAGTTTGAAAAATAGGCCATTTCTTTAAAATCAAATGAGGCTCCAATTGAGAGTGAGTTCTCTAGTCTAATAGCGCTTGGAAAGTGAATATACTCATCGGAGTTATTCTTCTTATTGCCGGCGGAGAAAACGAAGAGTGTATTAGGGTGCTTACTTAAAATTCGTGTAGACTTCTCTATGAGCTCTTTCATAAAGGTAGTGGTTCTTGCAAATGACTCCTTAGAGTTCATCTCTTTTCCAAATTGATCTTTATAATAATTTTCCATACGCTCTTGAATACCTTCAAAGCTTTGACCAAATGATCCATTTACGACAGAGGCCTTTGATGCTGCGTAATCTACTCCAAGCTGAAATTTATTAAGTTGCCACTTAAGAAAACTCTTCCAATAATTTTCAAGATGTCTTTGCCCAGCAAATGTACTATTAGTATTTAAGGCCTCAAACTCTGGAGCTTTCGCTGGACCAGACTTCGCGTCACCTAGATAGGTGACAGAGAAGATTTTTATATCACTAGAGTTAATTTCCTGTGGAAGATCTTCGCTATTGGCGGCTATTCCTGCCACATGGGTTCCGTGCATCCAAGAAACAAAATCCTTTCTTCTATCCGAGAGATCAGAGTCTTTCTTTAATTTATTATATTCTCTTGTTTCTTCTTCTGTAATTGTTCCAAGGGAGTTCTTCGCTCTTAGGTGATAGTATCTTTCGATATCAGTTGTTAAGTAGATCTCTCTAGAGAAATCAAAAGTAGAATTTGTCATAGTGACAAAGTTCCAACCTAGAATATCGTCTATGTAGCCATTTTGATCGTCGTCGTAACCGTTAAGTCTCTCATCTAAATTTCTATAGATATTTTCCTCAAGCTCACTATGAGTGTGATCAACTCCGTTGTCTAAAATTGCGGCAGTTGCGCTGTACGAATTCATTGAGAATAAATAGAGAGGTATTAGCAGTAAAATTTTCATGGAAGAAATATGGCAAGCTCGCTAGATTAAGTCATTGTGCGTTGCCGTAAGGAATTGATTCTACGTTAAGAAATCTTTTAAAGTACAGACAATAGGGAAGTGATCGGAAGGGAGTTGGTATCTCTCGTACAGAGATGTTGGGCGAGGAAAAGGGGCACCCTCCTCGTTCTTATAATTATAGAGGCCACTGCGTTTTGGGTCTACCTTAGAGTGGAGCATCTTTGGAAGAAAAATATAATCGAGTTGGTGACCAAGGTCATTTCCCTGCTTATCGAAAATGTGGATGCTGACTCTCGCTTCTTTAGGCTCATTGATGACTTCTAGAACATCTTCTAAATCTGTTGTCTCATAGAGGTTTGTAAATTCAGAATCAGTCTCATCTCTACAGGCCTTCCCATTAAAGTCTCCCAGAAGAATGATTGGAACTTTTTGATGGTAGCGCTTATTTAAAACTTTATAAGTTTCAATTAATTGTTTGAACTCTGCCTTTCTTCTAAGTCTTCCTCCAAAGTCAATTCCCTCTTTATCGAGCTGACTCTTTAAGTGAACACCGAGAAGAATGAGAGATGGCTTTTCACTGTCACCTTTAAAAATTCGAAGCTCGGCAATATCTCTTGAAGGGAGATGTGAAGGGTAGACTCTCTTTTTTCCCATACTCATTTGATAGTAGTTTTCTTTTTCTTCATGAGGGTAGTTAAAGTTTAAAGGTCGTCTCTTATGAGTGAGATGTTTAAAAGTATAATCCGTACCTTTCTTTATTAAGTACGCAAGCTCAATTCCACGCTCTGAATTGCCTGGCATGAGTGAGTAGAGGTATTCATTTTCTAGATGAACTTCAACAAAGTTCTGAAGTGAGTCCTCTCCACCAACTTCGCAGAGAAAAATAATATCACTATCGATATCTCTAATCGCCTTGGCAAGCCTTTCAACTTTATCTTTTGATTTTTCATACTTGTAGAGAGCGTAAGACTCTTCTTTACTATAAGGAGGAAGGAAGAGGTTTTCTACGTTAAATGAACATATGGAAAATTCTTTCTTCTTCAATCGCAGCTCCAACCAAACGCTAGAGTTTCATACTTTCTAGATTTCTTATTCCAAATAATTTTACAGTAACTTCCTTGGTATAAGTGTTTTACTGGTGAGAGGGCGAGAAGCTCTCTTGTCACTTCTTCTGAGCAGCCAATTTCACTTGGGTAGTTTTGAACTTTAGGAGTGTCTTCAATGCGAATTTCACCACTGGCGAGAATTCTGAGACCGTAGTAAAAGCCTTCATTCTCTCGTATATAAATGAGATCATCACCATCGATGAGAATAGGAGCATCCCCTCTGATCACGCTTCTCACTCTCTTTGATTTTCTATCTATCATAAGAGCGTTTGGAACAAAGAGATCTTTTTCTTTTTTCAGAGTATTTAAATTTTTAGAGAAAACTTCAATCAACTTCATCGATTCAATCTTCTCTTTATTATGAGCTTTACAGGATGAGTCCCAGAGAATGAGGTCTTGATTCTTTTCTGCAATCTGGCGTCCCCAAACGGGAAGAAGTGCCCCGTATGAGGCCGTAAAGGAGCGCATTTTGCTGATCTTATTCTTATCAGCTGACTTGGCAATTCCCAGTAGCTGATGTCTTATAATTCCAATTTTCTTTGAACACTGAGAGTTCGACGGACAGCCTAAGTTCTCATGTTCCGCCATATAGGGAAGGAACTTAACCTCTGTGGCGTAGGTACTTAATATGATAAGAGTTAAAAGCTTGAGCATAGAATAATTTTAACGGCGCTTGCGGAGAGCGTCTACATTAAAAAAGTGATTATTTACAATATGTATGATGATTCCATCTGTAACCTTCTAAGAATCTTACAAATCCATTATCATTGGCATCATCGTAATCGAGGTTAGAGTCAGTAATAGACCACATCTTACTGTCTTCTAGAGAGCCATTTTGAAAGTAATTCCCAGTATTAGGTTCTGCGTAGAAGTAGCCAAATGCTGCTCCACCTCTAATTTCGCCAGAACCACAATAAGCAGAACCTAGAGCTCTCACTTTAGAGTAGGCAGTAGAGTTTAGCTTTATTTCACCAGTCTCAGGAATAAAGTCAGAATCTTCTAGACCGCCACCTGGCTGATCTTCTCCCATTCCGTCTCCTGAAACGAATTTATTGAAGTAAACATTTAAATCTGTTCCAGAAGGTAGTTTACACGTTCTCTTTGTGTCTGTACTTGTCGAGTCGCTTCCTGGGTCTGGAGCGAAGCCACTACAGCAGAGCCCCGGGGCATCAGTCTCTTCACCTAAGTTAAGACAACACATGAATTCGTTGTCTGACCATACTTGAGTTTGAATAATTCCATCTGCGTTGACAACACGGTCTCCAGGGTTCGCTTCGGTGTCTAGTGCAGACATATCGTATGCTTGAGATATTGTTCTCCCATTGGCATTTTGTACATTATTGTAATCAAAAGAATTTGCATCGAACCCAGCTCTTGTTTTTTGATTATAAATCCCACCAACAAGTTTACTCTTATCTGAATTACAGTAGAGTGGCTCATACACAATTTGAGGTATTCCAAGAAGTTCAAGACGCCCAAGCTTTGTAAGGTAGTAGAGATCATTTCCTGGACTCATTGGTTCTTCTCCAGGATTTTGGAAGTTCTGATTTAAGAACGTTATATTAAGTCCAGCGTAATCAAAGTTGTTACTGTCATCAGCGTCGTCTGCAGCTCCTGATTGTTCAGGAGAAATTCTTACGTCTAGAGCTATTTTTCCATTAACTTCTCGTAAGCAATATGAGTTTTCGAGTTGCAGGCCACCATCACAAGTAATAGGCACCTTTGGAGACAATAGGTTTACAGTTGTTGAAGAACCATCTTTAACTCTAACTGCGGCAATGTTTTGAATAAGACCCAACGATGAATCGTCTAGAACTGAGATGTATGCGGGAATAATCATTCTAATTGCTAAATGAAAATCACTATTATGAAAGTAGTTATAAGGACCTTCACTTGAAAGGTTCTCTGCATGTCTAAGTGGAGTAGGCATATATGGAATATTTGAACTCAGTCCATTAACTTGTAGAAGAGTACCACTACTAGGGTTTTCATCAGGTAGAGTTGTTAAGGTGAGGCTTCCCGCCGCTCCTGCTGCTGATGGAGTGAGTACTTCAAATTCATTTGATTTAAAGATAGGTCTTTGAATACAACCACCGTTGTCAGCAGGTGATTGGCAAAGTTTTGAGAAGTCACCATAATAGTTTTCACTGTTAATGGATAAATCAGCTTCAGGGTTATTCGTAAATTGAAGCTTCGATTGTGTATTTAAACAGCTAAAGTCATTTGGATTAATATTCAGTCTACTTGAATTTCCCCAATCATTTGTACCGTCAGCAAACTTTCTAACCCATCCACGACCACAGCAAGTTCTTTGAGCTGTATCGTTAATTGTCTTCCACTGGAAAGCCTTTGGGGCAGCAGCAGTAGCAACGATAGGAGCTTGATCAATCGCAGTATCTGTAATTATTGCACTTGTAATAGCTGCCGTAAGATTATCTTGAGCGGTGACAATAGAGTAGCGTGAGTATCTTCCGTTGGCAGATGGACCATTTTGTGGATATCTCGTAACTGTCAGTTCTGATCCTACGTTATTGCTTGAAACATTACTTGGAACAAGAGAAGTCGGACCTTCGGTAAACATTGTAAGCGTTGCGCCCGTTTCGCGGCAACATCTATTCTGAGACATATCGTAAGAGTTAAAATTGTCACTATTAAAGCTTGGCTTCTTTTGAGCCTGACCACAAATAAGTCCTTCTTGCCAGAATTTATGTTCTGCTTCTGTATCACCAAAGTGAGACTGATCATAGAAGAGCGCCGTCTCTGCGTGAAGTTTTCCTGGTCCACAATCTAAATTAGTTTGGCAAATTGCGCCTGCTTTTCTTAGACAAGCATTTTGCACAACTCTTGGATCTACTAAAGAAGGAAGAGCTCCCAGATCTAGTGCTTCAATTTCAAAGAAGACAGATTGAGGTGTCCCGTTGATTGTTGAGACAGACTCACCACCACACATATTTTGCTCATTCACATCTTCTATTTGTGGAGAGTTTACATAATCTCCATCAGTATCAAATACTGGACATGCCCTAGCTCTTAGAGTTCCATTCGTTGCGGTAGAATCACAAGAAGATATCTGGCTAATATAGTCAGTTCTTCCTAGGCTATCTTTACTTTGTTGCATCTGTTCTTGTGTTGCCTGTGTAATATCTTTTCCAGGTCTACAAACGCCAATATCATTTAGACGAACATCGGCTTCATTGTTAGAAAAATAGGCTGCCATATTATGCTTTATTTGATTTAAAACAATACTCTCTGGTGGAGTGCTAATATTAAACTTTAATGTTCCATCAGGGTTTACAGAGAGGTTAGACTCAAGCGACTGAGTTCCATTGCCACCTAAGTAATACATCGGTCTACCTAGGACATCGGCTTCTTGTCCAAAGAGGATATTTGAAATGAGGTTAGGAGTTCTAACTACTTCTGAATTAAATTCAGATTCATCCATTTTGGCACAGTAGAAGTTAGGAGCACATTGAAATAATTTTGAAGCAGCTCCCAGATCTGTTCTAGAGCTTGAGCACACAGAACCTGAACCTCTGTAAACACATCGCTTTGAAGATGCCGAAGCGGCTTGAACACCAAAAATAATTTGATTAAAAGAGAGGGATTCGTTTTCTTGTCCCGCTTGTTCGTCAGCATTTAAGTTAAATTTTGGCCACTTTGATTTATGCTGATTTACATCCGCACAAACATATTCCCAACCTAATTTGGTGACGCAGTCACTATCAACTTGGCATTGGTGGGCCTCTTGGCAAGAGGCACCTTGGTTTTGTCTTGAATCATTTAATTCTAGGTTAGGGTCGTAATCGTAATCCGCAGCCGTTCCGCCACCTTGATCTGTTACAACATTCACAAGAAGATCAGTTTTATCTGCAAGATCTGCGTAGGCTCCATTAATAGCAAGATAGAGTTTATTAGAAGTAGAAGTGACTCTTCTTCCTTTTCCAATGGCAAACCAATTGACTCCATTGAAAGAACCAATGAGTGCACCTTGGTTAAAACCATACCAATCTCTTTGGTATCCGTTAACGTAGAGAGCTGATTGAGTGATAAGCCTATTCATTCTCTGAGTCTTTAAATTATTATTTGGATTATGAGAGAATGGAATCATTGTTGGAGGAAGCCAGCACGCTCTACCAAAGATCGTATCTTCATAGTTTCCTGCATTCGTATTATTGTCGTAAGCATCTCTTGAAGTAGAGTGTCCTACGGCCTGGAGTCCTGTTCCATTATATGAAGGCGGACGTGATTTAAAAGTTGAGAACCACGCATCGTCAGCACATTGCGGACAAGGAGTGTAGTAACCACTATTTACTGAAATGACATAGACTTGATCAAATTCAATATCTAATTTCTTGGCAGGTACTGCTCCTGTTAATTGAACATTCATTGGCCCTAGAATTGCGTTCATACTAAATTGAGTCGGTGTAGGATCGGTTTTTCCTGACGTATCAGTGTAGGAAAAACTTTGTCCTTCTTGAACTATAGAAGCACTGTCAATTTTAGTTAAGTCATCCCAAAGTTTTCCTGTTGTATCAAAGAATCTATGAGGAACACTTCTTACAGGAACGGGCTCATTAGTGTATTGAACTGGAGTAGGGTCACTTGGCGGAGGTGGAATTTTACAAATAATTTCTACAATTTCATCGTTTGTATTTAAAACAGGCTTTAAACCAAAGTCCGGACATTTCACTTCTCTTTCTGCACCAACAGCTTCACAACCACACTGATCCCAAACATCATTCTTTATTGTGTCATAAGCGGCATCATCAAATGTAGGTTCGCAGGCAGAGTAGTCCGCTCCTTCCGTATTTTCTGCACCCGTAAGGCAATTATATTGCTTAAGGAGGGCCTGGAATCTTTCATCTGCTCCTGGATTTGGATCGGTGATTACTGGATCTTGTGGCTCAGGTCTAACTATATTTGGACAAATAAAGTAAACATTTGGCCACTTTAAAAAATTCAGAGGATCAGTTTCAACTTCAGCTTTTGCCTGAAGAAACTCTGTACTTAAAGGATCTACATTTGGCTTCACAGAAGCATCATTAACACATTGTCCTTCTAGGCAACAGTTAAACCCTTTGGCAATACATTCGCTATTGCTACAACTACTCACAGGATCTGTTGCCGTATTAGTAGGATTAATTCTAAGATTAGTTGTAGCAAGTCCTGTTAGAGAAGGATCTACTTTTGTTCCATCATTAATTGAAAGAGAAGAGTATTCATATAAACTAATATTACTTGTGGTGAATGCACTCGTACAATTTGGACAAATCGTTGTGGGCGAAAAACCTGGGTTTGGTGCTCTCGTGATGTCAACTTCTCCGTTTACATCTAATACACTAACAGGGCCTGCACATTGAGTGGAGTTAACTGACTCGTCAATCAAGTCTATTCTAAGAAGTCTTTCAATACTCTTAGTCGTAAAGTTTGTAATGACGATAGGAACCGCTCTTACGTTGAGTGTATTCTTAGTCACAGTATTATCTTGGTAACTTCCTACTAGACAATATTTCTTCGCAGCATTGCTCTCTGTATTTAAAAAATTATGAATAGTTTTACCGCGTAGGTAGGCGACTGTTTGAACATTTTGATTAACGGTAATTGTTCCTTCAATTTTTTGACCATTGAAGAACCAATAAGCATTTAATGTTTCACCACTATTAGAATCATCAACGTCATCAGTGGTTGCCCCTTGATTTGCTGTCGCAGTCTTTCTCTTTCCACCACTTCCCGCATCAACACAAGACACAAGTGTGAAGGCGAATAGTAAAATGAGAATGTTGAAAATTCTTTTAAAGTTCATATTGAAGCTCTACTCCTCAGTATCTATTCGGGTATTTATGAGCTTTGTTTAAAAAAAGACTTAATTTCTTAGGGCTAGGAAAAATAGTCTTTTCTCTATTTTACGACAGTAACAGAGTGAAAAGGTAGATTAAGAAGGAAAGAAAATGACCTATCTAACTCTTTGTAATTAAAGGTTAAAATGGGGTGAATAAGAGATATTGTTTCTGCTAGATAAAATTGGCCATAATAGTCGCCAATTTTACTTGTCTATGGCCGTCTAGTTTCCAAAATTATAGTAACCAGATGAAGCGTAGCCGTTTAAAGGATTAGATACCCCGTAGCCGTTGAACATACTGGTGCTCCAGTATTGTGGATTATTCATCATATACATATAGTTCTTCTGTTGAATCGCCATCTGTGTTTGATAAGGAAGGTTATTCTTAAAAGCAGAATTTTGTAAGTAGAGTGGGAGACCATTGTTAAGCAGTGATGTTCCTGCTGACTTTAAAACCATTGTCCCAATTCCCGTCTTTTTCTTATACTCCATCTCGCCAGATAAACGATTATACTTAGTGGTATAAGTTCTTCTGAACTCTTTTTGTTCTTCAGAAGGAGTTCTAACGATTAGATTTCTTAGATCGTTCTTGGCAAATGTACATAAACTTTGAAGGTTTGGTATAGAGCTATCAGTATTTTTTGCGGAAGTTTGAGCCGTCGCGGCTGCCGCTTGTCTAGCCTTTGTTAATATTGGACTACACTGCTGATTTACGCCACTAAGGATTTCTTCCGTTTCTTTCTTACCAGAGAGGTTCCATTCAATATTATCTAAGTTTGTAAGAAAATTTTCATTATCTCCAAACACAAGGTTTGTTACTTTAGCATCACTGCCAATACAACTTCCCTTATATTCTCCAAGAGTGTCGGCACAGTACTCTTTAGCGGTAGCAGCGGCATACTTAACAAGATTGCCGTACTTATTATTTGAAGAGGCCCTTGCCTTTTGTAAATCCGCATCTACCTGTGTGATCTCGCTATCTAACTTGCTCTTCTTGGAAGCAAGACCTTCTTCTGTTCCACTGTTCGCATTTAGTTTATCAACACAGTTCCAAAGAGATTCTGCAAAGCCCGAGTGAGAGAGAGGTTTTAAACTGCTGCAGATCGCTTTCATCTGCTTGAACTTCTCTTCATCTGAAATGGGACTGCTCCCAAGTAGGTCTAGTGTTTTCAATTCTTTCTGCGCTATATTCTTTACTATATTTTTAGCATTGAACTTACTTACTTCGGCATTCTTTCTAAGACTTTCTTCAACTTCTTCTCCGCTTCCACTTGTCTTCTTATAATCAAGATCATTTATTTTGTTAAAGAAGTTTGCAATAGATTTCTCTCCACTGCAATCAACTTGAATTCCAAATTGCTTCTTGGTAAAGCATTTCTTCGCACTTTCAAATTCATCTTCCATTTTCTTAATGCTATCTACACTATACTTATCAGTAGAAGACATGGTTCTTTTTTGAAAAGGTTTATCTGAAAAATTTTTAATCGAAGGATTAATAGTATTTACTTTGAAGAAATTTGATAGATTTTCAGTATCAAATAAACCATCTTTCTCATTCTTTTCTAGTAGGGAAGAGAGAAGAATTGTTCTTTCAGAATTTAAGTTCTCTATACTAACATGTTTTGTTATTTGTTCTCGTTGTATCTTCTTTAAAGCTTCATCACCTATACCATTATCTTTAGTCTTTGATGTATAGTAGGCCTTAAAGAAGTTATTTGTAACATCTCCAACCATGTCTTGATTGGTTTGAGTAAAGAGAGTGATTAAGGCCTTCTCCTGAACATCAGTAAAGTTAGTACAAGGATCCTCAGAGTTTCCTTTTAAACCTAATTCTTGACATCTTTCTTTGATGAATCCGTAGGCATTCCCATCTGATAATACTCTAAATTTTTCAACATTATCTTTTGCATTAATCCATTCTTCACTTCCTTTTAAGCCTTCATCGCTTGTATCTAAGAAACCATCTTTTTCTAAAATGGCTGAGATACTACTAGTGATCGAAGTGAGAATATAATTACTAATAATTTGTTTTTGAGTTTCTTGAACGGCAGTCTTTGTATCCATATTCTTAGAGTAGAATGAGTTTGGATTTGTCGGATTTAATCTCTTTTCAAAATCTTCCCTCTGCTTATGAATATTTGAAAAAGTATCTAAAATAGATTTCTGGGCCTCAAGAGAAGCTTTCTTTATTTCAAGATTTCTAAGTGTAGTAGGTACGTTATTTAGAGTGATCGTTTCATCAAAAACACTTTTTTCTAGAACTTTAAGAGCTTTCTTAGATTCTATACACCTAGGACTTTCCTCTTTGGCAAGAGCGCTTATTCCCTGAGAACAGGTAGCAAGTACGATAAATGAATAGAATAAATTCTTAATACTCATATAATTCTTTCCTCAAGAAACCCTATATTCCTATTATGGCTTATCGGTTTTAAATTTAAAAACTTTAGTGAAACGATCGGGTAAGTGGGGCGCTATTTCAGGATGTTAGGTAAATTAGCCGCAAAGTGAGTCGCCATAGAATATTGGCAAGAGAAGTTTTTTATGTAGGTAATAATAGAAAATGGTTTATATCCTTTTTCTTAATAAGAAATCTTTAGTTTAAGAGGAGCAGATTTTCTTGGTATAATTTACTTTTTGCTAACTGGAGGAAAACGATAAGAATAAGATCTACTCTACTTTTAGTTTTCTCTATGTTTTTTGGTGTAGAACCTATTCTTGCAGCGAATTGCTATAAGTTTGTTTCTCCGATTGTAAATAAAGATCTAGCAGAAAGTCTTCAGTATAAATTAAGCAAGAAGGGGATATGCATTAATGTGGATTACTTTCCAGGGAAGAGGGCGACAAAAGATTTCGAATCAGGACAATATGTAGGAGAGATCGGAAGAATTAGAAGTTACGCAGATTATCTGGGGGAATCCGGAGTCCTAATTGGTCCAAGAATATCAAGCTCTATCGGAGTTCTTATTTCAGATCATTTAAAGAATAAAGAAGACCTTTTAAATTATAAAGGAACTCTTGGATTATTGCATGGATGGAAATGGATGGAGGACATTGCAAATAAAATGAGAGTAGAGAAATTATTTAAGGCCAAGAGTGTTTATCAGTTAGTACAATCTTACGATAGAAAGAGAGTATCTAGTTTCTTAGTTTCCCAAGGAGGCCTTAAGAGCTTCCGGATATCTAGAAATTACAAAATGATAAAAGTTTTTGATATAGAGCTCTTTGTCTGGTTACATAAATCTCATTTAAAGCAACGGCAAGTAATTGAGAGCGCTTTATATGACATATATCAGTAGTAATGCATGCAGCAAATTGTTGCAATTTCTTTAAATAGATTCAAAATATAGAAATAATTTGCTAAATTCATTTTAAACTGAGGAGATATTTTTATGAATAAGACATTTTTAATGATTGGCGTAGTGCTTTTTTCAATGAGCTCTTTTGCAGGTGACATTGCTAAAGGTAAGAAAGCGTTTAAAAAAGTAAACTGTGCTCTTTGCCATAATGCAGATGCGATGGGGAAAGCGAAGAACGGAAAAGTTGCTCTACTTAAAGGACCACAGATTGCTGGTCTAGATGAAGCTTATATTGTCGAGCAGGTAACAGCTATTCAGAATAAGAAGAGAAAAACTAAGAATACTTCAATGATGATGGCAAAAGTTAAGAAATTAACTCCAGCTGAAATTAAAGATATTGCAGCCTATGTTCACTCACTATCTAAGACTAGATTTGTAGGTATGTTACAAAAGAAATAATTATCCATGCCCCGATGTCATAAATGCTTCGTCGGGGTTTATCTGCTTTCTCGCTGTCTCTAGTGAGAGAAAGTAGTCCTCTGCAATTTTCATAGAGTCATCAAGTTCAGGGCATTTGAAAATCATATTTCTAAAATTGGCTGCATTACTCAAACCTGCAGCAAACCAGACCATATGCTTTCTCATAATAACGAGAAGAGTCCTTTCTCTATCAGTATACATTTGATTATATTCAAAGAGTCTCTTTGTGATTTCCCAGTAATCACTAGGGGTAAAAGTAATCTCTTCGTTATCTTTGATGTAGCTTTCTAAGAAAATAAATGGATCTCGCAGTGGCCCTCTCGCTAGCATAAAGGCGTCGCATTCAGATTTTGCCATTCTCTTTTTTACAAGGCTTGCGCTATGAAGATCGCCGTTTCCAATAATAGGAAGAGGGCTCTCGGAAGCAATCTCTTCTAGAAGTTCCCAGTTGGCCTGACCTTTATATTGTTGAGTCCTGGTTCGCCCATGAATGGCCACAAACTCAACACCTTCTTCTCTCGCTATATGAATGACCTCTTTGGCGTTGATCATATCATCGTCCCAGCCAGTTCTAATTTTAATAGTGAGAGGAATATCTATCGCTTTTTTTATTGTTCCAAAGAAGTTTCCAAGCTTGCTTGTGTCTTTTAAAAGAGCAGAGCCACTACCTTTAGTCACAACCTTTCTTACAGGACAACCCATATTGATATCGATGAATTTTGGACGGCTCTCAAGAGCAACCTTCGCGGCCTTTGCCATACTCTCGGCATCCTCACCAAAGAGTTGAATTCCGACATGCTTTTCTTCTGGGTGAATGCTCAGCATTCTGATGGTTTTTTCATTACCATAATTAATGCCGTGACAAGAAATGAGCTCACTAACAGTTCCACCACAACCTAGCTCTTCCATTAGTAGTCTAAATGGAAAGGCGCAGATATTTGACATAGGAGCTAGGAGTAAAGGTGAAGCGAATGACACGCTGCCAAGTTGTATTGCTTCACGTCTTTTAGAGAGAAGATCGATTTTTTCCTGCAGACCTTTTGAAAATGGTGTAACTTGTGTAATATTCATGGCGAGTTTTTAGCAAAATCTTACAGATTCGGGAAGCTGTATTGGAGTTTTTTTATGCCTAATATTGAGGAATTTAAGGGTCATATAGTTTTTGACTGCGATGGCACACTTATTTCTAGTCAAGAGGGGATAATCAAAGGCATTCAGCAGCTAATGTCAGAAGTTTTAAAGCGAGAAGTGCCGAGATCTGAAGTGGTTGAAAAATATACGGCTGATATGTATGACTTGGCCCTACGCTTTGGACTAAATATCTCAGATGAAACAATTAGAGATGCCTTATTTAAGAGATGGATTGAGATTTCAAATCAAGATCAGCTTAAATATGTCTTATTTGATAGTATGAGAGAGCTTCTGATTAAGCTTGGTGAGTCAGGCTATAGGCTCTATGTTTGGACTGCCCGTGACAGAATGAGTACAATGGCCATCTTGAAATCTCTTGATGTGGCTAAATTCTTTTACGAATTTAGATGCCTAGACGACACCATTCCTAAACCTCATCCTAAAGGACTAGAGGAAATGCTAGAGAATGTAGATAAGAGTAAAGTCATTATGATTGGGGATAGTATAACTGATATCCAAGGTGCGAAATCCTTTGGGTGTCAGTCAATCGCAGCACTTTGGTGTACTCATGTGAATGAAGAGTATTTGGATGAAGTTGGTCCAAGTTTTAAGGCGAAGACTCCAATTGATTGTTTAGAAATAATTGAAAGAGAAATAATATAGAGGATAGTGATGTTTGATAATTTAAGTGAAAAATTTGCAGATGCTTTTAAGAACCTTCAAGGTAAGGGGAAAATTTCTGAAAGCAATATTGAAGATGCCCTTAAGCAAGTGCGAACGGCCCTTCTTGAAGCCGATGTAAATTTCAAAGTTGTGAAGCAATTCATTGCCGCTGTTAAAGAGAAGTCTCTCGGCGAAAAAGTTATCTCTGGAGTCAATCCAGAAGAGCAATTTATAAAAATTGTAAACGATGAACTCGCTCTCATTATGGGAACGGCTAATGAAGAAGTAGATCTTGAGCGCGATGGAATTGTTCCTATTCTAGTCGTTGGGCTTAACGGTCAAGGAAAGACGACTTTCTCTGGAAAGTTATCCCTACATTTAACTAAGAAAAAGAATAAGAAAGTTCTCCTTGTCCCTGCGGATACATTTAGACCTGCAGCAAAGGATCAGTTGATAACTCTTGCTAAGAGCATGGAGATGGACTGGTTTGACTCTGATCTTTCAACACATCCTAAGATCATTGCTGAAAAGGCCATGGCCTTTGCAAAAGAAAATTCTTACGACGTAGTCATTGTCGATACCGCCGGCCGTCTTCATGTTGACGATGAGTTGATGGGACAAATTAAAGAGGTGAGAGAGTCCTTAGAGGTTTTTAAACCTGAAGTTCTCATGGTTGCAGACGCGATGACGGGGCAGGAAGCAGTAAATGTTGCAAAAGTCTTCCATGAGGCAGTGAACCTCACTGGTGTAGTTCTCTCGAAGATGGATTCAGATGCCAGAGGTGGTGCAGCCCTTTCAATTAGACACGTAACAGGTGTTCCAATTAAATATATCTCTACTGGCGAAAAAATGAAAGATCTTGAACTCTTTCATCCTGATAGGCTTGCTGGAAGAATTCTCGATATGGGAGATGTGGTTTCTCTTGTTGAAAAAGCGCAAGATGCCATTGATGAGAAAGACGCAGAGAATATGATGAAGAACCTTGAAAAAGGTAAATTCACTGTCGATGATTTCATGAAGCAAATGGATATGATGAAGAACCTAGGTTCTATGTCATCAATCCTAAAAATGATTCCAGGTATGGGAGGAATGCTTAGACAAGTTGGAGATCTCTCTCCGGCAGAAGATGAGATGAAACGCATGCGTGTCATCATCAATTCAATGACTAAGAAAGAAAGACAAGACTATAAGATCGTTAAAGAGTCTCGCATGAAGAGAATTGCTGGAGGGTCGGGAACAACTGATGCTCAGGTAAAAGACTTCTTTCAAAAATTCCGTCAAATGGAAAAGATGATGGGAGGAATGATGCAGATGATGAAAGGTGGAGGAATGCCGGGGATGCCTGGAATGCCTGGCGGGGGAATGCCCGGACTACCTGGAATGCCTGGTCAAAAACAAAAGAAGCCTCGTAAGAAAGGTGGAAAATGGGGTGGAGGCTTCTTCTCTTAAAAGATAGTAGCTACTACTTAATCCAAAGTAGAACGTGAGGGACTGGGGTCATACTTGGCCCTGGCATTGAGCCTCCACCATAATCAGCATAAGAACCAATCGCATACCACCAAGTGGAGCCTGATGAGGCGCCCACTGAGCCATCTGCAAAGGAAGAAGTACAACCTGCTGTACAATTTCTCTCAAGACCTCCCCAATAGGAGCCTGTCGAATCTACACTTATTGCTTGATAACCAGCTACGGGCTGATCTATTGAAGGATCGGTTGTCTGTGACCAAATATTAACATTCGCATTTCCTGGCCACTCCATTTTAAAAGTAAATTTACCATCTGAGCGCAAGTACTTTATGTGATTGAGTAGGGAATACTTTGCAAGATTAGGATTGGGGTTTAGATTTCCAAGAGCATTCGCTTGGGTTGCATCTGTCCAGTACCCTCCACTAATATTATGGCTAAAGAGTAGGGTCCATCCCCCTCCGTCATTTTCCATGTCACAGTAAACCATTTGTCTAGTATCAGGTGAGCCAGGTGAAATATCAATCGAGTAGACTCCTGAAGTTGCGTCAGGATTTCTTTCTAAAATATCTTGGCAATTTTTAGGAAAGTTCTTACTTTTCTTTTCTCTGATGAAGAACCATCCGTTTCCGGCTCCTTGTCCATTACTCGTTGTTCCCCATTGTGTTGCCGAGCCAGTGTAGTAGGCTCCGTTGTAGTGAAAAGTACTATTATCACTACCTTCTCCTCCTCCATTAATATTTCCAGACCAGCAAGCATCATACCAAAAAGGAGTATTTGAATAGAGCGTCGCACAGTTGCTTGCATGATTATCATTGTCGGCGTCCATTGTTGTAAGCTGCTCTCCATTGTGAGTAGTGCTGTGGGGAGAGATTACTCCTCCAAGAAGTGTTTGATAATTATGCATTGTGAGTCGATAATTATCTGCAGGGTTAAAGTTTGTAATGTCTGCTTTATAAGAATTTGTAATACCCACGTTATAGGCGTATTCCCATTGATACATGAGTTCAAAATCATCGTCTTGAGCTATATTATCCCAGTGCTTGAGTCCTAAGAAGTAATTAACATACTTAGAATCACTATAAGGCATAGTTGAGAGAGAGATGTAAGAGCAATTTCCCGAAGAGTCTAATGCATTTGATGAGGCCGGTCTAGAGCACCTTGGAAGTGTGTTGACAGCGTCAGAATAAGATAAGTTTGTGACTGGTTTGTTTGTTCCTTCCCGCGTATTTGACCAGGTGAGTGTCCAGCCTCCGCCATCAGTTTCCATATCGCAGTAAGTTTTAAATGGAGGATTACTTCCTTCTGGTCCATCTGGATCAATAAGGTAGACATCACTGCCGTGAGAGTAGTTTTGATCGAGAATGTCTCGGCATGAAGTCATGGAAGGAAGAGATCTTACCCATGTTGAAGTTTCTTGGTATTGTTTAAGAGTAAGACCTAGTCCACTATCGATCTCAGTGCTATCAAAGGCATTGGAGCAATAATCGTTATTCGTGCTCACACATGTACTAATAGAAGCGGTGTTGAAGGTAGCTCGTGATTTACAGCCGGGTGCATAGCCTCCACCTGTATAGATATTTGATGATGAGCTTACGTTAATACATGTCCAAAAGTAGCGCCAAATATTTCCGTAACCTCTTAAGAAGTTTCCGCCTACAAGTTTCACATCTTGATTACCCTCAAAGTCATGGAAGCTCACAGTTGGAGAAGCTGCATCTGCTTGAGCGATAACACTCTGGTAGTAGCCGACAATTGTATCGTCAAGATAAGCAGTTTCCATAGTTTGATCAACAACTGTTTCACCTGTGTTTTCCCCCTTCATCATCATTTCGTTGAAAGGTATTTTATTTGATCTTGAATAGCTTTCATTTGCTGTCGAATTTACGTAGGCCTCTGTTGGGTAACCGTGCCAGACTTTAGTCCATCCTCCTCCATGAGTGGTCATGTCACATTCGACAGTAATAGCACTTCCTCTTGGATAAATAGTATAAGTCCCAGAGCCCTTAGATTCTCCACTTAAGAGAATATCCATACAGCTTTGCGGCCTGTCTAATTTATCTCTTATAAAGTATCGAGCTTTTACATTGGCATCACCAGAGTTCCATCCGGCAACTCCACGAACTCTTTGCGTATCAGTAGAGTCTCCTGTGCTATAGATAAAGTGCCTCGTATAATCTTCGACATCTGTGGCAGACGCAGTTTGAGCAGGAGGAGAGGCAAAGCAGTCAAACCAGCCGAAGCTTCCTACTCCATAGTCGTGAGCTTTATCAAAATAGAAGCCTGCTCCATTACTTGTTTCATAGAAGAAGTTCTGCGCCCCCGGAAGGTTGTTACAAGAGTCATCTGAGTTTGCTAACTTTTCTTGAACGAAATCTTGAAAAATACCATTATGATTAAACGAGAGAACTCCATACATATCGGAAGTCCAATTCCCAATATCTTTGGCCATTACTTGTGTTGTGGCAGGGAAGTCTCTTGCGTTTAACATTCCGACAGTATTGGGTGAAGTATAGTTTCCTGCCGTAACAGACAGACCGTAATTTTCATCTCGAAATTCTTTAAATGATTTCTTTACTGGCATTGCTGGATCAGCAGCATTGGCATAGAAGAGAGTCCAGCCACCGTCTAGAGTCGTCATATCACAGTAGACATTTAAAGCATTCACTTGATCAGGGTAAATGGTATAGATTCCATCTCCCTTTTGATCTCCAAGTTCAACAATATGAGAACAGCTCATTGGTTTTAAACCGCCAGTGTGAACAAAGAGTTCAACCTCATCAGTACTTACTGAATTAAAGGCAGGTATATTTCCACTATGAGCAACTGTCGCTCCAACACTATACCACCAATTTGAATGCTCAACAGATCCGTCTAGTAGGGACTTGTTGGTATTATTTCTTCCATTTGAAAGCCTATTCCCATTCTCTAGTCCCGCCCAGTAATTACTTGAATTCTCAATTTCAATCGGGCGATAGCCCATTACTTTTGTGTCATAGACTGGATTACTTCTTTGAAACCAAATATTTTGGTTTCCATTTGTTGTATCTCTATATCTAAAGGTTAGACCATGGGCACTTTTAAGAGCGTCCATTTTATCTAGGATTGAGTAGAGGTTTCCATTGGGGGCAGTAACGTTCTTGCTCTTAGCATCTGTAAGACTTGAAAAATAACCGCCAGCTGTATTGTGTTTAAAAACTTTTGTCCAACCACCACCATCATTAGTCATATCACAGTAAATATCTAAAGGGGCAATAGGGCCTGCATCATCAAAATCAAAATTATAAATTCCTGATGTTGTAATTCCCATTTTTTGAAGATTAGAACAATTGGCCTGACAAGATCTCACTGTTAACTCTGTTGGGTGGTTGGCGATGAAATTCAACCATTCAGGGGAGGTCTTCGTTGCAATAAATTCAGCAGTTGAGCTTGTATTCCAAACTTTCTTACAGAGTCCATGAGCAACAATAGTTTTAATTTCGTCAGGAGCAACTTGAAACCCTGTTGCAACAGTATTGATTGCATTTGAGTTTAGCGAGAAGGTAAATAGGAGAGTGAATATCAAGTTATAGTTTTTCATTAGACCTTCTTAGTCTTTCTTCTTATTCATTTGTTTTAAAATATTTTGAAGGTCTTCTTCCATTTTTTCAATGCGTTTTTGATTATTAGCAGAGCTTTGTTTAAGCTCTTTATTTTCTTCTTCTAGAGAAGCAATTTTTCTGTTTAATTCTCTCACTTCTTTATCATTACTTTCAAAGTAAGAAGATATTTTCTTCTCTAGTGACTTGAATGCCTCAACAAGTAGGGAAGTGATATTTCCATACTTAACAGACTTATATCCATTTTCTCCAGTGTTAACTAACTCTGGAGCGACCTCTTCAACTTCCTGTGCGATAAATCCATACTCTTTACCTTCTGGTAAATTAAATTGATCAAATTCATTTGTTCTCCAGTCAAAGAATACACCACGAAGAGAGAGCACTTTCTCAAGAGGATCTGTAACTGTTGCAATATTCTTTTTAAATCTTCTATCAGAAGTGTAAAGGTAAGCCGCTGCCTTAACGTTCCCGTTAACTTCTAGTTGCTCACTTGGCGCCGCAGTTCCAATTCCGACTCTTCCGTTTGAGGTTGCTCTAATTGCCAAGTAACTATCATTACGAGGCGAACCTGTGTACAGATTCCAATCATTACCCATTGATTGATACGAGGATACTGTCGTATCATTTCCTGTTGCAGTTAATTCTGTCCATGAGGCATTATGTCCCTCTGAATTAATGCTTAATTTCATCTGCATTACTGCACTGATACCACAGCTGGCACTGGCTTTGATTGCTCTAACTCTAAACTTAGGACTGTTTGCATTTGGATTAACATCGACGGTAAAACATTTAGTGATATTAGTATAAGTTGTTTCTGATTCTTGTGCAGCTTCTCTCCATACTGATGAGCTAGCATGAGTGGAGGAAACTTTGTAAGTACTACCTTCTGTCCAGTTTCCTCTTGTCCCTGATAGATGAACTTTCCATTGACCTGAAGCTCCTGATGCTTCGGGGGCTACTTGGACGACTTCCCAGTAGTCACCGATTACCCAACCATCGGGGATTTGTAATGGCTTGTCGTAGTACTTATTACTATATACGGCGCCATTACTCTTAATGCTTCCATTCACATGAAGTTTTTGTGAAGGGCTTTCTGTTCCAATACCAACATTACCTGAAGACTTTATAATCATTTTCTTGCTTCCAGCACCGTGAGCTATACCATTTCCAAAAACAGTTGTTACATGTTCAGTTGTAAAACTAATATCCCCATTAGCGGCAGAGCCAGTACCTATTCCGGCCCTAAACTCTAAGTTATTACCTGGAACACTATTCCCCTCTGATACTCCATTGTCTGATTGCTGAGCTGCTATTATACTTGTTTTTTGAGTACCCGAATTTGGCTTTTCCCCAATTAAAATATTTCCTGCCACATCTAATGTCGTTTCTGGAGCCGCTGTACCAATTCCAACATTTCCGTCCTTAACAACAAGAGTATCGATGTAGCTTGTACCAGCATTCTTTGTTCCAAAAGATAGGTAGTTGGTAAAACTATTCCATTTCATATCCGCTTTATTATTTGTGTCTTCTCCAAGAGCTACGACACTATCTTCCGTCGTTGATCCAACACTAAAAACATTCGCTCCGGCACCAGAATCAATAGAGCTTCCAAGAGACATATCCCCTGAGTTTGAAATACTCGCTCTAGTTGTTCCACCTGTTTGAAAGAGAATATCTCCGGAAGAATTTGAATCAGCATCGGCATTTATAACTGCATTTACATTGTTGCTAGAGCTATCTGCAGTAATGCCAGTTAAACTTGAACCATCACCTTGAAATGAAGTGGCCACAACTGCTCCTGCATTTGTAATTCTCATTCTTTCGGCGGAATTTATGTGAAAGCTTATTGCGCTCACATCATTAGCTCCTGAGTTTTCAGAATTAATAGAAGCTGTTGCTCCTGTGCCATCGCCTCTTCTTAGAACTAAGTGTCCTCTTGAAGTGGAGTCATTCTCCGTTCTCGTTATTTGATTAAAACCATCATGAATATCTAATTTTGCAGTAGGTGTAATTGTTCCAATACCAACGTTTCCAGTATTGTCTATTGCCATTCTATCGCTACCTGCTGTCTGTATTTTAAGATCAGAGTCTTGTGTAGATCTAAACGCATATTGAGGCTCAACTGTAGGAAATACGGGGGCTGTCCCATCATCTAGTTCTGCAGTAGGTTCGTTTGATAT
Organism: Halobacteriovorax sp. JY17; assembly: GCF_002753895.1. Lineage (NCBI taxonomy): Bacteria > Pseudomonadati > Bdellovibrionota > Bacteriovoracia > Bacteriovoracales > Halobacteriovoraceae > Halobacteriovorax > Halobacteriovorax sp. JY17. The sequence goes on along the minus strand of NZ_NJER01000001.1, from coordinate 1,116,264 downwards.
ATTTGTTTTAACTGTAATTGTATATGTAAATGTATTTCCACCTTGCCCAATTCTTAAATAGGGAGTCCCTGTAGAGCTATCAAAATACCATTGGTAAGTGGCAAGCGTTCCAGAGACTTCAGCGGACAGAACTCTAAAAACAGTATTTTCTTGAGTAAGAACAGTGTTAAATTTCGCAAGAATATTTGATGTAATATCATTTGTTGTTCTTGCTGATCTAATCGTAACCTCTGCCGTATGTGTTGATGTTGGAAGGGTTAGGAGAACTCTTTTCCCAGAGCTCGCATCAGCGTGACCTAGTCCCACTTTCTTGTTCCATATATAGGTACCATTATTTAAGCCGAGTGTACCTCTTACATCTAACTTTGCAGCAGGTGTTGTTGTCCCAATAGCAACATCTCCTGTATTGTAGTAAATATCTGAACCTGTAGTTGTCCATTGAGATTCATTGATCGCAGCAATATCGGTTGCATTTTGAGCTATGTCTGTATCGTTTGAGCTTATGGCCGCTGTATTGGCGGCAATGTCCGTATCATTAGAAGAAATATTTGTAGTATTAGCAGTGATCGCCGCTGCATTCGTTGCGATATCAGTTGCGTTCGTTCCTATCGACGTAGTGTTTGCTGAGATAGAAGTATTATTAGCATTAATTTGTCCCTGAACTTTTCCAAAGGCAGAAACTATTGAATCAGTTGCGGCGAGGGGAGTGTCAGCACCAACTGTATAACCAGTGAGAACACTTGCTAGAACATCATTTAAAAAAGTTGAGAGAGTTAAGTCCCCACGAAGATATTGCGCCGTCGTTCCACCTGTAGGAAGAGCAGCTTGCTTATTATTAAATGTATTCCAATCAGTTGAACTTAAGTAACCGTCGGTAGTTGTATTTGCTTGTGATATAGAAATATCAGGGGATGTCGTAGGGCTAGTTACTGATAGAGGTGCATTTGCTGAAACAGAGGCAACCGTTCCTGAAGTTGGTGTTGTCCATGAGGCAAGTCCATCGGCATCTGAAGTTAAAACTTTTCCAGCGCCAATTCCTCCGCCAGTTATTTTTATTTGTCCATTAATCTCTAACTTTGCATCGGGGTCAGCAACACCAATACCTACATTTCCAGTTTGACTAATTTTCAATCTACTTGTTAGAGCTATATCTGTATTTATTGTTGCAGTTTGTGCTGATGCATTTAAAAATTCAAATTCATGATCTAGAATCATTGCGCCTCTATTTAGGCCTGCAGTAGAGGATGAAGATAGAAAGCCTCCTACACCACTCTTAGGTTTTGTTGCATATCCAACAACTGTTGCTCCTGAGCTATATTCACTTCCGTATGTATTTAGAGTTCCGCTTGCATACTTTCCTGCAAATTGAAGAGTACCTGTTGTTGCAGTATCTCCACCTGATGTGATTGTACCGTTTACATCTAATCTTGAAACTGGTGCAGAAGTTCCTATCCCAACATTTCCGGAAGAATCTATTCTTAGTCTCTCGGTAGGATTAAGTTGATTATTTCCTCTAGTTGTAAACATCATTCTTGAGCCGAAGCCGTTAGCACCACCTGCTCCCTCATTGTATACTGATATTTGTGATTTCACTGCAGTTGTATCATTCACAGAATTAAAGTTGATAACACCTAGAGCATCACCACCGCCTGGTGTTGTTCTATTATTTCCTATGTTGAGTACTCCAAAACTTGCATTATTATCAGCTGATCCATTTCCTGTAATTCCAAGCTTGCTCGCAGAAGCGTAAGCAAAACCACCAAGAGTAGGAGAGCTTGTTCCAATTCCAACATTTCCTGTATTATAATAAATGTCTGATCCTGTTGTTATCCATTGAGACTCATCAATCGCTGCAATGTCAGCTGCGTTTTGAGCAATGTCCGCTGCATTCGTTGTAATGTCTGCAGTGTTGGCTGCAATGTCAGTATCGTTAGAAGAAATATTCGTTGTATTTGCTGTAATCGCCGCTGCATTAGTTCCAATATCTGTAGCATTTGTTCCTATGTCTGTCGCATTAGCCGAAATCGCTGTATCATTTGCATTAATTTGTCCTTGAATTTTTCCAAAGGCCGAAACTATTGAATCTGTTGCAGCTAAAGGAGTGTCGGCACCAACAACATATCCAGTGAGAACACTAGCTAGAACATCATTTAAAAAAGTTGAGAGAGTTAAATCTCCACGGAGATATTGTGCTGTTGTTCCACCTGTTGGAAGAGCCGCTTGTTTATTATTAAAAGTATTCCAATCAGTTGAAGTTAAGTAACCGTCGGCAGAAGTTGTTGCCGCAGGAATTGAGAGATCAATATCAGAAGCAGTTCCACCCTTTACTAAAGGAGCTGTCACATCAACACTTGTCACACTCCCTGCTCCCGAGAGAGTTGACCAAATGGCCGTTCCATCAGCTGATGAAGTTAAAACTTTATTCGCACCTTGTGATCCATCTACAATTTTTAAAGTTCCATTAATTGTTAAAGTATCAGTTGAAAAATCTCCAAGAATTAACGGAGTCGCTGTATTTGAATTATCTATGTAGAGTTTATTAGAGCCAGTTTCATTTTCTCCGGCAGCATTTCCTAAAAAAATATTTCCAGAGCCTGTCACGTTACTCTTACCTGCATTGTAACCAACCGCTACATTATTTGATCCATCTTGATTTGCTGTGAGAGAGCCGTCTCCAAGAGAAGTGTTAAAATTACCTGTTGTAAGAGCATCAAGTGCCGTTACACCAACTCCAGTATTTGAAGTTCCCATTGTATTGCTATGACCTAGAAATAAATTATCAGTTGTTGTAGCAGCGTCACTTAAATCATTGAGAGCATTAACTGTCGAAGCCGTCGCTCTTGGTTCCCATTTTGAAGTTGTGTTATTCCAAGTAAGAACATCGTTATCATTTGGAGCAGTGTTGTCGACATCATTTCCTTGCAGAGAAATGGCATCAGCATCTTCACAACCAAAACCAGGAGCACCGAATACTATTCTCTGTCCAGCTCCACAGGCCGAAGCATCAATAGAGAACTGCCCTGCAGTTAGATCAATTCCTAATCCTGCGGTATAAGTTGTATCACTATCAGTTCCTGTATCGTCAGTAACACAAGAAAAGTTTGTTCCATCAGATTTTAAAACTTCACCAACCCCACAGGTTGGAAGGGCCGCTTTTGCAAAAGCAGTAACACTTGGATCAGTCTCAACTGAAGTTGCTAACTTTCCAGAGCCATCGAGTTGAGGAATATCTCCAGCTCCTACACCAACGTCAACAGCAATTGTTCCAGTGGCAGTAATCGTTCCACCAGTAAGTCCTGTTCCCGCAGTAATTGAAGTTACAGAGCCCGTACTTGCAGAAATACATTTGAAATTTCCAGCACCGTCACCAGCGATGACTTCGTTATTGGCACAATTAGCGGCGACGCCTTTTAAGTCAGTATTTACAATTGAGCCAGTTCTAACAGAAGCGGCTTCAAGAGCGAAGATAGCAAGAGGAGAACTTGTAATGGCCTGTGAAGGATAAGTTTTAGAATGAGTGACATCAACAACGCGAATAAAGAGCTCTTCACTAGCGGTAACAGAATCAGAAATAATATTTTTTAAAGAACGCCCACTATCACAAGTCGTTCCATAATCCACTTCAAGATGAAAGACACCATTTGAAAGAGGAACAGCACCATCGTTAATAGTACAAAGAACAGCAGGAGTAGAGGTTACAATTTCTAAGTTAAGACTTACAGGCCCAGAGATAGGAGCTCCAGAGGCGGAAGTTAATCTACCAGAATAAGAGATCTTCTCAGACGCCATAACAAGAGAAGACGCAATTATCAGTATGAATGTAGTTAGCAGCTTTTTAATCATCAAACGTTCCGCAAATAAGCTATTAAGACTAGGTCGTTCATACTATTCTAATCGGTATGTTGAAGATTTCTTTGAGAATTTAGTTTAGGATGTTAACTTGTTAAAACTAGGAGGAAAGTTTTTCGTAAATATAATCTACTTGGAGAGAAAGTGACTATTTTAGTAGGCGATACTAATAGATAATATCTTCTTTGGTGGCCTCAAGAATATTATTTGCGTCAGCTTCAAATCTAGATGAACCACTTGTAATAGAGGCGTCACCAATAGCGGCCGGCTCTCGGAAGATACCATAGCTATTAAATGTTCCACTATATTCCATATGACCTGAGCCATTTACAATGGGAGCAGAAGTTGATGTTTGCGTTGAGGCAAGGTAGTCGAAATCTTCTAAGACAACTTTATGAGTGACACAATTTCTCTTCGCTTCTCCTGCGAGATTTCGATTGGAGAGGATTGAAACAAAGTAATTTCCACCTGCACCATAATTCATTATCCCCGGACGAAGAGGACTTGTAATAGTTGTGAAAATTGAGCTTAGATCATAGAGGTCTGGTGATGAGTTGCCATCAAAGTCGACTCCGTAGGTTGCATGAGCGAAATTTTCTTCTACTTGCTTACAGTTTAGGGCCGATGGATCGGCACTGAGATTATAGAGGCCGTAGTCATATCCAGTAGATCCAAACTTTGATGAATTTATAGCGATACTACTTTCACCAGTAGTCTGAATATATTGAACATCAACAATTGAAGACATATCTGGGAGTGTTTGATCTACATTGTAAGATTGAGTTACTTGCTCTCCTAGAACTCCACTTTGGCCAATACCAACAAAACTTAAGCAGAAGTTTCCATCTCCTGTTCCAATATCTATTGCCGAACTATATAGAGTTCCACCGGAAGAAGGGTTAGGTTCACAACAGCTTCCTTCTGCAACACAATAGTAGATTTCGCCACCAATATTCGAGCTCAAAGTTACACTCGGATTTTCTGAATAATTTCCTGCCCCTAAATCAGCTGTTACCACTGGAGCGACATCGGCCGTAGGATTCGTCGGAGTAGAGGTGGTTCCTTCTGAAGAATCTGTGCTCGCCGTACTTTCTCCGCTATTTGTTTCTGCTGTATCAGAATTATCTTCATTAGCAGAACAATTTTCTGCACAGTCTGGAATTGCGTAATTCACTTCTGCAGAGGTTGCTGCAATATCGGAAGAAGAGCCTCCTGAGCTTTGTCTAGGGTCCTGTTGAAAGTCGTCATTTATTTGTGGATTAGAGTTTCTCTTCGCTTCAGCTTGGTCTTGTTGTTCTTGAATCTCGCCACGCTCACCTGGTAAGCTATTTTCAAAGCTTCCACTTGATTCAGCTAAATTTCTAAGAGAAGGGTCTTCCTCGGGAATAAATTGGTTTTCATTTTCAAAGTCAGTATTGCTCTCTTCACTTAATTGTGTTGTCGAGGCTGACTCTATTGGAGATTGCTCATTGATTGAAGCAGGCTTTCTCATATTATTATACTTACCTAATTGGTTAGGAGTTTTTTCCGTAGGTTCGACACTTTGAATTTCCTCTTCATCGAAAGAGCTTATTTTCTGATCGCCAGGAGCAAAGTACAGAAGAACCGCTGCACAGCTGATTAGTGCAGAAGCTTTTAAGAGATAATTTCTAAACTCATTAAACATAGTGATCTACTCGGATATTTGGTAGGTATAGTTTAGAACACTGAGGGTTTAATTAAATGAATTTACAAGATATCAGATAGTTGTGAATGTCTTCACTTTAAGAAGATTTTATTAGTGGCAATAATTGGTGGAGGATCACCATATTTTAGAGGCTTTGCTTTGAGCCATGACAGAGGTTTCTGATTTTTATTAAATAGCCTCATGAAAAATCTAACACTATCCACACTTATTCTATTCTTCCTTACTGCTCTTACATTTGCTGCAAATGGCGACTATCCGGCCCATTGGTGGCAAGAGGTTGATCGTTCAACCGCGCCTGGTTGGGAAGTACTTCCTCAAGATGCAAAAGAAGGAGAGGTTATTCTCTCTAAGAGAAATGAGTTGGGAATTCTTTCTAACTTTGCAGCGACTGACTTCGTTTATAAAGAAACTCTTTATAAGTCTGTGGAGGGGTTTTGGCAGTCTCTTAAATACCCAGAGTCAGATGAAGACGTAAGAGCAACAGCAGAGGGGATTGAGTGGCCTTACACCCGTGTTGAGGTGGAGCAGATGACTGGATTTCTTGCGAAGAAAGCAGGCGGTTACGCAAATTCAAATATGAGAGAAATGGGAATTGACTGGGTAACTTTTCAAGGAAAGAAGATTAAGTTTTGGACTGTTTCAAAAGGGCTTCATTATCAATTAATTAAAGATGCTCTTAGAACGAAAGCGAAACAAAATCCAAAAGTGATGGAAGTTCTCATGTCTACAGGTAATCTAAAACTTAAGGCCGATCATATTATGGGAGATGCTCCTCCTGCGTGGTTCTATAATAAAATCTGGATGGAACTTAGAAAAGAATTTAGAGAAGAAGTTCTCTAATTATTAGGAGGGTAAAACCTCCTTTTTCTATATGTAAAAATGACGCGATGCATTGATGACGGTTTTAAATTTTGTTATATTCCAAGAAAATTTAATGAGGAGTCATCATGAAAAAGAGTTTATTAGTTCTATTGTCATTACTTTGTCTTAATTCTACCTATGCTATTAGTGATAGCGATTGTAGAGATATTTATAATGAATCATTTGAAAACTTAGTGAGCGCTTCGATTGATTTCAATCAAGGCTATAGCGATAAGTTTGAATTCTCAGCTCAAGTTGCTGAAATCTCAACACGAGTTTCTGCCATTCGTGCCATTTGCCTTGCTGTTGAGAGCCCGGATAATAAGAAGTGCGTGGCCACTTATAAGAAAAGGTATAAGACTCTAAGAAATCAAATTAAACTAACATCTGTTTTAGTAGGTAATCAAACAGAGGTTAAGCCACGTGTAATTCAAAGTATTACAAATGAATTTAGCTCTTTGATTAATAGAGTTAAATGCGGTGACTTATAATAATTAATTACTTAAATCGTTGACATCTAGCTGGTCATGAATTATTTAATATAGCCTATTTACAAGTGTAATAAAGAGTTTTGTAGGAGTTTATACATGCTAACAATCAGAATGCAACGCGGTGGTAGAGTACATATGCCAATTTATACTATTGTTGCCACAGACTCACGTAATCCAAGAGATGGAAAGTTTCTTGAGAGACTAGGTCAATACAATCCACATATTGAAGGTTCAGAGCTTATCGACATTAAAGCTGAAAGAATTGCTGCTCTAGTTAAGAGTGGAGCAACTATGTCAGATACAGTTAGAACACTTTTAAAGAAAAACAAAATCCAATTAGGTTAAGTTTTTAATCCTCTTTTTAGCTCCAGCTAGGAAGAGGAACATCGCCCTTGGCGAACAATGTTAATGGAAAATGGTATTCCTAAGGGATACCTGTAGAAAGCGAGAGTACAAATGAGCGAATTGAAAGATCTAATCCATTACGTTTCTAAATCACTTGTCGACATGCCAGATTCGGTAGAAGTAAACGAAATTGTAGGTGAACAAACTACAGTTATCGAACTTAAAGTTGATAAAACTGACTTAGGTAAAGTTATCGGTAAGCAAGGTCGTACGGCTAGAGCTTTAAGAACAATCCTTAATGCAGCTTCAACAAAGCTTAAGAAGAGATCTGTTCTAGAAATTATCGAATAATTAATAAAGAAATTGTAATTAAAAAGCCTCACTTTTAGTGGGGCTTTTTTTATTCCCACTAGTGCTGTCTTAAGTTTTTTTCTAAATTTTCTATTTTTCCTTTTTATAGGCCCATTAAGTCTCTATGATATTAATATGAGTAATTCCGAAATAACTATATTAATTGCAGAAGATGAAGCTGATCTTCTAGAGATTTGCACAGATATTTTTGAAATAGAGGACTTTCAAGTTCTAGGTGCCTGCAATGGTGAAGAGGCTTTAAATATTTTCTTAAATAATCATGTTGATCTCATTTTGTCTGACTCCCATATGCCTAAGATGGGAGGATTAGAATTGCTAGAAAAAATTCAGGACGGACCAAAGAAGCTACCTCCATTCTTTCTTTTGACAGGAGATATTGGGCTAGCAGAAGAGGAATTAAAAGAGAAGGGGGCAACAGGTCTCATCTCGAAACCTTTCGATCTTGATGAGATACTAGCTACAGTTACAAATATTTTTAAAGCACGGTAGTATGGCCCACAAAGCTAAGGCCCAGAGTTTTCTGGATATTTCAGATAAGTTCAAGTTAGGTGAATTACCTACTGAAAAATCACATCCTAAGACTAAGAATCTCTCCTCTTTGAGTCAAAGTCATTTAGATCAAGCACTAGAAATAATCAAAGAAATTGAAATTAATTTATTAAATATAGCTCTTAGTAAGCAATCTAAAATTAAAGAGCTCACAGAAGATGTTCAGAAAGCTTTACAGCTTGGGGGGAGAATTTTTCTCTGTGGTTGTGGTGCAACGGGAAGACTCTCTCTTGCGCTAGAGACTATTTGGAATAAGAGTGGCAAAGAAAAGGGAAGGGTGATCTCTTTCATGGCCGGTGGTGATGTGGCCTTAATTCATTCAATTGAGAATTTTGAAGATCACCCAGAATTTGGAAAGAGACAATTAGAAGAATTAGGTTTCAATGAAAATGATCTTCTGCTCGCGATTACAGAGGGAGGAGAGACTCCTTTTGTTATAGGGGCCGTAAATGCAGCAAGTGAAGTTGCTAACTCTGCTCCATACTTTCTCTATTGCAACCCTGATGAAGTCCTCTGTCAAACAGTTGAGCGCTCACGTGAAGTCATAGAGAATAGAAAAATTAAAAAGCTCAACCTATGCGTTGGAGAGATGGTTCTTGCTGGAAGTACGAGAATGCAGGCAAGTACTATTCAAATGCTTGTTGCGGGACAGGCCTTATTTAACTTTGATGTGAATTGGGTGCAAAAATTAAAAGATAAGTTTGAAGAAATTGATTTTAGTTTTCTTAAGAAATTTATTGAAAGAGAAAGTGAAGTCTATAAGAGAAATGATGGAGTGGTTTATTCTACCTGTGATCTTTTAGGAATTAGCGTTCTTACGGATACAACTGAGAGATCTCCTACATTTAGTCTTCTTCCATTTGAAAGAAATGTTGAATCAAGGCCTAAGCAGTATTCTCTATGTTACTTATCTTTAGAGGGAGAGCTTGAAGTTCAAAGAGCTTGGACCTCTCTCTTAGACAGAACTCCTCGCTGTCTAGAGTGGATTGAAACCAAAGAGCTTACAAGTATTGAGAGGCTATATGGTTTTGATATTTCTGCTAGAAATATTGAAAAGAGAAAATCTTATTGTTCTGGTGAGCAGCATATCTTTAGAATTGAGCTCATAGACGAGAGTTTAAAATTTCGATTTGAAGATTTAGAAGAAAATATACGGTTTGAGAAAAATGATCTTTTAAGTATTCACCTAATTTTAAAAGTTCTCTTAAATACTCACTCGACTTTAGTGATGGGACGGTTAGGACGCTATGAAAGCAATATTATGACTTGGGTTAGGCCAAGTAATAATAAATTAATTGATAGGACGATTCGCTATATTTTAATTCTCTTAAGTGAGCGCGGAATTGAAAAGAGTTATGAAGAGGTTTGTTATAAATTATTTGAAGTGATGGAAGAGGTAAAGAAAGATGACCCTCTAGTTTTAAAAACTCTAGAGAGCCTATTATAAATTACTTTGAAATTTTCTTTTCGTCTTCTTTATCATCTTTCTTTGAGTCGTCTCCGTCGTCCATTCCTTTCTTAAAGTTTTGAATGGCCTTTCCAAGAGAGCTACCAAGCTGAGGTAAGCGTTTTCCTCCAAAGAGCAAGAGAACAACTGCGAGAATGACTAAACTTTCACCGACACCAAATCCCATTTTCTATCCTTCGCCTAATAAATCTTAGACATATCCATTGTGTACTTACCTGGAGAATACTCCGCAAATCTCTTCGCCTTAATGCTCTTATAAAGTGGCTTACTATTTGAGTAGCTCGAATAAGGGTAGATTGCAATTCCACCACGTGGAGTAAATTCTCCTATCACTTCAATATACTTGGGTTTCATGAGTTTCGCTAGGTCATCGCAAATTTTCTGTATGCAATCTTCGTGAAAGTCACCGTGATTACGAAAGCTAAATAGGTAGAGTTTAAGAGATTTACTCTCAACCATCTTCTTGTCAGCAATGTAATTGATATAGATTCTCGCAAAGTCGGGCTGAGCGGTCTTAGGACAGAGGCTAGTGAACTCTGTGCATAGAAAGGTAGTCCAAGCATCACTGCCCGGATTTTTATTATCGAAGGCCTCTAGAACCTCTGGAGCGTACGTCATTGAGTATTGTGTATTCGCCTCTCCGAGCGCGAAGTTTTCTAATTCTTTTGCTGCGCGTCCTTGTTTGATACTTACTACTTTCTTCTTTGCTTTTACTTTTGCCATCTGGACTTCCCCTTATCTTATAAATCAGGTACATTATGCGCTCTAAATAGTCAAAAAGATGTGAAAATATGACAGGTAAAATTGAAAACTTTCTAGGTCCAGCTGATTCACTTGGGCATAGAAAAACTAAGGTTGTCTTTGTTCAGCTTGGATCTCCCAAGTCTCCTAAGGTTCGTGATGTGAGGGCATTCTTAAAGGAATTTCTGGGTGACCCAAGGGTTGTGGACATCAATCCACTACTTTGGAAAATTATCTTAAATCTCTTTGTTATTCCATTTCGTCCGGCCCGCTCGGCAAAGCTCTATTCTAGAATTTGGAATGGTAAGAGCTTTCCACTAATAGATAATACAATTTCTTTTACTGAAAAAGTTAGCCAAAAGATAACCTCAGATAAAGTTGAAGTGGAGTACGCCTTTCTTCTTTCAAAACCAACGGTCGCAGATGTGTGGGATCAGTGGGAGAGAGAAGTTGAGGTTGGTGCAGAGGGCGCAGCAACTGAGCTTTTAATTATTCCCATGTTTCCTCAATACTCAGAAAGTACAATTGCTTCTGGTATGGACGGTTTCTTTGGAGTTCTTAAAAAGAGAGTGCAGATTCCTCCTTTTAAATTTCTTACAAACTTTCATCGCTCCAATGCCTTCATTGATAACTCTGTCCTGCAAATTGATAAATTCTTAAAAGGGTTTAAAGTGTCAGGAAATGAAAGTGATGTTTTAATTATTTCTTTTCATGGAATTCCTAAGAGGAGAGTTCTCTATAAGAATGATCTCTACTATAAGCACTGCTTTGAAACCTATCTTCTTTTAAAGAATAGAGTTTTTGAAATTGCTGCTGAAAATATTCTCATTACTTTTCAGTCTCGCTTTGGATCTGAAGAGTGGCTCACTCCGTATACGGAAGATGTGATGGAAGAGCAGATTAGAAAAGGAAATAAGAATATTGCTGTCTATTGTCCAAGCTTTGTTGCCGATTGCTTAGAGACAACTGATGAAATTGCTACTGAGCTAGCTGAAGAGGCGAGAGAGTTAGGTGGTAATATTCAATTCATTGAATGTTTAAACGACGATGATAAGTGGTGCGAAGACTTCGCGAGCTTTGTTGTCAATCAATGTGAAGGATCGGGAGATATTAAGGCCCAAGACTTTCACTATATGAAAAAAGAGGATTATAAATTTATGGAAAAGCCTACAATGAAGTCAGAGCCATTTAGTGATAATGCTAAAAGTTCTTTAAAGATCGTTTTCTTAACTCTCTTTCTAGACCTCGTTGGTTTTTCAATTATCTTCCCTCTATTTCCAGCGCTAGCAGAGCACTATATAAAAGTGGATGGAGATAATTACTTTTTAAATCTCATTTTTAGTGGAATTGAAACTCTTACTGCCACAGGTGGGGCTGGGAAGCTATCTTCCATTGTTCTATTTGGTGGTGCTCTTGGGGCACTTTACTCATTTCTACAATTTATTGCTGCTCCTGTATGGGGGAGAATCTCTGATAGGATAGGGCGAAGACCCGTTCTTCTTGTCTCTGTATTTGGCCTAGCTGTGAGTTATATTATGTGGTTCTTTTCAGGCTCATTTACAACTCTGATTCTCGCTCGCCTTGTTGGGGGAATTATGGGAGGAAATATTTCAACGGCTACTGCAGTAGTTGCCGATGTCACTTCAAAAGGAAATCGATCGAAGGGAATGGCAACTATTGGTATTGCCTTTGCTCTGGGATTTATCATTGGACCGGCCATGGGTGGGATTATGTCACTCTTTGATTTAACAGCCAGCTATCCTGCTCTAACTGAATACGGTGTAAATCCATTTTCAATGGCCGCAGCAATTGCATTTGTTCTAAGCGCGTTCAACTTATTCTTCTTAGCTAGAAACTTTAAAGAGTCTCTTCCAGAAGAAAAGAGAGGAAAGGTTCATACTAGTGAGAGAACTTTTAATCCATTACAACTTTTTAAACCACTTCCATTTGAAGGAGTGAACTTAACAAACTTCTCTCACTTTCTATTTCTTATGGCCTTCTCTGGAATGGAGTTCACGCTAACTTTCTTGGCAGTAGAAAGACTGGGATACTCATCGATGGATAACGCCTATATGTTTATCTTCATCGGGTTTGTGATAGCGCTTGTTCAGGGTGGTTTTGTTAGAAGAAAAGCAGGACAAATGGGTGAGCGAAAAGTCGCTTTGATAGGACTTATTTGCTTAATTCCTGGCCTTGTGGCGATTGGTTACGCCTCATCGAACTTTCTTCTTTATGTAGGACTTTTCTTCTTAGCAACAGGATCTAGTATGGCGATTCCATGTCTTACTTCACTTGTTTCCCTTTATACTCCTGCGGCACAGCAGGGACATAGTATTGGAATTTTTAGATCTCTCGGCGCCCTTGCACGAGTAATTGGACCAATAATTGCTTCTATTATTTACTGGAAGTACGGTTCGAGCTCTCCGTACTTCTATGGATCAGCATTTTTAATAATCCCAATAATTTTAGTTTCTCTTCTAAAAAAACCTAACGAAGCGATTTAATCGTGAGGCCTTCGGGCCTCAGCCTAGTTTCTGCATCTTTACCTTTACTCTAGGGATCATTTGCGGTACTCCATGTGGCAGTTATTGTGAAAAACCTTACCTTGGAGAATTCGATGAAAAATCTAATCGTATCTGTACTAATGTTAACTTCTCTCTCAGCATTTGCTTCGTTAAATCAGCATATTACTCCTGATGTTCAAGTGGAATTTACTTGTATCATTCCTGGGCACGGTGGTGGTTGTAGTGTTGAAACTTACTTTTTCAACTCACATCCAGAAACAGTTTTTGTTAAAGTTTTCACAAGTTTTATCGAAAATGGAGAACTTCAAACATCTGAACTAGAGACTACTAATACTAACTCTATCAAATTAATAACTTCAAAGAACTTCAATGAAGACTTTACTTCGAACTCAATAATGATTGGTAAGAAGAAAACTGTTATCAATGTTCTTTACTTTGATGTGAATGGATATTTAATCGATAGTAAGAAAGAAGTTCTTCACGCTTCATTTTCTCTAGAATACTAAAATGAGAAAGGCCCCAAATTGTGGGGCCTATTTTAAAATTTTTATTCTGAAATTTGTGATTGGATGAAATTTTGGATTCCAACTTTTTGAATTAAACCTTGCTGTGTTTCAAGCCAGTCAATATGTTCTTCTTCACTATCTAAAATACCTTTTAAGATATCTCTTGTGACATAGTCCTGCTTCTTTTCGCAAAGAGAAATATACTCTCTAAGTTCTGGAACTGCCTTATACTCGACCTCTAGATCTGAAGCGATAAGCTCTTCAATGTTTTGACCAATTTTAAGTCTATTAAGTTTTTGAAGGTTTGGAAGCCCTTCTAGAAAGAGAATTCTCTTGATTATTTGATCGGCATGTTTCATCTCGTCTATTGAAGCATCGTACTCTAACTTACCAAGTTTCTCTAGGCCCCAATCTTCTAGCATTCTAGCGTGAAGAAAGTACTGGTTGATGGCAGTTAATTCATTGGCCAAAACATTGTTTAGAGCTTCGATAATTTCCTTATCACCTTTCATATGGATTCCTTTAATGAGTTAATTAATTTATAGAGATATTATAAAGAAGGGGATAAAGAGGGGCAATGGAGATATTATTTTTTCTTCTCTTGTAGACCAGCAGTCTTTTTAAGAGTCATTTTCTCAATTGCATCAATCAGACAGATTCCACAGCTATCACCAACTCCAAGGTCTTTCAGAATGTCCGACGGCTTCGCGTCAGGCTTGATGGCCTGTTCGAGCTGTTCTTCCGTAATGCCTTTGCAGATGCAGATGTACATAGTTTTCTACCAGTTAAATTCCTGTTAATTATTCGGACGAACCTTTAATTAACTTAACACTTGTTTATAATACTATGTAAAAGTTGGACAGGTCAAACTTTATTTTGATGACTGAATAAGTTATTGATTTTGCATTGCTTCCAATTGTAAGGATTTCACACTTGCTTGTGTGCGTTGAGTCATATTGATATAAATGCTCCACTATGTTTTTACAATTAATCCCTCGGGCCATATTCACCTTCTTTCTTCTCTGTCATATTTCTTATGGAAGTTCAGGTGGTCTCGACCTAAGTGATAGCGAATTCGATGTTCATTCCCAAAATTCTCAAAAAATACTTATCTTAAATGACGGTTATAGCGCTCTTGAAAAGAGGCTTGAGCTTATTGAGAAGGCCACTAAGACCATAGATATGGAAACATTTATTTGGAGAGTTGATGATTCTGGTCAGCTCCTAACTCACGCCCTCATCAAAAAAGCTAGAGAGGGTGTTAAGATAAGACTTCTCATTGATACGTTTGTAGGAGCAAAGGACTTTAATTACTTCATAGCACATGAGATGAGAAAAGAGGGAATTGAAGTTAAGTATTATAATCCAACTCCGCTTTATCGATTCATTGAAGCTCAGTGGAGAAATCATAAGAAATCAATGACTATCGATCATAGAGAAACAATTATTGGTGGAAGAAATATTGGCGATGAGTACTTTGATTTAAGTCCAGAATATAATTTTGTTGATAGGGATGTATGGATTGAAGGTGATCTTGTTGATGCAGTAACATTGAGCTTTGAAAGTATTTGGACGTCACAAGAGTCTGAGGAAGTTACTAGAGATAAAATGCCAGCTAAGTATGATTTAAAATATAGAAGAAATTCAAGAGGTTCTTCTAGAGGACTCATTCAGTTTAAAAATGATTTAAGAGCATGGAAGAAAAAAGTTTCATTCGCAGAAAATTTTGTCTCACTAAAGAATGAAAAGAGTGATTTGAGAGAACAGATTAGAAACCTATCTCTAATACAAGCGCCAGAGCAGTATTATGGAACTTGTTCTAGCGCAAGCTTTGTTTCAGATAGACCTCTTTCCCACGATACTGGGAAAACAAAGAGAATACTCAAGAAAGAAATTTATAAGAGAATTAATAATAGTAAGACATCTCTTCAAATTGAGAGTCCATATTTCATCGTCAATAAAGAGACTGAAGAAATTTTAAAAGACGCTCTCTCCCGTGGGGTGAAGACAACTCTT
The DNA here is from genome assembly GCF_002753895.1 of Halobacteriovorax sp. JY17. NCBI lineage: Bacteria > Pseudomonadati > Bdellovibrionota > Bacteriovoracia > Bacteriovoracales > Halobacteriovoraceae > Halobacteriovorax > Halobacteriovorax sp. JY17. Next base: position 1,100,854 of record NZ_NJER01000001.1, on the reverse strand, counting down.
TTAACAAATTATCTCTATAGTACCGATGCTATCTATGTTTCGGCGGCATTTAATTCAATTGCAAATGATTGGCTTAGTAGTGGGATGGATATCTATCTCTATGGTGGCGATACTCAAACAGATTATCAGACAATAAATACTGAAGTTCAAAATGGTAGATGGGGAACTCATGCAAAGTCAGCAGTCTTTGATGAAGACTCTCTTATGATTGGTTCTTTTAATTTTGATCCTAGAAGTTACAACTTCTCTGCTGAGCTTGCTTTCTTTTGTGATGGAAATAAGGAACTTGCCGATGCTTTAAGCGAAGATATCAAGCAGAGAGAGACAGACTCAATTCTTATTCAAAAGAAAGATTTAGAAAATGATCCCGATTCAGTAGATGAGAGTCTATTCTACCGCGTAGGCTTTGGTAAGAAGGCCCTCTATTATTTATTAAAGGGCCCATCAAATCTCTTCGACTTTATTCTCTAGTTCACAATATTTTGATGAACTCTTGTAATCAATTCTTTTGCGACATTTATCTCGCATACCTTCTCAAGCATTTCAAAACCAGGACACGGATTAACTTCTAAGAGAAAGTGTTGGTCCTCTGTTTCAAGAATATCAATTCCCCCATAGAAGAGATTAGTGTTTCTTCGAATGGTTTGAAAGAAGCTTGTGAGCTCTGGGCTTAGGTCTTGTGGGCGTATGGAAAAGCATTCACTGCGCTCAGCATTTAGCCTGAACTCATCTTGTCTCTTGGAATGTTTTTCAAAAGCTCCGATAATTTTCTGTCCAACGAAGAAAATTCTATATTCTCTGACGCCTCTGAGTCGTGGCTGAATAATAAACCTCTGATCTTTAAAATGATAGTAGCTTTCAAGTTGGGTGTAGAGAGAGTCCATTCCTCTACAGAGACTCATTCCAAGGCCTTTGTTGCTACGAGTGGGTTTAATGATGTACTCATTTTCAAATGAGGAATCTGAGGGAGTGAAGTCAATAATAGAGTCTAGGTTCTCTCTTGTGACAGCTCCTCTTATCGCTCTGGTTGGGACACAGTTAACTTCAAGGTTATTTAGGAAAACGTGACTGGAGAGTTTATCTCTAAAAATTTGTAGCTCTGGTATCGGGTTTAGAATGAGTGAGCCTTTATTTTTCCAGGATTGGCAGAGCTGCAGGTCAAAATCATCGTATAAAATACCGGAATATCTATTGAATACTACGGCTGCTGAGCTCGTTTCGTTCTCGCGCCAATGACTCGATTCGTAAATATCTAAGTGCTTTGTCTCAAGACCAAGGGAAACTGCTTCCTCAAGCAGGCGCTTACTTGAATAAAGTTGACGACTCTTTGAAATTACGAGTATTTTCATAGCTATGCTCCCCAAAAAGGGTATTTTTAGTGTTATTAAAAGGCTATAATAAGACATATTTTACCACAAGAATCGAGAAGAGAATGACAAGAGTTTATATTCCTTTAGTATTATTTAGCCTGCTTTTTGGGTGCTCTTTGATAGAAAAGACCGAAACATCTGTGGATTCAAAAGAAGAAGTTAAAAAAGTTATCGTAGATATACCAAAAGAAAAAGTTCCCCTTGCTCCAATTGTTCCACTTTGGGAGAAGGTTCCTCAAAATCAAGCAGTGAATAATTTTTGCGATAAGGTTGAGGGGAAGTTTAGACATTGGGGCTGGGGAAGAAGTCGCTGCAAGAATATCCACTGGAAGAACGTAAGAAAGTCTTTTCGTGGAGACCCAATTATTTGGACAGTGTACGGAAGCGAAGAATTACAAAAATCAGATAGTCCAAAAGATATGACTCTTATTCTCTGTGGTGTTCACGGAGATGAGATCACTCCAATAAAATTCTGTTTCGATATCATTCACCACTTAGAACAGGTTACTAAAGGTTATATTCCGGGACATGAGGAGTTAAAAGATAAACTCGTTGTCATTGCTCCAATTGTAACTCCTGACTCTTTCTTTAAGAGACGCCCGACTAGAACTAATGCTAGAGGTGTCGATGTAAATAGAAATTTTCCAACGAAAGATTGGAATAAAGATGCTCTAAGACTTTGGGAGAGCAGATATAAAAAAGATAAGAGACGCTATCCTGGACCGAAGGCCTTGAGTGAGCAGGAGACGATCTTTCAAGTTAATCTTATAAAGAGATATAAGCCTTCAAAAATTATCACTGTTCATGCTCCATTATCAATCTTAGATTATGATGGACCAGAGTTTCAGGCCCATCACCATGATGGAGATCATCTGCTCGTACCAAATGCTCAGGAGTTATTGGTTCAAATGAGTAAGATGGCCAACGACTATAAGATTAAAAATTATCCATTCTTTCCGGGAAGCCTTGGAAATTATGCAGGTAATGAGAGAAATATTCCAACCTACACGCTTGAGCTTCCTACTTCGGATAATAGAAAGCATAAGAAGTATTGGGCGACATTTAAAGACGCAATTCACTCTGCCATTCTTCACGATATGAAGAAAGAAATTGAGGTCGCAAAGCTCCCTCAGGAAGATGCTAAAAGCTCAACAAACTAGATTTTAGTTAGTTTGAAAAACTTACCTAATACCTTTGTATTTTTAGCTACTTCGGCTAATTCTCTTGACGTAATTTAGTCGGTAGATTAATCAAAGAAACTACAATTTTTTAAATAGAAGTATTGAATAGAGGAGCTCTCTTTGAAGCAGGAAATTATTAAAGATTCACTTCCAAAATTGCAAAATCCTAGTGAACTCTATCTCAATGCAATAGGTGCGAAAGAGCTTCGTTCCAATGCTACTCATATCATCGGATTTGGCTTTGATGGAACTGCATGTTTTAGAAAGGGAACTAAGGCCGGACCAGATGCTCTTCGAGTTATTAGTGACGGAATTGAAGATTACTCACCTTACTTAAATAATGGAACAGACGTAATAAACTCTTTCTACGATCTTGGAAATTTAAACGTTGGTGAAAGTGAAGATGCCGATGCTAATTGGCAACAGGCCACTGATGAATTCTTTCAAATCTTTTCAGATATTGATTTAAAAAATAATGGAGTTAAAACTCTAACTCTTGGTGGAGAGCATTCGATTAGCTTTGCTCCAATTAAGACTTACTTAGATCAATTCGAAGATCTCGTGATCATTCACTTAGATGCTCATGCAGATTTAAGAGATGGTTATTTAGGACACCACTACTCACATGCTTCAATAATTAGAAGAGCACTAGATCATTTTAAGAGTGGGCATGAGCTTATTCAATACGGTATTCGCTCAGGGACTAAAGAAGAATTTGAATGGATGCACGAGAATGGAACTATTAAAACTTCTAGGAATGAATTCTTAGAAGCGGTGAGAGCTATAGATAAGGATAGACCTGTCTACCTTACGTTTGACCTCGATTACTTTGATCCAAGCTTCTTTCCTGGTACGGGAACACCGGAGCCAGGGGGAGAAGACTTTCATTCATTTATTTCATTTGTTAAGATATTGATGGAAAAGAATTTTGTAGGTTGTGATGTTGTGGAGCTTTCTCCTGTTATTGACCCTACAGGAAATAGTGACGTTTTTGCTGCAAAAGTAGTGAGAGAATTATTAATCGCTCTCAATTAGGAAGTACTATGACGAAATGGACAATTAACGACTCAAAGAAATTATATAAAATTAATCAGTGGGGAGAAGGATACTTCTCTGTAAACGCACTTGGTAATTTAACCGTTAGGACAGAATCAAAGAAGTCTGGAGAGTTTGATATTGCCTCTGTAATTGAAGAGATGAAAGAGCAGGGAGTTAAGTTTCCTGCGGTAATTAGGTTTCACGATATTCTTCGCTCTAGAGTGAGACTTATTAATAAAGTCTTTAGAGAGACAATCGAAGAATATGATTATGAAGGACGTTACTATGGTGTCTATCCGATAAAAGTAAATCAGATGAGAGAAGTTGTTGAGGAAATCATCGACGCTGGTGTTAAGTATGACTATGGACTTGAAGCAGGAAGTAAGCCTGAACTTCTCGCCGTGCTTGCAATGAATGATAGTAAGAAGGCCTTAACTATTCTTAATGGTTATAAAGATGATGATTATATGAGACTTGCTCTTTTAGGAAGAGAAGTTGGAAGAAAGATTATTATCGTTATAGAAAAGTTCTCTGAAATAAAGAAAATCATTCGTCTAAGTAAAGAGATTGGTGTTGAGCCATTGATTGGCCTTAGAGGAAAAATGAGTGTTCCTGGTTGTGGAAGATGGTCAGGTTCATCGGGAGAGAGAGCTAAATTTGGTCTCTCTGTTTCTGAAATGCTTCAAGCGGTAGACCTCTTTAGAGAGAATGGGCTAGGGGATTGTATTAAACTCTTTCACTTTCATATCGGATCTCAGATTCCTGAAATTAGATCTTTTAAAGAGGCTATCAGTGAAGGTGGACGAATTTATGCAAAGCTTGTTCAAGCTGGTGTTCCACTAGAATACTTTGATATTGGTGGTGGTCTTGGTGTTGATTATGACGGAACAAGAACAATTAACGACTCTTCAACAAATTATTCTCTTAGCGAGTATGTTGCAGATGTTATTTATAGTTTAAAACAAATTTGTGATTTAGAAGGTGTTACTCATCCAAATATTGTGACTGAGTCAGGAAGAGCGGTTACCGCGCACCATTCATGTGTAGTGACTAATGTAATTGGGAAAATTGACGCAACTTCAGACTACAATACAAAGAAAGTCACAGGAGAGCATATTTTCGTAAGTAATATGAGAGAGCTTGAGGAAGACCTACATGAAAATGGAAGACTTCAGGAATCATATAACGATGTTGTTCAACTAAAAGAGAATGCTCTAAATGCATTTAAACTTGGAATTCTCTCTTTAGAAGAGCGCGCTAAAATAGAGACGATCTATACAAGAGTTTTAAATTATATAACGGGAATTTTAGAGGGCCTAGATAAGGTTCCAGAAGAACTACAGTCTCTCATTGATGATAATTCAGCAAAGTATCTTTGTAACTTCTCTGTCTTTCAATCTGCCGCAGATAGCTGGGCCATCGGTCAAGTTCTTCCGGTGGTTCCGATTACTCGTCTGCATGAGAAGCCTACCGTTAATTGCTCTATCGCAGATATTACATGCGATAGTGATGGTAAAATTGATAAGTTCATTGATGAAGAGGGACATAGAACAACTTTTCCTGTTCATGAGCTTAATGAAGAAGATTACTACTTAGGAATTTTTCTAACAGGAGCCTATCAAGACGTTATGGGTGATATGCATAATCTCTTTGGCAGATTGAATGAAGTTCACGTTTTTAGAGATGAAGAAGATGAGAGTGGTTTCTATATCGAGGAAGTCATTCAGGGGCAGTCATGTGCTAAAGTTCTCTCTACAATGCAGTATAATCCACAATACATGGCCTACTCTCTTAAGAAGGTCGTAGATAGAGAAGTTGCGCGAGGAAAGATCCAGCCAAGGCGTGGAGTTAAATTAGTAGACTTCTACGAGGATTGTTTAAGAAGTTATACTTATTTAGACTCTTAGAGAAGTTAAGCTGTTTGGATTTCTTCTTCTTGAAGTTTTGGAAGAGTTAGTTCAAAAGTTGTATTCTCTCTTTCTGAAATAAGGTTTAGATCGCCTTTATGAAAATGGGCGATCTTTCTACAGATACTTAGCCCTAGACCTGTACCTTCTCCAATAGACTTCGTGGTAAAGAATGGCTCCATTAGTTGTCCTTGGATTTCATTATTTATGCCAAGCCCTGAATCTATAACTCTAAAAATAATATCACTTGGTGATTGGTCTAATTCAACTCTTATCCATTTATCATCACTCCCATCAATTGCTTGAGCAGAGTTGAGAACTAAATTAATTAGAATTTGCGTAATCTGCTGTTCTAATCCCTTAAACTTTAAATCATTCGGAGTGAATTTATACTCAACACGAGTACTTCTATCTTCAAGTAGGCCAGCTTGCAGCTCTTTTAGATTTTCTAAAACTGAATTTGCACTTACTATTACGAGTTCGTCTTCTGAGGAATGTCTTGAAATTTTTTGAAGGCCTGTAATAATCCCTGCTATTCGATCAATTGTTTTTATATTCTTTTTGAGTTTATCTGAGACTTTCTTATCAACTAGGTGATTGGACTCTGAAAGCTCTCGAAGAATAATACTTGAATTACTTCTAAGAATCGTTAGAGGATTATTAATTTCATGGGCGATTCCTCCGGCCATAAGACCTAGGGATTCGAGTTTACTTTTTTGTACGAGAAGTTCGTAATCACTTTTCACTCTGACAATTAGAGAGTTGATAGTTCCAATGAGTTCATTGATTTCGTGATCTCCATTCTTTACTTTAATTTCTTGAAGGTTGTTAATATCTAAATTTGAAACTTTATGTTGAAGAGTGAGAATAGGGGAGAAGATACTTCTTTGAAGAATAAAGTAAGTAAATCCCATAATGAAGAATATCATAAGAGATGAGGTGATAAAGAAGAGTCTGAAACTTGATTTTCCAGCGAGGAGAATCTCTGGTGAATGAAAGATTGAGAAAACGAAGAACTCTCTGGAGTTTAATTCAAGACCATAGTCAGTCACTAAGAATTCATCAACTTTATATTTTTTACTTTGAACACTACTTTCGATTCCTTTATAGAAGACTTTGATAGCAAGCTTGCTACTGAGCTTATTAAAGTAGGAACTATCAAGTTTCTTTCCCATAATAAGTCGACCAACACTTGCTTCCATTGCGTATCTATCTGTAATAGGTCTCTGGGAAATGAGCCAACTTCCAAAACTTCCAAAGTTGAAAATTTCAAGAACTGTTTCACCTGACTGAATAGTTTTATTCTCATTTATCAACTTAAGTAGATCGGGAGAAATTTTCTGTAATCCAATTGAGCTTTCATCGTGGTCTGAGGCGAGATTATAGCCCTTCACTAAGAGGTTATTTCCACCAAAAATAAGGAGGTCAATATTTTGATTTCTAAGAGCTGAGAAGTTTAGATTCCTCTCAAAGCTAGAAAAGTCTTTATTTTTTAGTAAGAGATAATTTGTCTCCCTGGTGGCCCACTCTATATTCTTAAAACTAAGTTCTCCTAAGTCTTTAAGGATCTCCTTTCTTACAATTTCGTTATTGATTTCAATTTTCTTATACTCAAGTGTTTCAAACTCTGAGTAGAAAACGTAGCGAGCAAAAATAACTAGTGTGCTAATTACTAAAATTAGGGATAGGGAGTAAATATAGAGGAGTTTTCTCTTGGTTTCCATTTTCTCTATCATTATAAGGAATTTCTAGAGCGATTAACAGAGTAAAAAAATAGATAATTTATAGTCGAGTTATATGCTCAAACTCTTCTTTCGTAACTGGCTGAATTGAGAGGCGACTACCTTTCTTAAGTAGGACCATATCCTTAAGTTTCTTCATTCCCTTAAGTTCAGTTAGAGGTAGGTAGGTTTCAAACTTCTTTTTAAATTTAATATCTACCATGAACCATCTTGGTTTTTCTGAAGTTGACTTTGGGTCATAGTATGCTGATTTCTTGTCCCAAGATGTGTAGTCAGGGTAGGACTCTTTTACAACTTCTGCAATTCCTGCAACCCCTGGAACCTTACAGCTGGAATGATAAAGGAGAACTAAGTCTCCTTTTTTCATTTCATCGCGCATGAAGTTTCTAGCTTGATAATTTCTAACCCCATCCCAGTGCTCCGTCTTCTTGGGTCTAGAATAGAGATCATCAATTGAGAAAGTATCGGGCTCAGTTTTCATGAGCCAGTACTTTTTAGTCATTCTTAATTAATCCCTCTAAATTCTTTCTAATAAAGTTTGGAAGAGCGAAGGCCGCAGAATGAATGCTTTTATTGTAGTAATCAAAATCAAGTCCAGATTCAACAACTCTATTTGGGTTGAAGTCTTTTGTTGGGTGGTATTTCTTTGTTGCAAAAGTAAATGACCAAAGAGAACCTGGGTAGGTTAAATTAGAGAATGTATAAAGAAAAACATCACTGAAGACATTATCTAAAATTTTTATTAATCCCTTTTGAATATCTGTTTGATACCAAGGAGACTCACCTTGAGAAACAACTATTCCGTCGTCTGTTAAACAATTCTTTAAATCTTCGTAGAATTCAGTACCAAAGAGTGGAGTTGCTGGTCCGATTGGATCTGTTGAATCAACTAAGATAACATCGAACTTTTCCTTTGTTTCTTTAACAAACTTAACACCGTCACCAATGATAAGGTTTACTCTGTCACCAGTTAAGTCCTTTGACGTTTGAGGAATATGTTCAATACAGGCGTCTACTACCATCTTATCAATTTCAACCATGGTGCATTTTTCAACACTAGCATGTCTGATGACTTCTCTCGCTGTACCACCGTCTCCACCACCGATAACAAGAACGTTCTTAGGATTTGGGTGAACAAATAATGGAACGTGAGCAATCATATCGTGGTAGGCAAATTCATCTCTCTCTGTAACCATAATAAGTCCGTCGTTAAGAAGCATTTTTCCGTGCCCCTTAGTTTGAACGACGTCAACTGATTGGAATTCGCTCTGTCCTGAGAAAAGAGTTTTTTCAATTTCAAATTTGTATGAAGAGTGATCACTTTGGAATTCTTCAATCCATAAACTAGATTTCATTCTTATATCTCCATCTTATAGGCCTTAAAGACTTCTCTTTCATTCTTTGAAAAATGAGCGAATTCTACATTGTAGCCACAACTAATAGTTTCTCTTACGAGTGTTTCATTTTGATAAATTTTAGGAATCGTATCAAAGTTATTTTCAAATCCTTCAGGATTAAATGTCATAAAATCAAAAGCGTGAGGTCGAAGTGTCTCAAGAATGATAGAAGCCTTCTCTACCAAATTAATTGATGATTCAAAACTCACGTAACTAGACTCTTCTTGTGGAGTCACATGAATCGTAAGGTATTCACCATTGGTACTAATCGCATTTAAGCTATAGCCAAAAGGTTGGAAGACAAAGTCGTCAATTTGAAAACCAGGAATAAGTAGTTCTAGCTTTAGAAGATCTCTGATTTCTTGTGCATTTAACTTCCCTGAAGTTAAATTCTTACTCACGTCACTGGCTATATGGTAGACAAGCATTTCATAAGTCTTATCATCTTTCTCTGGTTGATATTCCTTATCTAAGTGAAAGAGGTAGTTGTGGTGAGCGTCCATATGACCAAACCTAAGTGATACACCAGCAAACATTTCTTGAATTTTCTTCACGTCGTCTAAGAAGTGCGTTTTTTGAAGATGAGAGAAGTATTCATTTTTTCTTTGAAAAATAATTTGAGAAATACAATCTCTATCGTGATTCTCTATAAAGAAGAGAATTGAATTGATAAGAATTGTTTGTCCACAAGTTAGAATTGTAAATCTATCATCAAAAACAAATAAACTAGACTCACTTAAAAGATAAGCATCACAACTGTCATTAGATATTTTTGATAAAATTGTGGCTTCACACTTAGCTACTAATTGGCTCCAAAAGCTTTGGTCGATACTTCTAAGTGACTTTCCACCTAAATCGACGATTACTTCGGCCTTCTTTTCAGATCCTTCAAAGAACAAGGCTGACTCCTTAAAAACGTATTAAAATCAAATATATATATAAGCCTCTAATTAACATTTTTTAGCTATTTTCGTAACTTAAAACTCTTCAATAGAGTAAAAAATAGCAATTTCTTTTGTAATTGATTGAAATTACTTAGGTTGCCTCATTTTTTAGGCATATTGCTTAAGTATTTTTCTCTATTTTCCGAAATAGTTAGAGATAAATCACTTAATCCAAGAGGATAAGTTAAATCCATTAGGAGATATTATGCTTGCTAGCTTTTCAGAGTTTAAATTCTACCAATCATTCAGAATTCCGGTAGAGGACGCTGATGATCTGCGCTTTCTAGTAGAAGAGGAAAATGAACTTGGTAAGTCTGAATATATTAATGATGCAAAATTAATTGATATCAGTGTCACTGGTTTGGGTTTTTCAACTAAGAAGAGAATTAGTGTCGGAGAAGAACTTACGATTTCGATGCAATTTAAGAGACACCATATTGACCTTACGGGAAAAATTGTTAGAGCATTTTCTGAGACAATTGAAGACGATGATATTATCTATGGACTAGAGTTAGAAGGGGATAGAGCGCTAAGTAAATTCCTTCAACACTATGTAATGAGTTTTTCAACAGATAGATTAAAAGATTGTTTAATTGATTCTGCTCTAAAAGAAAAATACACAAAAGCGAGTGATGGTTTTGAGATGTTCTCACTTCTCTTATCTCTCTTTAAAGATATTACATTCTTTGGTGATAAAGAAGGGTTCTTAGATACGATGCTTGAAGAAGTTGTACGTATTCTAAATGCACAGAGAGCTTCTATTTTCTTAATTAATCCAGAGTCTAACGAACTAGAGGCCATTGGCGCACTAGGAGTAGATAAGGACAAGTTAAAATTTGATTATAGACTGGGAATTGCTGGTTCTGTTTTTACAACAGGGGTTGCTCTAAATATTGATATTCAAGATGATAAGAGTAGATTCAATGATCAATTTGATAATCAATTTGGTTATGAAACAAAGTCCATCATCTGTCATCCTATTCACAATAGAGAAGATAAGATCATTGGAGTTATTCAGATTTTAAATAAGAGAAATCAGGATCGTTTCACTGTTGAAGACGAAAAGACAATGAAAGTTCTAGCTCTTGTTTTTTCTTCAGTATTTCACAATTACAATCCAATGTCGGAGTCGAGTCAAATCAGAAGATTCTCAACTCCATTTGATAGAAAGCATGCTCTCATCGGAAAGACTCCTCATATTGCATCTCTTAGAAGTGCAATTATTAAGACTAAAGATCTTGATTCACCACTTCTTGTTCACGGAGAAAAAGGTGTAGGGAAGTCCTTATTTGCTCAAATTATTCATCACGAAGGTTGTCGTGGGTTAAAAGCATTTGAAGTAATCAGATGTGAAGAGCCAGTTAGAGATAAGCTCTATGAAGAGTTATGGGGAGCAGAAGATAAGAACGTCTTTGCAAAGATTAAGGGGGGGACAATTGTTTTCCACGATATTGCAGCACTCTCTATTAAAGAACAGAGAAAACTAATGAGCGTTCTTACGGATAGAAAAATCCCCGGAACAATTATGTCTATTGATGCCAGAGTGATTGCAACTTCTTCAAAAGATCTTGCAGAGCTTGTTGATAAAGGTGAATTTGATAGAGAACTCTACGAGTATCTCTCAAGTGCCTACATTTTTATGGAGCCACTAAGAAGAAGAATTGACGATGTTGATCTTCTAGTTGACTTCTTTTTAAAAGTTGAATGTAAGAAGCAAGGCCTTTTACTTAAGAACTTCTCTCCAAAGGCCCTTGAGAAACTTAAGGACTACGATTGGCCAGGTAACGTGGCCGAAGTGAAGAAGTGTGTAGAGCGTGCGGTTCTCTATAATCCAAAGGCACATATTATTACTGAGGTTGCCTTAGAAAATAACGCTTCACCTCTTTTAGATATTTCTAGCAAGAGAAGAATGTTTGGTAACGTTCCACATGTAGCCGATTATAAACTTCCTCTTAAAGACAGAGTCGCACTCATCGAAAGAGAGATGATCATGGCGGAAATTAAGAGAAATAACGGTAATAAATCAAAGGCCGCCAAAGAAATGGGAATTTCTAGGGAAGCTCTTAGAAAGAAATTGCTACAATCTTCGAGTGTTCTTGAAAGTGTTCAAGACGACGTTGTAGAAGAAAAGAAAGCAGCTTAATTTTAAATCCAACACTCTCTCTGAGTCTTCAGGGAGAGTTCTTTTGCCTCCACTTACATAATTCAATTGACTTCTTTTCCCTAATTATTCACATTATTCTCAATATTTAGTCACTTAATGTCGATACCTTACTATAGTAATTTAAATTGGGAGCACCCCGTTGGGAATCATTGAGATCCTCTATCACCAGATAGGAATAAAAGACCTTATGGACATGGCCATAGTGGCCATTATTCTCTATCAGATTTTAAGAATTGTTCAAGGGACGAGGGCCCTGCAAGTTATGTTGGGACTAGTATTAGTTCTAGGACTCTATGGTGTTTCGCTTTATTATAAGCTCTATTCTTTAAACTGGATTCTTACTCATTTCTTTGACTACTTTGTTATTATTTTTATCATTCTCTTTCAGGATCAATTGCGTTCGGCCCTTGCCAATGTTGGAACAGGTCGAAAAGTCTTAGGAATATTTAATAGTAAATCAGAGTACCTTGAAATTGAAGAAGTCGTCGAAGCGGCGGGAGTTCTTAGTCGTGAAAAAATTGGTGCATTGATTGTTTTTGAAAGACGTCATGGACTAGAAAATATTGTTGGAACTGGAACAAGGCTAGGAGCGGAGATACATTCCGATCTTCTCTATTCCGTTTTTCAATCTTCTTCTCCTCTGCACGACGGAGCAGTACTCATTCAAGATGGAAAGTTAGCAGCTGCCGGTTGTTTCTTACCTCTTTCAAATAATATTGAAATTGATAGACACCTAGGGACAAGACATAGAGCAGCTCTTGGGATTTCTGAAATATCTGATGCCATCGTTGTCACTGTGAGTGAAGAGACTGGTAAAATCAATATTTGTCTGGATGGGACTTTCTACGCCTGTGGAAATGAGAATCAACTTAGACAATACTTAAAGCACGTTTGGTCTAATGAGAAATTAGATGAGAAACTTAAACCAATAAAGTTGAAGGACTAGAATGAAAGGTTGGCAGAAGGTTCTAAAGAAGAATCACGAATATTCAAGACACCTTTTAAAGTTTGTAAGTGTTCTCTTCGCAGTTTTTATTTGGTTCTACGTTTTAAACTCAGAGCCACAAGAAGTGACACATAATATGACTCTACACTTAGTTCCACCAAAGGGACTTAGTGTTTCAAACCTCACTCCTGAAAAATTAAATGTAAAAATAAAAGGTTCTAGGGCCTTTATTAGAACTATGGTTGAAAGAGAAGAGAATGTATTTTTAAAACTTCAGAACTATCCATATAAGAAGAAGGGTGGCTTTAATATCTTTCTTTCACCAGAAGACATCTCCGTTCCCTTTGGTGTTCAAGTAATGGAAGTGAGTCCAGATAAGTTCAAAGTAGAATTACAAAAAGAAATAAGAAAGAACGTTCCTGTTAAAATAAATCTCGTTGGAGCTTTAGCAGGAGATTTAAAATTGATGGAAACAAATGTGGAGCCATCAGAAGTTTTAATCACTGGTCCAATCGAAGTGATGAGGAAAATTTCCAGAGTTCAAACAGCTCCTATTGATATCGCTACACTTGAGGGGAGTGGTGAAATGAAGATTGCTCTGGTTGATGTTGATCCTAGAATCTCCATCAAGAGAGTTACTCCGGTAGATTTTTCATTCGTTGTAAAGCCTAGGAAAGCAAACTTAACCCTTAAAAGGGTACAGGTAAGATTTCTTTCAAGCTCAAATCGCATAAAGTCTAAGACGCGCTTCGTCTCTTTAGACGTTTTAGCGCCAGAAGGAGTGCGTCTCACAGCATCAAGCGTTCAGGTGATCGCAGATGTTCCAGACGAGAAAGGGGTGCATAGTGTTAAGTTGCGTGCAAAGCTTCCAGAAGGTATTCATCTTTTGCAAATTAATCCCCAATCTATTAATGTAAGCAATCGTTAATTGATCGATTGAAGGCCAAAGTTTTTGTGGCCATATGTAAGAGGAAAACTATGTCGGAAAGAAAACTCTTTGGTACTGATGGTATTCGCGGAAAGGCAAATATTTATCCCATGACACCAGAAATTGCGACAGCACTTGGAAGAGCGGTCACCCACTATTTTCAAGGACACACTAAGAGAAAGAAACCACTCATCATTGTAGGGAAAGATACGCGTTTAAGCTGCTATATGTTTGAGCAAGCTTTTGCCGCGGGAGTTTGTTCTCAGGGGGGAGAAGTTATTCTGACAGGTCCTCTTCCAACTCCAGGGGTCGCATTTGTGACTGAATCAATGAGGGCAGATGCTGGGATTATGATTAGTGCTTCCCACAATACTTATTCAGATAATGGAATTAAGATCTTTGATTCCGTTGGTAATAAACTTCCTGATGAGGTTGAGCTTGAGCTTGAAGAACTCGTTTTAAATCTTCAGCTCATGCCGGTTAAAATTGGTGGAGAACTCGGGAATGCTAAGAGGCTAAATGAGGTCTTTGGTAGATATCTCGTAAATGTTAAATCTACTTTGGATAATAGCTGTAAGCTAGACAATATGAGAGTTGTTCTCGATTGTGCAAATGGAGCCGGATATAAAGTAGCTCCTATGATGTTCGATGAATTAGGTGCGGAAGTGATCACTCTTGGAGTAAATCCTAATGGGCAGAATATTAATTCTAATTGCGGATCTCTTCACCCAGAACTTGCCTGTGAACATGTGAAGAAGTACCGAGCAGATATTGGAATATGCCTCGACGGAGATGCGGATAGACTGACTGTTATTGATCATGAAGGGGAAGTGGTAGATGGAGACTCTCTTATTGGACTCTTTGCTAAATTCTTATTAGATACTGGAAAACTTAAGAAAGGCGATACTGTCGTTGGTACAGTTATGTCAAACCTTGGTCTTGAAAACTATATTAAGTCGCTTGGGCTTAAGTTTCATAGAACAAAAGTAGGAGATAGATATATCGTTGAGTATATGCGCGATCATAAGTGTATACTCGGAGGCGAGCCTTCTGGACATGTGATCTTTGGAGAGTACGCGACAACTGGTGATGGATGTCTTGCAGCACTCAAGGCCATCGAGGCCATGAAATTCTATGATAATCCAATCAGAGAAATTATTAAGGAAGTAAAACTCTACCCACAGCTTTTAAAAAATACTGTCGTGAAAGAGAAAGTTCCTTTTAAAGATGTCGTTGTCTTTCAAAAGGCCTTAAAAGCCGCGGAGAAAACACTCGGAGACAGAGGAAGAATTCTTGTTCGCTATTCTGGAACTGAGCCTCTTGCAAGGGTGATGGTCGAGGGAGAGAAGTTAGATGAAGTCCACGAGATTTGTAATAATTTAGTAAAAATATTATCTAAAGAACTTGGAAGCTAGGAAATTATCATGAAAGCAAGATTAGGCGTGAATATTGATCACGTTGCGACCTTAAGACAGGCCCGCGGAGAAAATTATCCAAGTATTGTAGATGCTGCTAGCACTGTTCTTAGAGACGGCGCAGATCAGATTACTATTCATCTAAGAGAAGATAGAAGACATATTCAAGATACTGATGTGGAAGCTGTTCACCTAGTGACTAAGAAATTTGGAAAACCATTAAATCTTGAAATGGGTTGTAATGATGAGATTGTAGAGATTGCAGTTGCTACTGCTCCAAATTGGGTTTGTCTTGTTCCTGAAAAAAGGGAAGAGAAAACAACTGAGGGAGGACTAGACCTTAAAACTAAGGCCAATTACGACAAAGTGATGTCTACCTGTAAATATTTAAAGTCAAAAGTAGAAGGAATTAAAATTTCTCTGTTCTTAGAGGGAGATATTGAAACTTTAACTCTTGCATCAGAGATGCCAATCGATGCTGTAGAAGTTCATACAGGGGATTACGCAAGAGCATTTTTAAATGATGAAAACTATGATGAATTTATTAGTCAATATAAGAACGCAAAAGTATTTCTAACTTCAAAGAAAATAGGTTGCCATGCAGGACATGGACTAACTGCACAGAGCTTGATGCCTTTATTAGAAAATAATTTATTTGAAGAATATAATATTGGTCACTGGATTATTTGTCAGGCGCTATTTGATGGACTGTCAAAAGTTGTAAAGGATATGCTAACTAGCATGAGTGATTACCCATATACTCTAAAGGATTAGAAGATGAGAGTTGTAGATATTAATGAAATGAAAGAGATTGAAAAAATTGCTATTGAAGAATATGGCTTTACTGAATCTCTAATTATAGAAAACGTTGGAACTCGAGGAGCAGACTTTATCGAAGAGTCTATTCTAAATGAGCTTGATTATGTAGGTGAGATCGTTCTGCTTGTTGGACGTGGAAATAATGCAGCTGATGGTCTGGCGATCTCTAGAAATCTCGTCAATAGAGGATACAGAGTAAGAGCATTCATTCTCTTCCCTGATGATGAACAATCAAGTGAAGAGCAACAAAGACAAGTACATCTCGCAAAATCTTACGGGGTAAGAATAAACGAAGTAAAGAATATCAATCAAGTTCAAAGTTACTTCGAGGAAACACAAGATAGCTATATCGTTATTGATGCTGTTCTTGGAACTGGTTTCAAACTACCTCTTTCTCAATATTTATTTGAGCTCTTTAATTGTGTAAATAATTCTAAGAGTATTACTGTTGCTATTGATATTCCTTCGGGAA
Organism: Halobacteriovorax sp. JY17; assembly: GCF_002753895.1. Classification (NCBI taxonomy): domain Bacteria; kingdom Pseudomonadati; phylum Bdellovibrionota; class Bacteriovoracia; order Bacteriovoracales; family Halobacteriovoraceae; genus Halobacteriovorax; species Halobacteriovorax sp. JY17. The sequence goes on along the minus strand of NZ_NJER01000001.1, from coordinate 1,084,531 downwards.
TTACTGCCAATATTGGAGCCAAGAGTTCTGTTGCAATTAGAGCGGACTTCACTCTAGCAATAGGACTTCCAAAAACTGGACATTATATAGATGAAGGAGCAAGACATTCTGGTCAAGTTCTCACTCTAGATGTTGGCTTCCCTCAGGCCCTTCTCTCTGGTGGAGATAAGGCACTTTTAACTCCTGAAATTATCGGCGGATCTTTTGGTCCGAGAAATAAATTCGCGCATAAGAATTCATTCGGTCACACTCTTGTTGTCGGTGGTTCACCAGGGCTAACTGGTGCTTGTATTATGGCCTCTGCTAGTGCGTTGAAGGTTGGTTCAGGGCTTGTGACTGCTGCAACTTGGAAAGATAGTTACTACGAACTTACTGGGCGCTCTCTACCTGAGGTAATGACTGGATTAATTCCATCAAATGCTAAAGATAAGGAAAGTATTATCAGTGAGCTTGATCGCTACGATGCTGTTGTTATTGGACCTGGGCTCGGCGTAAATGAAGTGACTAGGGGAATTGTTATTGAACTTTTAAGTCAATTTGCTGGCCCTGTTGTTGTGGACGCGGACGCTATAAAAGTTTTAGATTTAACAAGAGATGCGGAACTCTTACATACGAGAAAGTACCCAACAATTTTCACTCCTCACATGGGAGAGTTTGCGAAATTCACTGGAACAAGTGTTGATGAAGTTTTGCAAAGACCAATTGATTATTTAAAAGAAGTTGTAGATAGAACAAATTCTTGCTTCATTATGAAAGGGCCTTGTTCATTCTTAGGATTTCCTAATGGAAATGTCTTTATCAATTATTATCCAAATGATGGGATGGCCACAGGTGGGTCGGGTGATGTTCTCGCTGGAATCCTAGGAGGCCTTCTCGCTCAAAATCCACTAGATAGAACCAAGAGTGGAATGTTCATGGATAAGAGCAGACTCTATCAAGCTATTTGTTTAGGGATTGGTGCCCATACTATTGCTGGAAAAATTGCGGCGGACAAGTACGGAGTGAGAGCGATGACGGCAACGTCAATTATCGAGCATCTCTCTGATGCCTTTCAAGAATTAAACGAAGAAGATATTTACTAATAGGTCTTGTGTGGAATTAATTAGAGAGTGGAATGATATTTTTGAAGATGACTTAGAAGAATTTTCTGATGAGCTAAAGAAAATCATTCCAACTTCTAGTGCTATTATTCTTACGGGGCCAGTTGGAGCCGGAAAGACGACGTTTACAAAAACTTTTATAGAAAGTGATGATGAGAGCGAAGTCTGTTCACCAACCTACTCAGTAATAAATGAAAATGGAAATTGTGCTCATGCAGACTTCTATAGATTAAAGAGTAGTGAAGAAGTTGTTCACTTGGAGTTATCTCTCTACTTAGATGATAAAGATTACTTTCTAGTAGAGTGGGGAAAGCCTTTTTTAAAAGAGATCTCTAGAAATCTAGAAGAAGATTGGGAAATATTTGAACTAGTTTTTGAAATTAATTCAGAAAAATTTCAGAAAAAGGGAAGTTCTCCTAGAAAAATTCAACTTTTTAAGCACTTTTAGCTTTAAAACTATCAAATACTTACGTCTAAAAGTGGAAATTATTTCCGAGTAAAAATCTCGGATTTAGTCCAATAAAGTCTGTCTTTTCAGCTTAAGATTAAAGTAAGTTCTTGATGAAAAAAGTCTAACTCTCTAGATTTATTAGGCATTTCGAAAAAGAAAACTCAAGTATTTCTTAATTTATAAAATAAAGAAAAAAAGCCTAGTTTTTAGACACAAATGAAGTTGACTTTGGACACCTGAACTTGTCATACTATCTATCGAAGGTTGGTTTTAAATAATCAATTTTTTGGGTAGCACTGGAAGCGAACCCAATAAGAGAGCACACACAAGTTAAAGACACAGAACTTGTATTATGCAACTACACCGAGCTATTAAGCTTTTAATTGGATTTATGGAGGAAGACCAATGAGACTCACTTCTAAAGGACGTTACGCAGTAAGAGCAATGCTTGACCTAACTACCCACTCAAACGGGAACCCTGTTAGACTTCAAGAAATTTCTCAAAGACAAAACATTTCACTTCACTACTTAGAGCAACTTTTCAGAAAGCTTAGAAATGGGCAAGCTGTTAAGTCTGTAAGAGGACCGGGTGGTGGTTATGTACTTGCTAGAAGCATGGACCAAATCACTGTTAAGGATATTCTTGAGTGTGTGGGTGAGAACATCAACCCAGCTAAGGACATTCTAGGGACTGAAGCAGAAACAGCTTCTACAGTAGAATTTCACCTGTCTAAGAACTATTTTCAAAATCTAGGCGTGATCATGAGAGAGTACTTGTCAACGACATCTCTTGGTGATTTAATGCGCAAATCTAATGAGATTGAAATAGAAGCAAAGACGGAAGAAGCTAATTCTCAAACTGAAGTTGTTAACACAAACACGCTTGAGAACACAATTGGAATGACTTCCGCAATTAGGAATCCAATTGGCGAGATTAATCAATAACAGATATTATTTCGATTATAATGCGACATCCCCGTTAGCGGAATCAGTGATTAACTGGTTCCCTAACGGGGATTTGCTTTTTGCAAACCCTTCTTCGATCCATTCATCAGGAAAGAAATCAAAACGATATATTAACGATACTAAGAGGTTTTTAAATGAAACTTTTAAAATGCCGTCTGGATATAAAGTCTTCTTTCACTCGGGAGCTACTGAGGGAATAAATTCTCTCATTAAAGGTTTTGCTCAAAAGACATTTGCTGATGGCGAGAGAATTCACTTTGTTCACTCCTGTGTCGATCATAGCTGTGTTTATAATTTAAGAGCTGAGCTTGAACTCTATGGCCATGAAGTTTCTACTTTTGGAGTAGATGAAAATGGTGATTACGATATTGAAGAAGTAATTACTCTTTTAAAGAAATCTAAAAAACCAACCTTACTAAACTTTACTTGGGTTAATAATGAGAGTGGTGTAGTTTGGAATTTAGATGACCTCACTAGAATTAAAGAAGAAACAAATTGTTTCATTCATGTGGATAGTGTTCAATCAATCGGAAAAATTGAAGAGTGGAATAAATTAAATTTTGCAGCCGATGCTTATACATTTTCAGGACATAAGTTTGGCGCTATGAAGGGAGTAGGTTTTTCTTTTATAAGAGAAGATTTTCCTTTTTGTTCCATGATGAGAGGTGGAGGGCAACAAGAGGGGATGCGCTCAGGTACAGAAAATACAAATGGTATCTATTCTCTAAAACTTGCTCTTGAAGAAATTATTTCACATCAAGATTATGAAAGACTTTTCACTGCTAAGAAAAGTATCGAAGACTCTATCTCCAATGTTCTCTCTAGCGAGGCGAGAATCGTTTCAACTAAAGCTAAGAAGAGAAATGGAAATACTATTTACTTGATTCTTCCAGGAAGAAAAGCAGATGTTCTCATTACAGCATTTGATCTTGCTAAAATGGATGTGAGTTCTGGCTCGGCCTGCTCGTCAGGAGCCATTCTACCTAGTAGAGTGTTGCTCTCAATGGGAATTACTGAAGAAGATGCTAAATCAGCCCTTCGTTTTTCTTTTTCTTACTCATTAACTTTAGAAGAAGCTGCTGAGTATAGTGAGAAGATAACTTCTATTTTAAAAAGATTTTCATAGTTCTCAGAACTGCCTCTATTATTGCTTTTTCACTATTGACATTTTTTAAAGCCTTTGCTGTAGGGCTCTTTAGCTAAAAAAAAATAAAAAAACCTTTAAATAAAGGTTGTAAAGGTATTGCCAAGTTAAAATAAATCCGTCACCATTATATTTATCAACCCAATGTATGGAGGCATTCATGAACAAAAAAGAATTATTAGAAGCAATCCTTAAGAACAAAGAATTAGGAACAATGACTAAGAAAGACGCTGAGCTTTTCCTTAACGCAACTATTGATACTATCAAGAAGACTGTTAAGAAAGGTGAAGACGTTTCTCTAATCGGTTTTGGTTCTTTCTCTAAAGTAAGAAGAGCTGCTAGAGCAGGTGTTAACCCAGCGACTGGTGAGAAGATTAAAATTAAAGCAAAAAATCTTCCAAAGTTTAAGCCAGGTAAAGCTTGGAAAGATATGTTCTAATTTTGGTTTTACCAAAAATCTAGAATATGAGGGCCAATTTATTGGCCCTTTTTTGTACCTTCTTTATTCTTTCTCTACAGTTAAACCCACTTAGGCATGACGCGATGGCTAATCTTATCATTTAATTTATTGACTAGACGGTCTATTCTTTATAAAAATCACTTACACATTTCACACTATACAAAGGGACTTTAAAATGAAGATTTTAGTCATGGTCACAATGCTCGCTCTTTCTAGCTTTAGTATTTCTGCAAAGAGTTCAAACCCTAGAAGAAAACTTACCATCACTATGGCAAATTACATTCTACAACAAAGAGTAGGACAAGCGATTCATAGAGATGTGATTGATAGTTATCCGTTCTTTAATTATATCTATGGTTGTACTGTTGGAGATATCGATGCCTATCCATGTCCTCACAAGAAGGCCTATAAGAGACTTGAAAACCTTCTCGTTATTCATCCAGATCTCCACTCAGCATCTAATGAGTATCTCTCATGGATTATGGTTCAGGGGATGACTAGAATGATTATGGAAAAGCGTTATCAGTTAGAGAAGTTTCCAAAAGTTAGAGTTGTTGAAGTTGAGCAGATGATTATGCTTTCAGCTCAGAGATTTTGGAATGAGCTTAATCCTCCAATGAGTAGAGATTTAGACTTATACAGAACTTCAAATACTAATATTGGTTATAGCCTAGATCTTTCAGTTCTTGCGTTTACGAGGGCTTTTAATCAAAACCCTGCAATTAATTTCTATAATAAAGTTGCACTGAGAGCGACAAGATTTGAAGATGTCTTTCTTTCGGTAAGTGATATTATCGACAATGATCACTTTTCAGAAAAAGAAAGAGAAGTCGCAAAGCATATCTTAGATGATTTCGAACAAGCTCTCTAGTTTGTTTTATAGGGCGATATAGATTGTATCGCCCTTTATCTGTATAGAGTCTTCCTCTAAGAATGTCTGAAGTATTGAAAGCGTAAGAGTCTTCGCAGGTATTCCTGCAATGTAAGCTTTTGAAATTTTCAGTTTAAGTATCTCATCCTCTGGTAAGTGCTCTATTTCTCCACTCACTTTTAGATTTACAAGAAACAGTACTCTTATTCTGGATAAGAGAAAGAATCTATTTTCATTAATATCAACCTTTACGTATTTAATATCTTGTAAGTTTGCCAGTTCTTTATTTTCTAACTGTAGTTTTGGAACTTCTTTTATCTGAGAAAAGCCGTCCAGGGCAATATGTGACTCCTTTAAACATCCGGAGATAAAGTCTTCAATATTAAACCTTGTTCTGATTCCATTTGAGCAGTCTGCTTTAAGCTTGGCCACTAGAGTGTCTGCACCATTCGAAGAAAAAACATTCTTAGATGCATCAATCGCTATTGTTGCAGGTGTGATGTATGCCTTAAAACTATTAGTGAGAATATTAATTGTGTCGTTTATCAACTGTGCTTGTTGGGCCTTAAGATCTCCATTACTTAAGCAGACTATATCAATATCAGTAGATGGGTCACCTTTAGGGTCACAGCTTCCTTTAAGAGATTTTGCTGAGACGGTTGTATTATTAGTACCTATCTTAAGTGATGGAGTCTCGAAAGACATTTCATCTTTATCAAAGTTGACTTGAGCATCTTTTAGGTGAAGATGGTCTAGAGTGATAAGTGGGTTATCAACAGATAATTCAGTCTTATAAGTTGCAAAGGATAGTTTTGCATTGAACTTCTGATCGTTAATACTAAATGAGCCATTAAGAGGCTCTCCCTGGTTATTAGCAGAAATAATATTTCCGCCAAAGTCTACATTGAAGTCTGTCCAGGAGAGTTTTCCAAGAGTAGTTCCACCATCTTTATTAGTTGCTATGTTGAGGTTAGAAATTTTAACTATCTCTCTTTTGGCATATGTTTGCCCAACGAGAGAAAGTAGTAAGCATATCTTTATAAAGTTCTTAGTCATAATTTTTTCTTTAGCTAATTTAACCAAAGTAATTACACTAATAGAACAATCCTTTTCTGTCATCTGAGTCAATTTACTCGTGAGCAATAAAGTACTGGGAGGTGAAGAAGGAAATTGGGTAATTTATGACTTCTCTTAGGTAATAAGCGAGATCATCATGCCATGAGGTATCAAACTCTTGGATTGTAATAATCAGAGCTTCAATCCAGTAGTAATATAGGTAAGGATGAATTTTTAGGCCATCAATATTATGGACTTTTGAGAGTCGTGATACCTGGGTTCTTGCGAACTCATCTTTATGCAGATAGCTAAATAAGATATTTAGCCCATTCATTAGGGCCTTCTCTTGATACTTAAAGTCAGTGTTTTTAAAGTAATCTTGAATTTCTGGGTTTAATAAAAATAGATTCTGATAGAACCTTTTTGCGAAGGTTATATTGTTTCTGGCTCGAAGGAAGCTTTCTTCAGCAAGCATTACTTTCTGATCCCATGTTTTCTTTCTTTCTCTCACAGTAACTCATCTCTTTGTTATATAAATATTATTACCATTTAGTAGTAAACCCATTCTACGCTCATTTTATCACTTAATTATACCTAAGATTGGCCTAAGCTTCTTGCCCGATTTGGCCCTTTGTAAACGATATTTAGTTTTAATTGTCTGCTATACAGTGGGCCGCAAAAGATTTAGACAGTACTGCTGGTCTAAGTTGTTGATAATCTGTGCTTTTTCTGGAGCGAGTCTTGCTTTATATAGACTGGGCGAGGTGCTAATGAAGAATATATCAATTATGACGTTATTTTTTCTCTGTGGAATTAGCTTAGATGCTAAGCAGACGCAAAGTATTCACGTTAAAACGACTTATAAGAGGTCTAAGACTATTTGGGGTGTGTATACACTCAATAAGCAGGAATGGTTTCAAGGTAAGAAGAAGCATTCTACAGGTCCTAAGAGTGATCACGTATTTATGAGAAAGAAAGGGCGACTTGTTTTTATTTCACCTAAATTTAAATCGGGTGTGGTTAGTTACGATGTTAGTGAAGTTCCATATAAATTAAAGAAGAAGAATAATTATAGTGTTGAAAGTAGCAACTTAGAAAAAGTTGAATACGAAGATATTCCTTTTCGAAACGAGAAAGAACTTAGAACAACGGCCTTCAGCTGTAAGAGCAAGTGGAAGACCATTGAATGTACTCAGACGTTAACGGAAGATGATAGAGTAGATTCGATGATTAGCAATATCTCTACTAACTAACTAACTAACTAACTCTTGAGTAATTTATCATTAAAGTTCTTATCATCTAAATTCGAAACTTTTCTCATCTCTAAATCCATGTAGGTTTGCAATTCATAAGAATTATCTCTTGAACTAAAGATCAATTTTATTGCGGCAATTAATTTCTTTAAAGAATTCATACTCACTCCTAAGTTTACATTTGGAGTATAAGGACTTTTAAAAAAATGTATTGTTACGTTTTGATGAATATTTTTAGGATTTAATTAAGAGAATCTCTAAGGGCATCGAGTAGCATCTTCTTTGGATCTGTTGACGTGATCACTTGTGGCGTTGAATTCTTCTTTGCTTTCTTCTTTAGAACCTTTTCTCTAGGTGCGCTCTCTTCTTTCTTAGTTACAACTTTAAAGTCCTGAGTAGCGAGTGCATTAATTACGAGAATTAGGATAGCGAGTATTTGAATTTTTATAAAGTCTTTAAGCATAGAATATAATTATCACACAATGACGCGGTGCGCGTTAATCTTGAAAATATTTCCGACTAGTATAGGCCGGTTTCTTTTTGGCCGGTTTCCAAATGAACCCCATCGGGCCATTTTCCATTCTGACACCATCTAAGTTATTAAAAATATGATTTTAAAAGTTGGCACACGCCTTGCTTATATAAATGTAACCGGTTGGTACCGATGGCCTTGATCAGCAAACTAGTAATTGCTTAAATCCTACCTTAGCCAACCTCTTTATAATGATCCGAATGGGTCTTATCACAAACTACAAAAATCCTATCTTACAATTACAAATTTTATTCTGATCAAGGCCCTCCTTTTTATTTAAGGGCCTGTTCGATGAACGAGAAACCTTCTTCTCTTGCGAGATCAATTGGCATCTTCTTCTTATTGTTTTGAATTTCTTTGATAGCTCCTGCTCGTAATAGATCTTCAACAACCTCTTTAAAGCCCTGAGCTGCCGCGTAGTGAAGTGCTGTATTTCCTTGGTCATCTTGATCGTTAATTCGCGCTTGATGGGACAGAAGGACTCTGACGATTCCTCTGTGGCCATTTCTGGCTGCGTTCATGAGGTGTGAGAGATTCTTCTTATTCCACTTAAGATTTGCATTGGCCCCATTTTTTAGAAGTATGGCCGCAAGCTCTGGATCTCCCGAAGAGAGAGCAATAGTAAGAGAGTCTGCACCAAGCTTATTTTGAGTGTTCACATCGGCCTTCTTTTCAAGAAGAAATTTTACCACCGCTATATTCTCGCTGGCAGCGGCCTCCATTAGAGGGGTGATCTGATCTTTATCGGGCTTATTTACATCAGCGCCGAGCTCGTCAACTAAGTACTTCACAAAGGGAAGTTGCGCTCCAAAAGAGGCCCTTGTGAGGAGAGTTCTTCCATCTTCTTTCGAAAAGTCGTTAATAGTTTCTTTTATATCCTTCTTCTTTGAGAGAATTTCTTTAAAGTGTTTAAAGTCACCTTTTTGAATGAGGCTATCAATCTGATAGACAAAGGGAAGACTCTCAAAACTCTTTAACTCATTCTGAGAGAGGGCCACTTCCACTAATTGATCAATTTGATCTTTCTCAGCATGATGCTCTTTATCTTGGTGATCGTGAGAATGATTGTGGGAGTCGGTGTTAAAGAAAACAGTTCGAACAGTGACAACTACTAGAAAAATAGTTGTCACTATAAAAAATAATTTAAAATATTTTAATTTCATTCATAAATTCTATCTCATAACCTCATAGGCAGGAAAGAAGAATTCTTTTTCGTAGTGAACTTTCTGAGCCCCACCATTTGTTTCTACTAATTTTTCTACAATTTCATCTTGAGAGGCCTTAGCATTTCCCTTCCAGCCTCTGAGCTGGTGAAAAACTCCAAAGTAGTGGGCTCCATTATTTGCACTTACTTTTCCTGCAAGTGTGGAAGTGTGAAAGAGTGTTCCCGTTTTAACCATTAAGGAATCTTTAACTTTAGGTGAGAGAAATCTCGCTCTAATCGTAGACTGAGTCGCTCCAGTCTTATCGATATCGCTTCCTGATACTGCAGTGATCTTTGCGAGAGATTTTCCAACCTCATCTAGTTTCTTGTCCATCTCTTCGACAATTTTTACTATGATAGAGCAAGTTGCAAAATTATCTAATCTCTCACTATTTTTAAACTCAGGAAGTCCTGAGCCAGAGTAGAGTTTAATACTACTTTCAGTCTTACTAAAATTTGTTCTATCAACATCTAGATTTGGAAGCCAGTTTTCAATTTTAGTCTTAATAAATTTATCAAATTCTTTCTCTCCACCAAGTTTATTGAATACTTGATCTGCAATGAAATTATTAGACTTAATATTCATCGCCTTTAAGTACTTCACAATAATTGGAGAGAGATGAATTGTTCTCATCGCATCTGGAGAGTCTTTTAAGGGGTTTTCCTCAACAACTGAGACAGACTTTACCGAGAGGTTTAAGTCTTCTAAGTCTTCTCGGATTTGTAGATTATCAATCACTTCAGTAGGAGTTGATTTAATAAAATCTTTATAAGCAACCTTTAATCTATTCCAATCAGGCGTATGAAAGAAGTCTTTTAAGTTTGTAGCACTTCTACTGGTTGTCATTCTTAAAATATCACCAGTGTAGTCTTCAGCATTTGCGTAGACGATGAGGTTTTTGTCAAAAGTGATTTTATCTAATTCATGAATTCCTAAATTATTTAATTGAGAGAGAAGAAAGAATAATTTTCTCTTTGAATAAATTGGATCTAAGTCTCCAACGATATGAAGGTGCTTATCAACGAGATAGAACTCGCTCTTATATTGATAGTCAGCTCCAAGTTTCTCTAGTGCCCAGTAGCTTGTAATTAGCTTTGAAACAGAGGCAAGCCTCACTTTCATATTTGGATTTGATCCTTTTATCTCGCCATTTTTATCTGTGTAGCAGAAGGAATGGTACTGTGGAGTCATATTGTAATTTGATAGTATGGATTCCCAGTCTGTTTTTAAGTCTGCCATTGCTGGAGAATTTGCCGCAAGAAGGAGTGTACTTGTTGTGATAATTTTCTTTAACATATTATGTCCTAAGTTAGATAAGCTCAGAACTTATGCCTTAAATTTTAAGAAGTGACAATATGCGTTATAAAAAATACTTAGTTACTTTGTATATAAAAACAGTATCTTAAGCGCCTTTTAGGATTGGAATAATCTCCTTAACTCCACCCACAATCATTTCAATAGCAATTGCCAGAAGAATGATACCCATGATTCTGGTCATGACATTTTGTCCGATAGTTCCAAGTCTCTCTCCAATTTTCTTTGAATAAGAGAGAACATAGCGAACGAGAATTCCAATTAAAATCACCGCTGTAATAGCACCAACCCAGTGGTAGACCGTTATAAATGATTTAGCGTGAATGATGGAAGTTGAAATAGCTCCAGGCCCTGAAAGTAGTGGGATAGCGAGAGGTACAATACCAAGTTCACGTAGATCTTGCATCTCTTCAATTTCAGTGTCATTGATTTTTGCATTAGAAGACGTTGCTTGGATCATACTAAAGGCCATAGAAGATAAGAGTATTCCTCCACCAATTGTAAATGAAGCGATACTAATGCCAAAGAATTCTAAAACGTATTGGCCTGCTACAAGGCTGATTATAATAGTGATCACAACTGCGATAGAGCATGAGTGAGAAATTTTTAAAATTTGGGACTCACTATTTCTCTTTGTTAGATCTAAGAATATAGGAATAATTCCAATTGGATTTAGGATCGATATAAGAGTAATTGAAAATTTCAAAGTATCTTCAAATGCCTGGTACATAAGTATTCCTATCTATTGCTATAGAGAAGAGAAGTTTTTTCTCATTTCTTCCATTTAAATAATCTTTCTAACTCTCTTATAAGCGCAACCGAATAGTTTCACAAGTTGAAGAATTTATTTCGGAGGTAGCGTGAAAAAAGGGATCGTTTTACTCAGTTTTCTTTTATTATGTCAGTCAATAAATGCTATGGGGCTTTTTAGGTCGAGACGGCCAGAGCCGGAACCTCCTGCACAAACTCCAATTCCACCAGCACCTCCCGCACAAACGCCGAGGCCAGACCCTGTGCCAAATCCTAATCCTCCTAGAGACTTTTTAGAAGTTGCAGATATTGTAGGAACTAGAGTTGATTCCTATTTTGGAAGTTATGGGGCACTCTCTAAAATGAGAGTAGATACCCATGATAAATTTAGTGACTACTGTGAAGAAGGTCTTGAAGGGTACGATAAGTTTAGCCAAAGGCTTAGCTTCTTTGTTGAATCACAATTAGAGGAAACGAGAACTCAGCTCTCAGCACTAGCTCCTTATTATGGAGTTCCAAGAAATAACGAAGACTTTCTTCTCTCGGGTTTAGCGCAGAGGCCTCTTTGTCATTCAACTAAGAGCTCTCTTACTAGAACTCTTAAGAAGTCGGGGAGAGTTCCTTCTAGTAGCGTAATTGCAAAATTAAATCAATTTGAAGAGAGAGTGAATGGTTTAAGAGAGAGAATGATCGATGGGGAAGACGGCGCACGCATGGAGCTTGTTAAGACGTGGTCTAAATTCTTTTCTTGTTTGGCCTATACAGAGTCTCTATCAACGGCGGACTCAAGTAGTAGTAATAGAGTGGCGGCCAAATATGAAAGTAGTAATTATAGAAAGCCAGCGGGTGTAAAATTCTATGAAGACCCATATCAAGATGAAGCCTCAAAGCTTAATATTGGGCTCTTTCAATTTACTCCAAATGGTGGTGGGAATATTAACCCATGTCTAAAATCGTGGAATGAAAACTTTCCTAGCTGTAGAGTGAAGACAAATTCTTCTAAGAGTGAACTTATAGAAGTTTTTGGATCATCGCTACAAACTATGAACGCTTTCTGTGGAGTTAATAAAGTCGTTCAAACTTTCTCCATTCAGATTAATTCGAGCAAATCTACGGCAGTTCATCCGAGCAATTCAGGTTCTGCAAAAGAAGATAGATGTGTGTCTCCGTGGATTTATTCAGGTTATGCTTATAATCACTTTGGTCCGCTTATGAATTCAACGGGAGAGAACCTAAATAAGCTTATAAGTTGTGTAAACTCTGACTAAGTCTTTATTAACAGACAGTTAGGGGATCAATAGAATTTACATATCATATTGTGCGCTGCGTTCCTTTGTCGTATAAACCTCCATCTTATCCTTTTGGAGGTTTTATGAAAATGAATCATGTAAGAGTTCTCATTCTCGCAACATCAATTGCTACTATTCCCGTACAGGCGAATGTCATCGATAACTTTATAGCGAAGTATATGACAAAGGTTTTTTCTAAGACTCATGGTGAAGGGTTACCTGCAAAGGTGAGCGAGCTTCCTGAGGGAATTGAATATAGAGAGAACTTTATCTCTAGAATGAAGATTGAGAGTTATGAGAAGAATGGTTTAACAATCTTTACAGGAAATAAGAAAGGTCTTGGGCTAGTTAAAAAGTCTAACGAAGACGAGCCGGCCTTTGATCTTATTCTAAGTAAGAAGAATTTTGATACACTTGTTTCTTGGAAGAATGGAAAGAAGTTTATTAATGCTCTTAAAGATTATACGAAAGAGAACGGTTGTATTCCAAAGATTACTTCGACTTCTCATGGGTGGAGAAGTGAGGGAAGAACTGGAGAGGGGCATGGTCTTTCTGGAAAATCTGGATTTAATGGTATCTATGTTGATAATGCCCATGGCCCAGAAGGGGTTGCTAAGACTGGAGCTAGATCTTTTAGAGATGATGTTGATAAGGAAATAAGAAAAGGGACGATTAAGTTCTGTGGAAGTTGTATTGCTCAATTCTATGCGTGTAATGTTTCAACTTACTTTGCGGACTCGTTTGCTAAAATGTCTGGGTGTCAAACAGTCGTTGCTACTGGACAAAATTCACCGTTCTTTCAAACTCGTGATGAAGACGGAAGTTATACAAGCGTAAATCTTGGAGCTCACTACTGGAAATCAGCAGCGGGAGTTTGGTCCGAGAGGCAAACAGACGAGATGGACTTAAATGGAGAGAGAAAAGCCTCTTGGTATAGATCTACTCCCGTTAAAAACTCTCACGGTGAAGTTGTAGATATTGTCAAAGAAAACTTAGGCGAACTCTATATTGCTCTCTAGTTACACGTTGATTTATATTGGTCCTTGTATTTAGCAAGGATCAATTCATAAGTTCCATTCTTTCTTATATTGCTTAGGCCATTATTAAATAAATCTCTCAATTTCTTACTATGAAACCTAAGAACCCTTGGAGTTTTACTGCTGAGATTAAAGACTCGAAATAAGTTAAGATCAATCTTATCCTTTAAAGCTTGGGTGAAGAAAATATTTCTATCAGATATAGCAAAGTCCATTCTTCCTTTTAAAAGAGCTTTTGGCTGTAGGAGTTGATCAATAGACTCATTGTATTCTGCCGTAAGACCGGCCGCTCTCGCAAATTCTTGCCCTAATGACTTCTTTGCAGATTTAAATGCCCAAACTCTCTTTCCAATTATGTCAGATGGCTTTTTAAATTCTTCCTTACTGCTTTTTAAACTAATCACGCAGTCTACGTAATTTAAAATCGTATGAGAGGGGTAAATATTCTTAAAATCTGAATAGTAAGTATTTGATCCATTGGTAATTATCGCATCAACTCTATTTTCTACGAGTAGTTTGATTGCCCTCTTAAAACTTGAGTCTACATGTTTAAATTCTTTTATTCCCTGATTCATAAAAGCATTTTTTATGAGATCTATTTCTATTCCTGTGAACTTCTCCTCGTTGAGATAGGGAGGCATCGATACGGTTGTTCCAATTTTTACCTCTGTAGCTGAGGGGGACTTTTTTCATAGATTAAAGCTTAGAAATTCCTTAATTACATGTTGGCCTATAGAGCTCTTTATATTTCATAAGGACTTTCTTATAGTCTCCATTTTTTCTTATTTCTTTTAGTGCTTTATCGAATTTGTCGCGAAGAGACTTATCCTTAAAACGAAGTGATCTAGGTGTTGTTGAGCCAACAACATTTGTGAAAAGAAAGTCAGAAGGTGAATAACCATCTTTAATCGCCTGTGTCACAAATATATTTCTGTCTGATATGGCGACATCTATTCTCTTCTTTATGAGTGCTTTGGGTTGGTTGAGCTGATCTATGAACTCAGTGTATTGGTTATTTCCCTTAATGACTTCTTTAAATTGATCTCCAAGAGAAGTGCTCGCTCCTGGAAAGGCCCAAATTGCTTTGCCTTTTAAGCTTGAAACTTTCTGACTAGAAAGAGGGGATGTTTTTAAAGTAATTGCGCAATCAATAAAGTTTAGAATATTATGTGATGTGTAAATATTTTCAACTTCCCCATAGAAGGAATCGCGCTTATTGCTCACTATAGCATCGACCTCTTCGTGATTGAGTAGTTGTATGGCCCTTTTGCTACTAGAGAAAATCGTTAGCGTATTATCGTAGCCCGCCTGTTTAAAAGCGGCGCTTAGAAGTTCAAGTTCAATTCCAGTATTTTTAGTCTTGTTAAAATAAGGAGGAATGTGAATTAGCCCTCCTATTCTAATCGATTTTGAAAAGGCGTAAGTTGAGAAAGAGAAGGTCAGGAGAATGAGTAGTACTTTCACAAAATTGCTCGTTGAAGTAAATTAAGGATTCATTATAACAATTATTTATAGTTTGGAAATTTCTTTATAGTTGATTCTTTTTGTCGGAGAAAGATGTCAGAAATTGTGTGATGTCATTTTGAAATTTAATTTCTAAACTATTTAAATAAACGTAAACAAAGGAATTGTTTTGATAAAGAAATCATTAGTTATAGCTTCTCTCGTTCTTGGTTCAAGTGCCATGGCATCTTCTCCAAAGTTTCATCAAGGAAGATTAATTGTTAAATTAAAAGAGGGAAGTTCTCTTCCTGCAAATGATTTAATAAAGTCTTCAATGCACCTTTTTAAAAATACTTATATTGTAAGAACAAAGAATGTCTTAGAACTCGAAAGAGACCTAAAGACTTCAAGTGCCATTCTCTCGGTTAATAAAGACTTCTATGCTAAGAGGGAAGAGCTTCCAAAGGCGTTAAATCCTCATAAAGTTGCCCACGGATTTAACAAAGGCTCTGGTCCATTTAATGATCCAAAGGTTAGTAAACTTTGGGGATTTAAACCAGCTGATAGTAAGGGAATGAATGTCTTTGCTGCCTACGAAAATTACGATAGCTCTAACTCTGAGAAAATTATTGTCGCAGTAGTAGATACTGGTGTTGATTATAATCACGAAGATCTAAGAGAGGTGATGTGGACAAACTCTGGAGAAATTCCTGGCAATGGAATCGATGATGATGGCAATGGTTACATTGACGATATTCACGGAATTAATACTCTTGTACGCGATGACGAGGGAAATGCCACGATGGATATTATGGATGGGCATAGTCATGGTACTCACGTTTCGGGAACTATTGCGGCTAAACAAAATAATGGAAAGGGAATTGCCGGTGTAGCATCAAATGTAGAGATTATGGGAATCAGAACAGTTCCAAATAGCTCTGATGAAACAGATGTTGATGTGGCAGAAGCGTTCATGTATGCAGCGAAGAATGGTGCGAGAGTGATTAATTGCTCTTTTGGAAAGTCTCATAATGAAGGTGGAATGCTGGTTAAAGAAGTTATCGACTATATTGGTTCTGAGTATGGAGTTCTAGTTGTTGCAGCAGCGGGAAATAGTTCTCAAAATATAGACACACGTCTTACTTATCCAGCATCATTTGAATCAGAAAGTCTATTAGTTGTTGCCTCTAATTCAAAATTAGGAATGTCTTACTTTTCTAATTATGGAATTAAGAATGTTGATGTCATCGCTCCTGGATCGTCGATTTATTCAACTGTTCCTGGAAATAGATATTCTTCAATGTCTGGAACTTCTATGGCCTCACCTAATACTGCTGGTGTTGCCGCAGAGATCCTTTCTAGAAATCCTAACTTGTCTCCAGTGCAATTGAAAAATATCATTATGGATACAGTGAGTAAGAGTAGAAGTTTCTCTACTAAAGTCGCTTCAGGTGGACTTGTCGATTTGGCCGCAGCTGTTAAGCAATAATTAAATTTAAATGTATAAAGAAGAGAAGGGACCAATTGGTCCCTTTTTTATTACCAGTCAAATAATAAACTAGGATAGTCGTAGTCTTCCTCTACTACCCAGATAGGGGAATTTGTAGGAGGAGGAGACTTTAATAATTCAGATCTAAATATATTCCTTAGGTAATTGAAGCCATTCCCAAATTGTTCGTCTTCAATAATATCCCAACCATTTGTACATCTAAAATTATAATCAGCTACGGGGATTGTATCCAGACAGTACTGGGAAATCTTTTTTAGATCATCTGACTTAACATAGGTTCCAATCTCATTACCTAATGAAAAGTCATAGAGATTCATATTACCACCATACATTTGTATCTTTGAGCATTCATCTGAAGAGATTTGAATCGTGGCATCAGAAGCCGAAAAGCCTGTTACCTCATGCAGCCTGTCTTCACTTCCAAAGACGGCAAAATCACCAATTGCAATAGAGGCACTTGGATCATTACTTAGTTGTACAACACAGTCTGCGCCCACATATGTGGCATTTAGGATCGGAGAACTGAAAGTCGCTGCAGTTAAGTGTGGCCTATTTGAATAGAATGTATCTATAAGATCTGGAGCCGTTGCATTATTTAATCCTACAATTGGCCCAGTATCTGAGCTTATAGGATTTCCTGATATGGAAGCTACTTGAATAACGTTCTTAATTTTTCCTGTGGTTTCATTCTTTCCAACTATACCTCCAATATTTGAGTTAGGCGTATAGTTAATAATGATACTTGAATATGGATTATTAATAACATTCTCAACGCGACCGTGGTTATATCCAACGATTCCTCCAATTGAGTTTCCTTCGTAATTTAAGTGGATCGTTGAAGAGGAGGAAACCTCTGAGACAACCCCCAAGACATTATTGTATCCAGTGACAGCGCCAAGATTATTAGTTGTCGCCGTTATATCGAAGTAGCCATTACTGACACTTTTAGTGATGAGCCCACTATTTTGTCCAGCAATTCCGCCAACACTATCTGTTCCTATCACTCCAATTCCAAAGTTATACTTTGAATTCTTAATGATTGCCCCAGGGCCATTATTACCAACAATTCCACCAATATTAATTCCTCCAGTGGTTTTAGAGGCGATGACATTTATATTGTCGAGAAGACCAAGGTTTGTGCCCGCGAGAGTTCCAACATTTGTTGCAAAAAAAGACTCAATATCTAGTCCTATAATATTTAAATTTTCAATAACTCCATTGGTCCCAATAGTTTTTATAAGGGCATAGTCATCTACGGAGGCATTACCCATAAAGAGATCGTGAATGGCGTAGCCATTACCGTTGAGTTTATTAGTGAAATTGACTGAAGAGTCAGTTTCTGTAAATTCGCGGAGATTAATATTATTTGAGAGAATGAAGTTCTTCCCAGAGTGATTCTTAAGATCTCTAAACTGTGTAGGAGAGCAAATTTCAATAGGAGAGTTTGCGCTTCCTCTTCCAGCTGCAATTTGTAGAGAGATAGGATCGTAGTTAATACTTGCCACACAGTGGTCTAATTCAGGAGTTTCCCAAGAGAGTCTTGGAAGGGAGCCTTCTATTTGAGCTTGCCATATCGTTCCCCAGCTCCAGCCTGTGGCAAGCGAGATTGAAAAGTACTGAGTTTCGAGAGTAGAGTAACTTATTAAACTTCCTGTTAACCCGCCTTGGGATAAGTCAACACCAACACCATAAGAGTCTGGAGATGTTGTCCCAGCTTGCAGACCGGCCATTTGGCCGACATTACATCCTGTGGGGCAAGAAGATTTAGTACTTCCTGCGAAGTAGGAATTGGAGATCACATTTGAACCAGATGCGTTTCCAACGAGTCCGCCTAGATTTATCGCTGGTCCTGGATGAGCTGTGTATAGTGCCATCAGAGAGTAGCTGTCTAGTATCGAAGAGTTTGTTGGGAGATAGCCGGTGATCCCACCAATATTTGTTCCCGATACTACAATTCCACCATTTGATTTTGATTCAATAATATCTCCTGACATTTGCTTTCCACTAATTCCTCCAATATAAGAAGGCGCAGTTGCTTGATTACCGCTTGTGGTTATACTTCCTGTAAAAGAAGATGAGAGGATAGAGGCTTCACTATTACCAACGAGCCCTCCAATATAGTCACCGTCCCCTTCAACTTCAAACCTAAGGGCATGGTTGCCTGAAAAGTTAAAGTTCATGGCAAGCTGACCAGCAAGTCCTCCAACATAGACTGGAGCAGAGCTATTGCTGCCTGCAATAAAGCCCTTATGAGCAATGACGTTAGTTATTGAAGAGGATGCACCTTCGGCGTGACCAGCGATCGCTCCGACATAGGCGCTACCTTCAATTTCAATATTTTCAACTCTAAGATTGGAGACATTTCCTTGAAGTTTTCTAAAAATTCCTAGGTAGGAAAAGTCATCTTCCATTAGAAAGATATTTCTCATCCAATGTCCATTCCCGTTGAAATTACCCATGAATACGTTAGGAGTCGTGATTGGTGATCCACAACTAGGGTTGGAGTCTAGTCCTCCAAAAGGGACGATGGAGGTTCCAAGGTCAGAGCAAGCAATACTTCCTAGAGGATCGTTTACTCCTGAAGAATATCCTCCAAAGTCTAAGTCTCTTAGTAACTCAAAGTTACTTGAGAGAAGTCCTGTATCATCTCCAACAGAATTAAATTGTTCTGGAGTACAAATCCCGTAAGGGTCATCCGTAGTTCCTGATCCTGTCGAGAATTCTCCGACAACAGGACTTGCTAAATTACATGCATTTGCAGAAGTTAGTAGGTGATGAACAAAGAATTTCTCTACTGTTGAGTCAGTGTACGAATATGTTCGAAGGTTTCCATTTAAAATTGCTTCGTTTGGAGCGTAGAGTCCATTTTTATAAATGTCGTCAACAAAGCCTCTTGTCTCTCCACATGCTTGATCAAAGTATCCTCTTAAGATTGTTCTAAATGGTGTACTTCCATTTCCTAGGGGAAGGTTTAAATCATCACTATTTAAATGCGACTCTATTCCTGGACCTGGGTCGACTATACATTCTGAAATGAGAGGTGAGTTTGATAGAGAAAAGTCTCCGGCATCACCTTCAATAAATTCTGGAAGTATCACTCGATAAGACCTAAGGTGACCTATATTGTGATTGGCTGGGTCCGGCGCACATGGAACTGAAGTTGTTAAATTTGAAAGATCTTTACAACTACTTAGGTTCAACTTTGGAAAGGTGTATTCTGCTGCGACGTAGTTGTTAGTTGGAGAGAAGTCTGTTTGAGCACAGTTTAGATTTGATAAACTTAAGTCAATTGAAAGCTCTCCTCCTGCAAGTATATTTCCTTTTGAAGTAGCACAACTTGTGACACCATCTATATTTAGGCCGCTTAAGCTATTCCATGTGATGGCATAGAAGTCCCAAGTATCATTTCTAAGCTCTAGTTCTAGGTCTCCTGCAATTGAATTTAAATTCACAGAAAAGCTTGCACCCGAAGAAGCTTTTCCCCAAAGCATTGCTCCACCAGTACTTGTTGTTAATCCGGATATTCCACTTAAAACGAGTTTAAAGTCAGCACTTGTTTGTCCGCCTTTCTTGGAACAAGAAGCAGTTAGAAGTAGAAGAGTGATAAGAGTGAGAAATTTCAAAACTATGTCCTTTATTAGTTACACTAAAGTACTTAATTTATCGGTATCTATATAATAAAGTTTATTTGAAAATGATGAAAAAAGTGTCATAAGCCACCAAGAATTGGTGGCCTATATTTGAGTAAGTGACTTGTTTAATTGTCTACGGAGCAGTGATTGTTGTGGTTTCTATTACATTTCTACCTAGAGGCGGATTTATAATTTCAATAGTCCAGACATCACTAGTAGCTTGAGCACCATCTGGTGTACACATAAGCATGGTAAAAGTAGGGTCAAAGTTACAAGACGCGGTTCCAGATACGCCAGTTGTTCCTACATTAGTTGTAGACCCTGGATAAACGCCCGCGACTGGCACTGTGAATAAAGTTGTTGATCCTGATTGGATAGGAGGGGGTGGCCCCATGTAAAGAGCCTCATAGTCTTGATCTCCAAATAATCTCAAGCTTCCTTTATTTTGCCCTGAACCTGGAATTTCACTAGTTGCAACCAAGGTATTTGTAAATACTTGTGGAGAACCTAGAATTGTTGTTGGAATAGAAAAATTAAAAAGAGTTCCTTCTGTAAGTTGATCTTGGGAAACGGCAGCCATTTCATCGTAATTTCTAAAGCTAAGTGGATCAATTGTTATAGCATTGAAACTAGTATCCCAAGTTATCTGAGTACAGCCATTAGAACTAATAAAACTATTGCTCATAGTATAGACCGAAGTAAAGTTATGGGCGTAAACGTAGTTCACTGAATCTGGAAAGAGAGAAGTTGCATCGCCTAATAAGAATTGATGAACCTCATTTAGATCAGCTAAGCAGCCTGATACTCCATTCAATCTAGAGTTCCAATCATCAAAGAAATCCATTGTTCTCTTATATGCCTGATAAGTGACGTTAGGTCCAAAGCCAGCAAAGAGTCTTGAGTCATGCATAGACATTGGTGCTAGGTGAGTAGGAACGGCTTCACGAAGTTTTGGAAATTGTAGTTGATTCATTGCAAGAGTTGATGGGGAAATATCAAGAGGATTTGTAAATCCTGTTGATGTCGAAGGAGTTCCATCATAACTAAAGTCTTGATGTGTATCTGTATTTGTTTCGAAATCAATATGGCCACTCAAAAGCTGAGCAGAGTCATAGTGTTTTGAAGAAGTGTAGATCAGGGAGTCGGTGATTTGAGCTGCATAGACATCACCATGTTCTATAGGTACTGCTTGATCGTTATAATATCTAGCTGTCCAGAGCTTTACATTTTGAACACTATTATCACTTACTAGATAAGACCATTGTTTTCTCTGTGAGTTTTGTCCACCATAATTTTGAACGTCATAGATATTGGATTCAAACTTTAAATGGTCAGAGTCTTGAGCGTCGAAGTAAGCTTCAACTCGGTGATCTTCATTAACATCTATATGATTTGATCTGTAGAAGCCAGCGAATTTATTTCCAGTGCAATTGAATTCATAGAATTCACGCATCTGCCCTTCTTCATAGAAAGCAACTCTCTTTTCAAAAATATTTGGATTCTCTACAGTTCCAAAACCTGTCATCCAACTCGTCATTGGAATTTTTCCAGAGGAAAATCTAAATTCTATAATGTCTCTATCTCCTAGGTCGTATTGAAACGAGCCAGAAGTTGGAATTTCAGAACACGTTTCATAACCAGCTCTAAAAAGTATCGCACCTAGGTGACCGTGAAAAGCTCCTGCAATTTCTCCGTAGAGACCAGAGTTTCTCTTCCATGGTGATTCAGCTTCTCTTCCCATATCGAGTGCTGTACTCCCAGGAGTAATTGATCCGGAAAGATTACTACTTGGTCTTAGATTGGTTACAGTTAAGCCAGGGATAAATCCTGCGTTTGTGAGTGCGGTGTTAAGTGAATTTACTATATCATTAGTCGTTGTATACGTTGGAAGATTGTCGAATTGAGGACAGTAATTAATTGTAAAAGTCTTTGTCGCGCTATCAAATGTTGTAGCTGTAGGGCATTCTGACCCAAAATTGTTAAAATTAAAGCTTATGCTATTGAAGATATCAGTCTGTGATGTAGACTCGATAGCTATTATTTCATCCGCGGCATCTGAGATGGGAATTGATAGCTTAGCCTTTGAACCTAGGGTCCAAGGACTCGTAAGGTTTTGAGAACCTACAATATTATTAAAGGCCTCTCTGGTATTTTGATAGTTATCACCACCACCGCCGGATTCCGTAGGATCGTCATAGCGATATTGAATTGTTTGAGCAGGAGGGAGCATTCCACTATTAGCAAAAGTATTATCTCCAATTCCAGCGTAATTGTCAGCGAAGAAGAAAGATGTTTGACCTGCTGATGGGCCAGCGAAAACTTGAGAGTCAGCTAAAGGTCGTCCCGTAAGGTTTGAAGCTTGAAAGAGGTAAGTTGACTCAAGGTCATCAAACTCACAATTTAGTCCTTCATAGGCCGCAATAAGAAATGGAAAATTTCCATTTGAATTTAACGGTAGTTTATAATTTGTGATGTAGTCAGAGTTTGTTAAGTTAATGTCTTTTATACAAGCAGAGGAGAGACTTGATAACTCAGCTCCATTGGACAAGTTCATACCTTTGAAGACAATTCTATAACTTAAATTACTTCCTTGTTGTAATGGATTGGATGAACATGATGAGTTGTCATCAACAATGTTCGATAGATTCGAACATGCCACTAGTCTTAAAGTATTAAATTGATCAGTCGTAATATTTTCAGGAGTACTAAAGAAACTTAGAGTACAAGTTGCAGGACTTAAGTTTAAATCAACAACAACTTCTTCACCTTCAATTTTAGCATTTGAAAGGGCACATCTATTCTTTCCTGTTAGTGGGCCAAGTCCATTTTCATTTTCCCATGTAATCGCCGCAAATTCCCAGTCTCCAGGAGAGAGTTCTATATCAGTTGATTCCGTTCCAAGTTGGAGTCCCATTTGGAAGGCTTCACCAGTTGAGCTCTTTCCTGTGATGATCGCCCCACCTGCTGTTGTCAGTCCTGCTGTTATGGCAGAAGAGAGTAACCTTAGTTTGGCAGGAGTTCCCGCGCCTTTTTTAGAGCACGCTGAAAAAATGAGTATTAGAGTAAGAAATAGAAACTTCTTCATGGGTAGATTTCCTTATTAACCATATAGACTGTTAAGTTCATCGGTTCTTTATAGGATAATCTTTATTTATGAAAACAATAAAAGATCACTTAAGTAATTGAAAATGTGACAATAGATAGGGGAAGAGTGGCCTAAAATTGTGTCACAGTGTTGAAATTTAGGTAAAATTAAGGAGCGTTCTTTAGTTTTATTTAGTCGTCTAAATTGTCCCAATCAATATCTTTTCCAATAGTGACACCTGAAATTGAGAGTTGCTTCTCTTTTTTGATAAATGGAAAGGAAAGTGTTTCAACGCCTTCAAATTCTTGTTCAAAAGCAATGGTAATTGTCTTGGGCATTGTCTCTTGTAGGGAGGTTAAAAAGTAATTCTTTGGAAGACTGGCCATGATGTCTTCTTCACCTTCTTCAAGATCTATGAACTCCATAGGTTTTGACGAAGTATTTTTGACTATGATGGCACCTTTTAATTTCTCGGCCTTAATATCTTTAGTTAAATTCCATGACCCAATGTGAAAGAAGTCTAGGAAGAACATAGATTTTCCGTATTTGAGCTTTCTTGGCACTTGTAAGGATTGCATGAATTTTCTAGTTGATGGGTCTTTTGATTTCTTCGAGAGCTTATCTGCTAGCTGGCTATCTTCGATTCTAAGGATGTAAGCCCCTGGATTCTTTGTAGATTGAAAGAGAATATATTGGAACGCAACGCTGAATAAGGTAAATAGCTTGTGTTGATCCAAATGAATATGTGGAATTTCGCACTCAACTAGGGTTTTTACAGATTCGTATAGGTCTTCTTTGCTTAAGTCGCCTTTCATAAAAAGTTTGATCCGTCTTTTGAATTTTAAATATTAGAATGTTTCCTTAATTAAGGATTATGTAACATATTGTCAACGATCTAAGGGAGAAAGTGCAATAATTTTCTGGATTTGATTCAACTTGCCGATTGACTCATGCCCTTAATTTCTCTAAGATGCCACTTTGAAAATATACATTTTATTATTATGAATTAGTCTAATATAACCTCAATTGGAGCAGACATGATCAACAACAAATTGATGGCGAAAACCAGAAATATTGGTATTTCGGCACACATTGACTCAGGTAAGACAACTCTTACTGAACGTATCCTTTTTTACTGTGACATGATCCACAAAATCGAAGATGTTCGTGGTGGTGGTGCTGGTGCAACTATGGACCACATGGAACTTGAAAAAGAAAAAGGTATTACAATTACTTCAGCAGCAACGACTGTTTTCTGGAAAGGTATTTCTGGTAAAGGGACAACTTTTGCTGACGGTATTGAAAAAGATACTAAAATTAA
Source organism: Halobacteriovorax sp. JY17 (assembly GCF_002753895.1). Lineage (NCBI taxonomy): Bacteria > Pseudomonadati > Bdellovibrionota > Bacteriovoracia > Bacteriovoracales > Halobacteriovoraceae > Halobacteriovorax > Halobacteriovorax sp. JY17. The sequence goes on along the minus strand of NZ_NJER01000001.1, from coordinate 1,060,112 downwards.
TATTATCGATACTCCGGGTCACGTTGACTTCACTGTTGAAGTTGAAAGATCTCTAAGAGTTCTTGACGGCGCGATCCTAGTTCTTTGTTCTGTTTCAGGTGTTCAGTCACAGTCAATTACTGTTGATAGACAAATGAAGAGATACAACGTTCCAAGACTTGCTTTCTTAAATAAGATGGACAGAATGGGTGCAAGTGCATTTAACGGTAGAGATGCTTTAGTTGAAAAACTAAACCACAATGCTGTTCTTATGCAATGTCCGATTGGAGCTGAAGAAAACTTTAATGGTGTTGTAGATCTTATCACTAAGAAAGCTTATTACTTTGATGGTGATAACGGTGAAAAAATCAGAGAAGAAGAGTGTCCAGCTGATCTAGCTGAAAAAGTTGAAGAACTACGTTCTGAAATGATTGATAAAGTTGCGGAGTACGACGACGCAGTTATGGAAAATTACCTAGAAGGTAACGAGCCAACTGAAGAAGAGCTTCACAAGTGTATTAAGATTGGTGTTCAGTCTCTTGCTCTTACTCCTGTATACATGGGTTCTGCCTTTAAAAATAAAGGTGTTCAAGTTCTTCTTGAAGCGGTTACAAGATACCTTCCTTCACCTCTTACTTGCGTTCCTCCAACTGCTAAAACAGAGAATGACGAAGTTATCGCTATTAATCCAGATCCAGCAGAAGAATTACTTGCTATGGCATTTAAGATCACTGATGAGCAATTCGGACAATTAACATATACAAGAATTTATAGAGGAACTCTTAATAAGGGTGAAACTGTATTCAACTCAAGAACTGGTAAGAAAGTTAGAGTTGGTAGAATGGTTAGAATGAACTCAAATGATAGAGAAAATATTGATTCTGCTCACGCAGGTGATATCATTGCTATCGTTGGTATTGACTGTGCTTCAGGTGACACTTTTGTTGGTGACTCTGACACAATCGGACTTTCTCTAGAAGGTATTCACGTACCAGTAGCGGTAATCGAGCTTTCAATTTCTTGTAAAGATAAGAACGAGCAAGCGAAGATGTCTAAAGGTCTTGCGAAATTCCTTAAAGAAGATCCAACTTTCCACGTTTTCACTGATGAAGAATCAGGTGAAACAAGAATTGCTGGTATGGGTGAGCTACACCTTGAAATTTACGTAGAAAGACTTAAGCGTGAATTCGGTGCAGAAGTTATCGTAGGTGCTCCTCAGGTTAACTACAGAGAAACAATTAGAACTGAAACACCTTTTGAGTATACTCACAAGAAGCAAACAGGTGGTTCTGGTCAATTCGGTCAAGTCGTTGGTGTTCTTAAGCCACTTACAGCTGATAGAAAAGATAAAGAAGATCAGGTTTTCAAGTTTAATAATGAAATTAAAGGTGGATCAATTCCTAACGAATTTATCGGTGCCTGTGAAAAAGGTTTCCAAGACGTTATGGACAAAGGTCCTCTTGCAGCTTTCCCAGTTATTGACTGTGAAATCTTCCTACAAGACGGTAAATACCATGATGTGGATTCATCAGATATGGCCTTTAGAATTGCTGCTAGACAAGCGATGAGAAAAGCGATTAACGCTGCTCAACCAGTTCTTATGGAGCCAATTATGAAAGTTGAAGTAACAACTCCTGATGAGTATCAGGGTGGTGTTATTGGAGATATTTCTTCTAGAAGAGGGATGATCCAAGGTTCTGAAACTGATCCAGGTGGAGAGATTATCGTTAACGCTGAAGTTCCACTTTCTGAGATGTTTGGTTATTCAAATGACCTAAGATCAATGTCTGCTGGTAAAGCAACTTACACAATGGAATTCTCAAGATACCACGATTGTCCTTCGAACATCCAATCTGATGTTATGAAGGCCAGAGCTGAGAAGCTTGCTAACGACGATTAGAACGCGAGCAAAAATCAAAAAACAATTTTTAATGAAGGCCTATCCTAGTGATAGGCCTTTTTTTATCTGTTAAAATTTCAAGGTGATTTTTAAATCCATTCATAGATGCTAAGAATTTTGAATATGAAAATTTTAGTTGTATCCCTTTCTCTCTTATTTTTGAATAACTCTTTCGCTACCAGTAAGGCAGTATATGGAAGTGATGACCGAAGAGAGTATCATGAAGTCTCTGCGTCCTATCAAAAGCTTGCCGACGCTACTGCAGGAATGATTAAGCGCTCTTCACTCAAAGATAGAGGAGACCACTTCTCTTTCTCTCTAAAGAAGCTGGGCGAGCAAATTATGGGAAATCAATTTCGAAATGGTTATCTCTGTAGCGATGAAAAATTCTATTCACAAGAAACTCTCACCACTTGTTCCGGTTTTCTAATTTCTAAAGATACGCTCTTAACTGCTGGCCACTGCGTGACAGGAGAAGCTGCTTGTAAGAATTATGTGTGGAGCTTTGGACTGGAACTCAGTAAAGTTCGATCAGGTGAGCTCTCAAAAAATGAAGTCTATGGATGTAAGAGAGTAATTAAAAGAGGTATGAATCCTAGGGACTTTGCTCTTATAAAGTTAGATCGTCCCGTTTTAAATATCTCTCCACTTAAACTTTCTAAGAAGGAAGTTAGAGTTGGAGACTCTGTCTTTTCTATAGGGCACCCTTCTAATCTACCACTTAAGCTGGCCATGTCAGGAAAGGTAAAGAGCAAGAGTGAGAACTCTTTTAAAACAGACCTAGATACTTTTGCTGGAAACTCTGGCTCTCCCGTTCTTTTACAATCTACGAATGAAGTGGTGGGCATCCTTGTAAGGGGAGCAGAGGATTATGTGAAAGACCTTGATAGAGGTTGTTTTGTAGTCAACCGCTGCGAAGATGTTGGTTCTGGAGCAGATTGCCAGGGTGAGAGTGTGACTCCTGTAAGAGACCTTTTAAAGTAGTTGATCATTTCTAAGTATCTAAAATTACGAACTTCTAAAGTCCATAGTATAGTTGACCGATTAGCTCTTGTACTATGGATAAACTAAAAAGCTTAATTCTATTTTTGACTCTATTTATTGGGCAAGCTCAGGCCCTAGAGGGGATTAATGTGCTTGGCTTAGTTGAGAGCTCTCTAAAGGAATTGAATGATCCTTTTCGAATTAAGTGTGGGCAAGATATTCAAGAGAAGTCTGAATGTCCTTATATGGCGAGGCAGTTTGAACACGATAGCCAGACAGGATTATTCTTTTGGATGCTTAGTGATTCGCCGTGGGAGTCTTGTAAGAAAACTGTTCCAAGTATTGATGCAATTTCTTCAAGTGATTTAGAAAAGGCCTATGCTGGAAGCACTCAAAGAGATTTAGGGATAAGGGAAGATTATTTTTCTAAAACTTTTAATAAGTGCTTTGATCAGAATTATAAATCGAGCAAGCAAGTTGAAACTCAAAAGAAAGTGGCCCTTTCAATGAGCTATAATTACTTAAATAAAATTGGAGAGAATACTCAAAAACTCTCAAGAGAAATTATTCAAATTAATTCAGTCATTGGAAATAAATTAGACGATGGTCTTCCTTGTGGAAAATATAATCTTCCAAAGAATGCTCATCTCTGTGAGAAGTTAAAGAGTGAGAGCTGTGGGCCTCAAAATGGTTTAGCTGAACTTTCAGATCACCTCTTTGAAGATGCTATCGCTCCTATAATTGCGATTTCTAAGAAGATGAAAGAAGTTAGGAGAAAGTATAATGGCAGAGGTGGAAGTGTTATACGACAAAAGAAATTGCGAGAGCTAAAATCTGCTATCGCCTTTATTAAGGCCGAGAACTCTCTCTTGCAAGGAGATAAGACCGTTGAATATATTGAAAGAATCGTTGAGGGAGATATAGAATCTCCGTCTAGAATTAATTTTAAGAAAGTTCTTAAAGACCAGCTCATTAGCAATAAGAGAGCATTAAAAGAAAAAATAGATAAGCACTTCTCTATGGGGAATTGTATTCTCTATGGTGATGATGGCAATTGCGATGAGTTTGAAGATGAGTTTAGAAAAATTCCTTATCAATCAACTTCCTTTGATTTTAAGAGAGACGAAATTTTAGCGAGTCCTAAATCTAGAGAGCAGCAGCTTGCAAGAGAGGAACTCTATCAACTTCCAGAGTGTTTAGATCGAACGAGAGACTTAAAGAATGACTTCAACTCTTTTGCTGCAAAGACAAGTTTAAATATTGGTTTGACTCTTGTTACCGGTGGAGCGGCTCTCGCTGTTAGGGCCGGCCAACTTGGACGTATTGCTTTGACTGTTAGGGCAGCCGCTATCGGAGCAGATTCAACATTTCTCTATAAGAGTATTGATGAGTCGATGGATATCTGTAATGAAGAACTTAATAAATTAGAAGTTGTAAATAATGAGGGAAGTGCATTTTCATGTCCAAAGAAAGCTGATGAAGGAATTCATTATTTAAAGAAGAGAGATATGAAAGCTTGTGTGACAGCTTCTCTTTTAAGTTCTCTCGACGCCCTCCCATTTCTACCTGCGTTTAGTGGACAAATAGCGAGAGCAATTCACGATCCCTTTATTCCAAAGGCAACGTTTAAAGCAACTAAAGAAGAAAGTGATATTCTACAAAGTAGTGTCTTTAGAAGATGTATCGGAAATAGAAGTTCAAAAGGTTGTGCAAATTTTTCTGCCGAAAACTCAAAGACAATTGAAGGAATGCATAAGAAGTGTCTCGATCCAAAAATTCTAAGTGCAAATAAAGAAATGTGTATAGGGTTAGAGACGTTTGCAAATAATAATTCAGTCTTAAGGCTTTCCGAAATGGTTCCTGAAGGTTCTCGAGGGAAGTCAGTTGTTGTAGAGTTTAATTCGGGACGAGGACATATTACACTTCGCTACTTTAAAGAAGTTGAAGAAAATGGAGAGAAAGTAATGAAGGCCTTTTCATTCGATGGTTCCTCATGGCTTCTTCCAAGGAGAGTGAATGGTAGAACATTTGCGAGTAATAAGAAAGCTGATAGTTTTGAGAGTTTGGATCAAGTTGTTCCTGGTTCTCACTATGTTCTAGATATATCTCCTGCTCAACTTGAAACTATTCATCAAGTTGCTAAAAAGGGAGGAATCTCTAAGGCCTGTACTCACGATGCTCGTATTGCTCTAGACGAGGCGGGGATACTCTCTATGCCAAAAGGGCTTTCAAAAACTTTTGATAAAATTACAATAAAGAAACTTGCTAAAGATTTAACTGCTAAGTATGGCCCTCCAAAGCATAGTACAATTAAGGCCCTGGAAGATGGGCTTGAGAGTAGTAAAGCAGGATTTAGTAATGAGCAGTGGAAGACATTTGCTGTCACTGAACTTGGATGGTTAGTGCTCACTCCAGTTGCTGTTGGTGGAGTTTATCCTGCGGGAGCCGTTGTCGGTGGAATGACTACGATTGTTGTCGTTGATCAAGCAGGTGAAACCATCGCAATGACTAGAGATAAGTTCAATGAATTAATAGATGAGTTAAAAAAACAATAGGAGTATATCCGTGAAGAAGAAAATTATTTGGTTAATCGTTCTTTCAAGTTCCATTGCTTACGCTGGAAAGACGGAAGAAAGTTTTGAAGAGCTAAAAGATACAATTCATAAAGTGAAAGTATTAGATGAGGCAAAGTCAGGGCCTAATAGTATTAACTATGAATGTCAGCACTGTTTAACTGAGGTTGAGGTCGAAGGAGCAATAGTCTTAGATAAAGAAGAAGTCGTTATGGATAGAACCATGTTTAATAAAGGAACAAACGACAATGAATTTATAATCCAAAGAACTAAAGACACTCCTGATGATGTAACAATTAAATTTAAAGAGAAATACAGAGTTTGCCAAAAAACAGTGGCCCATCAGAATCCTCTTTCAGGACAAATTGGTTTTAGTTGTTTATTTTCAACAACTGAATATAGAGAGGAAACAATTCAATTAGATTTTTCAGATAGAAAGCTTGAAGGTGAGAGTGAAGTGATTAAAGTTCGCTTAGTTAAGTTAGACTCTAGGAATAAGGGTTTTATAAATGCGAGCTTTAAAGATCAGACAGGTAGAGGAATTTCTAGCAATAGAGGAAGTAAATTTCTATTTTTTGGAACTAAGTATAGCTTGAAGTAAGTAATATCAGAGGTTTATTGATGACGTAAATTTTACTTCATTCAACCTTAAAGATTTAAATTGATGTATCATGCGACGCATTAATTTAAAATTTGAGGTTTATATGAAAAAAATTACAAGTGCCGTGTGCCTTATTCTTCTAGTCTCGAGCTCTGCTCTAGCAGCTACCCCTAAAGTGATTTATGGACAAGATGATAGAAAAGAGGTTTCAGAGTATCCAAATCGAAATATTCAAAAACTTGCTAACTCCGTTGCTGGAAGAGTTAGTGATTATAGTCTCTATACATCAAGAATTAGTGGCTTTTCTGATTACTCAAGAACAACTCTAGACGAAGCAATAAATGCTTGTCCGGGGGAGCGCTTTGCTGATCAACCAGTTCTTATGAGTTGTACAGGGTTCCTAGTTGGCGACGATCTTCTCGTTACAGCGGGACATTGCATGAGATCATATAGTGACTGCGCTTCTAATCAGTGGGTTTTTGGTTTCACTGCTGGAAAGAGTTTAATCTCCAATAATGATATTTACCAATGTGCAGGAATTGTTGCAAAGGAAGAGGTAAGTATCCCTCTACTTGGCACAACTGATTACGCCATTATTAAACTTGACCGTAAGGTTAGAGGAAGAACTCCTTTAAAGTTTAGAACAAAGGGAAGAGTGAAAAATGGAACTGAAGTTCTAGTGATTGGCCACCCAATGGGACTTCCATTAAAGATAGCTGACAACGCGACAGTTTCAGGATCATTTGGAAAAACATTTAAGACTGACCTTGATACTTACGGTGGAAACTCTGGCTCTCCGGTTCTAGACGCAAATACAGGACTTGTGGAAGGAATTCTGGTTCAGGGCTCACAAGACTTATCCTATGGGAGCTGTACTAGTAGTCGAATGGATGATGGGGCAAACGAAATTGTTTACAAAATTACACGTCTTAAAGCATTGCAGAAGCTAGCTGACGACGGTAAGTTATAGAATCTTTTTCGGCCCGAGTCTGGGCCGAATATTTTTACACAATCAAATTATTTTTCTTGAACTAATTATCTTTATAAGTTATACCTAATGTTCTTTAACTTATTTCAAGGAATTATCATGATTGAGACTTCTCAATTACAGACGTTGGTGGCCGTAGCTAGGGCAAAGAGTTTCTCTAAAGCTGCAGAAGACTTAAGTGTCACTCAATCAGCAATCTCACAGAGTATAAAGAATCTTGAAAATAAAATTGAAGTGAAACTCTTTAAGCGTTCGGGTAAGAAGGTGGTTCTTACACCAGAAGGTGAAAAATTATTTGCTCTCGCTTCAAACTTCTTAGGAAGTCTTGGAGATACACTTGAAGAGATTCAAAATGATAAAGAAAGTATGTCTGGAAAAGTTCGAATTGGAACACTTACTGGTGTAGGTAAATCTTGGCTTGCTCACGAAATGCTTGAGTACGCTAAGAAGTGGGAAGATCTAACGGTTCAAATTACTCTCGGTTTTCAAGAAGACCTTGTTCGTGCATTTGAAAGTTATCAGCTAGATTTCTTAATTCTACCTGAAGAGTCACTTCCATCTGTAGGAGAGAAAACTCTTCTAAGTGAAGAGGTCTCAACTGTTGTTTATCCAAAAGATACGGACTTTGACATTGACCCTGAGAATATTACTCTTGAAGATATTTCAACTCTTCCAACAATTCTCTTTGAACAAGAAGATCACTTACTACAGAAGTGGTGTAGAGATATTTTTGGAAAATTTCCAAAGAAGTTAAATGTTCGCTACGCTATAAATTCTCACGGAAATATGCTTCAAGCTGTTCAACAAGGAATGGGAATGGCCGTTGTTCCAAAGCACGTTCTTGGTAGGTCCTATTTTAAAGATAAAGTAAATACACTTGGTGAGAAGTTTGAAGTATCTAATGGGAAATTCTATATTGTTCATCATAAAGGTAGTGAAGAATTACTTAGAATTCAATCTACGTTAGCAATGCTAACAAATGGTGAGAACCCACTTAACTAAATGTCTAAAACAATAGACCTCGCGAAATTTAAAACGATTCTACCAAGGGAGCTATTGGACTTTTCAGAACTCCTTTTGAATTGGGGTTATGTTCTCACTCTTGTAGGTGGAGCTGTTCGAGACTTCGCTCTCTATGGAAGCTTGTCTAAGGATCTTGATTTCGAAGTACGATCAGTTGTAGAGGTTGATACTTCTTGTTGGGAAGAGAAGTTTAAAAGTTTGGGGCTAAAGATAGAACAGTTGCCAAATGCAAAGGTTGAAGTCTTAAGATTTAATATCATGAGAGTTCAAATCAATACTCTTGATCTCGAAATTTCTAGTCCTCGAATCGAAATTTATGATGATAGGAAAGATACTTTTGGCCATTCAGATTTCTCCGTAAAGTTTTCTAGTAATTATAGTTATGAAGAGTCTTTTGCTAGAAGAGACTTTAGCCTCAATGCCCTTGGTATTGAGTTTGGAAAAGAGTTAAAGTTTATTGATCCATTTAATGGAATGAAGTCTATAGAAAGCAAAGAACTCGATTACATCACAAGTGATTTCTTTAAAGATCCTGTTCGTTTCCTTAGAACTCTTAGATTCAAGGTTGCTCATAAGCTATCTTTAAGTCGAAGACTTAAAGATGATCTTGTTTACTTTAATCTAGAGAAACTCTCTCTACATTACTTTAAGCAGGAGGGAGCTAAGATTGGATTAGAGAAACTTCTCTATGAGATGGACTTTGCTCGTAGGAAGTTTGCAGTGAAGCTTCCTGAATGGGCGAGCACTTTTGATGAAGTTGCAATCTTTAAGCTTTCTCCTTGTGACGAATTAATTGATCTCGTGATGAACTACTCTATTCAGGAGGGGGCGTCTATTGAGACTCTTAAAAAACTTGGACAAAGTTTTACAGTTAAACAAACTCTTTTAAAAACAATTATAAGTCTTAAGGGTCTCTATAAAATTGATCTTAAAAAATTTAAGAAGGAAATTCTAAAAAATGGCTTTGAACATTCAATTTTAGATGAGAGGTTCTTAGCAATCAGTCGCCTTCACAAAGAGAAGAATAAAATCCCTGAAGGAGTATTGAATTTCTATCTTTCTAAAGATCTACTTGAACTTCTAGATAGAGAAATTGAAAAGGATTCACTCTATCAGAAAACTCTTCCTACAATAAGTAAGCCTCAAATATCAATGCTAGGAATTTATTGTCATATAATTAAAAATATCTAAATTCTTGATATGATAATTAAATGGAAATTGTCTCTTACGCAAGTTTAAGCAAAGACATTCAAGAAAAGTACTTAGAAGAGATTAAAGAAATATTCTACACGTGCTCGTCAATTAAAGTATTCAAAGATGACAATCATAAGGAGAGTTTCTTTAATAAGTGGTGTGGTGATTATTTAAAATTTTCTCCAGATTACTTCTATCTCTATTTGATTGAGAAAAAAGTTGCTGGTTATCTCTCTGGTCATATGAATTCAGTAAAGGCCCTTGAGAACTTTATTATTCCAGGACCTGAACTTTTCAAAGATTGTTTTGAGAAGTTCCCCGCGCATTTTCACATTAACTGTAGCCCCCACCATCAAGGAAAAGGCGTAGGTAGGAAATTAGTTGAGCATTATCTACATGAACTGAATTGCTCACGTATTGACGGTGTCCATTTGATAACGTCTACCGACGCAGATAACCTTGGTTTCTATAGGGCCCTGGGATTTGAACACGAAGTCCCAAGGCCCTTTAAATCCCATGAACTCCTGCTTATGGGGAGGGCAATTTCTGCCTAAATAAATTGTGTAGCTTCGAATTCTGAATTATGGAATAATGTCTATAGGTAGGGAGTCAATAGAGGATACATCTATGGTTGATTTACATTCTATTCTAGCTGATCACAGATCTAAAACCTCTGGAGAGAATACTAAGCTTAGTGATTCTCGTGATTCAAGTCCTACTGTTTCAAAAATTCCAGATATTTTCTTTGATGATATTCTCACTCACTATAAATTGACTAGAGTTGAGATCATGGTTCTTATGTATCTTTATAGAAGAGTATGGTGTAGAGCAAATCTTTATAAAGAACATGGAATTTCACAGCTTATGAGCCATACGGAAATGGCCAAGCATTTAGGAATTACTCTCGAAGACATTTACCAATCACTAAGAAACTTAGAAGATTATAGTTTTATTTCAACTATTCGTTCTGGGCAGTATTTTGTAAGAAAGTACTTCACTAAAGAGTTTGACGAGCATTATGGTCAGTCTTATGATGACTTCGAAATCTAACTTTTATTTCTCATTGTAACTAATTGAAATTAATAGATAATTTATTGTCGACTATAGGACTTGTTTTGAATGAAATTACCTCGTATAATTTTATTTAAGAGGTAAGATGGCGGAAATAAAGAAGAATTCAAATATTATCGTATATTGCGGAAATGATAAGGGCTACTTCCATTCATTAGAGCAGCGTTTTAAGCAAAAGTACGAAGCTTTGAATTTCTCTATGGTTATCAGTTTCTCTCCCGATGAAAATGGTTACCTTCATTTACTCGTTGATATCTTAAAATTAAACCCTAAGATTATTTATATAGATTTTTCTGTTAACACGAAATGTTTTCTAAAACTTTCTAGGCAGCTTAAGAGACTTTCTACACTTGATACAGTTCCTATTGTAGGTCTTGTTGATAGTAAGAAGTATCTGAGAGAGTGTTCAGCTTCTGGTGTGGACTTCACTCATGTGAAGTGCGGTGAAATTCATGATGTGATTTATCATCCAATGTATCTGGCATTTGAAAAGCAGGTGGCCAAGCCAACATTTGCCAAAGGTAAGTTTAAAACTCCTGTAGAGGCAAGTTTAATTAATGATTTTAGAATAGGTTATATTACTCCTGAGTATATACGGGCCGAAGGAAACTTTTCTCAGTCGAAAGGGGATCAGCTTGAAGTTAAAACTTCCTTTCCAAGGGAGACGATTCCATCAAACCAATTTATTGTAAATAATGTTGTTACTAGTGATCTCTACTACGATTATGATTACGCTTATGAGCTTGGGATTAAGTTTGTAAGTGATCCTGTTATTGCAGAGTCTGATCTTGAGATGGCAAACTCTCTAGAAGATGAACAGGCAAAGAAAAATAGGCTTCTTGAGCTGCAAAATGATTTAAAGATTAGGCAAGGTGAGCATGCCGATGAGTTACGTGTTTGTAAGAAGAAACATCTTGCTTGGCTTGATGATAAGATAACATTTTCCAAACCTAAGAAGACGAAAATTCTCATAGTCGATGGAGAGATGAATTTCTTAGATTCTGTTAAGACATCACTTGATCAATTTCCTTATACTATTAGGCTTCAGACTGTCTTGACTGAGGATCTTAGCTCTCTTCAAAAAGTATTTCCACATCTAATAGGAATGAATTTAATTTCGAAGACTTTTCTTATGAAGTTTAATAATCCTAACCTCACCTTAGTAGAGAAGGAAGCTCTTGAAGAAGAGTTGAAAGAGCGTGAAACAAATTCTTTGAATCACTTAGGAAGACTTGTTAAAAGAGTTAAGAATACTGAGAATTATACCCCTTTTATTATAGTATTTAATTGTTTGAATTTTTCTTCAAAATCTTTGCAAGATACTTATGAGTATCCTTTGATCATTAGTCATAAAGGACATATGGATCTCGATTATATTTTAAAGATGGCCGAACTCTTTGAAAGGAAGCAGGAAGATAAATATAACGCAAAAGTTGAGGCGAAGATCGCTTCTCTAAGACAAAAAGATCCAAAGAAGTATGGAAGATTAACCAAAGCTGACTTTGAAGAGAAGCGCTACTATGTAAGTAAGCGTGATGATTTAAGTTTTCTCTCTATTACTCATGATATTGAGGTTATTACTATCTCTGAAACAGAAATTACTTTTGTTTCTGAGAGAGAGCTTTCGCCTACAACTTATAGAGTCTCGATGCCATTAAAGTGCGCCATAACTCTTGTTCCGACGGATGGAAATTACTATCAAAAAGATGGGCCTAATTTTATTTATAAAGGATTTATTCACTCTGTTGATGAAATTGACAAGAAAGGTATTAGAAAATTTGTTAATGAAACCTTCTTTGAAGACTTAAATCAAAAGAGAGATAAAGAATTAGAAGATTTTAAACACCTTAATGAGTCTATTCTAGAAGAGAAAATATCAAGCGGAGAAAAGTCTACGGAAGAGACTCTTGAGTCAATGAATGAAGTAGAGGAGCCCTCTGATAAGCCTGAGAAGGATAATACAAGCCTTGAATTTTCTCGGAAACTAAAAGACTAGAATATTTTTTCATGTACCAAAGATCTGTTCTTTGGTATTTAAGTTCTTATGAAAAACCTCCTAAAAGAAATAGACGCCCTGCATAGTTCTCTAGAAGATCATCTTGTTTATAAGAAAATTGAAGATATAGATTCTCTGAAAGTTTTTATGCAGTATCATGTCTTTGCTGTTTGGGACTTTATGTCTCTATTAAAATCACTCCAAAGAGAAATCACATGTGTTGAAGTTCCTTGGCGTCCTTCAAAATATTCTAAAGAAATTGTTCGCATGGTTAATGAGATCGTCCTTGGTGAAGAAAGTGATCTTGATAAAGAGGGAAGAGCTTGCGATCACTTTTCTCTCTATCTATCAGCGATGGAAGAGGTTGGGGCAAGTACTTTAGCAATTAGGGATTTCCTAGAAAATTATGAAATGAATGATCTTCCAAGTGAAGTTAAGTCCTTTGTGTCTTTTAATTTGAATTTAGCACTTGGAAATGAACCCCATAAAGTTGCAGCGGCTTTCTTCTTTGGAAGAGAGAAGCTAATTCCTGATATGTTCACAGGCCTTTTAAGCTATATCAAAAATGAAGAGATAAATTGCCCAACACTTATCTACTATATTGAAAGACATATTGAACTTGATGGTGATGAGCACTCTATATTGGCAAAGAAATGCCTAGAGGAGCTTTGTGGTGGTGACGAGAAGAAATTAGCGGCTGCCTATGAAATTGGAAAGCAGTCCTTAGAACTTCGTGTAAAACTATGGGACGGAGTTTTAAGAGAATTATCTAGCGAGTCTCCATTAGCCTACAACTAGCCTCCCTATTTCTTTCCAGCTTCTTAGCCGCAACTATTCTTCCTATAAGTTCAGAGTTTCACTTCGCCTATATTACTAGCTTAGAATCTTTTGATGATATTGCCCTCGCTCTTGTTGTCGCAACTTTTGGAAACTCTCTTGGAGGACTAAGCTGCTATATACTAGGGAGACTTGGAAAGTGGGAATGGCTTTCAAAGTATTTCAAGATTCAAATGGACAGCATTCTAAAGTATAAAATAAAACTTGAGTCCTATGGTGGGTGGCCCGCTTTTTTTTGTTGGTTACCAATTATTGGTGATCCAATTGCCGTTTACTTTGGTCTTATGAAAACTCCTCTGAAATCCTTTCTCTTCTTTATGACTCTAGGGAAGTTTCTACGATACTTGGCGATACTCATTTTTATCCGATCGTAGCTCTCGGTTAATCTATTCTTTTCTTACAAGGGGAATGTATTCCTAGTATGAAATCCGACTTCGACTTAGAATAAAAGAAATTCATTTTTATCAGGAGGATTAATAATGAAAAAGATTTCATGTCTTTTAGCAGTAGTGCTATTTTCGTCTCAGATATTTGCATCTGCTACGTTTGAAAAGAGATTTAAAATTGTAAGAGATGACCAAGGTAGAGTTATTTCTGTTAAAGAGCCAGGGCTTAGAGTCGCTTTTTCAATTGCTCCATATCTACAACAAATCAAAGAAAATTTAAAGTTAGAGCAGGCCCTAATGAAGCAAAAGGGTGACTATGATGCAGAGATTGAAGAGCTGCTTATGCCTGATGCTGTAATGAAGGGTGATAAATCATCTGAAAATATTGCTTATGTTGTAAGTTCAATGAGAGCTTTAGAGCAAATTGATGTAGATGCAGTTTTTAATTCTCCAGAATTTAAGAATGTAATCTCAACTTATGAGAAGAAGCTCTCTGATGCGATCTCATATCTTGATCCATCAATAATTGCTAAGCCTGATAATTCTCGCTTCTTTTATAAGAGACACGTAACTTATCAAGTTGTTACTTGGGCGCTAAATTTTGCAAAGAAGAGACTTAGTTCAATTCCTGTTTTAAATACAGCAAGCTATGTACTAGTTGAAGTTGAGAGAATGGTTAGAGAGAGAAGACTCTATCATCAAAATATGCTTCTTCATTATCTAGAACTTTTCCCTGAAGGAGAGTTAGGATTTACAAAGAGCGAAGCAGATGAAATCTTCTCTTCAATCTATGAGTCTCAAATTCCTTGGTATGCAAAGTGGGAGTCTGATGCGGCAGCAGGTAATTGGCATACTTACGGAACAAATAAATTCTTTGGAAACTTTAGAATGGCAACTTCTAAGTTAAGAGCAAATAGAGGAAGATATTCTTCTATTGATACAAGAATTAACTTTGCTTTCCAAGAAGTTGTTGCTGACGGGGAAGAGCAAATTGTAAACTTAGTAAACAACGATTCAATGTTCAATTCTAAGCCAGCGGTTGCCTATGTAATGTCTAATCCTTCAAAAGTTAGAAGAAAGAGAATGATTCTTCAATTAGCTGGTCTTGGAGTAAGTTTTCTTCCAATTCCAGATTTTATTAAAGGACTTGCTTCAAATTACATGAAGTCTTTCTATGAAAATCAGAAAATTACTGAAGGAGCTTTATTTGCTCACTTTGAAGTTGAAAGCAATAGAGAAATGCAATTAGAACTTAAGAAGCAATACTTAAATCCTTTTGATAGAACATTAATCCTCGAATAATTATATTGATAAGCTAGGTATGAAAGTGCCTAGCTTATTTTAATTCCATACATCTTTCTACATTATTAGTTGTGACAAATTTAATCTTTCTCTTTAATACCTTTCTTAGGTCTTTGTCTGAATCAACTGTCCAAACTCCAATTTCTTTTCCAAAAAGTCTTGGTAACCAGGCCATAAATCTTGTCTTGTAGTAGATATCAATACCGTAGTCAGAAAAAGATATCGGAAGAAATTTATAGACTCTCATTAGATCAACTTCATTCCAAAAATCTGAATTCTTTCTCTTCTTTTTAAAAACCTTTAATGCCTTAGACTCAAAAGAGATAACTCTAAGCAGTTCTGGCTTTTGATTATTATACTTCTCAATAAGAGCAACTGTTCTTGCATTTGGAATATCTTTGACTTCTAAGAAAGTGAAGAGCTCTTCTGTTTCGAGAATTCTTAAAACTTCTTCAAGGGTAGGGATTTCTTCACCATTTTGTAATTCGCAGTTCGCTTTGATTTCTGAGAAAGTAAGATATTTCACTTCTGTTTGAAGAGGACAATTCATTCCCTCTTTAGATTTTGATACTCTTTCTAGATTTTCATCATGCATTAGTATGGCAATTCCATCTCTTGTGTGGTGAATATCAAATTCAACACCATCGCTTTGGACCTCAATGGCCTTTTCAATAGAAGATAGTGAGTTCTCAATAGAGTTTTCTGTGACACCTCTATGTTAAATGCAGAAAGGTTTAGCGTTTAATGTTGCGCTAATTGATGCTAAAATCAATAATACAAAAATCTTCATAAATACTCCTATACCATTGTATCGGATATTTTCGAAAGAGTTAGTGAAATAATTTTATTGGAGGAAATATATGCCAGTCGCCTTTGGAGCTTATAGAGTAAGCAATCATTCTACAGATCACTACGATGCTCTTCTTTCTGCGGTTAATAAAGGCTGTACGTTAATTGATACTTCTTCAAATTATACTGGTGGTGAAAGTGAGAAACTTATTGCTCAAGTACTAAAGAAAGCGCAGAGAACTCCAATTCTTGTTTCTAAGGTTGGATATATCCAAGGTGAAAATATTAGTGTGATGAATGAGCTCAATAGTATAGGGCAGGCTAAGGATGATCTAGTTAAGGTCAGTGATAACCTTTGGCACTCTATTCACCCTGACTTTATAAGAAATCAGGTTCAGCTCTCTCTTTCGAGATTAGAAGTTGAGAAGATTGATGTCTATCTACTTCATAATCCTGAATACTACTTCTATGAGGAAGGAGCTACTCAGGAAGAATATTATAAGAGAATTGAGAAGGCCTTCTTCGAGCTAGAAGCACTGGTTAGTGAGGGACTCATTAGTTCTTATGGAATTAGCTCTAATAATTTTATCCTCTCTCCTGAGGATAAGAAAGTGACTCATATTGAAAGGGTTATGGAGTGCGCTCAGAGTGTAAGCTCTACTCATCACTTCACTCACATTCAATTTCCTTTTAATATGATTGAAATAGACGCTCTTGAATCGTGGTACGACGGATTGAGCTTACTTAATAAGGCAAAGGGATTTGATCTCACAGTCATGGTCAATAGACCTCTTAATGCTTTTAAAGGTGAAGGGCTTGTTCGTCTTGCGACTTATGATAAAACCCATCCTTTAGTTGATGAGTCAGTGGCGCAGAAAGTTTTTGTAAACGCTATGATGATTCTTGAAAAGAAATTCAAAGAAGAAGAGCCAGAAGAGTCTATTTATAACTTACCGCTCATAAAGCAATTTAATGATCTTTGGAATAATACAAGAACACCTGATGGAGTAGACCAAGTCTATTTTTCTCACTTCTTTCCATTTGTGGCCAAGGTTTGGGGAGGAGATCTTTCTGCAAAAGATAGTACGCCTTTCTATGATCTCTATGACGTTTCTCTAAACTATGCACGTCATAATATGAGTGAAGTAGCAAAAGATTTTGAGCAACAAGCAATAAGTGCGGGACTAATTGAAGCGGGGGATACTCCTCTACAAGTACGTTTGATAGAGAAGTATCTTAATTATGAAATAGACTATGTTCTAGTCGGAATGAAAGACACTCTCTATGTCGATCAATTGGAGCATCTCTTTTAAGAGAGAGATGCCTTCTTATCTAAGTAGTACTTATAATTTCCAGGGTAGAGTCTAACTCCGCCTTTATCAACTTCTAGAACTTGGTCAGTAAGCTCATGTAGAAAGTGTCTATCATGGGATACGAAAATGACAGTTCCTTCATATTTTTTTAGGGCAGTCATTAACACTTCTCTAGAAGCTATATCCAAGTGGTTAGTAGGCTCATCGAGAACGAGTAGGTTATTATTCGTAGAAAAAATAACAGCGAGAACTAAACGACTTTTTTCTCCACCTGAGAGATGCTTAATTTTCTTATGAACATCGTCTCCTCTAAAGAGGAAGGCCGCTAAGAGATTTCTTAGGTAGCCATCACTTGCTCCCTGGAGATTAGATTGGAGTTCATCTAAGACACTATTCTCTGCTTTTAAAACATCAAGAGAGAATTGACTAAAGTAACCAAGATTAACACTTGGACCTAGTCTGACCTCTCCACTTGTTGGCTCCGTTTGTCCGCAAATACACTTTAGGAGAGTTGATTTTCCTGCACCATTCACACCAACAACTGCAATTTTTTGGAGTCTCGTAATTGTTGAAGTCAATCCACTAAATACACTTAAATCTTCTCCGCTTGAATTCTTCCAAGACTTTGCAAGATCTTTAATGACAACCACATCATCACTTCCCCTTGGAGGTTTAGGGAAATCAAAGCTAATGCTTTCTTCTTCAGGTGGAAGTTCAATTCTTTCAATTTTTTCAATCTTCTTAACACGAGATTGAACTTGGGCGGCATGGGAAGCACGGGCCTTAAACTTTGCAATGAAGTCTTCTTCTTTTGCAAGCATGTCCTGCTGTCTCTTATGCTCTGACTTTAATTGATCGAGCCTGATCTTGCTCTCTCTTACGTAGAAGTCGTAGTCGCCACTATAGGTAGTTACTCTCTTATGATTGATTTCGACAATTTTCTTAACGACATTATTCATAAAGTCCCTATCGTGCGTCGTCATGAACACTGAGCCTTTATAATTTCTAAGCCACTCTTCTAGCCAAAGAATAGTTTCCATATCTAGGTAGTTGGTAGGCTCATCCATAATAATAAGGTCTGGGTTTGTTACTAGAACTTTGGCCAGAGCGATTCTCATCTTCCACCCACCACTGAAGTCTCCCACATTCTTGTGATGGTCTTCAGCGTGAATTCCAAGTCCTGAGAGAATTTCTTCTGCTCTCGTTTCTAGGTCGTAGCCACCAACTTTTTCAAAGTTAGTTTGGACTTCTCCCATTCGATCTAAGATCTTATTCATCTCATCTGGATCTAGATCAGGATCGCAGAGTTTTTCTTCAAATTCTCTGAGCTTTACTTTCATCTCAGAAATTTTCTCATCACCTTCGACAACTTCTTCTAGAGCTGTTCGGCCCTTCATCTCTCCAACATTTTGTGAGAAATAAGAAATTCTAAGTCTTTCAGGAACAGAAATTTGCCCCTCATCAGGTCTATCTTCGCCGATGATCATTCTAAAGAGAGTAGACTTTCCAGCACCATTTGGTCCTACTAATCCAACTTTCTCTCCAGGATTAATCTGAAAGTTTACCTTTGTGTATAAAGGTTCTCCACCTTGGTTCTTTGAGACGTTTGCAATATTAAGCATGAGTTCCGTTATCCTTTGGACCAAAGTTTGAGTATGTTAAAATCAGCAGTAATGTTTGAATAGCAAAGAATGATCCTAGGAAGATCGCTCCACCTTCACTAAATCCATAAGAGTGAAGTCCTGTGGCCAGAATATAATTGACTCCAAACCATGCCATCATCACACTCATAAATGCCGCGGCAACGAGTAGGAAAAATCTATGATTTGGTATCCAGTTTGTATACTTCCCATGAAGAATGGCCATGTAGAGACAAAGAACAATGAGCGACCAAGTCTCTTTTGGGTCCCATCCCCAGAATCTTCCCCAAGAGTAATCGGCCCAAACGCCACCAAGAATAATTCCTGCCGCAAGCATAACTGTTCCGTATTTTAGGCAAGTGTAGATAAGATCACTATAGTATCTCTCGTCAGCAGGACTCATGAAGAAGAATCTCTTTCTAATGAGAACTGTGTTGGCCAAAACCCAACTAAGGGCGAGGGCTCCATAGGAGAGAATAATCGTCGTCACGTGAGTAGAGAGCCAGAAGTTATCTCTAAGAACGGGAACGAGAGGGGAGATAGAGCTTGAAAGCATTCCTCCCGCAAAATTTAACATAAGTAGTGTACAAACATTGTAGGCAAGTCCTACAAAGACATAGATTTTCTCTTTCTTAAAATGCCCAATGATAAGAGCAAGGATGAGTGAACCATATCCAGAGAATAAGACCGTTTCATACATATTTGTAATTGGTGCTCTTCCTGAAATATGAACTCTAAAAGCGAGAATCGCCGTTTGTACAATAACAGTTAGAACTGCAAACGCTAGAGCGATTTTAAATTTTCTAAAAAGAGTTATTGTTATAAGACCGCAGAAAGTTAGAATCAGTGCTACGACAGGTAGTTGCATATTCACATAAGTAAGTTCAATTAAGAAGTCTCTATCTACAATCTTTTCATATTGCTCTTCAGAGTCTTTTAGAACTTTTAAAAATGGTCTCTCACTACTTGCTCTTGCGGCGACGACTTTATCTTCTGTAAGGTATGCGCCAACAGGGACCCAGACAACATCATCTTTAGAGTTAACAATTGGAACAAGCCAATTATTTGCAGTCTTAATATCTTTATAGAGATTGATCTTATTGAGCAGGGTCGCCAGAGACTTCTTATAGCTTCCGTGTTCGTCAGCTTTTTGCCACTCACTTCTAATGATCGCCATTTCTTCTTCTAGTTTATCGAAGCTTACTCTGTGCTCACCATCTTTAAGTTCAAGAGTCTTAATTAAATCGACGTGCTCAATATTTGTTTTAAGGTCTACTTCAGTAGGTATTCCCATACCCTTTAAAGAAACTAAACAGAAAGTTATAGTAGAAGATAATTTCTCGTACTTCGTTTTCCCTGTTAAATACTTTAGCATCTCACTTGCGTGAACTTTAAGAGGCTTTATTCTTCCGTCCTGCCTTATCGGTAGAGACTCGAGAGATTGATCACAAAAGTGTAAATCCATTGAAAATGAATTCATTGATACAAGTAGTAGCAATAGACTTAATACTGTCTTCATTATTTATTCTCCGTCTAGTCTTTCTCTAGTTTTAAAATATCTGCACTATCAGATTTCTTTACCTTCTTCTTATTTAGAAGGTAGTGAGCGATGGCCCCAAAAACTAAGAGAAGGGAACCAAGGTATTTAAGAGGTCGACCTTGATCGACGTTTACACTCAATGTTGAGCTATAAGCACCCGTCTCAGGGTCTTGATGATAACTTGCCTGATAAAAAGTGAACCCAGCATGTTTTAGAGGATTATTCATAAAGATATGATGATCACTTGGACCACTATCAGCGAATAACTTCACAAATGATTCATAACTGGCAGGCTTATTTGTTCCTGGGTCTTTGTCCATTTTGAAGTTTGTTAGAACAAATTCAAATGGAAGAGTAAGGATTTCTTTATCTAGAACAAAGGACACCTTCTTTCCATTTACTCTAAGAGTGACTGGGCGATCATCTAAGACCCAATACTCTTTTCCTAGAACATTTATTTTTAAGGCCTTTGTTTGTCCCTTAATTAAAGTTCCATTGGATTGAATTGGCATAGTGGCCACAGGCCTAAAAGTTGGAAATTTTGTAGCATCGTGCTTCTTTAGAATAAGCTCTAGTCCCATCCAAGGAAGCTCAACAATATCTGACTTCTTTTCAAGATTATGAATCGTCCACTTACCATCTTCAAAGAAAGAGGCACTTCTTCCAAAGAGAAAGAGGTTTGGCTTTTCTTCAAATAATTTCTTACTAAAGACACGAAGGTGAGAATCTTTAATGACTTCTAAATTCTCATCTACAGGCCATGGATTAAAGTCAGGGAAGAAAGAATAAATCTTTCCCTGTTCTTTAACTACAAAGAACTTATTTCCTTCGCTAGTCTTTCGAATATCAATTTTCTCCGCTTCAGGAGTAAAACAAGTGCTCTCTTTGCTATTCCATACAATGTAGCCACTCTTATTATTTTCACCAAAGCAATTAGATAAATTCTTTGGGAGATAAGTGACATTTAATAATCCAAGTCTCGTTGACGCTTCAAACTCAACTGCCTCTGGGTGAAGAGAGAGAGTGAACTCTTGAGTTACATTAGGATTTGACAGTATATAAGTTGAAGAATGAATACTCGCATTTAAAGAATACGGATTATTTCCACTTCTCCAGTAAAGTTCTTTGTCTGCAAATGGATAGAAGTCTTCCAGAGTAATATTCTCATACTTGTCGTCTATATTAGTTTTTAGAGCGACGTAGGGAAGTTTTCTGGTAACTGTCTTTCCATCGTCGTGATAAATAATTCTCAGGATATCTTCAGTGAGGATTACTTTTCTTGCGGGCGTATTTGGATCGAGAGAAAGTGTTCCATCAACACCTGAGAACCAAGTGATAAATGAACCACAACCGATCATAATAAGACCTGTGTGAATACCGTAGAATCCATAGAGACGCTTCTTTGGAGGAAGCCTTAAAAGCATGGCAAAGAAGACACTGACAAAAATACCAAGTTGAACGGCCATAAAAGGAAAGCGCTTATAGATTGTTCTATTGACGAAATCAGTGCCGTAGTAACTTTCAAAGAAGGTTCCAACAATCATGAATATTGAGAAGAGGGTGATAACAATAACTGCGAATTTTAAGCCACCGAGGAAGCGTTCAGTTTTCTCTAGTTTCTTTTGAAAATCAAAAGACATCTTTAACCTTCTAGTATAATTAACCTATTATTTTTATTCATCCTTACTATCACGGCGGGGATACTCTAGCAATTTGAAACGGGTAAACAAAAGTTTTCAGAATAAGCTTTAAAACGAGTACATATTTAAGATTAATTACTTATATAGTTGAAAACTAGTAGAGATGGGAATAAGAGACCCATGATTATGGTGCTATGCATTTTTAGTGAGCGACTTTGGTCAATATATTTTGATGAATGATTTGAGAAAGATTTCAATATTATGACCTCTACATTTAGAGAAAATGCAGAGGTCATAAATTAGGTAATTACTTTATTGGAGGCGCATAGCTTGTTAAGTTGATTCCTTTAACAGCGGCTTTATACTCATCCATATTTGGTGTTCTTCCAAGAATTGTAGATAGAACAACCACAGGAGTTGATGCTAGAAGTGATTCACCTTTCTTTTCATCACTATCTTCAACAACTCTTCCTTGAAATAAACGAGTCGATGTTGCCATAACTGTATCACCTTTTTCTGCCTTCTCTTGGTTACCCATGCAAAGGTTACAACCAGGTCTTTCTAGGTACAATGTATTGTCATATTTAAGACGAGCTTCAGCTTTTGGATTAGTGTCATCAAATTCAAATCCAGCATACTTAGTTAGTGTTTGCCAGTCTCCTTCTGCCTTTAATTCATCAATGATATTGTAAGTTGGTGGAGCAACGACGAGTGGTGCTTTAAACTCAACTTTACCATTTTGCTCTTCAATATTCTTAAGCATTTTTGCCAGAATTTGAAGATCTCCTTTATGAACCATGCACGATCCGATAAAGCCTAGATCAACCTTTCTTTCACCTTTATAAAATGAAATTGGTCTAATTGTATCGTGTGTATATCTCTTAGATACGTCCTCATTATTTACATCTGGATCAGCAATCATTGGTTCAACAATTTGATCTAGATCAACAGTGAATTCGGCAGAGTATTTTGCTGTTGCATCTGGAGTAAGGGCTGGGTTCGAACCAGATTTAATTTCTTCAATTCTCTTATTTGCTTTATCAACTAGACCTTGGAGAACTTTTAGATCGTTATCCATTCCTTTTTCGATCATCGTCTGGATTCTTGATTTTGAAATCTCAAGAGATTCGATCAGTGTCGCATTTTCAGAAATACAGATTGATGCCTTGGCCTTCATTTCCGCAGTCCAGTCTGTAAACACAAATGCTTGGTCAGCTAGAAGTGTTCCTAAGTGAACTTCGATAATTTTCCCTTGGAAAATATTATCTCCAAATTGTTTTAACATTTGCGCTTGTGTCGCGTGAACAACATCACGGAAGTCCATATGATCTTTAAGAACACCTTTGAAAGATACTTTTACTGATTGTGGAATTGGCATCGTCGCCTCTCCAGTTGCAAGTGCGAGAGCAACTGTTCCTGAGTCAGCACCGAAGGCAACACCTTTTGACATTCTTGTATGTGAGTCACCGCCAATTGTGATATCCCAATCATCAACTGTTATATCATTAAGTACTTTGTGAATAACGTCTGTCATTGCCGGGTACTTTTTCTGAGGATCTCTTGCTGTGATTAGACCAAACTTATTCATGAAGTTCATCAGTCTTGGAATATTTGCTTGTGCTTTTGCATCCCATACAGAAGCCGTGTGACATCCTGATTGGTAACCAGCATCTAGGGTTGGTGCAATGATTGTTGCGGCCATAGACTCTAGTTCCTGAGAAGTCATTAGCCCCGTAGTGTCTTGTGAACCAACAATATTAACCTGAACTCTCACATTTGATCCTGCATGTAGAGTTTTCCCTGAGCCTCCTAATAGGTTCTTATTAAAAATTTTCTCTACAGCTGTTAGACCTTGTCCTTCATGGGAGATCTCTTTAGAAGGTGCGTACGCTGATTTAACTTCTTGTCCTAAGACTTCACAAGCAAGTGTTTGGAGTTTTTTTCCAAATACAACAGCGTATGATCCACCAGCTTTCATGAACTCAAGTTTTTGTGGTGTTAAAGAAGCTGATATATCGATGAGTTCTTTATCACCATTGTATAACTTCTTCTTCTTAGTATTAATTGTAAGAATAGTTCCGGTGGCAACTGAGTATACTTCTTCAAGTTCAGGGTCACCATTTTTATCAAGAATTGTGTTACCAGAAGCGTCTAGTTTCTTCTTCCAGTTTTTAAGATCAATTCCAATACCTCCTGTCACATCAACAGTTGTTAGGAAGATAGGTGCAATCCCATTTGTTCCTGCAACTACAGGGGCAATATTGATGAATGGGACATAGGGAGAAGCTTGCTTTCCAGTCCATAGAGCAACGTTATTAACCCCAGACATTCTAGAAGAGCCAACACCCATTGTTCCTTTTTCTGCAATTAGCATTACTCTCTTATCTGGATGAGCTTTTTTAAGTTCTTCAATTTCCTGTTGTGCTTCTGGAGTGATTAGACACTTTCCATGAAGTTCACGGTCTGAACGAGAGTGAGCTTGGTTACCTGGAGAGAGAAGGTCTGTTGAAATATCTCCTGTTCCTGCAACATATGTAACTAGCTTTATCTCTTCTTCAACTTCTGGAAGTTTTGTGAAGAATTCAGCTTTTGCGTAACTTTCAAGAATATCTTTAGCGATAGCATTTCCTGACTTGAAAGCATTTTCTAATCTAGTTGTATCGGCATGGTATAGGAATACTTGCGTCTTAAGTACTTCTCCTGCTTCTTGTGCAATTGCTTGATCGTCTCCAAGAGCAAGATCAATGAGCACTTCAACAGACTTACCACCTTTCATATGGGATAGGAGTTCGAATGCGAAGGCCGGAGTGATTTCTGCGAGGATAGATTGCCCAAGAATAACTTCTTTTAGAAAGTTTGCTTTAACTTCAGCAGCAGCAGTTGTTCCTGGTAGAGTATTATAGATAAAGAAATTTAAAGATCCCTCTCGGTGCTCATGTCCAGCGTCCTTAATTTGAGAAATAATTTCTGCCGTCAGTTCTGCTCCGTCAATTGGTAGTGGGTGAAGACCCTCTGTTTTTCTTTGTTCAATTTCTTTCAAATAATCTGTGTAGAGACTCATGCATTTTCCTGTTATTGGGCATAGCGCCGTATTTTCAATAAATTTACAATGGATATATAGGCAGAATGCTAACATATTCATTACAGGTCATAAATAGGAATTTAATGGAACTAATGTAAGAGAAAGTATATTTGCTTAAATTCGGTACTTCTTATGCTTTTGTGCAGTATTCTAAAGTTGAGAAAAGGACTTTCGAAAGTAGGCAATGCTAAATTTGGGCAATTGATAGTTCCTCGTCTCACGCAGTCGTTACTTGTAAAATGATGTTATGTATAATTAATTACTATTTATATATTAGTTGAATAGAGTGAGAATAAAGTGATATGCCCGTACTGTAGTCATAATTTTGTATTAACTTGGAAGAGGTACTTAACTTCTATGTTTGGTAAACATACTTGTCCAAGTTGTAAGAAGACTTCAATACTTAAGGGCGCTTTACTAGAGTATATGGCCATATGGATTTCAATGGTTGTAGTTGTGGCGCTTTTTACGTTTGGTTTATTAAGGCTTAATTCAGATTATTTTTCAGAAAATATCGTTGTAGCTTTTAGTATAGTTGTTTCTATTGTGATCATTGCTCCTCTAGACAAAATTTATTATTCAAAGAGAGAGAAGTTAGAAAAAATACCCCATCAATAGCTGACGGGGTTCAAAATCTACTTTAATAAACCTTATAGGTAACGCTTCATCAAATGCTTCTTAAGAAATTCTGGATTTAAAGATTCGCCAGTTGCTTTCTTAATAAGTTCATCAGTCGATAGTAGACTCGCTTTTTGCCAAATATTTTCTCTTAGCCAGGAGAAGGCCTGCGAGTAATCACCGTTAGCAATAGACTCATTTACATTTGGATGTAACTTTTCAACAGTTGCGAATTGTTGAGCCGCGTACATTGCCCCTAGTGTATAAGACGGGAAGTATCCAAAAGAGCCATCGGTCCAGTGAATATCTTGCATGGCCCCTTGTCTATAATTTCCTCTTGTATCAAGTCCTAGGTACATTTTCATTTTCTCATCCCAAACTTCAGGAATGTCTCTGGCCTCTAGTTTTCCATTTATTAAATCTCTCTCTATTTCATAGCGGAGCATAACATGGGCTGGGTAAGTCACTTCATCAGCATCAACTCTTATGAAGCCTGGTTCTACACGGTTATAAATGCTCACCAGATTATCAATTTTAAATTCTTCACTATCACCAAAGGCCGCAATAATATCTTTGTGAATAGACTCAAGAAATGGTCTTCCTCTTCCCATTTGCATTTCAAAGAATAAACTCTGGCTTTCATGAATTCCCATTGAACGAGCAGTTCCCGCAGGGAGTCCTAGAAATTCTTTTGGAAGATTTTGTTCGTAGCGGGCGTGTCCTGTTTCGTGAACTATTCCCATAAGAGATTGAACGAAGTCAGACTCATCATATCTCGTGGTCATTCGGATATCTTCTGGAACTCCACCGCAAAATGGGTGCGAGCTTATATCTACTCTTCCTCTTGTGAAGTCAAAACCAAGCTTTGCCATAACTTTTAGGCCAAGCTCTTTTTGCTTTTCTACACTGAAAGGACCTTTAGGTTCAAAGATATTTATAGATTTTTGTTTTTCTACAATACTTTCAATAAGAGATGGTAACCAACCTCTAACATCAGAAAAGATTTTATCAAGTTTCTCTGTCGTCATGCCCGGCTCATAGAGATCAACTAGAGAGTCGTAAGGAGTTAGTCCCAACTTACTTGATCTTATACTCGCTTCTTCTCTTGAGAGCTTTAAAACTTCTTCAAAATTATTTAAGAATTCCTTCCAGTCATTATTAGGTCTTTGCTCTCTCCATGCATGCTCGCACTTTGAGCCCGCAAGAGATTTTGCCTTTACTAGGTCTTCAGGTACAACGGTAGATAAGTCATAGCTTCTCTTCATTTCTCTTAAAGAAGCCTTTTCAGTTTCGTTTAAATCTTCAGATGAAGCTTCTGCTAAGAGGTCCGCAATTTTAGGATCTGTGGATAATTGGTGCATGAGAACAGTGAACTCGGCCATGGCCTTTGATCTTGCTTCATTTGAACCTGAAGGCATCATGGTTTGTTGATCCCAACTTGTGATGGCCCCTAGATGTCCTAGATTATGAATCTTCTCATTTACTTTCTTTAGTTCATTATATGAATTCATTCTTTCTCCATTCTCTTTAGAAATTACCTAGCTCATTTTCTTCATTCTCACGGCAGATCACACACTCTTGTGTTGAGAGGGCTGGAGTGAAAATCGCATCAGGTGAGACTTCATCATCTTCATTGTAATTCTTTGATTCATCAATGAGGTGTTGAGTTAAATCACCGCAGATATCGCAATAAGCTTCCACAACATCAAAAACTTGTAATTGCTCAGATAATATTAAATCTTTTGAAACTTCGTCGCGCTCGTCGCTCATGCTTATCCTTGAAGTGATCTCTCTTAACGATTTCTATTTCTTAGCATATTTGACAAAGTTTAGCTATTTTTGAAGAAGTAAGTGAAGAGGTAGACTGCTCCATAGAGAATGGGTTGATGAATAATGTAGATCAGTAGCGAGTGTTGTCCCATTTTTTCAAGAGGAAGAAAGAGTTTTGACTTAAATGGGTTTAATTGATGAAATCCAAGGCTCCAAAGTCCAAAGCCCATGAAAACGCATCCAATCCAAGGGAAGAGAGGAATATAGTCCATGCTCGCATGACTAAGTTCAAGCCAAGGAAGAGTGATATTAAAGAATAATTTTAAAGAAATTAGTATTAGTCCTATTATTGCAGAGATTCTTGGAATTCTTATGAAAGGAAGTGAAACAAGAGATGCTAAGGCGATACAGTGTAGGGTTCCGAAGTAAACCCAAGAACTTTTAAACATAAAGTAGGTATAGATTGAGATTGCAAGTGCTCCGAGAGCAATTTTAATCCATCTTGGCCAAAATTTCTTCCAATTAACTTTTTCGCTGTGAATGAGGGGCAGCGAGAGCCCCATTGCTAGCAAGAAGAGAAAAACAATTACTCTTGGGAGTTCAAACCAAAAGAAATCTCTACTGAAATTAATATTATTATAACCAAATACCTTTAAGTCATAAAAAAAATGAAATATGATCATTAGAACAATAGCAAAACCACGAATTTGGTCAATTAAAGGAAACCTTTTTCTCATTTGATAATTCTACGAGATATTTGTAGAAAATTAAAGCTGATGGAGAAAATAAATAAGAAAATGAAAAAGTACTTAAAGAAATTAATTTATACGCTACCTCTCATATTTGCCATCATACTAACGACTCTCTTTTACTTTCTAAATAGAACGATTCCTTACGGGGACGGGGTTCTTGAAATGTCCATTTTAAAAGAGAAGGCAGAAGTTATTCGAGATAATGAAGGGATTCCCCATATTAAGGCAAAGAACGCTGACGATGCCTATAAAGTTCTTGGATATCTAATGGCCAGTGAAAGGCTCTTTCAAATGGAAATGCTTAGACGAGTAGGCTCAGGAACTCTTAGTGAAATTATTGGAAAGAAGGGACTTGAGATTGATAAGACTTTTAGAACTCTTGGACTTAGACGACACTTTGTTGAAAAAATTAAAAGAGAAGGCCTTCCAAAAGAAATGCAAGATAAAATGGAGAGCTTCTTTGCAGGAGTAAACTTCTTTGTCGAAAACGAAAATCTTCCAATTGAGTTTGTTCTTGGAGGCTTTAAACCAGAGAAATTTACTATCTATGACTCTTACGCAGTTGTTGGTTATATGGCCTATTCCTTTGCGGCATTTCTTCGTCACGATTTATTAATGGACAAATTAAAGAGTTCTCTAAGTGATGAGATGTGGAATGATTTACAAATTGAGCCCCATAAGAATACGGTCATGACTGCTAGTGTTCACAGGGAGCTTAAGAATATCTTTAAAGCATTTGAAGACTTAAATAATACCTTCGGCGGTTTTGAAGGCTCCAATGCTTGGGCCCTAAACTCTACGAAGACAAAGAGCAAGAGGGCCATGCTGGCCAGCGATCCTCATATCGGCTACTCACTTCCTGGCATCTGGTTTGAAGCCCATTTAAAAGTAGAGGACCCAGCGGAACCCTTTGAAATTTACGGTCACTTTCTTCCAAATATTCCCTTCGCAGTGATGGCCCACGACAAGAAGAAGGGGTGGGGAATAACTATTTCCTACCTAGATGATATGGACTTTTATAAAGAGACATTTTCTGAGAGCGGGAATGAAACAATATTTGAAGGTGAGGAGATCCCACTTAGAAGAATTTCTGAAGTGATTAAGGTTCGTGGAGGAGAGGATATTCAGCTTCCAGTTCATATAAGTCACAATGGTCCAATTCTCGATGAGCTCATTGGGGATAAGGGAATTTCTATGAAGTGGACTTACTTCTTAGAAAATAATCATCCTATCCAAGGGTTTTATAAAATGGGGCGCGCTAATTCGTTTGAAGAATTTAAAAAAGGCGTCTCATTAGTAGGGTCACCTGGACTAAATATCATCTACGCCGACGCTGAAGATAATATTGCGAGATTAAATCTTGGACGTTATCCAAAGAGAAATGACTTCAGCGACAGTCGTGTTGTTCTTGATGGAGCGACAAAGAACGATGCTTATAAAGGTTATTATAAATTTGAAGAAATGCCCCACAATATTAATCCCGAGAGCGGTTTCGTGGCCTCGGCCAATAATAGGCCTATCACTGCCAATGAGAACTTTAGAGGTATGTGGCAACCAAGAGACCGCTTTATTACCCTCTATTCGAGATTACTTTTAAAAAATGATTGGTCTATTGGCGATACAATGCTCTTGCAGACCAGTGTTTTAAATAATGAAAATGAATGGATTCGCGACCTTCTCGTTTCAGATCTCTCTACCGTTTCTCTTGGTAAGCAAGAGCAGGAAGCCTTTAATGCTCTAAAAGATTGGGATAGACAGACTTTTCCTAATCGCGTTGGCGCTTCTATCTATCATCAATTTATTTATCACCTAACAATGAACCTAATTGATGAACTTGGAGAAGAAGAGAGAAATCAATTCTGCGGACTTTCTGCGAGATGGTACTTCCTTGGGCGTATGCTTAAGAGAGAGAAGGCCATTTGGTGGGATATGAAAGAGACTTCTGAAGTTGAAGATAGAAAGAGTGTTGTCTTAAAAAGTTTTAAAGATACTGTTAAATTCCTAAATAAAGAACTTGGCAATGAAGTTAAGGAATGGAGCTGGGGGAAGTTGCATACAATTGAATTTGCCCATTCTCTTGGGAAGAGTTTTCCGCTAAATAAGCTCTTAAACCTAGGTCCTTACCCTGTCATGGGGGCCTATAATAATATTAATAATTTTAGAAAAGTCGGTTGTCTCGATGGGCATAAGGTGAAGAGTGGGCCTAGTACTAGAAGGATTATTGATTTCTCAGGGCCTGAAAAGAGCTACGGTATTTTGCCGCTAGGGATTTCTGGACACTATTTGAGCCCCTTCTTTAAGAATCAAATGGAGAGATTTCTCTCTGGAAAGTACCGCTTACAAATAATGTCAGATGACTTACTAGAGAAATTTTCTAAAGCAAGATTAGAGATTGTTCCTGAGTATAAATAATTAGGGGAGTATTGCTCGAAAGAGTGATTTCTCCCTTTCCAATATTACTCAGTCCGTGGCTAGAGAGTGGCCCTAGAGGGGAACTCTCTTCTAGGCAGTACTTTGCCTGTCCGCCAATCGATATTAAAGACTGCCGAAGAGACATAATGGAGAATTCTCCAATTATTTCTAAGCAGTGAGCTCCCTTTGGAAGAAGGTAAATTTCTCTTTGAAATCTTGCAATAGCTTCAAATCTTTCACAGAAATTATAGACCTCTCCAATATTAATGAACTCATGATCGCGTCTTCCTCCCAAGAATCCATAGAGATTGATGCACTTTATATTCTCACCTAGAAGATTAAGAGCATAGGCGAGATCACTCTGGTCCTTGTCTCTTGGAAGAGTGATGTCTAAGGAAGTATCAGAGCTATCTCCATCTCCAACAGAGAAGGAACGCTCAAATGAAAGGCCGTGGTTAAGTCCTCCGTCTATAATCAAAGAGGGAAGAGTTAGGTCGATAAGCCCTTCTTCAATTGCACATGGTCCAATGATATTTATTTCTTTGGACTCTAGGAGATAATTTGGGAGAGTATTTGTCTTCATTGCTCTTTCAGTATAAATATATTCAAATCTATTTTGACTCTAAAAGAGGAATGACTAATTGGAAAGTTTTTCAAGTCGGATTATTAAATTTTCTAAGGCCCACGACTTTGTGGGAAATAAAGGTGAATCTCACTTCAGTGTGGAAGCGGACCAATTCAAGGCCACTTTCTATTTCACGGCCAACAGAGGGCAATTGAAGGAAATCTCCTATACGGTGGAAAGTGAGCGAATAGAGAATGGGATCTTATTTGCTCTTTGTACTTTACTCAAAAACGCAGATACTAAGCGAATGAAATCGATTACCGCTAGGGAAGTGGAGAGCTTTCTTAGGGATCAGAACCATATTCCAGCAATGGGAGAAAGCCCTTTTCCTGGAGCTTTTGTAGATTCCTTTAGAGAATTGCTGATCTCCTCGGTTTTTGAAAGCGAGATTAGAAAGGATGTCGACTTCTGGGAAGTTTCAGAAGAATCCTCTTATGTGGATAAAATAAAGGCCATTTCTGATTTCTTCACTTTGAAAATAAATATGAACGAGTACTTTCTAGAGGAAAGTATGGAGATAGAGCTCATTCAGTTAGAGGATGATGCATTCTTTGTGGAGTTTCGCTCTAGTATAAATCATGTAAAGCTGGCCCCAAATACTTTATCGAAGGTATTTTTAGACTCACTAGAGGGGTTGGTTCGTAGCGTTATTAAGAGTGAAAATATAAATTTGGTTGCCGAGTAGCTCGATAATCGTTAATATTCAATGTATTACATCTTAATTTTTTGTATTTTGGGAGTGCAATGAAAACAATATTGGCAGTGGTTGCCCTTTTCGCTTTAGTATCAACTCAAACTTTTGCTGCAGACGCGGCCAGAGGTCAAACTCTTTATAAGACTTGTATTCAGTGCCACGGTGCCAATGGTGAAGGTAATGAAGCAATGAAAGCCCCAAGGATTGCTGGTCAACATGATTGGTACATCATCAGCTCTATAAAGCAATTTAAGGCCGGTATAGAGAGAAAGAATCCAACTATGCTACCATTCATTAAGAAGCTTTCAGATGCCGATATTGAAGACCTAGCGGCATTTATTAGTACATTAAAGTAAAAATTAATCAATTTAGCTATAATAGAGGTTGGATTTAACCTCTATTTCATTAAAGCGAAGGATTGCTATGAGTCTAGATTTTGTAAAAGCTAATAACTCAAAAGATATTAAAATGATCTATGATTACAATCTAGATGCATTTTCAGATTCTCCAGGTTTCAACTGGAATTACGACGAAATTAAAAAAGAAGTGAAAGATGGGTGGAATCTCTACGGAGTGGAATATAACGGGGAAGTTATAGCAGCACTATTCTACAAGTTAGAAGATCGTTGTCTATTCTCTAAGAATACGTCTATTAAGCTGTCTCACCAAGGTAGTGGGTTCTCTCACAAGATTAAAGACTTCTTTGAAAAACAGGCCAAAGAGTTGAAGGTTAAGCAAATTATCCACTACTGCTCTATTGATAATTTTAGAATGTATTCACTCAATGAGAGTCACGGCTACGTGAAGACAAGTAAGCGGCTAGGCGAGAATGGTCAAGTCGTCGAGTGGATTAAAGATATTAAGTAACCTCTGGGCCCTCTTCTGGGCCTTTTTTCCCTATGAAAAAAAAGTAATAAAAAGTGAAAAAAACTCAAGTGTTTTTGTATTCTTTCGATTAGACTATTAGATAAGTTAAATTTAAATTGGATAAATGTCATTTTGTATTCTGGAGGATGTTATGGCAAAGAAGAAAGTAGCTAAGAAAGCAACTAAAAAAGCAGTGGCGAAGAAAGCAACTAAGAAGACAGTGGCGAAGAAAGCAACTAAGAAGACAGTAGCGAAGAAAGCAACTAAGAAAGCAGTAGCAAAGAAAGCAACTAAGAAAAAAGTAGCGAAGAAAGCAACTAAGAAAGTAGTAGCTAAGAAAGCGACTAAGAAAGTAGTAGCTAAGAAAGCAACTAAGAAAGCTGCACCAAAGAAAGCGGCTAAGAAAGCTGCTCCAAAAAAAGCAAAAACTAAGAGAAAGCCAAACGCGGCATTCATGAAAGCGATGAAGCCATCTGCTGAACTTTCAGTAGTTATCGGTGACAAAGCAGTTCCAAGAACTGAAGCTGTTAAGAAAATTTGGGAATACATCAAGAAGCACAACCTTCAAAACCCAAAGAACAAGAGAAATATTCTTGCTGATGATAACTTAAAGAAAGTTTTCGGAAAGAAAGAAGTAACTATGTTCGAGCTTGCAGGTATTCTTGGTAAGCACCTTAGCTAATTAAAATATTTAAATTATAATTAGTAAGGCCTATCTTCGGATGGGCCTTTTTTATTTTAAGCGACCAGTTTTTCTCTTCGTGATATCTTCGAGAGAGAGCGGTCCAATAGCACCAGTTGTAGTTTGAATCTTCCACTGTCTTGGTGTTCTATTTAAGGCCAAGAAAGTAATGTCCACCTTCTCTTTCTCTTTTGAACAGTGAACGCTCTTCATTTCGTCCAAGTCAAGACAAAGCCTAACGAGTCTCTTAGCGGTGCTAAATGTCTCTAATCTCCAAACTCTTAGTTCTTCACGAAACTCTAAATCATCTTTAGATTGGTAATGAGAGTGAATAACGAGCTCTGTTTCAATCTCATCGCTGGCCAGCAGGGTTTCATTAATTTCGGCCATATTGAATTTAAAGTAGCTATTATGTTCACTAGACTTAACTAGCCACCAATTCTTATTAATTGGAGAGAAGAGTTTAGAGTCCTCTGCGCTCTCCTTAAACCAATCTGGCTCATTGATAACTCTATCAACTCCAGGAGGAAGAGAGTAGGGAATTTGTCTAAGGTCCATTGCTAGATTAAAGAAGCGAGCGCCTCTATCTGTAAATGATACCTCTGCGATTCTCTGGTAATCAACAACTCCCCCAGGGAAGAAATTTGTATAAATGAAGAGGCTTCCAATTCTGGTTCCTTTCTGTCCATACTTTCCGGCATTAATTCTTATACTAGTACCATTGAAGGCCATGTCCCACTTTGTACTTGCCTTTGCTTGTGAGTCTGTAAAATCATAGACCTCACCAGTTTCAATATTTAAGTATTTATAGATATTAGTGAGGGGGTTATTTAAGCAATTTTCGTAATTACTATTAGTATAGACATTTCCACAACCCGTCGCTTGAAAATGGAGAAATTTTTCGCTTTCACCTTCTTTTTCTACTCTTAGAGTGAAGTTTCCAGGATTGGCGCTACTATCGTAGTAGTCCAAAATTTGCACTTTATAGTAACTTCCATTTGTTCTAAGAGCGTAGACTGAAAATGTAGGCCAAATAATATGATTATTTTCATCGTAAGCGTACCAAGGAGTCTCTTCAAAAATATCGCTACTTTGATCTTCAATATATTGAGACTTCTTTGTAATGTAGTCGCTAAAACTTTCTTCAACAACTTTCTCCGCTAAAGGCTCAACTTTAGAACAAGAGATGAAGAGGGAAAATAGAGTTAAATATATGGCCTTCAATTAGAAATCCTTCAGCTGTATGCCTGTGTAGAAGAATCTTCCAAGCGTAGGTCTATCGTCATTAATGGCAACGACACTGTCTGGAGTAGGCTCTTTCACAGAGTTAAAGACATTATTTATCCCAAAGTAGAGAGAAATATTCTTCGTATAATCATAGTTAATTTTTGTATCAAAAGAAGAGTAGCCTTCAGATATTTTAGTATTCTCTTCATTGGTATATTTCTTTCCGGTGTAGCGAAGAGAGTTGATAAGACTTAGAGATTCAATAGGAGAGAAAGTGTACTTTGCTTTCCAAGAGTATAGAGGCCTATTTAAAAGTTGAAGGTCGGTGGTCTTATTAATTGTTTCTGTGTACGAGTAGTTAAGGCTTAACTTCTGAGACTTTGTAGGTGTGAATGTACTACCTAATTCGATCCCCTTTGATTCAACATTATCAAAATTCTTATAAGAGAATATTTTTGTACTTGTTGAGCTTGGAATTTCTGTAGTTTCAATTAAATCAGTTATTCTATTATAGAAAATATTTCCATGAAGTGAGTGGGACTTATTTAGATCGAATTTATTTCCAAGTTGCACGCTGATAGATTCCTCTGGTCTCAGCTCATCATTTCCTTGAACAATATAATTCGCCACTGATGAGTGATCAAGAGTAAAGAATCTCTCTTTTATAGAAGGTGAGCGGTGCCCAGTTCCTAGAGTTAACCAACTCTTTGAATCAATATTCTCACTTAATTCACTGAAGTAGCTAAAGCTTACTTTGGGTGAAATGGTGTAACCATAATTACTATCATACTGAACTCTTGCCCCCGGCGAGATTTCATAATTGTCTTTAAAGTAATTATCTTGGACGTATCCTTGAAGTGACCAAATCTTCTTATTATCTATGTCACTATGATCGACAATAATATCTTGTGTCTGCTGCGTTCTTGTTCTTTGATCAACACGATCTTCTTTATAGAGTAGTCCCGTCGTAAGGGCATGGTTTTCAAAAATGATATTGTCATAAACCGCTTCCACTCTATAGGAATTATAGTCAGTAACCTTATGTGATTCTTGCCAATAAGTTTTTGGATTGTCATTGAGGTTTAAGTCATCTCGAATGAGCTCGGCATTAATATAAGTTTTTAAAGAGCTCGAACCGCTCTTATAGACATTCTGTAATTTTATATTATGTGTAGAAGTCTTCGTTTCGTTTTGAATCTCTCCAAAAGTACTTGAACCAAATGGCTTAGACGATGTGGATTTCACATAGTCATTGAAGTAGAGATAGTTAAGAGAGAGAATATTGGCCCCAAACTTCTTGTCTAAGTAGAGTGATCCATTTAATTTTTGAACTTCTGGACCGTCTTTTGCGTAACTCTTCTCATCTAGATCATAGTCGCTTTGCTCTCTATAGGAGAGGGTTAGCTTATGCCCAACGCCTGAGACTCTATTGCTATAAAGACCTTTAGCACTCGTTTGTTTTGCTTTATTGGATTTTTGATCCATTCCTGAATTTAAATCGAGAAAGACTTTCTTCTTAGCTAAAGGCTTCTTCGTCACAATATTGATAACACCACCAATCGCTTGGCTTCCATAGAGGGCAGAGGCTCCGCCTTTAATGACTTCAACTTTTTCAATATTTTCAGTGGAGATTTGAGTAAGGTCAAAACCAAAGGAAGAGTTTTGAGAAACTGGAGTCCCATCAATCATGACGAGAACACTATTTTCACCAAAGCCTTGGATTAGAGCAGTTTTTGCTCCACCTCTTCGGTCTACGGTTGTCTCCGATACTCCTGCTATATCCGACATCGCCTCAGAGAGATCTTGATAGTGAGAAGAGTTAATCTCTTGAGAGTCTAGAACTTCAGTCTTAACTGCAGAGTCGATTAATCCGGACTTAGTATTTAGGCCACCATAGATATAGACAGTATTATCTTCAACAGCATTTGTAGATATAGGAGTGCTGGCGAAGCTGTGCCCCGAGAGCAGAAATGTCATGGAAATGTAGACAATTCCATAGGTAGAGAATCTATTTGAACAACTGTTTGACATATGAAACTATTATCACTTAAAAGAAGGAACGTAAATTAATATGAAAAAATGATCACTTTTAAAGGATGTATAACATGAAGATATTGCTAGCTCTTTTGATAACACTCTCTGCACTTCCAACTTTGGCGCAAGTTGAGCCTGTAGCGACTCCATTTACTTATATAAAGTTTGGTTCTCTCCTCGGAAGAGATTTTATTGAAGTTAGAAATCCTGATTATATTGATACATCTAAGGTTCACTACTTAGTTGAAGTAGAAGGAAGAACTGATAAAGAAATCCTAGCAGCGGCGAAAGCGCTTTATGGAAAAGATTATAAGTGTATGCTAGCGGAGCATTTCACAGAGGCCATGCATGCAATTGGAATTAATGTTACCGATAAAGTTGATATGCAACTCTACCTATTTAGCTGGGGTCATAAGACTTTTGATCTAGAAGATGTTCCTTCAACTGAAGATAATGTTTACGAAATTCAATTTAGTGATGAGCGCTACTGCGATTAATTACTTCTTCAAAGAAGAATATTGAATCTTTAGAGGCTGACTAATCCATCTCTTTGACTTTGATGCTCCGTAGAGTTCGTTGCAGTAGAGAGTTGGATTACCTCTTGGAAAATCTCCGATACCTTTTAGAAAATTCACACAAGTCTTAGCATAGTAATCGATATACTCAGGAAAGTTACTGGTGAAGAGGTTTATGATGGCCTCTCTCTTTTGCACGTCTGTACTTGAGAAAACTTCTCCTGGAAGAGGATCAATTTTCTTTAACTCTTTTAGAACATTCATTCTTCTGGCGTAATTATCTCCAACTTTTTCAACGAGCGCCCACGAGAGATTGAACGTATCCCCTTTGATTGGGTTGGTTAGAATATAGTAGGCGAGAAATGAATCTAGCTCTATTTGAGTAAGGGCTTCTTTACTAGAGAGAACTTTGTAAGAGAAACTTCTAAGGGTGAAACTCTTACTAAAGAGTAAGCTCTTTAAGTCTGGAAGAATTGAATTCCAACAAGTCGCCCCTAGATTGTCATCAATGAATTTCTTTACGTACTTCTTTTCTTCAACACTCGAAAGATTCTTTCGTAGGTGAGTGAGAATTGATTTCTTTACTTGAGGCTTTGGACAGTAGAATTCCTCGGAATTACTCTTGGCCACTTTCTGATAGAAGCTCCAGAATTCTTTCTCTTCTGTGAAAGTACTTAGCACATTGGCAAGAGACATGGCCAAGTCTGGATTTTGGTTACTAGCGTTCCAAAAATTTAGAAGATCATTCTTACAGCTCGCTTTATCTTCCCTCTTTTCAAAGCAATTCTCTAAGTAGAATTGAGCGAAGCGGTTTCTCTTCACTTGAAAGAATTCATCTTCTAAGAGCTCAGGCCAAAGTGCAGCAGCTTCTATAAGTTTAAAAGATTTCTTATTGAAAATTCTCTTTGTAAGCAGAAAGTCGAGTTGACCAACGGCCATGGTTTGGAGCATTTCCTTCCAATGTTTATTTCTTTCTGAAGGACGTATGTCGTGAGCATGGGCCAAGAATTCAGAAAAGTTCTTATTTACTTGTAACTGCTCTAAGTCTTGAATTGTATATTTTTCAACTCCGAAAACTTGAAGAGAGGAGATAAGAAAGAATAAAGAAAAAATGAACTTCTTGGTCATAAGATAATTGTAGACAGAAGCATTCGCCGAGTCAATTTTAGCAGTTAATTTTATCTAATAACTCTTGAAGATTTACTTTCTTATAAGGCTTCTTTAAATAATAGAAATTAGCATCACTCGAAGTGAGAGACTCTATTTCATCAAAGGCCGTCCCACTTGTGAGAATACAAGGGATTTCTTTGTTGGTTTCTCTCACTTGACTGATAAGACTTAGTCCTGAGAGTTCAGGCATTGTGTGGTCAGTAATGATCATTTTATAGTCGTCACTAGCATTCTTATAAGATTCAAGAGCAGCGATTGGATTAGAGAAGAGTTCTACTTCGTGACCCATGTCTTCTACAAAATCTCCTAAGAGATCGAGTAGGCCTTCTTCATCATCTAAAAGTAGAATTTTCTTAGTCATAGTCAATATCCAGTATTTATCTTTTAAGTGTAACCGAAATTAGGATGAAATAGGAATTTAATTCTAGAATTTTGCGTTGTGTCTATCTATCTTTTTTTAAGAAAGAGAACTAGTCGAGATTATCTAAATACGGTAAAGATAAGAGGTTAAAATTTTAAAATAATAGGTGATAAATGAACCCTGAAAACACTAAGCATTTCAAGGACTATCTAGTTCCTGAATTACTAACTTTTACACTAAACGATTGGAAAGTTATTTTTAATGCTGATTACCAAAAATCGCTCGTCGTTAATGGTGAATTAGATATATTAGTTGGCGAAATACTCGCTCCATTTACAAAGCTTCGTTTTGGAGACTTTAGACAACAGCTTATTTTAAAGAGTGCACCGTACCTCGTTGGCTTTTTCTATGAATCTAAGGAAATAAGAATTTATTCTCCGATGCTTAGTTACGAACTCTTCATTATTCCTGAGATGGAGAGAATTTCTGATTTGAAAGAGATAGATATTTTTAAGGAACATACAGAGATGGTGGCCTCTCTTTCTTCAAGAGACTTTCCTTCAATCTATCAACTTACAACAGAGAAGTATCAACTTCCTGAACTTTTAAATAACAAAGAATACGATGATGTCGAAGAGAGTTCATCTAAGATCATTGATGAACTTCTGGTTTACTTAAATAAGTACACGCCATCTCTCTTTGAGAGAGTTTCTGACTACGGGTTGGGATTAACTGCTCAATTTGCGCTGCTTAGAATTCACCTTTTAAAGTTTTTGGCCATTCTTCCTTCTCTTGATCACGACGAGAGAGGAGATGAAGTTAAGAGGATTCTTCTTGAGGCCCTTAGAAGACTTTTGGAAGACTCAAGGAAGGCAAAGCGTTTAGGGCTTAAAGGACAAAATAAAGCGCTACCTAGAAGCCTATTTGTTTGGGTAAATATTGCTTTCTTTATTTGTAAATTCTTTCCAGCAAAACTTCTTACAACTCTTGTAAGATTTAAAGTTCGTTTTATGGCGAAGAGATTTATTGCAGGAGAAACAATTGAGACCGCTCAAAATGCTCTTAGTACTCTCTTTAGTACGGGACGTGACGTAACTCTTGACCAACTTGGTGAACTCGTTGTCTCTGAAAAAGAGGCCGATCACTATTGTAATGAAGTGATTAAATTAATTAAAGGATTCTCACTTCACGTAAAAAAGGGTGAACTCAACGAAGCAGGGATTAATAGAGCGCATGTTTCGATTAAAGTTTCGGCCCTATGTTCTGACTTTAAACCTTACGCTTTTGATTACACTTACGATCATGTGGCCCCAAGGTTAAAGAAGATTCTCCTAGCGGCAAAAGAAGAGAATGTCTTTATCAATATAGATGCCGAACACTATGATTACAGAGATATTGTTTTTAAAGTGTACCGAAAAGTTCTCCTTGATACTGAAGAACTACACGATTACAAGTCTACTGGGATTGTTCTTCAAGCCTATCTAAGAGACGCGTACGTTCACCTTCAAGAAATTGTAGAACTTGCTAAAGAGCGTGGGATCATCATGCCTATCCGCTTAGTGAAAGGTGCTTACTGGGACGCTGAAACGGTCGAGGCCGACGCTCACTCTTTCGACGCACCAGAGTTTTTAAATAAAGAAGAGACAGACCTTCATTTTAGACAACTCATCATTAAGACTTTCGACTTTCATCCACATATTCAATTATGTTTAGCTTCACATAATTTTTCAGATCACGCTTTTGCAGAAGCCCTTAGAACTAAGTCTTATTCAAATATTCCAATTATTGAACACCAATGTCTTCACATGACTTATGAAGCTCTTTCAACGGCAATGGCAAAGATGAATTGGGTTGTAAGGAACTACGTTCCAATTGGAGCTTTAATTGTAGGAATGGCCTACTTAGTTAGAAGAATTATGGAGAACTCATCGCAAGTAGGAGTTCTAACTATTATGAGATCTCACAAGAAGAAGCTCTCTCTTGTAACTCCAAAAGAAATCCATAAGCAGAAAATTGCTGACGGCCATCTCGAAAGAGATAAGACCCAAACTCACTTATTGGGTGAGTTCGCCAATATTACTCCGGTTAGAATTTATCTCGATAAAGAACGCGAGTGGACTGAACAAGAACTTAAGAATTATGAAAGTAAATTAGGGCATTCGTATCAGAATGATTTCCTAAAAGAAGGTATGAAAAAGAGTATTCTTTCTTCATCAAATCCAAATATTAAAGTTGGAGATATTCTCTTTGCTGATGCAGCCGACGCCGCTAAGGCAGTAGCTATTTGCGATGAGAGTTATAACTCTGGAGATTGGGCCAATGTGGATTGGGCCTTTAGAGCAAGCACTCTACTAAGAGCTGCTAACCTAATGCTTGCCAGAAGAAATGAACTTTCGGCCCTCATTGTCTACGAAGCAGGGAAGGCAATCAATGAAGCACTTGCCGATGTCGATGAAGCGATAGATTTCTTAAATTTCTACGCAAGAGAAGAGGCCAGACTTCAATCTTTAAACGACCGACTTGAGTCTAGAGGAGTTGTTGCGGTTATCTCTCCATGGAATTTTCCTCTGGCAATTCCTTGTGGAATGGTTGTGAGCTCTCTCGTCGTTGGTAATACAGTTATTCTAAAGTCAGCAGAACAGACACCTCTTATCTCTCAGGAGCTTGTAGATATTCTTCATATGGCCGGAGTACCTAAAAGTGTTCTTATTCACTTACCAGGTCTTGGTGAAGTTGTTGGAGAGGCCCTCGTTACGAATGAGAGGGTTTCTACGATCGTTTTCACAGGATCAAAAGCCGTTGGAACAATGATTGCGAGCAAAGCACATACTAGAATTTATGAGAATAAACTTTCTAAAGCTTCTTACCCTGTTAAAGTTATTACAGAGATGGGTGGGAAGAATGCAGTTATTGTTACTGCAAATGCTGAACTAGATGAAACTGTTTCTGGAATTCTCTACTCTGCATTTGGGCATGCTGGACAAAAATGTTCAGCGGCTTCAAGAATCTTAGTTGATAATAGAGTAAAGCACCGTCTGATTGAAAGATTAGCAGAGGCCTGCGGAGATATTGAAGTTGGAGAGGCATTTAACTTT
Organism: Halobacteriovorax sp. JY17; assembly: GCF_002753895.1. Lineage (NCBI taxonomy): Bacteria > Pseudomonadati > Bdellovibrionota > Bacteriovoracia > Bacteriovoracales > Halobacteriovoraceae > Halobacteriovorax > Halobacteriovorax sp. JY17. The sequence goes on along the minus strand of NZ_NJER01000001.1, from coordinate 1,018,452 downwards.
AAGACTTCTATTAACCCTGTCATTACGAAAGAAGACAAGGATAGGCTTATTTCTCAAGTCGCGGAAGCCGCAAAAGAGGCCAATGAATTTGGAGGAAAAGTTCATATCAATAGAAGTGCACAAGAGCTTCCGGGTTATTGTGTAGGGCCTACAATAATTGAACTTCCTCTTTCAAGAGCACTTAAGACCGAGAGTTTTGCAACGAGAGAACTCTTTGGACCTGTTCTTCATATTATTGGATTTAGCCATTTAGATCAGGCCTTAAAAATCTATAATGGAACAGACTACGCCCTTACAGGTGGAGTTTTCAGTCAATCACAAGATGATATTGATTACCTGACCGCCCGTATGGAGTCTGGAAATATTTATGTAAATAGAAGTATCACTGGAGCCCGAGTCGCTATTGAGCCCTTTGGTGGATTTAAGCTCTCTGGAACTGGGCCAAATGCTGGGAGTAGATCTTACTTAAGTTATCTTCACCGAAATCCTGAAAGAGATTTCTCTTCAAGTAATTCTAAAGTTGAAGAGGGAAGCGAGTATGAATTTGAACTAGCTAGACCTAGTGGACTCAGTGGTGAAGGGCGTGTTCAGCGTATGGATAAAGTTGTCTCCCACGTGGTTAGACACTTTGAGCATCTCTTTAATGGAATTAGGAGTGAAGAGAAACAAGTTCTCAGCACTTTTCACAAATGGTTAAATGTAAATTATGAGAGTTTCTTAAGCCGAGAGCATTGGAATAGAAGAATTCCTGGTCAACTTAGTTACTGCGATTACTCTCAGGGCTCACACAAAGCTGTTGTTACTTCTTTTAAGACTCAACCAGATTTTGAAATTGTCTTTGAAGTAATACTTGCTCTTGTTTCTGGTTGTGGTCTTACTGTTAACGCTAGAAACAATGCCTCTTATGATTGGTGGATGGGATTTAGGGATATCCTTGTTGAATACGGTATTTCTAAAGAGAACTTTGATGTCTACTTTGTAACTGAGGGACGACTTAAGAAAACTTTAGGCGAAGCAGACTTAAAACATATCTTAGTTGATGGTAGTATTGAAGACTTAAAACGTGTTAGCGTTTGGAGTTATGAGAATTATCAAGAGCATAAAGAGATGAGAAATATTATTTCTAAGTACGATATGTCAGACATAAATGACTTTAAGAGAATTTGTAGACAGTATGTTAATATAAGATCTTTCGCTGTTAATACAATGAGACATGGAGCTCCAATGGATGTAGTCCTTTGAAGAATTTACTAAGTTTTGGTTGCGGAAATATGGCGCAAGCGATTATTGAGGGAATGTATAAAGAGAAAGCAGAACTTAGCTACACTCTCTATACACCTTCTAATACTCGCGCAATTGCTCTGGCAAAGAATGTTTCAGGTACTCACTTAGAATCTTTAGAGAAAATACCTGCTAGTGATTTCTATATGATCTCTTGTAAGCCACAGCAACTAAGTGATCTCGCAAAAGAAATAAAGGGAAAGTTAAATCCTGATGCGGTGGTGATCTCAATCTTAGCGGGAACAACAACTGATACTCTCAAGTCTCTACTTGGAGTAGAGAAAGTTCTTCGAGTCATGCCAAATACTCCTTCTCTCGTAGGAGCTGGAGTGAATGCTTTCTATTTTTCGGCGGCAGTGTCAAAGGAAGAGAGGGAGTTTCTTACAAGGACCTTTGAGAGTTTTTCCAAAGTCTTTACTTTTGAAGCTGAGAAGGAAATCGATATTATTACTGGTTTTAGTGGATCAGGCCCAGCCTATATTTTTGAATTCTCTAGGATCTTAGTTGAAAAAATGATTTCGATGGGAATTGAAAGAGAAATTGCAACAGAGATGATTAAGTGGACTTTCTACGGCTCTAGTAAACTTCAGCTTGAGAGTCCTGATAGTAGCGAAGAACTTAGAAATAAGGTCACAAGTAAGAAGGGAGTCACTTTTGAAGCTCTTGAGGTTTTCAAAGGGGCCGGTTTTGAGAAAATAGTAGATCAGGCCCTAGATGCCGCCTATAATAGATCTGTAGAATTATCGAAATAAATTTAACATTAGGAAATAGATGAGTACTTTAACAAAGAATATTTTAAATAGAATTCCTTCTCAGTATAGAGACACTGCAATGATTCGCATCTTTGGACTTATGAAAATTCCACTTTTATTCTGGATAAGACCCTCTGTTATTGAAATGAATGATAAGAGATGTGTGGTGAAGATACCACTCTCAAGAAGAACTAAGAATCACCTAAACTCTATGTACTTTGGAGTCTTGGCCGCTGGAGCTGATTGCGCTGGCGGATTAGCGGCGATGAAGCAAATTGAAAACTCTGGAAAGAAAGTCTCTTTGTCCTTTAAAGAATTTGAAGCGAAGTTCTTCAAAAGAGCAGAGGGTGATACTCACTTTATCTGCGAGCAAGGTGAAGAGATAAGTGCCTTTGTTCAAAAAGTTATTGCAAGTGATGAGAGACATCATATGCCTGTAAAAATAATTGCTAAATGCCCTGACAAGTTAGGGGATGAAGTGGTTGCAGAATTCTCATTACTGTTATCTTTAAAGAAGAAATAGTAGCGTCTCTAGTAGCCGCTACCTTTTTCACCATTCATTATTTTAACTCCGGAGCTTGTTCCAAGACGACTAGCTCCAGCTTCAACCATCGCTATTGCAGTCTCTAGATCTCTAATCCCACCAGAGGCCTTTACTAAGACAGACTTAGAAATAGAGTTCTTCATTAATTGAACGTGCTCTAAAGTCGCACCACCATCTGAAAACCCTGTTGAAGTTTTTACAAACTTGGCACCGGCCTTCTCACTTAATTCACAAGCAGTCTTTATTTGATCGTCAGTTAGAAGACAAGTTTCAAAGATCACTTTTACTGGAGTTTCACCAGAGGCCTTAACAACGGCGCTAATATCTTCTTCAGCAAGAGTGGTATTTCCATCTATGAGCGCCCCAATATTTAAAACCATATCAATTTCAGTGGCTCCCTGTTTGATGGCCTCACTTGCTTCAAAGGCCTTCACTTTCGCTAGACCTGCTCCTAGGGGGAAACCGATGACCGTACAAATTCCAGTGTTCGAACCTTTTAACTCCTTTGCTGCAAGTTCAACCCATGTTGGATTTAAGCAAACTGTTGCAAAGTTATAGTTTCTTGCTTCTTGGCAGAGGTCTAAGATTTGCTGCTTTGTGGCATTAGGCTTTAGTAGTGTATGATCAATATATCGGTTTATTTCTTTCATAGGGTTCTCCTCGTTTATAAAGTACTAGAGAATAGAAAAACTTGCAATTGTCTAAGTGCACCTTCCTTTGCTAGCCTTAGGTCTATGAAATCTTTTAAGTGGTACTTCCACCCGATATTTATTTTTACATTCTCTCTGGTGGCCTTGATTACTTCACTCTTTGTCTATATTCGTTCTTATTTAAGAGTGAGTGATAGTATTAGGCTATTTGTAGAAAAGAATAAAATGGATGCCTCTCAATTTTTAGAGACTGACACTTGGATTACTGTTCTTATTATTTCAATTCTAGTTGCAATTATTCTCGCGGGAACTATTATCATTTTTGTCTATTATCAAAAAATTATTCAACTCTATAGAATGCAGCAAAATTTCATTAATGGTTTTACCCACGAGTTAAAAACTCCTGTGGCCTCGATTAGACTCTTTCTAGATACGTTTAAAAAACATGAACTCTCTAGAGAGGATCAGCTCAAATATATCGATTTTATGATTAGAGATGCTGACCGCTTATCAGTTAATGTCGGACAAATTTTAAACCTTGGAAAAATAGAAGAAAGAAGCTTTCAATTAAATGATACCAAAGTTGATCTCTACTCATTTACTAATGAATTCTTAGATCGAAATCCACATTTATTTGAAAGCACAAAGATTGAAGTCAGAAAAATAGATCATGTAGAATATATGACGAACTTAGATAGTGCTCTAATGGAAATGGTTTTGATGAATATTATTACCAATGCAATTAGATATAATGACTCTAATCGCCCTTCCATTCAAATTGAGTTTCGCTCTCTTGGCAAGAAGGCCTCAATCTCTTTTATAGACAATGGAATGGGAATAAAGAAGAACGAGCAGAGAAATGTGTTTAAGAAATTTTATCAAATAGGGAAGACTTCAAAAGGTAGTGGACTTGGTCTCTATCTCTCTAGTCAAATTCTCAAAATTCATAAGGGAAGTATTTCTGTTGATAGTCAGGGATCAGGACTTGGTTCAACATTTACTATTATTCTTCCAAGAGAAGTGTCATGAAAAAGAAAGTTTTAATAGCAGAGGATGAGAAGCATTTAGCGGAAGGTTTAAAACTCAACCTTACTCTACAGGGTTACGACGTTGAACATGCAGAAAATGGAATTGAAGCTCTTCAAAAGTGGAGAGAGTGGCAACCTGATTTAATTCTCTTAGATATTATGATGCCCGGTCTTGATGGAATGAGTGTTCTTGAAGAAATTCGAAAAGACGATCAGAAAATTCCAATTCTCATTCTGTCTGCTAAAGATGGAACTAGAGATAAGGTGAAGGCGTTAAATAAGGGAGTCGATGATTACCTTGCAAAACCATTTGATTTAGAAGAATTACTCCTTCGGGTTGAAAGACTTTTAATAAGATCTGATTGGAATGAGAGAGAAGAGAAAACCGAAGGAAAAGTAGAAGCGTTTGAAGGGGATAGTTACTCTTTTTCAAATACAGTAATTGATTTTATAAAGCTGCAAGCAACTACTGATGGGAAGTCTGTTCAATTAACTGAGCAGGAGGTGAAGCTCTTACAGGTCTTTATTTCTAATAAGGGGATTCCTCTTTCTAGAAAGGAGCTACTTGAAAGCGCTTGGGGCTATGACGGAGAAACTTCAACGCGTACAGTGGATAACTTCATCGTAAGGTTTCGCAAGTACTTTGAAAAAGACCCAAAGAATCCTGTTATATTTAAGTCACTTAGGTCCGTTGGCTATATTTTTGAGCCATAGTCTTTTCATTGTGCAAAGCGACTTTTTTAGTCATTGCACGAGTGAAATTGGCCTAGTAAACTTGTGCGCCAATTACATATAAATAAATCAATCAAAGGAATAAATATGAATTTACTACAAGGAAAGAAGGCCCTGATTCTAGGTGTGGCCAATGAGAGATCTATTGCTTGGGGAATTGCTAGAGCACTAAAGGCCCAAGGTGCAGACATTGGAATGACTTACCTTAACGACGCTCTTAAGAAGAGAGTTGAGCCACTTGCTGAAGAGATTGGATCTGATTTCTTAGCTGAACTCGATGTTACTCAAGACGCTCACTACGAACAACTTAGAAAAACTGTTGAAGAGAAGTGGGGAAAATTTGATATTCTTATTCACTCTCTAGCATTTGCCGATAAAGAAGATTTAAAGAAGAGATTCACTGATACTTCACGTGAAGGTTTTAAAATGGCCTGTGATATCTCTGCTTTCTCACTAATTGGTCTATGCCATAGCTTAAAGCCAATTATGAATGAAGGTGCTTCAGTTGTTGCTCTTACTTATCACGGTTCTGTAAAAGTACTTAACGGTTATAATGTTATGGGTGTAGCTAAAGCAGCTCTCGAATCAAGTGTAAGGTACCTTGCCGATGACCTTGGTCCAGATGGAATTAGAGTGAATTCAATATCTGCGGGACCAATTAGAACTCTGGCCGCTAGTGGCGTTCCAGGTCTAAAAGGTTTTTTAAAAGACGTTGAAGAAAAAGCTCCTCTTAGAAAGAATGTTACAACAGAAGATGTTGGTGGAGCCGCTGTATTCTTGTCTAGTTCACTCGGGAATGGCGTGACTGGTGAAATCCTCTATGTAGATAGTGGATTGAACATCATGGGTGCGTAAAAAAATCATTTATTCTCGGCCATTTCTTTGGCCGAGATTCTAAAGTTTCTCTATATAATTTCCGATAGTTAACCATGGCAAAAGCAAAGTCTCTTGGTGGTTTCACTGAACGAGCAGAGAAGAAAAGTTATGACTTCACAAAGGCACTAGTTCTTAGATTAGCGCAGGGTCTCTTACTCTTTAAAAGAAGAAAAGGTGAGGTGATCGCAGGAGCCTCCACATTCTTTACACTTCTTAGTTTTGCTCCACTAATTCTTCTCTTCATTAATATTATAGGACTTCTCATCTCTGATAATGCGCAGGCGAGAGACTATGTGATGAATGTTGTCTTACAATCGTTTCCAAAAGTTGACTCCTGGATTTATACAGGAATTGAAAACGTTATAAACTCACAGCTTCATGATAGTGGAATTGGGATTTTGGAAATCTCTTTTCTTATTTTTGCTTCAATGGGTATTTCAACTTCAATTGTTTTTGGAATAAATATTCTCTCTAAAGTCGATCCCGATGGAGGACTTCTAGGGGATGATCTACGCTCTTTTATAGCAGGTGTTGGAATTACTATTTATATTGTCCTACTTGTGTGCGTAGGACAGAAAGGGCCGATCCAAGAGATTCTTCATAGCTTTTCCTGGGGAGGAAGTTTTGTTATTCTCTTTGATAATAGTTTGATCAGCTCAGTTCTCTCTCTTATTTTCTTTAGCCTATTCTATAAGTTTTGCCCAACGATAAAAGTAACAACTAGAGATGCTTTCCATGGTGGTGCGACTTTTGTCCTATGCTTTCTACTTGGAAGAAGTTCTTATTGGGTCTACGTTAAATACTTTAAAGATGATCTTATTGCAGATTATGGTCAATTTACAAATTTCATGATTGCTCTTATTTGGATCTACTTTCTCATGTGCTGCTTCTTCTATGGAGCAAGTGTAGCCTATTCAAGTAAAGAGAAAATCATTCCACCTAAAATTAAAGCACGATTAAAAGCAAAATTTAAAACTAGCTCTAAAGCTAAGAAGAAAAGGTAAGTATGGAAATTCTATCGAAGTCATTTTTTACTTATATAGACCTGGCAATGGATCACTTTAAAATGTACTTTGAAGTGAGGGAGAAATATTTAATTTGGCTCTCGGAATCTTTTGAATTATCTGATGAAGATATTAAGAAGTGGTCTAAAGTGGGTAAAGGAATTGATTACTACACCTTTAAACACTGGATCGCAAAAGATAATAGGTTTGTCACCTCAAAGAAGAAGTGGCCAGCTAGAAATTTTGAAATGGTTTCTCACTACCATAGTGTAGAAAGTGTTCTGGAACAAATTTCTAATAATTCATATGAAGACAAGCTGCACTTCTACCAAGCACTCTCTTTGTTAGCTCTTGTTGATAAGAAGTATATTTTAAAGAGAATTGAATTCTTAAATTGGACGGCGCTTGCGCTAGAACTCGATCGTAGTGACTGCGATGTTATTAGAGAGCACGTCATTGAGGAATTTGATTTATCTTTTGAAGTGAAGAATTTACTTGAACATGAGAAAGAAGATATTTTTCTGTGCGGTGTTAAGATGGCACATTTATCAGGAGAGATTATCGATAAGATTGAAGTAGATTTTCTCTTTAATTTAGAGTCTAAGCTAGGCTTAAAGTCTAGTCGGGAAGAATTAAAGTATTTCACTTATTATTTAAGAGGAGAGTTTTCTGAAAATGAGTATCACTCAAAATTAACACTACATAAAGTTGGTGCGATACTTTTAAATATTATAGGAAGCGATGAGTTTGTTGATAAGAGAGAAAGTCGGTGGTTTAAAACACAACTTAGAAATCTAGATAACGAACTTCTTGCTGGAATGCTCTCTAATAGCTCTACGTCACTAATTGACGGGTTAAGTAATTCAGAGAAAATGCTCTGCTATATATTAGGTTTAGAAGTTTCTCTAAGAGATAAGGCCATTCATAAGAATGAAGAGTTTTGGTTAGATTATATTTACGACTCTATCGAAAGAGACTTCAAGCTAGATAATGACTTGGCCTTCATTTTCTTTGAAGTTATAAATAATAATATTGAACTTGTTCCGGGAACATGGAATTTCTTTAACCGTATACTATCATTTCTTAAAGTTGATGGAATAAGAACTTGTGCTAGATGGAATTTCTTAAATGAAATTTCTCAAAGAGAGCTACATTTTAATAAGGTCTCTAGTCTCCTCTTTAGAGAGATTTATATTTTTACGGAAGAAGATAAGGCGAGGGAGCTCATTAACCTCTCTTTCTCTTTGCTGTCTGGGCCGCGAGTGGGTGAGCTCTCTAAGAAATTCAATCAAAGAGTGAGCTCCATTGTTACCTCTGAAGTCGAAGGGCTTTACGGGGAGATGCTTATCTGTGAGATTCTAAAAATATCCCTCTTGGACCATCATATTGAATCACTAGAGGAAGAGTTTTTAAGAGAAATTCAATACCGCTTTAAAATAAATGACACGCAGTTGCACAAGGTGGTTTTCTTAACAGCATTTCTAATTGGTCGAAAAATAGAGCTTTCTCCTCGGGTTAATTACCGCTTTCTTTGACTTTTAGTAAGGTATTTGGTCTCATATAACTATAATTTATTTTAGGAGTTTATATGAAGAGATTAGTACTTTTAGCATTATTAGGTCTAGGTTTATCACTATCTATTTCAGCAAATAATAGCGAGAACAAATCTTACGTTGCGTATTGTTCAAACTATACTTTTGGTAACCAAGCCGTTAGTTATGCATTTTCAAGTTGTGTAAATAGTAACTTTAACTCTCTTGGTAGAGAATTTGAAAACCCAGTTTACACGTCTTATTGTTCAAATTTTGGAAATACAGTTGATTACTCATTTGTAAGCTGTATTAATCGTAATTTCTCTACGATGGCGAGAGAGTTAAATAGATCGATCTATCTTCAGCATTGCTCAAACTTTAATACTAACGAATTAGATTATAGTTTTATCAGCTGTGCTAATAACAATTTTAGAAAAATTCAATTTGAATTAGATAATCAGTAGAATTACTTTTTATGAGAGGGAGATTAGATATCTCCCTCATTTAGAATTCTCTTTTTTAGTGCTCTATCAATATCTAAGAACGTCTTTTCTTTATTTGCAATAAATTCTTCTAAGACATATTTATCTTTAACGATATAGCGAATGCATGAGTAGTAATTATTCAGAACTTTAGTAACTGAACACTTAACATCTATAAAACCTGGTAATCTCTTGGTTTCACTCGTGTAAGTATCAAGCCATAATTTATAAGCTTCCCTGTCTGTGTCAGTAATGTCTACTGTGACTTCATATTCAATCATGAAGACCTCCTACTTGTTAATTATATCTATAAATCCTTGATATTTACTACTATGTTGTAAAATGTACTAGATCTCAAGGTCTTACTTACTAAATTGTCGTTAAATTGATAGTTTACGTCAAAACTTACAAAGGAAAACTATCATGAAAAAGATCATACTTATCCCAATTCTATTACTTCTATCAGTGTCGGCCATGGCCCTTGAATGTACAGGAGAGAGAAGAGAGATTATTGGTCATGATGTTCATGTTGTTAAAGAGAAGCTCATAGACCAGAACTATCCAACGGTAACAAAATTAGAATTAGACATAGACGACGCTTATTTCTCGGCGCAAGTCGAAGGAGATGATGTCCTTGCGATTATCTCTCTAGGTCCAGATTATACAAATGGAAACTTGTCGAGATCTAGTTTTAATAGTTATGGAACTCTTAAGCTTTCTTATGTAAGTCCAACAAAAACTCTTATCTTAGAGTGTAAGAAATAGGAATCTCCACCATGAAGTCACTTTCTAAGCTCATTACTCTTCATTTTCTATTCCTATTGACTGGGTCAGTATGGGCAGGAATATTTCCAACTATCGATCTACCTTTTGGCGAGAAGCTCGTGTCAGAGCTTTGCTTTGATAGCGGATATATAAGAGAGAAGAATTTTACTAATCAGAAAAATATTAAGCCAATTCTTCAGAAAACAATACTTAAGTTTGTTGATGGTAGTGAGTATATTAAGAATGATTTTTTGGCCAATGAGTATCCTTATTATAACCCTAGAACTCAAAGGTTTGAGAAAGAGACTCTGGGAGAGTGTACGGAGCAATTAGTTGAGAAAGGTTTTGAAGTTGAGCACATAACTAGAGAGGCCTCAATTCCTGAGTCTATTTTCTACGGTAATTTAAAAAATTATGGAGTCAACGACACTGCCATGGAAACATGGAAGAAGTGGGGAAGTTTTAATAGATATATTAAATACGCAGCAGAAAATGACAGAGTTAAACTTGTTCCAGATTTCTCTAGTCTTTCTGAGCAATCCCAGCTTAATAATTTTATTGCATGGAGAGATCTTTCAGGAAAAGTTCTAGGTGGGGAACAAAGTGGCGGCGGTGGTGCAGGTAGAGTCAGAGTTAATATGAATATGACGGCCAGCGAAGTTACTAGAATTAATCAGAGTCCTAATTATTTAGAGAGACTCTTTGGAACAACAACTTTCTTCGATAGTGTTATCTACGATAATAAGAAAGTTCCAAGAGGACGTATCTTTGTAACGGTACCGAAGAAGTAATGACTTATCTTCAAGAACTATCCTCTATTTTGAATAATTACTTAGATGAGAAATCTCATCTAAGTTTAAATTCGCTTTCAAAAAATATGGACGTTCCTGAGACGAGTCTTCGTAGAATTAAGAAACTTGAATTAAAAAGAATGCCTAAGAACGATACAGTTCTAAAAGTCCTTTCCTATGTTTATAAAACAGAGGATCTCTATACCCTTAGAGCAAAACTTAACCCGTTAGGGCTTGGGAACTATTTAACAGAGGAATTCTTACTTTCTGATAGCTGTTCTAAGTTAGATGTAAAACTTATTGATGACTCCGTGAGAGATCAAACAAGTTATCTGGTCTTTAAACTCGCTTCTAATTCTTGTGGAACTTCCAAGGAGGAGATTATAAGACTCTTTGGGAAAACGGGAGAGGATGCTCTCTCTAACTTGATTCGTGATGAACTTGTTACCTGCTCTGAAGGTGCTGTTAAATCTACAATAGATACATTTAAAGTTTCGCATGAATACTTTATTAGAAACTTTAAAGCAGTAAGTAACTTTATAAAAGTTGAATCTCAAGAAGAAACACCAAATCTCTACTATAATCTCTCTGAATCTGTGAATGCTCAAGCTGCTACAAAAATTCATAGAATTCAGCAGAAGGCCTTAAGAGAAATTGCAAATTTATTGAATTCAAATGAGAGTAGAGGAGATATCCCCCTCTTCGTTCTTAGCGCTATTGATACTTTAAAATAAGAAAAGGCCATACTTTCATATGGCCTTTAAACACACACACTATAAAAATTAGAGATAAACTCTAAAGTAATTTATTAGTTACAAGCAGGAATTGTGTGAGTATAAGACTCAAGAACTTCGTCAATTACTCTTGTTTCATTGTTCATTCCACCTCTAGTATTCCATCTAACTTTTTGAACAGTATAAGAAAGTGGTCTTTGCTCTGAAGAATGTCCAATTCTGATACACCCATACTCACCATCTTCTCTTCCGTACTCAGCACAGAATGAAGTTCTTTTGCTTTCTGATGCAAATAAGTGAAGGCTTCCAGTTCTTAGACAACCGTTACTTGCTTCTCTATATTCAAAAGCATTTCTGAAGTTTCTTGAGTAAGTAACACACTTGTTAGTTGCTTTCTTAATTGTCTTGAAGCTTCCATCTGCTGTTTGACAAATATTTGTCACTTTAACACTTTCAAATTCAAAACCATTTTCCATTAACATCGTTGGTACATTCATTCCTACATATTTGTGAGCAAATGATGAGAAAGAAAGAACTGCTAAGATAAGAATTGATAATTTTTTCATTTTAAATCTCCTCGATTTAGTTGTTGTTAAAAATGTTTTGTAGGGATGTTCTAAAGTTCGAGGATCTAATTAGCAATACTAAAAACTTCTCGATAGTTTTTACTTCGTCGTGATTTTTTTTAGGCGAAGAGAGATTGTCTTATTCTATTATCTTAGGGGATATTTCATTCGCCGATTTAAAAAAATGGCGAAGAGCTCTAGAATATTTCAAAAGTCTGACAAATGGTTTTGTTGAAGTGTTTTCCAAAATCAGTGATTTGATATGCATTTTCTTGTTCGATGAGAATGTCATGATTCTTTAAATGAGTAAGAGACTTTTTTATTCGCTCTAATTGAGGAGGTGTAAAACATACTTCCATAAGGCCTTTTGTAATAATTGAAAGGCAATTTACTTGGGAGAATAAGACTTCAAGACTTTTTTCTAATTCTGATTTCTTATGAGATTTTATAGCAGAATTAGGAGAGAGCATATATTTCTCAAGTATTTTATCATTTTGAAATAAGTAATCACTAGTGTTGGATATAGCCGAAGTCCCTAGGGCAATGAGAGAGGTATCTTTCGCTCTAGTATATCCAGTAATATTTCTATTATAGTTTTCACTTGAAAGACTGTAGTGTCCCATTCCAAGAAGCTTGTAACCATTTTTTTTAAGAATTTCATCAGAAAGAATATAGAGGTCATACATCTCATAGACACCTAAGGGCTTATAGATTCCCAGTGCATTTTGTAAGTCCATTTGCCATGGAACTTTTGCAAGAGGGTAGTTGGCAATCCTGTCTGGAGAGAGCTCGATAATATCTTCAATAGTCTTTGTAAAAGTTTTCTTCGTCTGAAAAGGAAGGCCATAGATTAGGTCTAAATTAACTTCCGAAAAACCAATCTCTCTAGAAAAACTTACAAGTTCGCGTACTTGATCGAAACTTTGGTCTCTATTTACATTTAGTAGTGTTTCTCTATTGGTGTCTTGTACACCTATGCTGATAGAGTTAAATCCAACTCCTGCTAGGTATCTTAGCTTCTCGGCCTGTGGAACCCGCGGGTCTGTTTCAACTGTCCCTATGAAGTCTGTAGACACTTCGGTATCTCTTAGAATGGAATCAATCAGAAACTTCAAGTCCTCAAGCTCTAAGTATGTAGGAGTTCCTCCTCCTAGATAGATGGATGAGAGGCTTATATTAGGGTTTTTATTTTTGTAGTTCTTCCACTCTACCAGAATTTTTTCAATATAGGTGGTGAATTGTTCTTTAGATTTTGTGATCTTTATATTGCAGCCGCAGAATGTACAAAGAGATGAACAGTAGGGGATGTGAATATAGAGATTGGTCTCTTTTAAATTTAAACTTTCAATTATAAGTTCTTTTTCTTCGTTTCCACTCCAAGTTGGAAGAGAGGGATAGTAGCTATACCTTCTTCCGTGGGAGTGGAAATTAACCAATAGATCTTTTAGGTTTTGACCCATTAATAGACGAAGTTCTCGTGGATATAGGAAACAGCGTTTCTCACGTTATCTTCTGGAGTATGTTGAAGAACTCCGTGACCTAGACCACAAATCCACTTCTCAAAAGGAACATTCTGGTCTTGAAGACCTTGCCACATTCTCTTTAAATTTGTTTCAACATGCTCCCATGGAAGATGTAGCCAGCTAGGGTCAAAATTCCCTTGGATATAGTAGTCTTTTCCAAACTCGTTGAGTGCACTTGCTAGATTCATTCTCCAGTCAATTCCTAGAACATCAATATTATCGTCTTGGATTTCTCTTAGGTATTCCATATGAGTAAGCTTTGAGTAGTAGATAACTTTCTTTTCTGGATATCTGGCCTTAAATGCTTTGGTCACAGATTTTAGGGCCGGAATAATATAAGTCTTAAAGTCTTCTATATGTAATTCTCCAACAGCAGTGTCAAAGAGGCACATCGCATCTGCTCCACCTTCTGCTTGAATACACATATTTTCTACTAATTCTGGCATAAGCTTTTCAAGGAAGCCTTGAAAGCGTCCATCGTAGAGACCTAGTTTGGAACTTGTAAGACTTCCTGCGTGGCTTCCCTCTGTTGCATATGAATAGAGAGTGAAAGGAGCACCAACAAAACCTAGAAGCGTCTTATCTTTCGCTAGTGAGTTTCTAAGTAGAGTACAGGCCTCTTTTTGAAAGTTATAATACTCTGTAGCAGGAGCTTTGACACTTAGCTTGTTAAGATCTTCAATGGTTTCAATTTTCTTATCAAGAATTGGCCCTGGATTATAAACTAGTCCCATATTTAGTTGCTCAAGAGGGAAGAGTAGATCTGAAAATAAAATCGCGGCATCGAAATTAAAGTCATCAATAGGACCGTGAGTAATTTCATTGGCAAGAGCAGGTGTCTTACACATAGTCATAAAGTCAGAGTCTTTCTTTATATTCTGATAGTGAGAATGATATCTTCCCGCCTGTCTCATAAACCATACTGGTACGCCTGTCTTTCCATTCACTTGTGTTCTGTCGTTAAATAGTCCCATTTTTTCCTCTTATTTTTCTACGGATTTAGCGTTGAAATTTAATTTATAGCCAATCCCTCTAATACTTTTTATTTCGATTGCATTTTCTTTTGAAGTCTCACACCACTTTCTTAGGGAGACTATGTAGTTGTCTACAGTTCTATTTGATGGGAATTTATCCTCTCCCCAAACCGCTTCGATAATTTCTTCTCTTGTCGTGGCCTGAGATTCATTTCTAATAAGAAGTTCTAATATAGAGCATTCCTTTTGAGAAATAGGAGTGATCTCCCCATTTCCATTTTCAAGCTCAAATCTCTTAAACCAAATTTTTAGATCTCCAACCTTTATTTCGTCTGGAGAAGAGTTCGTTATACTTTGATGTTCTAGTATTCTATTTAGTCTAAGAACTAATTCTTTAAGGGCAAATGGCTTCGTTATATAGTCTTCGGCACCTATCTCCAATCCTTCAACTCTTGTTTCAGGGTCGTTTTGAGCGGAGAGAAATAAGAGGACGAAATCTTTTCGAACTTTTCTAAACTCTCTTGCTAGGTCTAGTCCATTTCCATCGGGAAGTCCTATATCCATTAGAATGATTTTTGGGTTACCCTCATGAAAGGAGGCCTTCGCCTCAGATGCTGTTGTGGCCAGGCGACAATCATGTCCAAGTCCACTTAAGTATTCCTGCAGAGTAATTCCTAAATTCTTCTCATCTTCTACAATGAGGATTTTTCCTTTAATCATAGTTGGGCCTTAGTGAAAATAAGTTCGGTTTCTAGTGAGTTCTCACCGTGAAATATGGCCTGTCCTTTCATAAGAGACATGAACTTTCTAATTAGGTAGAGTCCGATTCCACTACCTTTCTTACTGTCGTACTTATAGAAGATCATTCCAAGTTTCGAACGATCTCCTGAGAACGTCCCTTGATCTTTATAGTGGAGTCTAATGATATTGTTGGCCGTCTCTTCCACCAACTTAATACTTATTGTTTCCGTCTTAGTGTGATTCTTTGTATTTTCAAAGAGGTTCTTAATAATAAGCTCAATGGCCAACTCGTCACCCATGACTTCACTAACGCTCTCTTCTGTAAGTTCAATTCTATAGAGCACCTTGTAATTATTTGAAACCTTTTTGATTATCTTTATTAGATCAATTGGTCTTAAGTTTACCGTCCCACCTCTTTCAAGTCGTGAGAGCTGTAGAATTTTGTCCATTTGTGTTTCAAGATTTGCCGTGTCTTCTATAAGCCGACTGGTAAGCTTTACTAGTTGAGCGCTCTCTAAAGATTCTGCTACGTCGGTAATCACTTCCGATTGAAGTCTAATACTCGCCAGAGGTGTTTTAAGCTCATGGGTAAGACTAGCAAAGAAAGATTGTAGTGCCTTAGTTTTTCTATGATCTTTAAAGAAGACGACTAAGAAGCTTACGGTTAAAAAGAGAATTAAAATGATGAAGGTTGAAGCTTCCCATTTTAGCATTCTAATTATATTTACTCTAAGACCTAGTTCCGGCATGGTTCTAGATAGTTCTTCAAACTTGTCACCAAAGACATAGAGTAAGTATGTCCACCATGTTGCAAGAGCAAGCGTAGTGGTCACTAGAAGCGTTGTTAATAGGAGGAGACTCTTATTCTTTTTCAATTAATTCCAAAGCCTCTTTTCTAATTCTGCTATAACTTTCTCATCGTGAGCAAGACTAACAAATCCTACTTCATAGGCATTTGGAGAAAGATAGATTCCCTTGTTTAAAAGAGTTTCAAAAAGTGGGTTGAACTTCTCCGTAATATCAGCAGGAATTTTATTCATACAATTAATATCATTACCAGCAACAATCCAAAAAAGTGAACTATGACCCGTTAGAGAGTAGTGAGAAAATTCTCCGTCGTTATATTCTTGTAACCATTTTGAGAAAACATCAATTATCCTACTTGCATTCTGATTTAATTTCTCATAGGCCGCAGGGGTCATTTTCTTAAGAGTTTCAAGTCCACCAACCATTGCTAAAGGATTGGCACTAAGAGTTCCCGCTTGATAGACATTTCCAATAGGAGCGAGGTTATTCATGATTTCTTTCTTGGCGGCAATAGCGCCAACAGGAAGTCCTCCACCGATAATTTTTCCATAAGTCACGATATCAGGAGTTATTTCTGTTAATTCACTCATTCCACCAAAAGCTACTCTAAAACCTGAGATCACTTCATCAAAAATAAGTAGAGCTTCATTCTTTGTTGTAACTTCTCTCAAATATTCAAGGAAGCTTTGATCTTGAATGAGTAGACCATTATTGGCCGGAAGAGGTTCGATAATTATGGCAGCAATTTGGCCTGGGTGATCTTTGAAACATTGCTCAATACCTTCTCTGTCACCAAGCTCTAGAACAAGAGTATCGTCTGATATTCCCTTTGGAACACCTGCACTAGAAGCTTCGCTTGTTCCCGCTAAGCCAGAGCCAGCTTTAATGAGCATGCTATCTGTGTGACCATGATAACAACCATTGAATTTTATAATCTTATCTTTACCTGTTGTTCCTCTGGCAAGTCTGAGGGCCGTCATTACGGCCTCTGTTCCAGAGTTTACAAAACGTATTTGATCAACAAAGTCTAATTTTGAAAGAAGGTATTCAGCGAGATCTAGTGAGTACGGCTCACAAGTTCCGTAGCTCCAGCCTCTTGATAGAGCGCCAACGAGACTCTTTTCAACGTCTTCATCTTTGTGACCAAGAACTAGTGGGCCAAAACTCATGCAGAAATCTATATAGTCTTTTCCGTCAACATCTTCAATCATTGCCCCGTGGGATTTCTTAATGAATCTTGGAGTTGTATGAAGTCCTTTGAAACTTCTAACAGGTGAGTGTACTCCACCAGGTACTAATTCTTTTGATTTTTCAAATAATTCACTTTGAGTAGTCATACTTATTCCTTAATCCAATTTTTAAAATCTCTCACACCTATAAATGTTTTGACTCTGATTCCTTCTGCTTCAAAACGATTCTTTGTTTTTCCAAGTCCTGCGCAGTGAAATCTATCTTTAATCGCTGGTATTAATCTTACAAACTCTAGATATTGATTAAAGCTCGTCCAGAAGAATATTTCTGTCTTTAAAAGTTTTTCTCTATACTCATCAGAGATATGGTTTAGGTTTCTATCGTAGCAACCAATGATTTCTCCGTGATTCGATTTTGAGTCTCTATGAGTTAAAACTTTTAACTCTTTCTTTTTGTTCATGACTTGAATACATTTTGAGCTTCTAAGAATTTCTAATTCATCATGTCCTAGAGAATTACTTGTCCCATTAACCCAGAAACCTCTCTGAGTTAATTCTTTCATGGTTCTAGTCCCCGCCGCCCATAGATTTTGAATAGAGCTTCTTGAGTGTTCAAGTTGATCTATACAGTACTTACTCGTTACAAAGAAATCTGACTTTTCTGCAATCTCTATAGGAGAGGTTGGTACTTTGGTAATCAACTCATCAAAGAGATACTCCGAATTTGCGTCCTTTGATGAAGGCATTCCAATAAAGACTTTAGACTTATCACCTTGAAAAGTTTCAGAAACTGACTCTAGTTGATATTCACTAATTTCTTTGTCGTCCGCTCTTCCTTTATGTATGTGAATATAATTTAGACCAGATTTTCTAACGTTGATTCCAACTGCTAAGTGACAACCACCACCATAGCTCTTAAAGGCCGATCTCTCTCTACTAACTTCACTTACAGTATCTTTATCTTCTATGAGTTTTAACTTCTCTAGAAGTTCAGTATTTTCTTCATTACACTCTATCGCCAATGCCCCTTGAGACGCCGCCGAAGGGAATTCACTCTGAGGAAGAATCATATAATTTAAGTCTTTAAGTAAAACTTCTAGCTCTTTTAAAGAATTCTCACTGTGAGCGAGTCTTTCAATTCCAGGAAGAGCGAGAACAATCGCGTCGTATTCACCTTTTACAAGCTTTCCAATTCTAGTATTTACATTTCCTCGAAGCATCTTTGTTTCAACTTTTACTGAGTTCGCTGGAAGAAACTCTTTAAGCCCTGATTCGAGATTGACGATTCGCCTTGGAGAGCTTGTCCCTACAGTAAAAGTATTCATTGAATTTATTTTTGGAATCGTTTCATTTCTTATAAAGAGAATGTCGTGAGCAAAGTGTCTCTTGGTGATCGCCGCGAGCTTGATACCTTCAGGTCTTTCACTTCCAAGGTCTTTATAGGAGTGAACAACCATGTCTACATTCTTTCTAAGGAGAGCTTCGTCTAATTCTTTAGTAAAGAAGTCCTTCCCATCAAGTTGCCAGAGAGGTTTGTCAGTTATGAGATCTCCTTGAGTTTTAATAATCTCAAGAACAAACTCATCACCAGTTAGTTTCTCTAATTCTTCTTTTACTTGTGTACATTGAGTGACTGCGAGAAGACTTCCTCTCGTTCCAATCTTATATATTTTCTTAGACAAATTGAACTTCCTCCCAGCCGAAAGGTAGGCTGAGAGCAAATGAATTAATTCTTTTTTGGACAAGAGTTTCTATTGCTGCATGGGCACTTTGTACTTTCTGCTGTTTGCTTTCGTTTAAAATTTTTCCGAACTCGAATATGTCTTCAAGTCTGTATACTTCTTCTCTGGTTGTGAAAGGAGTATTTATCACACAGGGAGAACCTAAATCAATGAATAATCTCTCATCATTCTTAGACCAATCTAAGAAGAAGTGGTGATTGATAGAATAGGCCTTTGAACCGATTGTATTCATGATAAATGGAAACTTTGACCACGCATCAAGACTATTCCACTCGACTAACTCAATATTGTCATCACTATATTTAGATACTAAATCGAGGGCCTTCGTTGTATTTCTTGCACTTAGAAAAATACGGTGCTTCTTTGAGAGAAGCTTTATTAAATCTTCTGCAAGTTGTCCTGAGCCGATAATGAGAATATCTCCATCTAAAGAAGAGTTTCTAAGTAACTTTCTGGCAATACCTGCATACGTCTGTTGTCCAATTTCCTTCAGGTAAGAAGTACGAATCTTCTTCGCGTCCATGAATAATTTTTCGAGTATAGACATGATTTGAGAATTTCTAATTCCGTAGCCTAGGTACTCTGTATAAGACTTTTTAAACTGCGAAGTGATCTCATTTTCGCCAAGGAGCTTACTCTTTAATCCACAAATTGTTTCTAAAAGGTAGCTATAGGCTTTATCTGCAACGTAAGTTTCGATTTCCTTGGCCGGCGTTACTATATGGTGGAAGGGAACAAAGTTATATCCTAGAACTAAAGTTCTTTGACAGGTCTCAAGAATAAAGAGCTCTCCATTTTTTGGGCGATTTATTTTTGTTCCTGCAGGCAGGTTAATGACTTTTAATCCACTAATCATAATTTCCAATCTTAGTTTGCTGTTATGTGTCTATGTCTTTCTTTTATCCAATATATCTCTGTAGTTAGGGATTATTGTCACAAAAATGTAGAATTATGTTTTTTTTCAAATTGTTTCACATAGCAAACATTCTTTGGTAATAAACAACCATGAATAAGGCCATAGATACAATAGAAAATAAGGACTCTCGACCATTTTGGGAGAGGTGGGGAGATGTGATAAAAGCATTTCTTCTTCGCATGACTCCAGCTTTTGTTATAAGAGCATTTCTTAGATTCGACAAGCGTGTCGATGGCGCCTTGAGTTTCTTTGTAAAGCATTGGGGGAAAACTCCCTTCATGATTTCAATGAGTAAGAAAGTTCAATATCTTGGTATTGAAAAACTATGGGATAAAGGTCCAAAGGCCTTTATTTATTTCTTTCTTTTTTATTTAGTTCGAGACACAATTCTCTATATTATTATTCCAATATTTTTTGCTAAATTAACTACAAGTTGAATATATGATCCCCATAGAACGCATCTGGCCCCTCTTAGGTGGTGTTGCTCTCTTTATTTTTGCTATAAACTTTCTTGTTCTTTCGATGCAGTCTCTCTCTGGCGAGCTTCTGCGCGGACTAAATGCTAGAACGGTTATTAGATCGAGAAATTCATTTCTGATGGGACTTCTTAGTGGAGCGAGTGTTCTAAGTGTTTACTCGTGCACTAATATGATTCTAGGTTTAGTTAATTCTGGAATTGTAAGATTTAGTATTTCTGCACTCTTTATAATGGGTGTAAATCTCGGTGCCTCAGCTTTTCCTTGGCTCTTTACCTTTGATCTCTCTCATTGGTCTTATCTCTTTCTCTTCGTTGGGGCCGTTGGTCATTTCTTTATTAGAATACTCGCAGTAAAGTTACTCTCTAGAGTTATTCTTGGTATTGGATTTCTCTATCTTGGACTTGATCTGTGTATCACATTTTTTAATTCAGACACACTGGTCATTTCGACAATACTTGTAGAAAGTAATAATTTTCTCTTTCTCGCTATCGCGATTATTCTTGGTGTTGTGGTTTCTTATTTTCTAAATAGTACAGTGCTCTTAATCGGTCTCTTTATGGCCTTCTTTTATACTCATAATATTTCAGTAGAACTCTCATGTGCTGTTCTTGCTGGAGCGGCACTAGGCCCTTGTATTAAACTTTTCTTAAACTCTAAGAAAGGTAATATCGAAGGACAGAGATCGGCACTCTTTAATATCTTTTTAAACTCTCTATCTATTCCAGTAACACTGATTTATTTAACGTTCTTTTCAAGTAGCTTAAAGTTAATTCAATCGTATGTAGGAATAAATCTAGTTCTACCTTTCTTTTATACAACGTTAAATGCTGTAAATATTATTCTAGCTCTGATCTTCTTTAAATTTATAAGAGATTCAATTTTTAAAATGATTCCAAGTCCAGAGGTTAAAATACCTCAAAGGCTTTTAGCGTTTGGAAGATCTGATGAACTCATTCCTGCGACCTCTCTATGGCAAGCGCATAAAGAGATGTATAAACTTAAAAGCATTGTTGATCGTATGTTTGATCACGCTGAAATTTATATTAGCGATATTGAAAGTAGTCCAAGACAGCTTGCCAAAATTAAGAAATATGAAGATATAACGGATAGGATTTGTAGTGAGATGAGTGAGTTTATTCAAACTCTCATGGAAAATTCTCTCAATTCATCACAGGCCAAGGAGGCCCTCTCTATTTTATTTGTAGCAAAAGAATTTGAAAGTATCGCTGACTACTTAAATGATTTCGTGACACATAAGACGAAGCTCTCAATTGAGGAATCTCTCTCTAAAGAAGATTTAGCGAAAATTGCAGATCTACTCTCTAAAGTTAGATCTTTCTATGAACTCTGCTGTGAAAATTTAGGAGCAGGAGTGAAAAGCGATAATAGCGATATGCAAAGAATGTCACTCTCTTTAAAAGACGAGTGCGAGGAACTTAGACATGGTCGCGTGAATCACACACTTATCTATTCAGATATTGTCATCTCTCTTCGAAAAGTAAGATCTCATAGTTATGGGCTTTATCTCGCGAGATAGTATAATGAGATTCTCTAAGTCGAATAGAGGGCAAAAGGAATTCTAATGCAAGGACAAGATTTAACAAACGGACATATTCCAAAGCAACTTTGGTCTCTTGCATGGCCTATGATGCTTTCGATGTTTTTTCATTCTCTTTATAATTTAGTTGATGCTTTTTGGGTTGCTAAACTTTCTGCTTCGGCCATCGCCGCAGTATCAATCTCTCAAATCGTTTTATTTGTTATGATCAGTTTAGCTATGGGAGTATCTGTTGGAACAGCAGTTTTAGTTGGTCAAAATATTGGTGCTAATAAAAAAGACCTAGCAGAGCGTATTCTTGGACAAGGTTATTTATTAACAATTTTTGCAGCGCTATTTTTTACAGCAATTATTTTAATCTTTAAAAATAAGCTCCTTGTTATCTCTGGCGCAGTTGGGGATATACTACCTCTTGCTCAACCATACTTTACTGTTGTTACCTCTGGGTCAATCTTTACATTTTTGATGATGATGACATCCATTTCTTTTAATGCTCAAGGTGATAATTTCACGATGACAAAACTCTTCGCTGTTTCGACATTGGTAAATACTATACTTGATCCTCTTTTGATTTTTGGTTATGGAGGATTCCCAGAACTTGGTATTGCTGGCGCAGCCTATGCAACGCTTATCTCACAAGTCGTATTTCTAATTTTAGCGTTGAGACTTTTAATGAAACCAACGATGATGGTTCCACTTAAGTTGAAACTCTTACAACTAGAGTGGAGTTCAGTTAAAAGTGTTATTAATATTGGATTACCTGCTTCTTTGAATCAAGTTTTAAACCCTCTTGGTTTTTCTGCTTTAATGTTCTTTGTCTCAGCTTCTTTTTATGAGGCTGGGGCCGCTGCATTTTCAATTGGTTTTCGAATTGAGTTCTTTGCCTTTATTCCCGCCATTGGATTTGGTTTTGGTGCAATGTCTTTGATAGGACAGAATATAGGAGCAGGTAAGCATGAGCGAGTTCGCGAAGTGTTGAAATTTGCAGTTTACTTTGGTTCTGGAGCAGCGCTAGTATTTAGTTTACTATCATTTCTCTTTGCGCCTTATATAGTAGGAGTTTTTACTAGTGACCCACTTGTAACTGATTATGCACTTCAATACTTTAGAGTTGTTCCTATTGGGTATGTTTTTTTCGCGATAGCTTTTATAGAAGCAAATATCTTTCAAGGAATAGGACGTTCATGGCCAGGGTTTTGGATCACTTTTAGTCGTATTGGAATTGCTCTATCTCTTACTGTCGTTAGCCTTCAAATATTCTCACTTGAGATTTGGTCTGTATGGATTTCCATTGTCATCGGTAGCATTATTGCATCTTCATTTGGTCTCGTATGGGTTAGACGTGCTCTTGCAACAGCACGGCCGAAAGAAGTCGCACCAGATTATGTTTTGAAAGGCGAAGAAAATTTAACGCCACCCATAGGCTAATTGGTGAAAAGGTACTAGTCTACTTGGTTACAGTAAATCTGTGAATAGGTCAGAACTTGAGTACTTTGATGTATACTGAAGTAAGCATTTTTACTTCTTTTTATAACTTTTTCACTGTTTGTCTACTACAGTAGAATTTTGTTGAAAAATTCAAGAAAAAACATATAATGTATACTGGAGTATACATATGAGTGATAAAGTATCAATTATAAATGACAGTAAAAAGATAGCATCAATGATTAAAGAAATCAGAAAGCAAAGAAAGATCACACAGACTGAGCTTGCTGATTATGCAGGCTTATCACGAGCAGGAATCGCAAAGATTGAATCTGGCGCAAGTGACATAAAGCTTTCAACATTGATCTCTATCGCAAACTTACTTGGCCTTGATCTTTATTTAAAAGGTAGAGGTAGTGAGCGAGGAGAGTAGCTATGAGTGAAAGCCTGAATCTTTTTTATAATGAAGAACTAGTTGGTATGTTGATTGAGGATGATGAAGAAAGATTGTCCTTTTCATATGCGAAGAGTTGGTTAGAGAAGAAAAGCTCTTTTGCTATTTCAATTAATCTACCTCTAAGTGAAGATTCATTTAGTCACATACAAACAAAAGCATTCTTTGAAAACCTTCTTCCCGAAGGTGAAGTTAGACAGGCCATTGAGAGTTTATCCGAGAAGAATGTAACAGATGAGTTTCATTTCTTAAAAGAATTTGGAGTTGATTGTGCTGGTGCTTTCATTTTGAGTCCTACGGATAAAGCGCGAAAGGGCGAGAAATATAAATCTTCTGAAATAGAAATTGAAAAAATATATGAATTTCTAAGAGATAAAAGACCACTCACAGGAACAATTATAAGTGAGGAAGGCGGGCGTTTCTCTCTCGCTGGTGCCCAAGATAAGTTTCCTGTTATTTATAAAGATAAGAAATTTCTCATTCCTCTAAATGGAGAACCAACAACACATATATTAAAACCTCATGTTCGATATCATCGAAATACTGAGGATACTCCATATAATGAACATTTTTGCATGAAGCTAGCAGGTCTAATAGGTCTAAATGTCCCAAAGACAATTTTAATTGAAGGAGAATACCCTTTATATAT
The DNA here is from genome assembly GCF_002753895.1 of Halobacteriovorax sp. JY17. Taxonomy (NCBI): domain Bacteria; kingdom Pseudomonadati; phylum Bdellovibrionota; class Bacteriovoracia; order Bacteriovoracales; family Halobacteriovoraceae; genus Halobacteriovorax; species Halobacteriovorax sp. JY17. Next base: position 994,257 of record NZ_NJER01000001.1, on the reverse strand, counting down.
TGTTGAGCGATTTGATCGTAGGATCGTGAAAGAAAATACAGTTAGAATTCATCAAGAGGATTTTTGCCAAGCTCAGGGGCTAACTTCAAGAAAGAAATATGAAGAGGATGGTGGACCCAAGCTGTTTGAAAACTACAAATTGATTAAAGATAATAGTGCCGTTCCACTGAAAGACTTGTCACAGTTTTTAAAGTGGTTTTGGTTTAACCTACTTATTGGAAACAATGATTGTCACTCAAAGAATCTAAGCTTTCTCTATACTGATAAAGGAATAAGACTATCGCCTTTTTATGATCTCCTTTGTACTTCGGTTTATAAAGGATTTACAAAAAAGTTTAGTTATAAAGTTGGTGGTAATAATGATTGGCACAAGCTAAGGATGAGTAATTTTGAGATTTTGGCCAATGAATTGAAAATAAAAGAGTCACTACTTTATAGAGAAGGTGTGACAGTAATTGAATTAATCTCAAAAGAGATTGACTCCCTTGTTGATGAGTTTGAAGAAAACTACGAGGGAATTGAGACAGCAAAATTAATCAAGGATGAATTTTATAAGAGAGCTAAACATTTACAAAAGAACTTAAAGGGGCTTACTTAGTCTTAGTAGAATGGAGGGGCGATGAAATTCGCTTTAGTCGATGGTATCTCTCGAGGGCCGTAGTTATGTTTCCAGCGCCACCTCCACCAAAAAATCTGCATTTGACCTGCGTCATAGTTGTGTAACCAAAATTAACAAGGTATTTTATAAGCTCAAAATCAACTTTTTGGGAGAAAACCATGGAACTCGTGTTCAATGCGCAACAAATTCTACAACGTGGAAAAGGTTTAACTTTTGATGATGTCTTAATGATTCCAAGACACTCAGAAATTGCATCTAGAAGAATACCTTCACTTAATTCTAAGGCGACTAAGAATTATGAAATTGAAACTCCAATTATTTCTGCCAATATGGACACTGTTACTGGTGTAGAGATGGCCTGTGCCATGGCTAAGCTTGGAGGTCTTGGAATTCTTCACCGCTTCATGTCTCCTGAAGAACAAGTTGAAGATGTGAGAAGAATCCAAAACTATATTAAAGAAAATAATTTAAAAGGTCCTGTGGCCGCTTCAATTGGTGTAAAAGAAGAAGGAAAGCTTAGAGCAAAACTTCTTGCTGACATCGGTGTTGAAATCCTCACTATTGATATCGCTCACGGCGATTCTGTTATGATGCTTGAGACCCTTGAATATGTAAAAAAGACTTGGCCTCATATTGATGTTATTGCAGGTAACGTCGCCACTGGTGAAGGGGTTAAGAGAATGATTGACCTTGGTGCTGACGCTGTTAAAGTTGGAATTGGTCCAGGTTCGATGTGTACGACAAGAATTATTACAGGACACGGTGTTCCTCAGCTAACAGCTATTGCTATGTGCGTGGATGAAGCGATCAAGCACGGGGTTCCTGTTATTGCCGATGGAGGGATTAAAACTTCTGGCGATATCGTAAAAGCTCTATGCGCTGGGGCCCACACAATTATGGCAGGGTCTCTACTTTCTGGAACTCTTGAAACTCCGGGTGAGCTTAAAGGTGGAATGAAAGAGTATAGAGGAATGGCCTCAAAGGCCGCGCAAGTCTCTTGGAGAGGCGAGCTTCCGAAGGGAATGGCCGCTGAAGGTGTAGACACAATGGTTCCATGTAAGGGATCAGTTGCAGACGTTGTATCTGAGCTCACTGGTGGTCTAAGGTCTGGAATGACTTATCTTGGTGTAGATAATATTGCAGCAATGAAAGAAGTGGGGCTATTCATGGAAATGAGTACGTCAGGGATGATTGAATCTCGTCCACACGGAAAGAGATAATAAAGGATTTTAATGAGTCTATTTAACGGACAAGAAAAGATAGTTCTCTCTTACCCAAAGCTTAAAGCAAGAATTGAGGGAAGAGATAACCCGAAAGAAGAAAGAGAAAAGGCCCTAAAGAATTTAAAAGAAATTCGTGCAGAGTTTTCTAAAACCTATATCAAGTCTTTTCAAAAGCTCTTAGATTCTACGCTTCCAAAACTCTATGACGGAGTGAACTTTAGCGAGAACGGTGTAGACTTTAATAAATTAGTAAAAGAAAAATCTGTGGTGATGGTTCCTAATCATCAATCTCACGCAGACTATGTGGCCATCAATTATATGGTCTTTAAGAAGTATGGATTTCCTCTCTATGTTGCCGGTGGGAATAATTTAAATATCTTTCCTATTGGTAAGCTCTTTAGAAAGTCTGGTTGTTTCTTCATTAGAAGATCTTTTGCCAGCGATATTCTTTATAAGCTGACTCTAGAGGCCTATCTCTACTACTTGCTGATGAATCAAAAACCGATTGAATTCTTCTTTGAAGGAGGGCGCTCTCGAACAGGGAAATTACTTTCTCCAAAATATGGTCTCTATCAAATGTTACTGGAGGCCCATAGTCATCTGCCTGAAGATAGAAAGAAAGACTTGGCCTTTGTTCCCGTGAGTATTGTTCACGAATATGTTCCTGAACAAAAATCTCTCGCTAAAGAACTTGGCGGTGGAAAGAAGACAAAAGAGAGTACAGGACAACTCCTAAGCTTATTTAAGCTCTTTAGCTATCAATTTGGTTCAGTTCACATAAAGCTAGGGGAGCCTGTTATCGCGGCTAAGCACTGCGATGACACTCTAAAAGAAGACGTACAGAATTTAGCCTTTGAGTGTTTTAGAACTGTCGGCGCGAATATGAACGTGACTCCTTCAGCGGTCCTTGGAATGATTCTCCTAGACGAACCAGCTGGTGCTTTGGATTGGCACGATATTCTTGCTAAAGGGAAGCAGATTATTAGTTTCTGCGACACCTACCGAATTCCTTATACCGATTCAATGCAAGAAGCGAAGCTCGAAGACAGCCTAGGGCGTGCTCTAGATATTATGATTGGGAATAAGAAAATCGATGTGATCGGAAAGAGTTCTCGTAGTCATACTTTCTACGCAATCAAAGATGAGCACAGACAAGAGTTACTGTATTTTAAAAATACAATTCTTCACCACTTCCTAGTTCCATGGGTAATTAACTATGCGTGGATAAATCTCTTTAGTGGAAAGATTGAAACAGTCCATGATCTTAAGAAATTATTCCTTGGCCATAGAAGACTGCTAAAACATGAATTCTATCTTCCAACGATTAAAGACTTTATGGAGAAGTCATTTATTCTTCTCTCTTATATTATTGGACGAGATATTAGCACTCTTGAAGAGTGTTTAGAGTTGTCTCACAAAGAGCTATACACAATAGCTTCAAGCCTAGGAGTATTTTCTAGGTCGTTTAATTACATTATCGAAGCTTATTATACGAGTGCGTGTACTTTTAAATCTCTTGGTGAATCTCATGGAGAAGCAGGATTTAAAGTTGCAGATTATTTAAAGAAGTATAAAGAAATTCATAAAGAAGAGAAGGCCCTTGGAGTGATTGTAAAATTTCCTGAATCAAACTCAGAGCCTTTAATTAAGTCTAGTATGAAATACTTCCAACACGAAGAGATGATTGAAAATTCGGCAGGAGAAGTTAAGGTTAAAAACCTAAAACTCTTAGATGAAAATATTGCAAACTTTGAAAACCTCTTACTTGAACTTAGAAAGTTCAATTTACGTTCTCAAGCTTAACTGATGGGCAATTCAATAGAAGTTTCTCTAGGCAATAGTCGCACAATATTTAGAAAGTCCTCTATCGTTGAATTAGACTCTGTTGGTGCTTGGAAGTTCATCGATAATTTTATCGATAAGAATCCAAAACTTTCTAAGGGCTCCAGTTCAAGCTTTATCTACTTCTTAGATTATTCTGAAAATTTAGAAGGAAGAGACTCAACTTGTTTGGTTGCAAAGGAAGTGATCGGTTTTTGCGACGCTGAGTTCTTGGCCGATTTTGAGTTATCTTCAATGGATTTAAACTCATCGAAGATTGTGAGTCACGAGTATAGTGGGGACATGAAAATGGACTCAATATTTGCTGCGGAAAAAGCACTGCGCAAGGCTGAGAACTATCTACCAATGTGGAGAGTTAGGGTTTCTGGAAGTTTAGAGCAATTAATTCATTTAGAATTTTGGAAAAGTTGATTATTTTTTTAAAATAGGCCAAAATTAAAGCAAAATAGCTTTAATTATTTGCGTTAGCATGATATTTCATATGCTTATGCGATAATAGAAAATTCACTTGGAGGTGATTTATTAAAGACAAGCATCGCGGCGCTAGAGGGAAGAACTTAGGTCCTCGTATTAACGATCAAATTAGAATCAGTGAGTGTAGACTCATTGGTGATGACGGTACTGCTTATGGTGTCGTTACTTTAGATAAAGCTAGAGATATAGCAAGTGATCTAGGTTTAGATCTTGTTGAAGTTTCTCCTACGGCAAAACCTCCAGTAGTAAAAGTTATTGATTTCGGTAAATTCAAATATGATCAACAAAAGAAGGCCAACGAAGCTAAGAAGAAGCAAGCGCAGGTCTCTCTTAAAGAGATACAGTTTAGACCAAATATTGAGGCCCATGATTTAGAAACAAAGCTTAAGAGAGCTGAGAAATTTCTAGAGCAAGGTGATAAGATAAAAATGGTTATGCAATTTCGTGGGCGTGAAATGGCCTATAGAGATCAGGGAATGCTTAAATTTAAAGACATTCTCGCTACTGTTGAAGAGATGGGTTCTCAAATTGAGGCAGACCCTAAGATGATGGGAAATAGAATTATAACTATCGTTGCCCCAACTAAGAAGGCCGTTTCTAAAGGGTCTTCAGCAAAAGAAGATTCAACAGAGGCTGATGCAGCTCACGCCGATTCATAATTTCAGTTACTTAGATTAAATTAAATAATATATAAGGACTTAACATTGCGTTAAGTCCTTATTTTTTCTTCTTTTTTGCTCATATTTTCTTTTACTTATTGATTTGAAATTGTTATAAATGGCTGCTTCAATTATTTAGTTTTGACACGGTTTCGACCGTAGGTGAAATCAGAGGAGATTTAGCGATGCCTAAGATGAAGACCAGAAGAGCAGCGGCTAAGAGATTTACAGCTGTTGGTAATGGTAAATTTAAAAGAAAAAGAGCAAACTTAAGACACATTCTTGAGAAAAAGTCTCACGACTGTAAGAAAAGAGCTGGTAAGACTGACTATGTAGATCAAGCAGATCTAGGTCGTGTTAAAACTATGCTTCCATACGCATAATTAAAGAATAATAAACTGAGGCTTGGGATTCTAACTGTAGAGTAAGAAGAGCAAAGTAAATAGCCCCCAAGTATTCGTTAAGGAGATTTTATGTCTAGAGTAAGAAGAGGCTTTAAGGCCAGAAGAAGAAGAAACAAAATCGCTAAGCTTGCAAAAGGTTTTCACTTTTCAAGAAGAACTAAGTACAAATTAACAGCTGACACTGTTAAAAGAGCATTACATTACTCTTATATCGGAAGAAAACTTCTAAAGAGAGATATGAGAAGATTATGGATTACAAGAATTTCTGCAGCAGCAAAACAACTTGATGGTTCATACTCTAAATTCATGGGTAACCTTAAGAAGAATGGTTCTGAATTAAATAGAAAAATGCTTTCTGAAATTGCAGCGACTGACTTTGAATCATTCAAAGCAATCTACGAGCAATCTAAGAAGTAATAAATAAATTATAGAACAATAATTGAAAGCATATTAGGCCACTCTTTGAGTGGCCTTTTTATTTGTGGGATCTTTAACAAATAAGTTGATGAAATGAGAAGAAAATTGGCCTCTAGCCTTAACTGAGTAATAATAGTTTTACCACAAAAAATTATTTCAAGCTAAGGAAGGCCAGTTATGAGATTACCTAGATTTATATCAAAAATCACCCCCGGATTTGAAGTTATTGACATAAAAGAATGGATTTCAAAAGGTTACATAGAGATCTATCTTAAAAACAAAGAAGAAAGTCCTCGAACTTGCAACAAGTGTGGCCATAACCTAGATAATGCTAAAGTTGGTGAGCACAGAATCAAGGTTCGCTCCCTAGATATTCATAAATTTAAAACCTATTTAATTTTAAAAAGACAAAAACATTTCTGTGGAAATTGTAAAAAAGTTCGATCAGAGACTCTTGATTTTATTTCTAAAGAAAGTCCTCATGTCACAGAGGAGTATGCTTGGTGGCTTGGTAGGCTTTGTGAAATCTCTCCTGTCAGTCGTGCCGCTGAATTTACAGGCAATAGTCCTATGACAATGTGGCGCTTTGACTTTGCTCGAATGAGGAGACTTTTTCAAAATTATAAAATCCCTAAAGTCTCAAGAATTTCAGTAGATGAAGTCTATGCTCGAAGACAAAAGTATTACAAAAAAGAATCGAGAGATAAGAGATTTTTTACAATTATTTCAGATCTAAAAACAGGAAGAGTTGTGTGGGTGTCAGAGTCACGCTCTAAAGAAGCGCTGGACGAGTTCTTTCACATTATTGGAGAAGAACGCTGTAAAGAAATAGAGGTTGTAGCAGGAGATCAATTTGATGGTTATAAGAAAAGTGTTGAGGAGAATTGTCCGCACGCAACTTTTGTCTGGGATAGATTTCACATTATGCAGACTTTTGAAAAGTATGTGAATGATGATAGAGCCTGGCTTAGTGGACATATGTGTAAAGGAGAGATGAAGAGAATGACTCGGGGGAAATTCAAACAGCTCTTCTTAAAAAAAGCAGAGCGGAGAGATAAGTTTGAGAACCGGCATATTAATGATGTTCTTAAAGATAATCATTACTTTGTCTTGCTTGAATTAATTAAGGAAGGAATGTTTCAAATTTATCAATCAAAAAATGAAATAGAAGCTAGAGATAAGTTTGATGAAATGGGGGAATGGATAAAGCAGTCTAAGGTCTTTTACAATTTAGAAAAGTGGTGGAAGACCTTTGATTCAAACTGGAATACATTTAAAAATTACTTCAAATATAGAGTAAGTTCATCACTCTCAGAAGGAATTAATAATGTAATAAAGACGGTAAAGAAAAGGGCCTATGGATACAGAAATATGGCCTATTTTAAGCTTAAAATACTTCAAGTATGTGGTTTTCTTAACTCTAAATATGTACCAATAGACTTTCAATGACTTCAACTTTTATGTTAAAGAGACTTATTTGTGTTTAAAGTAATGACACCCCCTGTATTTAATTCAATAAATCTACCTCGAAGATAATCTTTGCCTATAATCTCAGAATGTTATTAAAGTTATTTCTTCTCTTATTCATAGTTTCAATGAACTCCTTCGCAGGTATTGATGAATTAAAGACGCCTGAAGTCGCGCAAAGAGAGTATATCTACACAAATTCAGAAGTTAATGAAAGTATCCAAACGGTTGGGGTCTACACATGTGTGGCCCTTGTGGTGAGAGATCGTGGCGGTAATGGAGCTCTTGCTCACTTTGATGCGGCTACCGACATAGATAGAGGGGTCTCTGAAGTTCTATCTAATTTTAGTGATCTGAGTGAATTGGAAGTGAGTCTTTTTGGAGGACAAAGTCCGTATAGGTTAGAGGAAGAGATTAAGGAAAAATTGCTGGAATATGGATTAACTCCAGATCGCATTCTTCGAAATACTACTTCTAAAGCATCTATGAATATAAATGTTAATTTAAAAACAGGAATTATTTCGGATTATACTGAGAGATTCTCTAATACTTCATACAGTACACGTAAGTTTAAGTCTGACAGATTGAAATTTTCCAAAAGACTTTACCGCCATGAAAAATCAATTGGTGGTGGGGATTATATTCCAGCTGAAGATGAGAGTGAATTTGGTTTTGAAGGTTTTAGATTTGATATGTAGAGGCCGCACTCTAGAGTACGGCCAGAGTATTTCTAGTCTTGTGGTTCTGTCGCAAGACAAGCTGTAATAGCATCTTTTAAAATTTGGTGATCAGCAATTAGAGTCGAAGAGTTAGATCCACCTCTTGAAGAACATCCACCGTGAGTATGAATAGCTACGATTTCACTTGTAGATTCTTTAAGAATAGAAGAACCAGAGTTTCCACCCATTGTATCCGCAACGTGAGTCATTGTAGAATTTCCTGACCTTGAAGTTGTACTCATGATCTCACCCGTGTGAGTTTGTTGAGCTAGGTTTCTATCGTTATCATTGTTATCAAGACCGTAACCAGTAATTCTGATAAGCTCGCCTTTAGCTGGTCTATCAAAAGTTACATTATAATTACCTTGAACGTCACCTGCGTATGCACCTGTAACATTATTTGGAAGAACTTTCATTACAGCGTAATCGTTTCCAACTCCACCGTTCTTATAAACAATTGACTCTTGATCAATTTCGTAAACGTCTTCAACACCTGGGTGTTGGATTCTTCCTCTTCTATCTGACATTGGAGTATTGAATTCTGCAATTTTTAGAACTGATTTACAGTGACCTGCTGAAATGGCGCAAGTACGACCGATCATTGTTACTGTACAACCACCTGATCCAGTTCTTGAATCAAGAGCTCTTGCAACTTTAGTATCTGTAGATGGTACTCTATCATCAACTCCGCAGATTGATTTCTCTGATGCATTTGATGAAATTGAAATTAGACTTAATAGAGCAACAACCGCTGCAGATTTTACTAACATACTTCCTCCTTGAAATATTTATAATAAAATCTTAAAAGATGAATTGCGGAGCGTATACTTACAAATTCTCTCTTTTCACTGTTATTATTTAGTACTTGAGCAACTTGCTCCACCTAAGACGCAGAATTTTGAACAAAATGGATGGTTGAGGTGAATATCTTTAAAGGATTCTCTGAGAGTTGTACCTAGTTCAAACTCTTTATTGTAAGCAATTAAAGTACAAGAGAGAACTTTAGGAGTCTCTTCATTCTTTCTTCTAACAATCATTCTCTGAGTGGCACACATCTGATCACTAGGGGAGACATTGAGTATATTCCAGCAATCAACGGTAATTTCTGGAACATCTTCAGTGGCATTCATCTCTGGAAAGATGACTAAGGTATCTTTATCTAGCTTTAGTTTGATCTGATTTGAATCGACTAAGTCTTGATAACCTTTTTTCGCGACTTCTTCGCTTTCTTTAAAGAGTGATCTTCCTGCAATGCTGATATGGAAACCATTTTGATATAACCACTGCATGCTCTTTAAGGTGGGATTAAAAGTTCCATCACCACGCTCGCCCTCGTGAACTTCTTTAGTGTAGTGATCGAGTGAGACCCGAAGCCGTAAGAGATCTCCATACTCGTCTTTAAGCTCTATTAATTTCTTCTCCCATCTCTTTAAAACTTTATGGGCATTTGTTAGAACAAGGACTGGGATATTTAAAGAGAGGCACTCTCTTAGGATATCAATAATATGAGGATTTAAAAAAGGCTCACCTCCAGTGATTCCTATACTCTCTAGCTCCCATTGGTTTTCTTTGACTTCGTCTATGTATTTTTTGACGTCATCTAATGTTAAGTAAACAAGACGATCATTCTTAGGGTTAGATTCAATATAGCAATTCTCACAAGATAAATTGCAAAGGGTTCCAGTATTAAACCAGAGTACTTCTAATTTCTTAAAAGAAACCTTTCCACGCTCTTCGTTCTTTGCTGTCGTGTAGAGATTTTCCCACTTCTTATATTGCTTTATTTCCATTCGTTTAAATCCCAATTGTAATTTAACCAGCTTATCGGAGTATCTTTAGTCATCTCTTTTTTCTTTGAATATTTCTTTATAAAAGGAATGAGACCTTTAAAGTCTAAGCGGTACCATTTGAAAATCTTAGATAAGTAGAGAGTCCCATCCTTGTAATCATTCTTATTTGTATTATTAATAAAGTAAGTGGCACTACTTTGTAGTAGAGACTCTAGGTTCTTTTCTGTGAAGGCCTTTGCTTGGAGATTAGGACAACTTATACTCGCACAAACTAGAGCAAAGTGAATCCTAGGCTCTTTAAACTTCTTTCTAATGACCTCGTGTTCAATCCAGTCGAGATTTCTCTGATGTCCTAAAAAGGTAAAGAAGTCTTTTTTGAAAGCACTGGAAAAGAGTGTACTAATATCTTTAATACTTTTAACTGGGTAGTGATCGACTACAAGCTTTATTGTAAAAGCATTATAGGCATTAATCATTAAAGATAATTTCTGCTCACGAGTAAACTTATCATATTCTTCTCTAGAGAGAGAAGTAAGCTCCATAAGATATTTATTTAAATCTAGTGGAGTTGATTTTATCTTCTTGTAATCGACTAAGCTTTGTTTGTTCTTCAAATGAACATTCTCCGTCAAAACCTTCTGCCACGTTGAATGAGTGTGGTCAAAAGAAAATGACTTCTGAGTAAGTAATAGTAGGAAAATGATTTTTAAAAATTTCATGTCATTCCTCATAAGAAGAGAATAATAGTTTACCTAGAATTATACATGATATTCATTTAGAATTATTAAAAAGTACAACGGAAGATAGTTTTGCACAACTTTTCAGACCCTAAATTCATAGAGAGTATAAGAAGAGGTGACTCAAAAGCACGAGAGAGTCTTGTGCGCGCTTATACGTCTCATCTTTTTAAGGCCGCTCTAGGAATGGGCCTATCTGAGGAGCAATCTAATGATGTGGCCCACTCCACATGGATGACTTTCTTTGAAGTCGTTTCAAAGTTTGAAGGCAGAAGTCATATCAGAACTTTTCTCTTTGGAATTCTCTACAATAAAGTCAGTGAGCTTAGAAGAGCGAACCTTAAATACGCTAAGACCGACCCTATTGAAGAGATTATGGAGTCTCGTTTTGAGGAGAGTGGACATTGGAGTGAGGGGTGGCCTACGAGTCCTGAGAAAGTCTTGGAGAATAGCCAAGGGCTTACTATTATTGAAGAGTGTATGGATAAGTTGCCAGAGCTACAAAAGGCCGTTTTTCAGTTAAAAGTTGTTGATGAAGAAGAAAACGAAGATATTTGTCACATTCTGAACATAACAAACACTAATCTAAGACAGCTTCTTTATCGGTCAAAAACGAGACTTAAAGAGTGTGTAGAGAGAAAGGGTGGGAAGTGAAATTTAAATTATTTTCTTGTAAAGATATTTCAAAGGTTGCTTGTCACAAAGATGATTTAAGCTTTGCAGAAAGAGTTAACTTTAAATTGCATCTCTTTATATGTGTAAAGTGCAGAAACTATACTGCTAGTATTGAACAAGTTGGAAAGTCTTTTACAGATGTCATAAAGAAGAGACGATCTATTTCCTCAGAGAAAATTTCTGAACTTGAAGAAAGAGTTTTAGAAAATCTTAAAAAGAAAAATGACTTCGAATAAGTTTGCCATTGTAAAAGTGTCTACATTCACCACTTGCCATTAATTCAATGACTCCGTGGAGTTCTTGTCCGTCAGGAATTCCACTCGGTTGATAACTAGCAGCTGCGAGAAGACCTCCTCTTGTACTAAGTGCCGAGTCGGTATAATTGTCACTGATTCTCTGGGCATCATTGCTAAAGAGAGCTCTATTCGATTCCCAGATACTTAAATAGGGCTGCATGACGGCCGCTACTGAGCTATCACTTTGGTGATTGAGTCCAAGAAGGTGACCGAGTTCATGAAGGATAACCGTAGGCATATCGTATTTGTTAACTACAGCTGCATCATAACTAAATTCATAGTCTTCATCATTAACAATAATATCCGCGTGAGATAATTCATAGTACTCACCAGAAGAACCTGTTTTCTTGTAAGCGTAGAATTGAGTGATGGCCAGTGCACTAGAAGAAATATTGGCAAACCAATCTGCTGTGATGTAAATTCCAAGCACTCCATCTTTATAAGTTGAAAGAGCATCACCATTCTTTGAAGGAATACCCGCGATTGGGTAGTTGAAGAGAACTTTTCCTGTGACACCATCGTCCCAGACTTTCTGCATTTGCTCTACGAGATTTCTTCCCGCAACCTCATGGGCCGGATCAAAGACAAAGTCATTAGAGATATGAACATTGAGAGGAAGCGCCGAATCTGCCCAGCGGATAGGGAGACTATTGTCCACGCTTCCAGGGGCCCTTGCTCCGAGGGATACAGTTTCTCCACCTCCACCACCATTGCAGCTCGTGAGAGTGATTAAAAGTGAAAGGAGAAGTAGCAGCTTCTTCATGAGTCCATATCCTGCAGCTAAAGTTAGAGGCCAAATGAGCTCTGGCGCCATCATTAACTTGTCGGTTATAGAATAAGGTAATTTAGGAAAATCCCTGACAAAAAAGCCCTTTTTAGGAGAGCTTTCTTGTCAGATATCTAAGATATTAAGAGTTTGCTTTTGCGTGATCTTCTAGAAATTGAGCTAGGCCTTTGTCTGTAAGTGGGTGCTTAAACATCGCTTTGACGACATTAATTGGCATTGTCCCCACATCAGATCCACACATCATGGCATCTCTAACGTGAGAGCAGTGTCTGATTGAAGCCGCAAGGATTTTTGTAGTGAAACCATAGTTGTCATATACTGTTCTGATTTCGTCAATTAATTGCATTCCATCATGTCCAATATCATCTAGTCTTCCAATGAATGGAGAGATATAAGTGGCACCGTTCTTAGCCGCTAGGAAAGCTTGGTTTACTGAGAAACAAAGAGTCACGTTTGTCTTAATTCCATTGTCAGAAAACCACTTACAAGCAGTAATTCCGGCCTCTGTTAGAGGAAGCTTGATCACAACATTATCGTGAATTTTTGCAAGCTCTTTTCCTTCTTTGATCATTCCATCAACATCAGTCGCAATAACTTCTGCTGAGATTGGTCCGTCGATGATCTCACAAATTTCTTTAATAACGTCTTCTTGAGTTCTACCTGTTTTAGCAATAAGACTTGGGTTAGTTGTAACTCCATCGATAACGCCCCATTTTGCGGCTTCACGAATTTCTTCAACAAGTCCTGTATCTAGAAATATTTCCATTATATTCTCCTTAACTGGTCAGTAATTTATGGCTCAAGTTTAACTTTGTCGCCGTTCATAGTAAATAGATAATCGGTTATCTCTTCCTAGGAAGATTTTTTTGCTATTATGGGTCATAATACTTATATGAAATCTTTTACTTTGTGGTTTCTCCTCATTTCTTCACTTCTCCTTTCATGGCAAATCTACGCGGTGAGTGGGGAGAATTACGTGGATTATTCAAAATTCTCTAAAGAATTAGCACAGGAATTACAACAAGATATTACTAAGCTTGAAGAGTTAGAGGATGAAGATTCTTTTTACGAGAAAGACTTCGATTACTCTTCGTTCTCTGCGAGAGTCACAGATAGAGATAAGACTTCTAATATTATAAAAATTTCTTCTGAAAATAGAAATATTAAATTCTTTAGAGCTGGGGACGAAGTTCTTTTTAATATCGCAAGTATGAAAGACAGAGAAAAGTGTGAAGGCCATGTTCGATCTGTGGAAGATAAGTACTTTGTTATCTTTGTGAAGGATTTAATTCCTTGTTGGGGAAAGAGTGAGTACTTTAGAAGAGGAACAGTGCTAGTCGTTAAATCTTTTCGCTTGGCCGAAAGAGTGCGCGAAGCTTCTATTTATAGAGGAATACTTTTGAAGAGAAAGAAGAGTTTCTTTAAGCAACTCAATAGTGTGAACCACTTTGTTTGGTCTTACAATCAGCAGAAAGTAAAGGTTGCCGCAGAATATGATAAAGAAATCATGCGAATAAGAAAGAAGAAACAGCGCGCTCTAGAAGAGTTACAACTTAATAAGAAAGATCAGATTGTCTTACAAAAAGAGCTTATTCAAAGACTTGATGGTGTCGATGAAGACCTAGATTTTTACCGAATCGAAAAAGATGAACTACAAGTGGATCGTTGGCACTTAGATCAAGACTTAGGCGTTCCTGTAGGCAATAGACCAATTAAAGCGAAACCTAAGCTTTAGTCTTTTGAGAGATAATTCTTATAGAGCTCACCTAAGAAGTTTTCATTATAGATATGATTTAGCATATGCTCTTTATAGAGTTTTAAACTATAAGTCGGAGCAACTCCCATCCATTCTTTAATCAGCGTTTCATTGTGATCTTGAGTAAGCCATTTAAAAATACAGGCCTGTCTTAGAGCCTTAGGAGTCAGAGTAATTTGAAGCTTCTTTCTATAATCTTCAAAGATAACCTCTAGTCCTCTAGGGCTTAGTGAACCAGAGAGAATACGATAAGGGTTAGCGTTAAAGAGAAGCTCATCAAAGTTTGTGGCAGACTTTATTTTCATGTCGCTTAGTTTTAATAAGTACTCTTCTAAAACGGTCTTAAAAATAGGTGGAAGAGGAATTGTATAAGGGTCTCTCTTTGGATGATTAATAAGCACTCTTGGAGAGTCCCCATCTAGAAAGATATTACTTGTTTTGAGTTTACTTAAGTCTGAAACTTTTAATCCCGCTCCGTAAATAAGAAGCATCACGATTTGATTTCTTCTTGCAATCAGAGCGAGCATTTCGTTCTTAGAAGTCGATTCCTCTAGAAGAGAGACCCATAGAGTTTTTACATCAATGAATGGAGTAGGTCTTGGTATATCTAGAAACTTAGGAGATGTTGGAAGCTTTCTCACAGGGTTTGATTCAAATAAGTTTTGCTCGACTAAGTAGTCAAAGAAAATTCTTAGGGCCTGAACGCGTCTTCTTCTTGAGTTATCAGAATTATACTTTTCTTCAAGATAGGTTCCATAGAGTTGTACTTGGGCCATATTGAAATTTGTAATATCAGTGTCTTTATCATTCTTTAATAGGTAGTGATTGAAGCAATCGAGATCAGTCTTATAATTTTTGAGAGTATTTTGACTTCTTCCCATGGACTTTAGCTTTAAAAAGAAATCTCTTTGGAGCTCATTTAAATCTAATTCATTATATGATCTATTCTTTTGCATATTCATTCCTATTTCTAAAAGACCTTTATTGTAGCGCTGGTAAATCTATCTTGTCCAATGACAGGGATGTATAAATTACAAAATATATTTACAATTTTCTGCATCGTGTTATTTTGCTGTTCACAGAACTAAGAGAGGAGTTTAAATGAAGAAGTTAATTCTAGGAATGGTAATTGCTACTATTTCAATTGGTGCCCAGGCCGGAAGATTTGATATTGATGTGAATATCAACGCTAACGATAGACTTAAGAATTGTCGTGAAAATGTTAGAACTTTAAAAGACGAAAACGTTACATTGAAGAGTATCCTCTCAACTACTGAGTCTCGTTTATCACAATGCCAAGTTGACTTGAGAAATCAGGGAAATAACGGTGAAGTGAGAAGATTGCAACAAGACCTAAATCAAGCGAATCAAGCAATTACTAGACTTGAAAATACAGTTGATAATAAGAACGCTAAGATTCAAGATTTAAAGCGTGAGATCCAAGAGCTTCAAGACCAACTTAATCCAAGAACTCCAAGATTTGATCTTGCTGATTCCATCAGAGCTTGTGGACTAATTAAGAATTCTTCTTACTCTTCATATTGCGCGGCAAATGCTCGTAAATATCAAGTTAGAGCAAAAGTTATTGAGAATTGTGCAAAAATCAATAACGCATACTACGCTTCTGAATGTGTAGAAGATGCAGGTGAATTTAATGCTAATGCTCGTCAAGTTGAAGAGTGTGCGAAAATTTCGAACACTTCTTATGCGGGTCAATGTGTTGTTTCTGCCGGTAAGGGAAAAGTTCCTGCTGACGTGATTGCAGCTTGTAGAGCTACTTCTAGTAATTCTTACTACCAGGCTCAATGTGTTGCAGACTCTGGAATACAGTAATAAGAATCTTGTCCTGACACCCACACCGTCAAATAAGATTTAATCACTATATGGCTCGACTTAAGTATTCAAAATTGCTTAAGTCGAGTTTTTTTGTTGGTGGCAGGATTCTGTCATCATCTATAAAAAGTTCACTCAGAATTAATAAAGGGTGAAATTAAGTTAATATTTTCAAAACTATTGAAATCAATCAGCTTATTTGCTATTTATAAGCCAAATTTGAATATGAGTGAGAAACCGATGACCTTTAATACGAACGAGACTTTGTCTGCTGTTTTTATGCACGATAATTCCAGCGAGAATTTTGATAAGTTTTCAGACTTAAGTGCTGTATTAGAGAGTCACCAATTACTTCTTACTCTTCAAGAAAATATCTCCCATAAATTTAAAAATCAATCATTACTTATAGAGGCCCTTGCTCATTCTTCATTTGGTCATGAAAAATTAGGCGACTCTACGAAGTCTTATGAGCGCTTAGAGTTTCTTGGAGACAGTGTCCTTGGACTAATTGTCACTGATTCTTTACAAGAAAAATTTCCAACTCTTGCTGAAGGACAACTTTCTAAGCTTAGAGCGTCCCTTGTTAATGAACAGAGTCTAGGGAATCTTGCGAGTAGTATTTCACTAGAGAAAATGATCCTTCTTGGAAAAGGTGAACTCCAAAATCAGGGCCATACGAGAAGCTCAATTCTCTGTGATGTTTTTGAAAGTATTATCGGAGCAATTTATAAAGACTCTTCTTTTGAACAGGCCAAGAAGAGTTTTAGCGAAATCATTTCAAAATTTGAAAAAAATAATAATACAAAATTCTTCGATCAAGAGAATTTATTCGACTTTGATGGAAAGACGAGACTTCAAGAATTAACGATGTCTCTCTATAAATGTCTCCCTGTATATAAGTCGACACAACTTTCAAATGGACACTTCGAAGTCGTCGCGACAGTGGAGGATAGATTCTCTGCCTCCGGAGAGTTCTCTTCGAAGAAAAAAGGTGAACAAAGTTTAGCAAAGAAATTAATAGAAGAAATAAATAAAAACGCGAAAAGGAGCACACATGTTAATTGAGCATCAACACCCAGACAATAAGACTATTATGGTTGCCGTTCTTGGGGCACCAAATGTTGGAAAGAGTTCGATAGTAAATTACTTACTAGGAATGGATCTTTCTGTTGTAACGAGCAAGGCTCAAACAACGAGAAATAAGATTCACTGTGTATTCACAGTTGATCGTACTGAAATTGTTTTAGTTGATACTCCGGGTCTGCATAAGACTAATCAAGAATTAAATAAGAGATTAAATGAGCAAGCGAGAGAAGGTGTTGATGGTGCTGATTTAAACTTACTTTTAATTGATTTAACAAGACCAGTTCTTGGACAGCTTCAAGACTTTAAAGACAATATGGAAAGTGAGAAATTTGAAAAGACATGGATCATTTTTAATAAGTGCGACCGTGTTGAGAATTACCAAGAGCTTCCTCTCTCACTTGTTATGGATAAGATGCAAGAGATCATGCCAGAGATTGAAAGAGGAATTGTTGTTTCAACTAAAGATGGAACAAATATGCACAAGCTTACAGGTCTCTTAGTAGATGAAGCTCAACCAGGTCCTCATTACTATGACGATGGTTCAGTATCTAATAAGAATCAAAGATTCTTTGCGACTGAATATATTAGAGAACAAGCGTTTGAATTACTCAATGCTGAACTTCCATATGAGCTTGCTGTAGTTATTGATGAATATAAAGACATGAAGCCTAAGCACGGTGAAGAGAATCCAAAGGTAAAGTCACATATCTCTGCTTCGATTCTTGTTAACCGCCCATCGCAAAGAGCAATCGTTGTTGGGACAAAAGGCGGAATGATAAAAGAAATTGGTACACGCTCAAGAAAGAAAATTGAAGCGATGGTCGGTGGACAAGTTCACTTGAATCTTCACGTTAAAGTTTCTCCTAAGTGGATGAAGAATAACCTTATCTTAGAAGAAATTGGTCTTCCAAGAGCGAAGGATTCTAACAGAGTATGGCGTAGTAGATAGGAAATTATTATGAAAAACAGATCAATGGTAGTGTCATTAATCGGTAGACCAAATGTGGGAAAGAGTTCGCTCTTTAACCGAATAATGCAAAAACAACATAAAGCGATCACTCATGATCAGCCAGGTGTAACTAGAGATAGACATTATGGGATCACAACAATTGATGATCTTCATGCTATTGCGCCGGCCGACGTTATCTTAGTTGATACAGGAGGTTTCTATCCTGAGAGAATCGATGAGAGAGGAAAGAATACTGAAGAGCAGAATGCAAATAAGTTCTTCAATATTATGACTGATCACGCTCGTATGGCGATTCAGGAATCAGACCTTGTTTTATTTGTAGTAGACGTTAGAGAGGGAGCACTTCCTTTTGATAGAACTATTGCAGATTATATTAGAACGACAAAGAAACCTTTCCTTGTAGTTGCTAATAAGTACGATACTGATAAGCAAATGGGTGAGGAAGTTGATTTCTATTCACTAGGAATTAATGGTGATGAACTCTTTACAACAAGTGCTACTCACGGACGTGGGGTAACACTTTTAAAAGAAAAAATTCAGACAATGTCACATGAATTTTCTAAAGAGAAGCTGAAGAATGCTCCTGAAATCTCTAAAGGTGTAACTCCAAGAGAAGAAGTTGTAGCAAAGATTGCTCTTATTGGTGCACCTAATGCAGGAAAATCAACTCTTTTAAATTTACTTGTTGGTTCAGAGAGAGCTCTCGTTAGTGATATTGCAGGAACAACAGTCGATCCAATTGAAGGGTTCTTTGATCTCTACTTTGGGCATGATGCTAAGATTCTTGAAGAAGATCAGGGCCTATCATCAAATGATGGAATGCTCTTTCGTCAGTACGAAGAGTTTAGAAGAAATAATGCAGATGTTTATCAACAAATGGTTGATGCTTATGCAATTGAAGAAGATGATGACAAGAATGTTGGAATGGAACACTTTGAGGTGGACTATGAACTTACAAGTCTTGTGACTGAAGAGCTTGAAAACCAAAAGAGCGAATCTTTTGAGAAGAACTTTGAACAAGTCTTTGCTGAAGAAGAAGAAGATTCTCTTGAAGCAGAAGAAGTTGAAAGCAATATTGAAGAAGACGAAGGAAGTTTTTGGCGTTCAATTCATATCGTTGATACGGCAGGGATAAGAAGACAGAAGACCGTTAGTGGATTTATCGAATCTCAATCAGTTTATCGCTCTCTAAGAAGTATCACAGAGTCTGATGTTGTCGTTGTGATGGTTGATGCAACAAACGGAATCGGTCACCAAGATAGACGTCTCATTGATATCTCTCTTGAAAAAGGGAAGTCTGTTGTCGTTGCTCTTAATAAAATGGATCTCATGAAAGCTGAGCTTCCAGATGAGAAAGCGAAGAGAGATTGGCTAGAAAATTTAAGACGTGATGTTCCTTGGTTAGATTTTTGTGATCTCATTACAATCTCAGCGAAGCAAAATAAAGGAATTAAGCAATTAAGAGAGTCTATTAAGAAGACCATCTTAGTTAGAAGTAAGAGTATTCCTACTGGTGAGCTAAATAGATACGTTTTTGATCTCGTTGAGAGAAATCCTGTTATTGCCAAGAGTCATGGGGCGAAGAGATTTAAGGTGAAGTATACTTCGATGATTAAATCTGGGCCTCCAACATTTCTTATGTTTACGAATAAGTCTCAAGGTATTCCTGAGCATTATAGAAGATACCTTGTCAATGCGATTAGGTCTGGGTTTAAGTTGTACAACACTCCTGTTCATTTAATTTTTAGAACGGGGAATGACTTAGCAGATAGAATGAAGAAGTCTAAAATGGCAATGGCATTAGACGATAGATAAATAAGGATAGGAAGACTATGAAATTATTATTGACGATTTTATTAATAGCAAATTTTAGTATTCAGGCGAAGACTCTCGTTATTTCAGATATCGATGATACTTTGAAGCGAACTAATGTTCTTGGATATTTTACTGGTGGAATTAGCGCAACTAATCCTTTCATCGGTCTTCCTGAGCTTTTTAATGATTTTCTTTGCAATGAAGAGCCGACTCAAGAAGCCGCCGACTATTGTAGAAAATTTAGAGGGCATAATCATTCGGCAAAGAGATCTCTTATCTACGTGACAGCGGCAAGTGGACGACTGCAGTTGTTTGGTCGTGAGTTTATCTCTAGATCAAATTTTCCTCAAGTAACTGTCGTGGGGAAAGATTCTGGTGAGGATACTCTGGAGTATAAAACTCGTACGGTTAAAGAAATCATCCAAGGTGGTGAATATGATGAAATTATCTTAATTGGAGATAATGGACAGCACGATGCTCGTGCTTATAAAGCGGTTTCAGACTTCTTTCCTAATAAGAAAATTACAACTTATATTCATCAAGTTTATAATCCTTATGGTTTTTATAAAGATGATGAGAAGAAAGGGGTTGAACTTGAAGAGGGGCAGATCGCATATTTTACTGCTAGTGACCTAGGCTTAGAATTTTTTTCTAAGGGATTAATTACTGAGAAGCAATTAATTTCTATTTCAAAAGAAGTCAGTAAATATATCTTATCTTCAAACGATGAACTTTACGAGCAAGTTATTCCGGAGTGGTCTAGCTGCAAGCCTTTTATTGCAAACTACCAAAGACCTAAGGTTGAAGTTTCTAAAGAGACGGCCATTATTTTAAATTCAATTGAAAAAAGAATGAAGAGGCTTTGTAGATAGCCTCTACCAATTCCAAATATAGGACAACATAGTGGTGAATGCATCACCACTTAAGTCTTCAATGACTGGTCTATAAGCGCCAGTATTCTTATCAAAGAAATTTACATTGTGATAGAGAACTTCAAGACCTAGGTAAGACTCTTTAAGTTTTATAGGAAACTCTAGCCCACCACCAAGGCCAACGCCAAGTCCTCCACCATTTCTATTTGGGATATTCTCGTTATCGATAAACTTATTTGTGGTGTACCAGTATTCAAGCCTTGCTGTCATATAAGGATTTGAGTAAGTAATGGCCGTTCCAAGGTTTGCTGTGTCTATATAGTACTTATAACCAGTGTAGACGCGAAGCTGACTCACTTGCACAAAGCTTGGAGCTTCTCCGTTAAATCCTTCAAGATTTGTTTGATCAAAGTACATATTATGTCTTGAGAAGCCAATTCCAATGGAGATAGCTGTTTGAAAATCTCTAAAGACACTTAATTGAATTCCATAACTAGGATGTTCGTTCTCGTAAACCACTCCTCTATTTCCTGTGAAAGAAGTGATTCCAAGGCTAAAAGAAAAAGTAAAGAACCTTCCATAACGATAAAATCTCTCATCTTCCATGACTTGATTACTTTCAATATCTTCATTAAAGTCAGAGAAGATATCTCCACCAATACTTAGGTCTTCCTCTTCAATACTAAAGCCATCGTTAACACCTGCTTGGGCAAAAGCGGCAAAAGATAGTGTGAAGCAAATTAAAATCTTTATTAAATTATTTAAAAACATCTCTTCCTTATAAGTAGAAGTGTGCAGCAGCTACGACAAAAGAGTCGCCAACTGTTTGTACTCTAAACTCATTCACCTTGTTAAAGGAAAGTCCAAATTCAAAACTAAAGCCAATACTTGCAAGGCCTGTAAAACTGAATTCACTTCCCATTGTTAAATCAAATTGAAATCCAGACTTTGAAACGCCAACTCCTTGCTTCTCATTTATAAGGCCTGCTAGAATAGCGCCATAGAAGTTAAGTTGAGGCTCTTCAAAAATATTTCTGTAAAGTTTAAAACCAGCTCCCCAGCCACCTGAATTTTCATCGGTATCAACGGCGACGAGGGCCCCGATAGCAGTTGACTTTGATTTCTGTATTTTAAAAGAAATTGCAGGTAGGTCAGTTTTAAATTGATTAGACATTCCAATTCCTAGTCTTCCGATGCGATCTAGCGCCATAGATGCCGTACTTCCCAGTAATAGAGTCGAAATTAGAATAACTTTATATACAATTGCTCTTCTCATTATGCTTCCTTGCACAAAACGTTGAAATTTTCTTATATTTTATCATAAACCATTCTTTCTATTTTTGACAACTTAGGGCAAGAATTCTAAAATTTCAAAGTATTAAAAAACGTAATAAATTTTGGCGGTGCGGCGCACCTGCCCAGACCATTAGGATAAGGAAGTAACTATGGCCACAGCAACAACACCACATAACCCTGTAGATGAAGCATTATATGAAACAGAGCTTGGAGCTTTCATTGCGAAAAATAAATCTTCTGTCATTGGCCTTGTTGTCTTAATCATTTTAGGAGTTTTCGCTTGGGGCGGATACGTTGCTTATAAGAGTAGTCAAAATGATAAATTAGGGGCTGTCGTTTATGAATTTAAAGCGAAGAGCTTTGATTCTCTTGTGACTAAGAAGATAGCGCCAGCTGATTATACAAAAGGTTATCTTGAAATGGCTTCCAAAGTTGGTAGCTTTGTAGGTTTAACTCCTCTTGCAATCAATAGTAGTGATGAATTAACAAAGCAGGGAGACTTGGAAGGTTCTTTAAAAGTTTTAGAGACTGTAAAAGACCAATCTAACCCGTATATTATTTACTTCATTCATTCAAGAATGGCGGTAAATCATGAAGACCTTGGCAATGTTGATAAGGCGATTGCTGATCTGGAAAAAATTGTTAAAGCAAATGTTAAAGTTATGGAGTCTAAGACTTACTTAGACCTTGGACGTCTCTATCTTAAGAAAGGTGAGAAAGCTAAGGCGAAGACTAATTTTCAATATGTCATTGATAATCTTGGACAAGCTGAATTTGTAAAACTTGCTAAGTTATACTTAGCTGGAATGGAGTCTTAGTGCATAAAATACTTTTAATCTCTATCGCTCTCTTTTTCGTTTCTTGCTCTTCTATAAAGAATTTAGAAATTGAGGGAGTGAAGGAAGAAGAAACTGCTTTTAGAGTGATGTGGAATAAGAATCAGGATCCAGTTCATCAAACGGGCAATCTTCCTATCGCTTTGAATTCACCACTTATTCATGATGGGATTCTCTACGTTGGTCATAACCAAGGTTATATGAAGGCCTATCAATTAGATAATGGTAAAGAAGTTTGGTCTAAGTATGATGATGGAGCTTATCACTCTAAGCCTGTGGTCTATAAAGATTGGGTTATTTATGGAAATGCGAAGGGGAGAGTTTTTGCTAGACATTCTCTGACAGGAAAAGCTGAGTATATGGTAGATCTTGATGCGGCCATTGAAACTCAAGGAGTTGTTTATAAAGATAGAATTATTTTTCATACAAGAAATCATAAAATTTTCTGTCTTGATGTAAATACGGGGAAAATCCTTTGGTCATATAAGAGATCAGTTCCATACTTGACAACAATTCAAAGGGCTTCTAAACCACTTGTTTATAAAGATAAGATTTACGTTGGTTTTTCTGACGGTCAAATCGGAGCCTTTAGCTTAGAAGAGGGAGTTATTCTTTGGGAGAGAAGATTATCAACTGGGAATAAGTTTGTTGATGTAGATTCGACACCGACTCTTTTTAAGTCAAGTATTCTAGCAGGCTCAATTAATGGTGATCTTGCTATGCTAGATCCAAACTCTGGAGAAATTCAAAGAAGGCTGCCATATAAAGTTTCAAGAGCTCCTATTCTTTATAAGGGACAACTTCTCGTTCCTACAATCTTTGGAGATATTGCTGTTCTTGATAAAGACTTAGTAGAAAAAGAGCTGATTAGCATTTCAAAAGTTCCTGTGAGTAGTATTACTCCTTGGAAAGGTGGATTAGCTGTAAGTTCTGTGGGAGGAGAAATCCTTCTCTTAGATGATGTTACTTTTAAAGTGAGAGATCACTTTCAACTTGGGCATGCCTATAGTGGTGTTCATGGTGAATTAGATAATTCAGATAGCTATCTTGCAGCATTAAGCTCAAGAAATAGATTGTACGTATTTAAGTAAGGTGTTTTTTATGAAGAAAATTTTATTACTTTGCCTTCTCTCTTTAGCTGCTTCTTGTGCAACGGCAACTAAGCAGGCCATAGAGTCTGATCGAGTAAAAGTTGGAAAAGTTAAAAATGAAAAAGATGTTGTTAAGAAGGCCAGAGAAGTTCTTGCGAAGTCTAAGATTTCAGAAAAACAGAAACAACAATTTGTAGACTTGTATAGAAGCCATAGAGCAGAAGCAGATTCTATTGAAGAGAAAATTAGAGAGTATAGGGTTGTTCTTCTAAAAACTCTTGTTGCAAAGAACTTTAGTCAGAGAAAATTTGATATCGTAGCAAATAAGATTAAGAAATTAGTTTTAAAGCGATATGATTTATCAATGAAGCAGTACAAAGAAGGAAAGAAAATTCTCGGTGTAGACGCTGGTAGCGTTTACGATGATCCTTGGTTTGAAATTATGCATAAATTCTAAAGAAAATGAGAAGAAGCTCTATGCTTCTTCTCTCTCGTTTCCTTTGATGAGCCTCGCTCCTCGTTGTTCCGTAATATAACTATAGACCCAGTCAAAGAAGATAAAGACTCTATTTCTAAATAGAACGAGAAAGAGTAGGTGGACTAAGCACCAAGCGCACCAAGCGATAAAACCTGAAATGCGAATTTTTCCAAGTTCTAGAATTGCTTTACTCTTACCAATTGTCGCCATTGAACCTTTATCAATATATTTAAAGGACTCTCTCTTTCCTTTAGGAAGTTTCTTGTTGATGAGTTGAGCGACATACTTCCCTTGTTGAGCGGCAACTGGAGCAAGTCCTGGAAGAAACCCTTCTCCTCGCTTAAAGGCCGAAGCATCGCCAATGACGAAAATATTGGGAAATCCTTCAATACTACAATCGCTTTCAACCATAGCTCTTCCCATTCGATCAAGACTTGTATCTAGTTTTAAAAGAATTGGGTTGGCCTTATTTCCTGCTGCCCAAACAATATTCTTCGTAGGAATAAACTCTTCGCCGACAGTTACACCTTCTTCAGTAATTTCTTTAACAAAGGAGTTTAGTTTGACTGTGACTCCAAGGGACTCTAGGTCGTCTTTTGATTTCTCTGATAATGAAGGATGAAAAGTACTTAAAACTCTTTGGCCACCTTCAATGAGATAAATTTTAGAAGACTTTGGATCAATATTGCTGAAGTTCTTTGCAAGTGTTTTAGTCGCAATCTCTGCAATGGCCCCCGCCATCTCAACACCGGTCGGTCCTGCTCCAATAACAACAAAAGTAGTGAGAGCTGAAATTTTCTTAAGATCAGTTTCAAGCTCACTTTTTTCAAAACTTCTTAGAACATTTTCTCGAATACTAAGAGCGTCGTCTAAACTTTTTAGGCCAGGGGCGAGTTTCTCCCATTGATCATTTCCAAAGTAAGAATGCCTTGCTCCAGTAGCTAGAATTAAGTTTTTAAAGGAGACTTGATTACCTGAACTTATAGTTACAGTAGAGTTCTCCTTAGATATTTCAATGACTTCGTCCATTATGATTGTAATAGACGAATATTTCTTTAGAATTTCTCTTATAGGTGTCGCAATATCAGCAGGGGATAAGCCTGCTGTTGCTACTTGATAGAGTAAGGGCTGAAAGAGATGGTGATTCGTTCTATCTATTAGAAGAACTTCTTTATTCTTCTTTCCTAGTTTTATAGCAGCATTTAATCCACCAAAACCACCACCAACAATTATTGTTTCAAATGTCTTCTTCACTTACTGATCCTAGATCAATTTAAACTTTCTTTACAGAAAGAGCGATCCCTTGTCCAACGCCAATACACATTGTCGCGAGTCCCTCTTTAAGGTCATCTCTATCTTTCATAATATGAATAAGTGTTGTGAGAATTCGAGCCCCTGAACAACCGAGAGGGTGCCCTAGTGAAATAGCACCACCATTAAGATTTACCTTACTCTCATCAATTCCAAGCTCTCTCATACAAGCGAGAGATTGAGCAGCGAAGGCCTCGTTGAGTTCAAAGACGTCGAAGTCTGAAACTTTCTTATTAAAGTCTTTGCAAAGCTTCTTTGTTGCTTCAATTGGGCCAAGTCCCATTACACTTGGATGAACTCCTCTTACGGCAGCTCCAGTTATTTCAACTAGAGGAGTAAGATTGTGCTTTTTTAGAAAATCTTCTGAAACAACAACTACAGCACTCGCGCCATCATTCATCTGGCTCGCGTTACCTGCTGTTACAGTTCCACCATCTCTAAAGACTGTTTTAAGTTTTCCAAGAACTTCTAGGTTTGTATCAGGTCTCGGACCTTCGTCTCTAGAAACTATATGTGAGCTCTTTCTAAGCTTTACTTCTATTGGAAGAACTTCTTGTGTAAATCTTCCTTCTTCCCAAGCACTATGGGCCTTTAGGTGAGAATTTAGAGCAAACTTATCTTGATCTTCTCTGGATATTTTATATTGCTCGGCCACTTCTTCTGCGGTCTCTCCCATGCCAAGAAGAGGGAAGAGCTCTTTCATTTTTGGATTTGGAAATCTCCAACCAAAAGTTGTGTCATACATTTTAGAGTCTCTACCAAAAGGAGTAGAGCCTTTTGAAATGACTAAAGGCGCCCTTGTCATACTCTCGGCACCACCAACTACAAAGCAATCTCCAAAGCCTGCGCTTATTCTCCCTACTGCGTCCATGACGGCATCTAGAGAAGAACCGCAGAGGCGGTTAATTGTTGTGGCCGGAACTTCAAATGGAAATTCTGCGAGTGTCGAGGCCATTCTCGCAAGGTTTCTATTGTCTTCCCCTGCTTGGTTGGCACAACCTGCGATCACATCATCAATTTCAGTTAAATCAAAGTTTGCCCAAGACTTAATATCTTTAAAGAGGTGAGCTAGCATGTCGTCAACTCTTACTTGAGAGAGTGCTCCGCCAAGTTTTCCAATAGGAGTTCTCTTTGCATAAACGATATAAGATTTTTTCATAAGTATCCTTAAAGTAAATTCGCTTCTAGACGAAGTTTTTGACTAGGTCTGTAGCGAGGATCGGCTGTCTCTTTATAGAGTTCTTCTAAGAGGCGAAGAATATTCTTGTGGCCAATTTTTGCTGCCCATTCAAATGGCCCGAGAGGGTAGTTCACACCAAATTTCATGGCCGTATCAATGTCTTTTGGACGAGCGAGATTATCTTCTAAAGAAAAGTAGGCTTCATTAATTATCATTGAAACCACTCTAGGATAGGTAAATCCAATTCCTGGTGTATCAACTCTTAGACCTTCAACTTCTATCATCTTAAAGAACTCTAGAAGACCTTCGTTAGTTCTCTCATCAATAGCGTAGTATTCGTAGCAATTTGTTGGAGAAGGGAAGTTAAAAGAGAGTGCTCCTCTAAGTCCCGAAACTTTTTCAATGAAAAGCTCTCCCCAGTAAGTTGAGAGGTCACTAACAATAGGAAAATCAAATTGAATATTTAGGTGTTTTAAGAGCTGTAATTTCTTTTCTGGTTCAATAACAGTAAAGTCTAGAACGAGGTCGCATTCCATATAATGAGACCACTTCTCTTCAAAGGGAGCGTGGGACTCTAAATCATAGAAAATAACATCTAGTTCTTTTAACTTTGAGTAGAATGGATGATTCTTAGTCGCAAGAACGAGGAACTTCTTACTCGTAGTCATAGAAGCCTCCCTTTGTCTTTCTTCCAAGTCGTCCACAGTCCACCATTTTTTTCTGTAATTGGTGTGGAGCAAATCTTGGTTCATTGTAGAAACTATTCCAAACAGATTCTGTGACGGAGTAGTTAATATCAATTCCAATGAGATCCATTAATTCAAATGGCCCCATTTTAAAACCGCCGCATTTCTTTAGAACATTATCAACTTCTTTCATTTTATCAACGTTGTAACTGGAAACAATTCGAAGAGATTCTCCGTAGAAATTTCTGGCCACTCGGTTGACGATAAAACCGGGCGAATCATTGCAGATTGCGACTTCTTTCTTTCGCTCTGTGAACCATTTATCAAAATCAGTAATGATTTCTTCTCTTGTCCAATGACCTTTTATGATTTCGACTAATTTCATAATAGGTGCAGGATTGAAGAAGTGAAGTCCAAGAAACTTCTCTCTTCTAAACTCTGGAAGAGTTTTTGCTAAGCTTGAGATTGGAATTGAACTTGTGTTGGAAGCAAAGATTGTTTCTTTTCCACATATTCCATCTAATTTATTAAAAACATCAGTCTTTATGTCAAGATTTTCAATGATCGCTTCCACTACTAGAGTTGTATCAGCTCTTATATTGTCCCAGTCGACAGCTTCAATAGAAGCTTTAAAGGTTTGAACTTCTTCTTTTGAAAACTTATTTTTCGCCTGAAGCTTTTCCCACGACTGATGAATATTAGATATTGCAGATTTTGCAACATCTGGATTTCCATCTAGTAGTTGTACACTGACTGATTGTTGAGCAAACCACTGAGCAATTCCTTGCCCCATGGTTCCTGCGCCAACAACTAGTACTGAACTAAGAGTCATATAATTCCTTAGTCTCTTGCAGGCTGATCTTCTTCTCTATACTCAGGTATAACAAGACCAACTTCATCACATAGTACTTGAATTTCTTTTACGAAAGCATCTCTTACTTCACCATTAGTTCTAGCTTTAAGACCAAGGTTTACATAGAGATCATTCGCTGCACCTCTTGCTGAACCAAAGACGTTCATCACTCTTGGCCACCAAAGGTTTAGTCTCTCTTGAAGAAACTTCTTGTCTTCAGTTTCCTGAGCAAGAATCTTTACCCACTTATCCCCGTGAGTTAAGTGCATGACTTCTTCTTTATAAATTCCTTCAATCCCTTTCTTCCAAGGAAGGTAACTTGATTGGAGGGTATCTTCTAGTTGATGTCCAGCAGCTCTATCCATTAGAAAGTTAAATAGAATAAAGTCTGTCCAATGATTAATGTTATAGTAGAAGATGTTCACTCTATAATCATCTTTGATTCTCTTGAAACCAATATTGATTTCATCTTCTTCTAATTTATACTCAAGTTGAGTCTTTTCAACGTGAGACATTGTATCGTGACCTAGATCATCTAGGATTTTATAAATAACTGAAGCATGTCTCATTTCATCTTTAACGATTTGAGCAACAATAACTTTCTCTCTTAGAGTAGGAGCTTTCTCAATCCAAGGCATATATCCCATGGCCCCAGAATATTCTGAATCACCTTGCATCCATAGAAGATTTGTAAGGTGCTTTCTATAGAACTCTGGAAGTTCTTCACCTTTTTCAAAAGTTCTACCATTTTTAATTTCTTCAAAAAGAGCTTTTTGCTCAGGAGTGTATTCTCTTGCTGTTGTCATAATCTCTTCCTAGTTTCCTTTAAAGTTTGGTGCTCGTTTTTCAAAGAATGCAGAAAGACCTTCTTTATAGTCTTCTGAATTCCCAAGAAACCTCTGAGCATATATTTCGTTATTAATACTTTCTTTAAATGTACTCTCTGCCGCAAATTGAATATTCTTCTTAATCAATTCTACACAATGCGGGGCCATGGCATTTATTTTCTTGCTCACTTCTTTAGCTGATTCTATTAGTTCAGACGAAACAGAATTAATCAGTCCTGAGCTTGCTAATTCCTCAGAAGTGAGTGGCTCATTAAAGAGAAAAAAGTCTAGAGTTCTCTTTGAACCTAACGCTCTTGTGAAAGTGAAAGAACTTCCCGCATCAGGTGCCAGACCTAGTTTTGAAAATCCTGAAATAAATTTTACTCCAGGGGCCGCTATAATATAGTCACATGCTAGGGCGACTGAAAGTCCAGCTCCTGCACTGACACCATTAATGGCGCCGATAATAATTTTCTTAGAATCTCTTATGCTTTGTACTAAAGGATTCCATTCAGTTTCTAAAGTATTTCCAAGATCGACTGGTTTTTCCCCTGCTTGGACACTTCTATCATTAAGATCTTGTCCGGTGCAAAAGGCCTTTCCCTTAGCTGTTAGAATAATAGATCTAACTTCTGTGTCTTTATTTGCCGCTCTGACTGCTTTGACTATCTCATATTTAGCATCAGCGTTTAGCGCATTGTAAACTTCTTCACGGTTTATAGTAATAAACGCGGTTTGGTCTTCGACTTCATAATTTATAAAAGAGTAGTCACTCATTTAATTTCCTTTGTATTCGGGAGATCTCTTTTCTAAGAAAGCATTCATCCCTTCTTTTTGATCAGCGGAAGCAAATGTTAAATAGAAGTTACGTCTCTCGTATTCAATCCCATCTCGAAGCGACATTTCTTGAGATTTATTAATAGAGTCTTTTATCAATTTTGCTGCAATAGGGGATTTGTCTGCAATCTTCTTGGCCACTTCAAAAGTTTCTTGTAAGAGAGCTACCTCTGGAACGACCTTTGCTATTAAATTACAAGCAAGAGCTTCACGAGCTGTAAGCATTTCACCAGTAAGGGCGAGCATCATTGCTTTACTCTTTCCGATTGCTCTGGTTAGCCTTTGCGTACCACCGGCTCCAGGTGTTGTTCCAATATTTATTTCTGGTTGTCCAAATTTAGCAGTATCTCCTGCAATGACAAAGTCACAGGCCATAGAAAGCTCGTGCCCACCACCAAGAGCGAATCCATTGACGGCTGCAATGATAGGTTTGGTAATCATGGCAAATTCTTTCCAAAGACGAAGTCTCTTATCATTGAGTTGATCCATCGCTGTAGACTCTGCCATCTTCATAATATCTGCACCGGCAGCAAAAGCTCTGTCATCACCAGTAATGATAATACATCTCACTTCTGGAAGCTCCTCAAGTCTTTGAAGTTCACTTACAATCTCTTGAAGAAGATCCGTCGTTAGCGCATTTAAAACTTTTGGTCTATTAAGTTTTAAAAGAGCAACTCGAAGGTCATTGTTAAATGGGTGTGTTGTTATTAATTCGCTCATATTATTCCAGATATCCTCTTGCTACTTGATCTCTTTCGATTGCATCAAATAGAGCTTGGAAGTTTCCTTCTCCAAAACCGTCATTATTCTTTCTCTGAATAAACTCAAAGAAGAGTGGCCCTACATATGTTTGTGTGAAGTTTTGAATAAGGTATCCATCAGCATCTCCATCAACAAGAAGTTTGGCAGACTCTAGGTCTTTTAAATCTTCTTCTACGTTAATTCCACGTGATGGAATCATTTCATAGTAAGAACTAGGAATATCTAGGAATGTAATATCTCTCTTAATGAGTTCTGGAACAGTTCCAAGAATTTTTCCACAAGTAAGAGCAATGTGCTGAACCCCTGGACCTTTGTGAATGTCTAGGAATTCTTGAATTTGTGACTTACCACCTTCAACTTCTGGTTCATTAATTGGTATAATGACGGAGCTATTTTCAAGCTGAACAACCTTTGAATTCAGACCTGTCTTAGCCCCTTTTATGTCGAAGTATCTTGTTTGAACCATTCCATAGATATCTTGGTAGAATTTTACCCACTTTTCCATCTCGCCTTTAGGAACGTTATTAGTTAGGTGGTCAATTCTTGCGACTCTATTAGTAAGAGGTTGCGCCTTAGCGTCACTTTCTAATTTCTTATAGCCTGGGCGAAAGTGTGAATTTGGTCTTTCAACGAATTCATTAATCACATCACCAAAACCTTTTATTGAAGCAGTTAGAAATGTTCCCTCTTCACACTCAACAACTTTAGTGTCAGAGATCATTTCAGCACCTCTTTCAACTGCAGTTTTAATGGCATGCTTACAATCTTCAACTAGAAAAGAAATTGTTGAAACTCCCTCTCCATGTTCTTTAAAGTAAGTTGTTGTATGTGATGTTGGATTATTGTCTGAGACGAGTAGGAAGCGCACTTGACCTTGAGAAAATAACTCTGAATGAAGCTCAGTATTCTCATAAGTTTTAGAAAAACCAAATTTATAGAAGAGGTCTTTAGTTGGAGTTTCTAAAGTTCCACAAGTAAATTCTAGGTGATCTATTGCTAAGATTCCTAATGGGTTCTTTTCACCTATTTTAGAATGAGTATTAGACACTATGCGCCCCTTTTTAAGAGTTAATTTTTTATGGGTTATTTTGGTATAGATTTAATGGAGTTTCAAGGTGCGTTGAGGTGAAATGACGCACTTTTCTCTTTTATTGTGAAAACTATTTGCGTGTGCGCTATGACACGACCAGATATTTACAAGAAGTGACAGATTACCTCCTTTTTTCTTATACTATGCTCAAAAAAACACTGATTTAGGAAAGATATATGTCTATTGAAATATTAAACGGCAATGAACTCATTGTTCAAGGCGGACTTGAAGCTGGATTCAATCTCTATACGGGCTATCCAGGCTCTCCCTTGGCCGACTATTTTAATATTCTCTATAAAAGAAAAGATGAATTTCATAGACGAGGAATCAGAGTTTCTATTGCAAACTCCGAGGCCAATGCGGCGGCCATGGCCTCTGGTTCTAAACAGGCAGGAAAAGATTGTTTAGTGGCCATGAAGTCCATGGGACTTCACGTGGCATCAGATGCACTTTCAGTTGGAAACTTTGCAAACCCTGGTGCTGTGAAAATTGATCCTATTACTGGTGAAGAAATTTACCCAGGTGTGGTTATTGTTGTTGGTGATGATCCTTGGTCCATGTCAACTTCAACTCCGGCGGACTCAAGATACTTGTACAAGCATTTACATATTCCTTTTCTGGAGCCATCGACGCCACAAGAATTAAAAGATTGGATGAAGATAGCTCTTGAAATCTCTAAGAGAACTTCAGTTTATCAAGGATTACTTCTTACTACTTATATGGCCGAAGGCGGGGGGCGTGTTGAAGTTGGTGAGGCCAAAGAAATTGACGGAGAGATCGTCACTCTTGACCCTTCAACATTTGACCTTTCTAAGAACGTCATGGTTCCGCCAAATTCACTAAAGGCCGATGTCTCGATGATAAATGAGCGTTTTCCTAAAGTAGAAAAAGTTTTAGCAGAACTTTCACTTGATGAAATTTTTGGAAAGACAGATTCAAAGGTTGGATTTATTTCAACTGGTGTCGTCTTTGAAACATTGAAACAAGTCTTAGAAGAGGGCGCTCTGATAGATCACTTTAGTCTTTATAAAGTGGCCTGCTCATACCCTTTAATTACGAAGCAGCTTCTACCTTACTTGCAAGGACTAGATACTCTTATTGTTGTTGAAGAGAAAAGAGGTTTTCTAGAAAATGAACTTAAATCATTCTGTGTAGAGCACGGTGTGAATATAAAAATTCATGGAAAGAAATTCAATGAAGGAGAGGGATTTCCTGCTCACGGCGGCCTTAGCTTTGAAATTGTAAGAGATAAGACAAAGGTCTTACTAGACCTTCTTGATATCAATATGTGTAAGGATTTAAAGCACTCAAGCATTTCACTTGGGCTCGATCTGCCAAGAAGACTTCCAACATTTTGTCCAGGCTGTCCCCATAGGGAAACGCTTTCTCTCTTAAAAGATTTAAGAGAAGTTTTAAAAGATCAGGAAGGGTTAAACCTTCTCTCTCACGGAGATGTTGGTTGTTACTCTCTCTCATTTCTTCCTCCGTTTAAGGAGATGCATAATCTCTCTGCCATGGGACAAGGTGGAGCCCTTGGGGCGGGAGTCGATATATTTGCTGATAACCCTTCAGTTGTTTTAATGGGAGATTCAACATTCTTTCATTCGGGATTAACTGATATTTCGAACTCATTACAAATCGGTCACGATATAACTTATATTCTATTAGATAATGATAATACCGCGATGACTGGGCACCAAATGTCTCCGGCTTCAGGAATTTCTGTTGAGGGAATTAAGAGAACGAGACAGAGCATGCTCTCTGTTGTGAAAGGTCTCGGTGTGACTGAGGCCATAGATGTGAATCCAAGTGATCGCTACTTCTATAAGAATCTCTTGACGGATTATATCCATAAAAAAGGGGTGAAGGTTATTGTTTCTAATAAAGAATGCGGCCTTACTTATCACGGTCGTATGAAAGCGAAAGAGAGAAAACTCACAGGAACTGGTAAGACGATTGAGATGAAGTCTTTCTATCAAATCAATACTTCCGTGTGTGAAGATTGCAGAGCGTGTGTTGAGAATACTGGTTGTCCAGGGCTTACTCAAATTCACGATGCCTACGGTTCTAAAGTTTCAATTGACCCTCAGATTTGTGTGGCCGATAGCTATTGTACAAAAATAAAAGCCTGTCCAAGTTTTGAATTGGTGGAAGTCTTAGATTATCACCCAACAAAGTATAAGAATAATAAGGAAATTTCCTTTGATGACTCTTCAATTGAGCTTCCAAATACTATTAAATCTTTTGAAGATATAGCAAGTGGTAAAGACTGGCGTATGGTTGTGACAGGTGTAGGTGGCTCTGGAGTGACGACAATTTCTAGAGTGCTTTCTCACGCGGCAAAATCAATGAATGGAAGAGATGATTTAGATTTTAAATTCATGGACCAAAAAGGACTTGCCCAGAGAAATGGAAATGTAACAGGACATCTCTCTATTTATAAGAAGGGTTTATCTAGAGGAGCGGTAACACCTCTCGCTAGTGCTGATCTCCTTGTTTCTCCAGACCTCTTAGATGCAAGTGGACAGCTTCACTTTCTAGGAGACGATGGACTTGCTATTATAGATAAGAAATTTCAAATCCCACTTTCAATTCTCTTAGATAACGGAGAGGTTGCCGAGACTCTCACAGAGGCCGAGCTTCGAGAGAGTTTAAAGAATAATTTAGGGGAGAGAGTTTCACTCTCTGCGATGAAAGATCTCTGCAATGATATCTTAGGAAAGAGTGTTTACGCGTCGGCGATGATTCTAGGAGTTGCCTTCCAAAGTGGGAGACTGCCATTTACTCTTGAAAATATGAAGGAAGCTTTTTCGAGCGCCATTAAAAAAGGCGAAGCTGAAACAAATTGGCTGGCCTTTAATCTTGGAAGAAAAGTATTCTTAAATGGAGACCAATCTGTTCGCGATCAGTATTTTCAAAAGAAGAAGTCAAAGTTTAATCACTTTGCACTTCTAGAAGAAAGTCTTAGAGCTTCATTCTTACCATGGCAGAATAAAGAGACCTTTGTTGAACTCTTTAATCAGAATTACTCAAAGCTTTCAAAAATGTTTCCAAATATTAATAGCAATCACATAGCAACCTATCTCCATGATATGTATATCTACAATAGAGGAATGGAGGTTCAAAACTTTATTCAAAATGCTCTTCTCATAAGAGAAAGTGTTGAAGAGAGTGAACAAGCTATGGCCCTTAGGACTCTTGCTCGAACTTATTGGGTTAAAGATGAGGTGTATGTGGCGCATCTCATGGTGAGCCCAATGCAGAGAGAGACCGACCAATTGGCCTACGGAAATATTGGGAAGAAGTTTAAGAAAGTCTTTATCAATCGACCAGGCTTTGATCTCTTTGGTAAGAAGATTGAATTTGATATTAGCCCAAAACCTTGGATGTTAAAATCTATGAGGCATTTAAGAATTTTAAGAATGCTCATGCCTGCGTGGCATAGAACTGAAAGGGCGATCAATGCAGAAGTGAGAGAGAAATTAATCAAAGAAACTGCGGCAGATATTCCAAGTTATTCAAAGATGAAGAAGTTAGAAAATATTAAAGGCTATAGAGAAGTTCGTTATAAGAAGGCCAATGAGAAATTGGGAGCGAGTTACTAGTGATGCGAGAATCGATTAGTGCTATTTTTACAAGTGGTGAAGATATTTTCTCCATTAGAAGACAGAATTATCTAAAGGCCTTCCCTGGTTATACGGCTTTTCCCGGTGGAAAAGTTGATAAAGAAGATAGAGAGAGTAATATCACAGTCCCTTCTGTATTTGGTGATCTTCCTAGTCACTTATATAGTGCGCTTTCAAGAGAGATGAAAGAAGAGTTGAATTTTGATCTCTGCTCTAATTTAGAAAGTATTATCTCCATTGAAGATGTGGGGGTTGCAATCACCCCTGAATTTAATCCCTATAGATTTAAAACTCATTTTCTTAGAATTGAATTAAAGTCTCCCGTTAAGTTTGAAGTTGATAGTGGGGAGGCCATGAGTTTTGGCTGGGAAAGTGCGACTAGCATTTTAGAAACTTATAAGAGAGGAGAAATTCTCGCTGTTCCTCCTACGGTAAAACTCTTAGAAAACTTAGCTCTTGATATACACTTTAAGGAAGTTCTTGATCTCTCCCTAGAACATAACCCTGAGACGGAAGTTCCAATGATCGAGAGTATCTACGGAGTGAAACAATTTCTTCCGCTCTCTCATACATTTCCTCCGGCCAATAGAACAAATTGCTTTCTTATAGGTGAGGAGTATTCTGTTCTAATTGATCCATCTCCAAGAGATGAAGCTGAACTTTCAAAATTAGTAACTCATTTAAAGAAGTATAAAGTTAATGAGGTTTTCCTTACTCATCATCACCCTGATCATCATGAATATGCAGTTGAGCTTGCTAAACTCTACAATGTCGAAATTGGTCTAAGTCGTGATACTCATTCTCGAATTCTTTCAAAGCATGGGAAAGACTACTTTCAAGATCTCTCTCTTAAATATTATAAAGAAGGTGATATTCTAACGAAGTCTCTTGGGAGTGAAGTCCAAATCTTTGAAGTTCCTGGTCACGATGAAGGGCAACTTGCACTGGCCCC
Source organism: Halobacteriovorax sp. JY17 (assembly GCF_002753895.1). Classification (NCBI taxonomy): domain Bacteria; kingdom Pseudomonadati; phylum Bdellovibrionota; class Bacteriovoracia; order Bacteriovoracales; family Halobacteriovoraceae; genus Halobacteriovorax; species Halobacteriovorax sp. JY17. The sequence continues at coordinate 957,991 of NZ_NJER01000001.1, read as the reverse complement.
TAAGAATCTTAATTGGTTCCTTGTTGGTGATCTCATTCAGACAGTAGGTACTGTAGTTATTGGTGCCCCCGAAGGGGATATGGCCAAGTATTATAATTCTCTAAAGAGAGTGATTGATCTCTCGCCAACATTTGTTATTCCTTCCCACGGAATTGCTATTGGTGGAGTTAATAAACTGGAGACAACTCTTAAGCACAGAATGATGAGAGAGAAGAAAATCTCTGAATTACTGGAGAGCGGTTGCAGCGAAGATGAGATTCTAGGAATTGTTTACGAAGGACTCGATGAGAGATTGAAGCTCTACGCTCTTAAGACTATTAGGGCACATATAACAAAGATACTTGCAGAAAGAACGTAAAATCAGTTAGTTGTAAAGATAAAGTTTATTGGAAAAATAACCGATAGAAATAGTATGAAAATACTTTCTTATCTTATTCTCTTTGCACTTTCTTCTTATTCGTATGGATTTACGCTCCCGCGTTTTAGTCAGCAGAAAGTTAATATTCATCATATCAGAATGGTGAAGAATGCCTTTATCGATTTTTCAAAAGATATTGAAAAGAATAATAAGTATGAAGAATCTAGCTTCGTTATGATTCAGAAATTATTTATTTCTAATGCTTACGCGGCTGGAGAGAAGTGTTTCTTCGGAGGATGGCCTAGTCGAATGGAAGGAGATATTTGCAAGTCTCCTAAGTATCATGGTGATTCAACTTGGGCATCAAATGTAAAATGTAAATTAAATAAGAATTCTACTCCTAAGAGTTGTAACCGAGTTATAAACTTTAGTTACGATTCATGTGGTGGAGATAGATTTAGATGTAATCCACTTCTCTTTGGTGCAAATGAATCAGGTAAGGGAAAGTGTATTGAAACTGGTGGAACTTATAAGAAGCTTACACAGAAGTGTGTTGATAGAACAAAAGGAACTAAAGAACTCAGAGATGGAGAGCAATTTCTAAAAGATAATCCTGCTCTTCTTGATGAGTATATCAAGAGTGTTGAAAAGTTCTGTTCTGATACTTACCGTGAAGGTGAGGACTATGATCATAATTACACTTGCGACGCTCTAAGAGAGAGATTGAATGCGATTGGAAAAGATGTTGTTGTAGAAGAGAAAGAAGTTGTTGAAGCACAGAAGGTCGCAGTCAAAAGTGCAAATAAGGCACTAGGGATTTTAGATAGATGTCAAAGAGAGTACACAGCATCTAAAGATGGAGCTTTTTCAAAATTCTTTGCTAGTAGACGAAACTCTATAGATCAGATGGTTGATTACGGAAAATGTTCTTCAGAAGAAATCGATACAAGTATAAGTTCAATACAGCTAGATCAACTCTTGTCTGAATTTGATAATGTTTCAAAGGAAATATTTCCAAAACAAATATTGAATGACTCTGTAAATGCTGGAGTGGAATTAACATTGAAGAACTTGCTCTTTACTATGAATCAATTTGGAGAAGAGATAAATATAAATACTGTCTTATCTCGGTATCCAAGACTTAAGGCCGCTCCTTATAAGCAGAATATTGACAAGGCCATAGAGGACTTTAAAAAAGCAAAAGACAAAGGGAATTTAGATAATTCAAAAATTGATAAGGGAAAAATTGTAGAAAACTTGAATAGCTTCTCTGATAAAATAAATGGCCTCTGCCAAAGAATAAATACGGACTATACAAAGAGAGTTAAGTCGAATGATCCAAGCATTAAAATTGATGCGGGAACATTTGTAAACTCTGATTCTGAAGAAGCTTACTATCAAGATAAACAAGTTGAAATGACTAATATGTATCAGGAATTCTTAGATTCAGATCAAATGAATCTCTCTAGGATTATGGCCACAGATCATTTTAAGAGCGATATTTTTCCTTTTAGCAATGGGCTGGCCGAAAAGTGTGCTGAAGGTAAAATTGATAATATTGCTTTCACTCCTGTTGGAAGAAAAGATATTGATGAAGCAATGGATGATTACAAAGAACTTATGCTCGACGAGTTGAGTGACTATCATTCTATGGTTAGAAATAAGAATGATAGTGATATTGAAGATGGTATTCACGATCTAATTAAGTATAGACCATATCTTCTTGGAAATTTTCTAAAGAACGAGAGGTCTAACCCTGAATTACAAAGTATTTATGCAACTTATCTCTGCAAGGAATCGTTAGATGTTTATTCGAGCGATGAATTTTGGAGAATAGGTGAAGTGACGGCGGGTGGCGCGGGACTAGTTGTCTCTGCGGCGCTAATTGCAACAGGTGTTGGTTCTCCTTTAGGTGTTGGTCTTGCAGCTGCTTCTGGGACATTAGTTGCTGCAGAAGGTGCAATGGCCGTGAGTAATTATGTCGATGCTGATAAAGTCAGCGACGCTTCTAGTGGGAGTTTTGCAACAGAATCAATTTCACTACAGCAGCATACTGACAATAGTGATAACGCTGACTCGGCCAAGAATGAAGCCTTAATCGCCGGAGGAGTTGCACTTATTCAACCTTTGGCCTTTGTGGCAAAATCTGCTAAGAGTGCAAAGACCGGTGTCGCTCTTTATACAAATACATCGAATACTACTAAGGCGGCCAATGCGACTAAAAGTTCTACAGAGCTTCTTGAGTCAGCAGAGACGACACTTAAAATTACAAAAGAAACTCCTCCAACTAGTACCGCTGTGGCTAAAGTTAGAAGCACTTCTTCAACACCTGTTAAGAGATCTAATAATGGGAGCTTTAATAGACGTGCCCAAAGAAGTAAATCTACTAAGGCCAAGGCCGAAGCTAAGCCTAAGAGTGGGCCAGAACAGAGTTTTTCCAGAAGTAATAATCGTGCGCAAAATAGAAGAAAAGCCGCTTCTCGTAATGAAAAAAAGGAAGCTCCAAAAAAAGAAGCTCCTAAAAAAGAAACCGGGCAAAGTACTAATACATTTAATACTAAAGACGATGTTTCAGGATTTGTTTTGAAGAACTATACTCTAGTTAAGAAGCTCCCTTCTGAAGCCGTGAAAGGTTACACCTATAAATCTATTGCAGGTGTAAAGAATGTTTTAAAACAAATTACAGGAAAGGATTATACAAATTTCACTGCTAAAGAAATAAAAAGTGAAATTAAGAGACTCTCATTTATCTTCCATGGAGATAAACACTTTGCGAAGAATGATTTCTTTAAGAAGGTAATGACTGATGAGATGGCGATTATCAATGAGCTTAAAGCAGCACTATAAAGGCATGTATGGTTAAAGTACTTTTAAAAATTATTCTCTGCTTGGGGCTTTGCTTAAATACTTTTTCTAAAGGAAGCTTCATTGATTACTCTGAGGCCTTTGACGTCTTTCAGATTGTCGATGGCATTTCAAATTGGAAGGAAGGAACACCTAAAGAATACCGTGATTACTACGAGAAGACCTTCCAGCTAACAAGCGCCGATAAAGATATGCTTGAGAAGTATAAAGCTATAAGACTTAAATATTATAAAGAATATCCTAAAGCGCAAAATTCAATCTTTTCTGAATCAACAATCTCTGCTGATATTTTATCGAGAACTTTTGCAAGAGTTAAGTCACTTGATCAAGGACTTCTTCTTTTAAAAAAGAAGAAGTACATAGAGATTGATGATTTAAAAGAATTGGTGAGTGTTTATAAACATTTTAAGAAGAATATTTCGGTGATTGTAAAAGAGAGTACGATTCTCTCCTCTGAGGCGAAGAGGCTTGAGAGGATTCTTAAGAAATCAAAAATGACTTCAAATATTAAAAAGCTAGATAAATTCTTTGATCTTCCAACTAGTAAAATCATAGGGGGAAGAATAAAGCTTGTATGGTGGCCACAAACTGAGAGGCCTTCTATTGCATTTCAAGGTGGAAGAGTGATTCTCCGAGTGAACCCAATAAAGCATGCAGAAATGTTAGATGAGGAATTTCTCACTCAAGTTGTGGTGCACTCTTTAATCATAAGTCAGAGTAAAACTATAAAAGAGAATTTATCCAAAGTTTTCTTAGATACTTGTCCTGGAATTAGAGAGAAAGGAATTGCGAAGGATCTTTGGTTTGAAGTTCCTCTTATCGAGGCGCTTTCAAGATATTATATGGTTTCTCAGAAGTTGAAGAAGAAATTCAATCCTTACAATATTAAAACGGAGAGTGTTTGGGTGGATGTGTACTCAAAATATCTCTTTGGTTTGACTCAGTATTCCGTAGCTAGAAAGAGCAAGTTTGATAGGGAATTTATCTCTATTTCGGCCAATTATTGCCAAAATCTCTTAAAACTCTAGAAATCCTTAATTTTTTCCAAATGCGCCCAGGGTCATTGACCCTGCTTGCCTTGTCACAATCGTTCATATCTTATTAAAATGATAAGACTTTCTTATCATAAATTAGGATTAAATATGGATGTATTAAACTCCCAAATTGACACAAACAGTGCCGACTTCAAAGAAAACCAAGAATTTCATTTAAAACTTAGAAACGAGTTCTTAGAACATATCGATCAAGTGAAAAAAGGTGGAGGCGAGAAGTACGTCACTCGTCATCATGAAAGAGGAAAACTTCTCCCAAGGGAGAGAATTGATAGAATTCTAGATGAGGGTTCTCCCTTTATTGAACTTTCAAGTCTTGCGGCCAACGGTATGTATGAGACTGATGTTCCAAGTGCTGGTGTTGTTTGTGGAATTGGTCGAGTTCACGGCGTTGAGTGTATGTTTGTGGCCAACGACGCTACAGTAAAGGGTGGAACATACTTTCCAATGACCGTTAAGAAGCATTTAAGAGCACAAGAGATTGCGCTAGAAAATAGATTGCCTTGTATTTATCTTGTTGATTCGGGAGGAGCATTTCTTCCAATGCAAGATGAAGTCTTTCCCGATAGAGATCACTTTGGAAGAATTTTCTATAATCAAGCACAAATGTCTTCTAAGGGGATTCCACAAATTGCAGTGGTTCTTGGATCTTGTACTGCCGGTGGAGCCTACGTTCCTGCAATGGCCGACGAGTCGGTGATTGTAAAAGGAAATGGAACTATCTTTCTTGGTGGGCCACCGCTTGTAAAAGCCGCAACTGGCGAAGAAGTTACGGCGGAAGACTTAGGGGGCGCTTACGTTCACACTCATGAATCTGGAGTGGCCGACCACTACGCAGAAGATGAAGAAGAGGCGCTGATTATTACGAGAAATATTGTAGAGAATTTAAACTACACTTCTCTAGGTGCTCTGGCAGGTCAAAAAGAAACAAAAGAATATAGCGCTCCTGTAAAGAGCATGGAAGAGATCTACGGAATTCTTCCTCACGATACAAAGAAGCCTTTTGATATTAGAGAAATTATCGCGAGAATTGTTGACGGCTCAGAGTTTCATGAATTCAAAGAGAAGTATGGAACAACTCTAGTCACTGGCTTTGCTCGCATTCATGGGCATCAAGTAGGAATTGTCGCCAATAATGGAATTCTCTTCAGCGAAAGTGCTCAAAAAGGGGCTCACTTTATTGAACTTTGTGGGCAGAGAAAAATTCCTCTGGTTTTTCTACAAAATATTACGGGCTTCATGGTCGGTAAGCAATATGAGAGTGAAGGAATTGCTAAGCACGGTGCTAAGATGGTTACGGCGGTTTCTACTGTGGAGGTTCCTAAGTTCACTGTCATTATTGGTGGATCTTTTGGAGCGGGAAATTATGGAATGTGTGGAAGAGCGTATCAACCAAGATTTCTATGGATGTGGCCTAACGCTAGAATTTCCGTCATGGGCGGTGAGCAAGCGGCAGGAGTTCTTTCAACGGTGAGACAAGACGGTCTTAGGGCCCGCGGTAAGAGTGAAATGTCCGCAGCAGAAATTGCAGAATTTGAAAAACCAATTTTAGACAAATATGAAAAAGAGGGAAGTGCTTATTACTCAACAGCGAGACTTTGGGATGATGGAATAATTGATCCGGCCCACACTAGAGATATTCTTGGTCTTGCCATCAGCTCTTCTTTAAACGCTCCAATCGCCGACACTAAGTTTGGCGTCTTTAGAATGTAGGAAATGAGTATGAGTGAATTATATCTATATGAATGTGATGATCGTGGTGTGGCCACGATTACTTTAAATAGAGCAGAGATCCACAATGCGTTTAATGATGAGCTTATCCTAGGGCTGACAAGTCGGTTTCAAGCGATGAACGAAGACTCAGAAGTTCAGTTAGTTGTTCTTACTGGAGCGGGTAAGTCTTTCTGTGCAGGAGCAGATCTTAATTGGATGAAGTCTATGATCGACTACTCTGAAGAGGAAAATATTAAAGACAGTCAGGCGCTCTCTGATCTCTTTCAAACAATTAATAGTTTTTCAAAGCCAGTCATTGGGAAAATCAATGGAGCTTCTCTTGGTGGTGGTGCGGGCCTAGTTGCTGTGTGTGACTACGTTATCGCTAGTGAAAAAGCACTCTTTGGTTTTACGGAAGTTCTACTTGGACTTGTTCCGGCAGTAATCTCTCCTTTTGTTATAGCAAAAATCGGAGAATCAAATGCGAGAGCAACTTTTCTAACTGGTGAGAGATTTGATGCTGCCAAAGCTATGTCACTTGGGCTTGTTCATCAAGTAAGTCTTGAGAGACATTTTCACAATGACACAGAAGAGTTGGTTAAGAAATTTCTAAAGGCCGCTCCAGGTGCTCAAGTCGCAGCTAAGAGTTTAATTAGTAATGTTGTGGCCCTTTCAAATACAAGTTATGAGCAATTATCAAAGTATACTTGCGAAACGATTGCCAAGAGGCGAGTTAGCGCCGAAGGCCAAGAAGGGATGAATGCTCTTCTTGAAAAGAGACGTCCTAATTGGAAGAAGGATTCCTAATGAGTAATGAGATCTTAAAGAAAATTGATAAAATTTTAATCGCTAATCGTGGAGAGATTGCTCTTAGAGTAATGAAGAGCTGTAAAGAGATGGGAATTAAGTCTGTCTCTATTTATACAGAGTCTGAAAAATCTTATCCACACACATTCTTAAGTGATGAGAGCTTCTCTCTTGGAATGGGGCCACTTAGTGAGACTTACCTTAATCATGAGAAGATCATTGAGATTGCAAAGGTTAGTGGAGCTAAGGCCATTCACCCTGGTTATGGTTTTCTCTCGGAGAACTCTGTGTTTGCTAAGAAGGTCACTGATGCTGGACTTATTTTCATTGGGCCTACTCCTGAGAGCATGGAGATTATGGGTGATAAGAAAACATCTAAAGTAGAAATGGGAAAAATTAAAATCCCTCTGATTCCAGGATACCATGGTGACGATCAGACGGAAGCTACTCTAAAAGCAGCAGCAGTTGAGATTGGTTTTCCAGTTCTTGTGAAAGCTTCTGCTGGTGGTGGTGGAAAGGGGATGAGAGTTGTCTGGAAAGAAGAAGAATTTAGTGATGCTCTAGCTTCTGCTAAGAGAGAGGCCTTGAATTCATTTGGTGATGATATTGTTCTCATTGAAAAATTTATTCAAAATCCAAGACATATAGAAGTTCAAGTCATGAGTGATACTCATGGAAATCACTTACATTTCTTTGAAAGAGAGTGCTCTATTCAAAGACGTCATCAAAAAGTTGTTGAGGAAACGCCAAGTCCTGCCCTTGATGAAAATCTAAGAAGATCAATCTGTGAAACAGCAGTGGCGATTTCTTCCGGAATTAATTACAAAGGTGCAGGAACTGTAGAGTTCATTATGGACGCTGACGGAAAGTTTTTCTTTTTAGAGATGAATACACGTCTACAAGTAGAGCATCCAATTACTGAGATGGTGACTAATAGTGATCTGGTTAGGCTTCAAATTCTTGTGGCCGCAGGTCTGCCACTTCCAATGAAACAAGAAGAAATCACTCAGAGTGGTCATGCTATTGAAGTGAGAATTTATTCAGAAGACCCTGACAATAACTTCATGCCGGCCATTGGTAAGATTGGTCATGTTGGCGCTCCAACGTTAAATGGTGTTCGTCTTGATAGTGGTTATATTGACGGTAACGAAGTCACTATTGATTTTGATCCAATGCTCGCCAAATTGATTTGTTGGGGAGTGGATAGAGATAGTGCCATTAGTAAAACTCTACATTCTTTAGATGAGGTCATATTTCTTGGAGTGAAAACAAATAGAGACTACTTAAAGAGAATCGTTGATACAAAGCCTTTTAGAGAAGGTGATACATTTACTCATTTTATTGAAACTTATAGTGAATTATTAAGACCAGTTGATTTAGAAGATAGAGAAGTCGCGGCTGCAATTGCTGCTTTCTTGGCCGACTCTCAGACTGAGAATAGAGTTAGTTTAACTGGAGATTCATCGTGGAGCAGATTACAAGGATTTAGAAATATATGAAAAAGAAATTAATCGTAAATTCTAAGGAAGTTGAAATTGATCTCTCTCTAAATAGAGATGGGAGAGTTGAATTTACTTTCAATGGAGAGCACTACTCATTTTCTAATAGAAGAGTAGATGATGTTAAGAGCTATATTTCTGGAGATTTGAATACTCTTGTTTCTCACTTTGAGAATAACTTCGTTGTTGCTGGTAAAGAGTTAATAATTGAGTCGCCACTTAGAAGTAGATCGAAGACTAGTTCTGGGGGCGCTGGACATATGCAGTCTCCAATGCCAGGGAAAATTCTCCAAGTCTTAGTTAAGGTTGGTGATAGTGTTAAAGAAGGGGATTCTTTAATTGTTATGGAGGCCATGAAAATGGAGCATACAATTAAGGCCAATTCTGATGGAAAGATTTCGGCCATTCACTTCTCTGAAGGACAGCAATGTGCCGGAGGCGTTGATCTCGTTGATCTAGATCAAGAGGAAAAATAAATGTTTAATAAATTACCAAAGAGCGCACGTATTATTGAAGTAGGACCTAGAGATGGACTACAAAATGAAAAAGTTATTTTAGAGTGTGCTCAAAAAGAGAAATTTATTGATATGCTGGTAGATGCTGGACTTTCAACAATTGAAATTACCAGCTTTGTTAGAGCAGACAAAATTCCTCAAATGGGTGATGCCTCAGAGTTATTTAATACTATTAAGGGGAAACCTTACTTTGGGAAAATTAATTCCCCATGTCTCGTTCCTAATGAGAAGGGAATGGAGATTGCTATTAAAAATGGTGTAGCTGAAATTGCCATTTTTACTGCAACGTCTGATTCATTTAATCAGAAGAATATAAATGCAACGACGAAAGAATCCCTTGAACGTTTCATTCCAGTTGTTAAGCTTGCAAAAGAGAATGGAATTAAGGTCCGTGGCTATATTTCAACTGTCTTTGGTTGTCCTTATGAAGGAGAAACCTCTGTTGAAGTTTTGATGGACACATTGAAAGCTCTTAAAGAGATGGGGTGTTATGAAATCTCTCTTGGGGACACAATTGGAGTGGCCAATCCTCTACAAGTAAAAAATATTCTAGAGCGTGTCTTTAAAGATTATTCACCAAGTGAAATTTCAATGCACTTTCATGATACTCGTGGTCTTGCTCTGGCGAATATTTTGGCCTCTCTTGAAATGGGAGCGATCAACTTTGATAGTTCTGCCGCTGGTCTTGGTGGCTGTCCTTATGCAAAAGGAGCAACTGGAAATGTTGCAACTGAAGATGTGGTTTATATGCTTGAGAGTATGGGAGTATCAACAGGTGTCGATATGAAGAAGCTCGCTGAAGCGTCAAGATATATACTTCAGGAACTTAATAAGACGACGGCATCTAAATATCTCACCGCTTATCTCGCATCAGGAAAGTAATATGTACTCTAAAGAATTTAAAGATCTCATTGTTGAAAAAGAAAATCACACACTGATTTTAACTCTAGATAATATCTCTATGGCCAACGCTATTACAGATGAGATGATTGATTCTTTAGAGGAGGTGCTATCTCTTGCTGATGATGATGATTCTATTCGTTGTATTATCTTAACTGGAGCAGGGAAATTCTTCTGTGCAGGAGGAGATATAAAGGCGATGGAATCAAAGAGCGGAATGTTCGCTGGAGAGTCTAACGAGCTTAGAAAGAGATATACTAGAGGTATACAAAGAATTCCTCGCGCCATCGAATCTCTAAGCACTCCTATCATTGCGATGGTTAATGGGGCGGCCATTGGAGCAGGTTGTGATCTTGCGATGATGTGTGACTTGCGAGTTTCAAGTGAGTATTCAAAATTTGGAGAAACTTTCTCTAAGCTCTCTCTTGTCCCAGGTGATGGTGGAACATTCTTTCTTCAAAGAGTTATTGGTTATACTCGTGCTATGGAAATGTTTCTAACTGGTGATATTTATAGCGGTGAACAGATTAAGGAAATGGGACTTAGTAATTATCAAGTTGAAAGCTCTAAACTACTAGAGTTTACAAAGAGCTTGGCCTCTAAAATCTCAAGTAATGGTCCTGTTGCTATTTCACTTACAAAACTTGCCCTTAAGTCTGGACGAACTTCAGGTCTCAATGAGCAGTTAGAACTTCTAAGTACTATGCAGGGAATCTCTCAAAGAACTGAAGATCACTTCGAAGGGGTTAAGGCCTTTAAAGAGAAGAGAGATCCTAAATTCTTAGGAAGATAAGCTAGAGTTGACAGAGAAGTTTTAAAATTCAACAATAGATTGTAACCACAAAAAACTGGAATCTATGAAAAGAAGTACAACTCTATTTATTTTCTCTCTGTGCTTTCAATTCGTTTCATGTTCTCAAATCCATTATACTTCAGCTGGAAATATTAATGCTTATATTGCTCCTCAAAAAGGGCATAATCGCAAGGCTTCAAATCTAGGAAAGAGAAACTTCTATCTTTGGGGAATGCTTCCTGCAATTCATACTGTAAATGTTGATAACGAACTCGCCGATGATGGAGTTTTCTCTGCGGCCAGAGTTGAAGTTCGTGAGTATCAGGAATTTATGGATGTCTTTTGGACATATGCAACGCTTGGTCTTTATAAACCTGTTCGTTTTGAAATTAAAGGTTATGGAGTGAGAGAGTGAAGTATCTTCTTATTTTATTCTTACTTACAAGTTGCTCCCATTCTCTAACCTTAAATCCCAAGGGATGCTACTCCAAGGGTCTTGTTAAGGAACATGAGAGCGAAAGTCTTATCCTCAAAGATACAATCATTAGTTTTGGTTCTGAGAGTGAGAAGTATCTAGAGAAGATTTTAGAAAAAAAGAAGATCGACTGTAAGAAGGTTAAGAATATGAATTATACATTTAAGCAGGGACCGTTTGATTCTCTTATAAGTATTCTTCCTCTGGTTAGTGTTAGGACATTGATTATAAATTATACGTTAGAATAAAAAATAGGGCCCCAAGGATGGGATGCTTCTAGCTTCGGCGAAATGGCCATGGATGGCCATTTTTAATAAATCGAATCGTCATCAAGACCATCAATTAGATTGGCAAAGAAACCTTTCTTATAATCATCGGCTTCTTCTTCGGTCATATGTCCAAAAGTCGTTCTGTCTTGATGGACGCAGAATCCATCTTTATCTAGATCATTTATAAAGCGACTAACGAAGCGGGGAGTTTCCTTTCCGTAAATCTTTCTTTCTTTGCAGTAGGTCATAATAAGCTTTTGCTGTGCTCTTGTAATTCCCACATAGCAGAGACGTCTTTCTTCTGAGATATCTTCGCCATTTTTAATTGTATTCTTGTGAGGAAGACTTTCTTCTTCAACTCCCACCATGTAGACGGTGTCGAATTCAAGCCCTTTAGAAGAGTGAAAGGTCATCATAGTGACTTCATTCTTTCTGATATCGTCATCTTCATCTTCTTCTGTATCTTGATTATCTTGTAAGAGAAGCTTTTCAACAAAGTTCTTAAGCGTGGCATGGTTACCATTATACTTAACAAAACGCTCCGCCGATTCAATGAAGAAATTGACGTCATTTCTTCTTCTCTCTACTTGCTTGGCGCTGTCATAAGACTTCTCAATGAATTGATAGAAGTTTATATCTTCAACGAGTTTACTAATTGCCTGTGGAAGAGGATGTTGCTCGAATACTTCCTTGAACTTTGTGATAGTTGCGGTAAATTCACTAATTCTAGTTGCTCGATTAGGGTCCACGTCAGGATACTTGTAGAGAGTATCGTAGAGAGAGAGACCTTCGGCCTCTGACTTTTCTAAGTACTTCTCTAAAGTTCTTGAGCCAATACCTCTATTTGGAACATTTAAAATTCTTCTTAGCTGGAGTTGATCTTTAGGATTTAAAATAACCGTGAGGTAGGCCATGAGATCTTTAACTTCCTTCTTTTCATAGAATTTCTGTCCACCAATAATGGTGTAGGGAATTTGATTCATGCGAAAGATTTCTTCAAATGGCTGGGCCTGAGTATTGGATCTATAGAGAACTGCAATATCTCCTAAGTGACCACCTCTTGATTGATGCTTTGAAATTTCATCAGCAATCACTTCGGCTTCATGTTCTGTATTGGCCATAGACCACAAGAGAGGTTTATCAGGACTCTGCCTCTGAGACCAGAGAGTCTTATCTCTTCTATTGGTATTTTCTTTAATAACTTTATTGGCAAGCTCTAAGATAGGGCTAACTGAGCGGTAATTTTCTTCTAACTTAACAACTTTTGCACCAGGAAACATTCTCTCAAAACTTAGAATATTTGTGATATCAGCACCTCTAAAAGAGTAAATTGCTTGATCATCATCTCCCACCACACAGAGGTTATTGTGAGTTGAGGTTAAGCCTGAAATTAAATCAAATTGAAGAGAGTTTGTATCTTGGTATTCATCGACCATGATATACTTAAATTGTTCGGAGTACTCTTTTGCTACTTCTGGAAAGTCTGTAAAAAGCTTTACAGTGAGAAAGAGGATATCGTCAAAATCAATGGCATTATAAAACTTCAATTTGTCTTGGTAGAATTCATAGACATAGAGAGTTGCGTGGTCATATGGGTCTTCGTCATCAAAGTATTCGCTATTAGCGTAGTCGTCGGGACCAATACCTTGATTTTTAAGTTTTCCAATTTTAGACATAATTATTTTCTGATCAAATTGCTTTCCTGCCTTAAAGCTCTTTAAGGCCTCTCTCATAATTGAAGATTGGTCAGCTGAATCATAAATAGAGAAGTTTTTGTGATAACCGAGTTTAGCAATTTCTTTTTTTAGAATCTTCACTCCAAGGGAGTGGAAGGTTGCCATTGTAAGGCCACGGGCCTTTCTCTTTCCAAGAAGTCCGATAATACGTTCACGCATTTCTTTGGCGGCCTTATTGGTGAAACTTACTGCTAAGATTGATTTTTGATTGATGGCAAGGTTATCCACCATATGGGCAATTCTATAGGTAATTGTTCGTGTTTTTCCACTACCAGCGCCGGCCAGAATTAGTACTGGTCCCTCAATTGTATCGGCTGCTTGTCTCTGTGCAGCATTTAAACCACTTAGTGAAATCATAAGCTACACAATAGCCGAAATGGGAACCTTCGCCAATGACAAAGTAAGAATATAACTAGGCAATAACTAAGGCCATTGTTATACTTTTCGCAAACTGAAATTGCTTAAAATTACATAAACTCAATAAATTATAGAGAAGAGGAGTCTGACCTATGGCAAAGAAGAAAGTGGCCAAGAAATCTACTAAGAAAACGGCTAAGAAATCTACTAAGAAAGTTGGGAAAAAGACAGCTAAGAAAACGACTAAGAAAGTCGCTAAAAAAGTAGCAAAGAAAGTAACTAAGAAAAAAGTCGCAAAGAAAGTAACGAAGAAGAAATCAACTTCCGCCGTTAAAAAGAAAACAACAGCTAAGAAAATAGTTAAGAAGGCCATTAATCCTGATAAGGTTCTCTTCGATTCAATGCTAGAGTTAATCAGAATTACATCTGCAGAAATTCCAGACGATATTCAAAAAGTTGTTCTTGAAGCTCTCGCTAGAGAAGAGAAGAATACTACTGCTGAATATGCCATGGGTATTATTAAAGCAAATATTGAACTTGCTAAAAGAAAGTCGCAGCCACTTTGTCAGGATACAGGAACAATTCTCTTCTATATTTCTCACCCTGCTGGATTCAATCAAACGAAGTTTACTAAAGTTGTTCATAAGGCCGTTGTTAAAGCAACCGAAGTTGGTTACCTAAGACAAAACTCTGTTGATTCACTTACAGGGAAGAACGAGACCATGAATATTGGTCCAGGTCATCCTGATATGCACTTCCATGAGCATTCAAAGAATACTGTTGAAGTTAAGCTCATGCTTAAAGGTGGAGGTTGTGAGAATGTTGGTGCTCAATACTCTCTACCAAATACTGCTCTTGAAGCGGGACGTGACCTTGATGGGGTGAGAAAAGTTATCCTCGATGCTATTGTTAAGGCACAGGGAAAAGGTTGTGGACCAGGAGTCCTTGGAGTCACAATTGGTGGTGATAGAGGAGCGGGATATGTCTTCTCAAAAGAACAACTTCTAAGAAAATTAGATGACACAAATTCAGTTCCTGAATTAGCAGCACTTGAAAAAGATATTGTTGAAACGGCTAATAAGCTTGGTATTGGTCCAATGGGTTTTGGTGGAAAGACAACTCTTCTTGGCTGCAAAGTTGGAGCGCTCAATAGACTTCCTGCAAGTTTCTTTGTTTCTGTGTCGTATATGTGTTGGGCCTACCGTAGACAAGGTGTAGCGCTTGATAAGTCTAATAAAATTAAAAGCTGGCTTTACTAAGAGGTAATAATGAAAAGAATAGATTATCCATTTAATAAAGAACAAATTAGAGAGCTTCGTGTCGGCGATATGGTTCTCATTTCTGGAAAAATGTATACTGGAAGAGACGCCGTTCATAAGAGATTACACGAAGGTGTAAAACCTCCTGTGGATTTTAATAATCAAATTATTTATCACTGCGGTCCCGTTGTTATTCAAGATAAGAAGTCTGGAAAGTATGAGGTTAAAGCAGCTGGGCCTACGACTTCAATTAGAGAAGAGCCGTACCAGTGGGAAGTCATGAGAGATCATGGAATTCTTGGTGTCATCGGCAAAGGTGGCATGGGTCCGAAAACTCTTCAAGGGTGTATGGACTATGGCTGTGTTTACTTTCACGCGATAGGCGGAGCAGCTCAAGTTTTAGCAGAGAAGATTGAATCAGTTGATGATGTATTCTGGCAAGATCTTGGTTCACCAGAGGCGATTTGGGAATTAACAGTTAAAGACTTTCCAGTTGTTGTGACAATGGACTCTCATGGAGGATCACTGCACGCAGAAGTAGAGAAGAGTAGCTCAGAGAAGTTAAAAGAATTTCTTTAAAGAAGAGGTTAGTATGAAAGGTTTAAATAAAGTTGTTAATACTTATGAAGAAGCCCTAGAAGGGCTTGCTAACGATCAACTTCTGATGGTTGGTGGTTTTGGTCTTTGTGGAATTCCTGAAGGTCTTATAGATAAAGTCGCTGACTCAGGAGTTACTGGACTTACTTGTATTTCCAATAATGCAGGTGTTGATGGTTTTGGTCTTGGAAAACTTTTAGAGAAGAGACAAATTAAAACGATGATTGGATCATACGTTGGTGAAAACAAGCTCTTTGAAGAATTATTCTTAAGTGGGCAAATGGAAGTTATTCTGACTCCTCAGGGAACTCTTGCTGAAAAAATTAGAGCAACTGGAGCTGGGATTCCTGGTTTCTATACTGCCACTGGCTACGGTACTCAAGTGGCAGAAGGCAAAGAGACAAAGGAATTTAACGGTAGAATGTATGTTCTGGAAGAGGCCTACCCAAAAGCAGACTTTGCACTGGTAAAAGCTTGGAAGGCAGATACTCAAGGGAATTTAATTTTTAGAAAGACTGCTAGAAACTTTAATTCAATGATTGCTACGGCAGGAAAAATTACCGTCGTTGAAGTTGAAGAGATTGTTGAAGCAGGTGAGCTTGATCCAAATGAAATTCAAGTTCCAGGTATCTACGTTAACCGCGTGATCAAAGGGAAATTTGAAAAGAGAATTGAGCAAAGAACAGTAAAACAATAATTTAAGTAGGTGATGATATGGCATTAAGTAAAGAGCAAATCGCGCAAAGAATTGCGAGAGAATTAAAAGACGGATTCTATGTAAACTTAGGAATTGGAATTCCAACTCTTGTTGCTAACTATGTTCCATCTGACATTGAGATTATGCTTCAATCAGAGAATGGACTTCTTGGTATGGGAGAATTTCCTACTGAAGAAAATGTAGATGCAGATTTAATCAATGCAGGTAAGCAAACTGTTACTTGTGCAAAGGGAGCATCATTCTTTGACTCGGCCGATAGCTTTGCAATGATTCGTGGAGGACATGTTGACCTGACGGTTCTAGGAGCTTTTGAAGTTGATCAAAGTGGAAATATTGCTTCTTGGATGATTCCTGGAAAATTAGTTAAAGGAATGGGCGGAGCAATGGATCTTGTTGCTGGCGCTGAAAATATAATCGTAGCAATGACTCATGCAAATAAGCATGGTGTTTCAAAAATTCTTAAAGAATGCTCTCTTCCTCTCACTGGTGTTCAGTGCGTGAAGAAAGTTGTCTCTGATCTTGCAGTTCTTGAACTCATTGATGGAAAGTTTCACCTTCTTGAAAGAGCTCCTGGAGTATCTGTAGAAGAAATTATTGAAAAGACTGAAGCTGAACTTGTTGTTAATGGTGATATTCCTGAGATGACTTTTCAGTAAAGAAAAAATATACCCGGCTCTAAGGTTTCTTTGAACCGGGTTATATTGAGAGAGACTTATTTGCTATAGATCACCACAAGACTCTTCAATAGATTTATCTCGATCAAATCTCTTCGTCTCAAAATTATATACATAAGAAGTTTTCCACTCAATACAGTGAAGTGGTTCTGCAAAATTTATATCCGTTGGTCCTAGCTCTCTTGGGATTTCTGTTGTTTTATAAATACATGTTTTAAAAGCAAGGTTTGTATTCTTTGCTTCATTACCAACATGGAATGAAGTTGATGGAAGATCTGAAACGTAGAGCTTTGGGTAAGTAGGGTATTCTCTTAACAAGTAGTGCTCATTATTTTCACTAAATGAATTAGGGTTCTCATTCCAGCGATAGTATTCGTGACGACTATCGTTTACAATTGAGCTATTATAAATAGGGTCCTTATCGATGGAGTCGATTTCCCAATCTGAGTGAATGAATGGTGCGTATGAATCAAAGAATTTTCTAGATATTCCTCTTCGTTTTACTCTCTTTCCATTCTTATCAATACTTTCATTGTACACACATCCTTTGATAAATTGAACAACGGCGTAGTCTTCGAGATGTTTAACACTTTCCGTTTCATAAGAGATATAGGCATTGGTTCCAAAGTTTTGTTCTTTGTTTCGAGTAACTACATAGTCTGAAATTTGAACACTGAACTTCTTTAAGCTACAGGAGTTATTTCTTTGGCAATTTGTATTTGATATTTCTCTGTCTAGAACAATACTTCTTTGAACACCGGCGCTAATATTTACGCTCATTAAGATTAACATTAGGGATAATGAATTCTTCATTTGTGCTCTCCTCTTACTTAATTTATGGAGGAGTATAGCTGGAATAATACGAAAGATGACGCATTGTGTAAAGATTTCAAGAAAGAGCATTTCCCTGGAATTACTGGTAAAATCCCTCTGAACTTAAAAGATTCAGACTTAGGACTACTAATGATTAAGGCCATTTTTTCAATATTTCTAGTTACTTCCACTATGGCATCAACAAATGATGTAGAGAAGATTATTAGTAGTAATTCTCTCCTAATAAATGATTTTAAATATGTGAGATCTCTAAATATTAAAAAGAAAATTAAAATCGCAGTTATTGGAGATTACGTTCATCCCGAAGAATTTGAAAGTATAAGGGCTAATTTAGATGAGGTCGAAAATAATGGAATCGATGATGATGGGAATGGTTACATCGATGATTTCTATGGTTACGACTTGAACTCTAGAAATGGAAAACTTAGAACTCCGGTTGTTGGTGGTCATGAAAATGGTATCGTCTCTATAATGGATGCAATCATTTCTGAATATAACTTAATTGATAAGGTCGAAATTATTCCAGTCAATATTTATTCATTTGATGGAAAATTCGACGACTTTAGGTTTAAGAAATTGGCCGATTCAATTGACTATTCTCTGGCCCGTGGAGCGAAGATTATTTCAATTAGTCAGGGAGTATCTCTCTATAATAAGTATTCTTTTAGATTCATCGATAATGATTATGAAAAGTCTTTGAATTATGTTCAAGCAGCCGTTGAAAGAGCGAGAAAGAAAGGTGCCATTATTGTAGGTTCTATTTCTAACGACAACTCTAGAGATCATGTGAAAGAGCCTTCAATCCCTGGAAATTTAGAAAATGTTCTATCGGTAGCAAATGTTGATGCTCATGGAGTAATCCAAAGTGGATATGGTAAGAATGTTGAGATCGCTTATTACGGGACAGATATCTTTGTATGGGAAGGGCGTTGTGAGGAATTTATAAAGGGATTTAAAGGCGAATGTACTGAACTCAAGAAAACAAATGGTTTTAAGAGTGTTACAGGAAGTTCTCTTTCGACTCCAATCGTTGCTCTATCTCTTGGGATATTGAGTGCCACTGGAGTGGAGATTGAGATGAATGATGAATTTAAAAATCGTCTTCAGAGCTCTTGCTCAAGAAGTATTAAAGCGAATCGCAATGTGAAGTCGAAGTGTATTTTCTCTCCGGGAAAATTCACAGAATCTTACTTGAAATAAAATACTCGGTTGTATTATTTACAACTGTTACAGTCTCAAATATTACCTATATGGAGAAAATATGAAGTCTTCTATTTTAGCTTTAACGATACTTTCAATTAGTCATTCTTCCATGGGGGCAAGTGTTACTAATATGGTAGATTGGTTTAATAAGTATGAACGTGGAAAAAATCAAGTTGTTAATTATGAGTGCTTACATAAGACCGTTTACCGTAACGAATCTGGAGAATGGACCGAGATTCATGGAAGTTCTTCTGGTAAATCGAGCATCAATTGGAGTGAAGAAGGTTTAAGATCTATCCGTAGTAGTTCAGCAACCTTCTATCCTCGGAGATCACTATTTGAAGATAAAATTGAAGTTGAGTATGTACCACTTTCAAATGGAAACTTATTACATAAGGTTATAGGTGAATTGTCTCTTCAGCCTGAGAGTGGAGAAGAAATTAAGGAAAAGTATACTTTGGAAGATGAGTATAAATATGAAGAGGGAGTTATTTCGCTCGTTTCTAGTATTTACAATGGTAAAGAAGATAACATTTCTAAAGAAGAAACGGTCTACTTTAAGGATCCTTTTCAGACTAAGTGGAGTATTGCAAAGAAGAATTCATTTACTGAAAAAGATGAGAATGGAGTTGATAAAAAAACCACTCAATATAAGAATTGCTCTTACTTTATTGAAGGAGTGAAAGATTATTCAGAACTCATTCCAAGTATAATCATTGGTAAGTGGAGAGGGCATTTTTCAACTGAGAGTGTTAGTATTTCTTCATTAAACTTTAAAAGCTCAAAAGATATTGAAGTTGAATTAAATGACGGTAGTATTGTTAAGGGTTCATATTTAATTACTAAGAATAGATTAGATCTTCTGCTAGAGAATAGTAAAAAGATCTTAAAGTTAGATATTGAGTTTGAAGATAGAGGAGAGTTTTCAATATTAAAGAAAGAGGGATCTAGTCAGTACATTAATTTTAGTTTATTCAAGAAAATTAGTGATGATGAAGTTAACTAGATATCTATCAAAAACTCAATAACTTGGCACTGGGGACTGTCATAAGTACCTAAAATTTAAATATAAATTTCTTTGTATTAGGATAGGGAGAACCTTTGGAGTTTTCCCTATGTCGAGTCTCGTCTCTATTAAAGACCTTAGTTATAAATACCCCATGGGTGGAGAGATTTTTGAGTCCACAAACTTTAATATTTCAAAAGGAGAGTTCAATGTTCTTCTTGGAAAGAATGGTTGTGGAAAGAGTACTCTTATTCACTTGCTCTTAGGTCATCGAACACCTACACAGGGAGAAATTAAAGTCTTAGGCCTTAATCCAAAAAACAATAAAATAGAGGTTAGAAAGAACTTATACTTCATGTCCCATCTTATAAACTATGATAAGAACGCATCGATTCACTTCATTTTAAATCTCTATAAACTTCTCTACCCAGGCTATAGTTTAGAGAAAGAAGAAAAACTTCTTGATCTCTTTGAGCTTAGTAGAAGCACTTGTGTAAGTGAACTCTCTCTTGGTCAAGCTTGCCGAATCCAACTTGTTGCAGGGGTAAGTTCAAATGCTGAACTCTTATTGATAGATGAGGTTACTGCTGTATTAGATCCCTTATGCCGAAAAGATTTTACAAATGTCTTAATTGAGGAGGCAAGAGAGGGGAGAGGTATTTTAATGGCCACGAATATTCCTGACGAATCTGAAATCAACGCTGACAATGTTTACTGCGTAAAGAATAAAGAGATTAAAACTTATGAACCGTAATCTAGTAAGAAATATTATTCTTGAAAGACTTAGAGATAATAAGAGGGTCTATCTAGATAGATTTATATTATTTCTTGGTTCATTGATTTTATTTACTCCTTTTATGTTCTTCTTTGGTTCAACGTTCTTTGGAATTTGGGTTATATTATTTCTTATTCTTGATCTAGCTGTAATTGCGAAGTCTTCAAGGATTTTCTTGTTTAAAATTAATGGAATCCCCCCCCTGGTCGTTGATAGTTTTCCATTAACTAGTTTAGAGAAGTTTTCCATTAGCTTTGTTTTTAATCTTATTGATTACTCCCTAATTATTGCTGCTGTGTCGGCGGTCGCAAATATTTTTCTTTTTGAGGTAACTTCTGCGCTTGAATTAATGGCGTATATCCCGCTACTATTTCTTCAGTTAGTATTTCTCTTATCTATTCCGTATGCCTATAAAGTTATTGATATTGATCTAAGAAGATTTGAGTCACCTTTGAAGTCACTGCTTAAAAAGATATTAGTGTTGGTTTTATTTTTAATATTTATTTTTTCAATAATTATTACTTTATCTTCTGCTTTAGTATTTCTCTTAAATAAAGAAACCTTGGTTCAAATTACAAGTTTTATAGACTCACCAGCCTTCTTTATTGGAATATTTCTTTCCATAGATATTTTCTTTCTTAGAAAATATATTTTAAATGAGATGACCTTTGATGAGCACGAATCGGGGAAGATTGTTCATGGTCAACTTGAAATGAATATTCTTCCCTTATTGAAAGGTGTCCTCATATTTCTACCTCTTGCAGTCGTAACAGTTTATCTCTCTTATTTAAATAGCTCTAATAATTATAATTCTTATCTCATCTATGAAAGACTTGTAGGACATGAGAATTCTATTAATAAGCTTTATAAAAGTGAGAATACTAAAGAGAGTATTGAGAAAATTAGGAGTCGTGATTATATAGAGGCCAAAATGAATTGGTTTACTGATAAAATGTTGGTCTCTTGGACAGTTGAAAGTGATAAATTAGAAATTTTAAAAGGAATCACTGCTTCTAATAGGGAAGAGATGACTTCTGAGATTTGCAAGAGGGTCTTAAAAGATAAGAGTGAGTGTGGTTATTTCGAAGTGTCAAAGCTTGCTACTTACTATGGAGCTAGATCACTCATGGAATACTTTAATAGCTCTTTGAATAATGAAGAGAGAAGGAAACTTCTCGTGGGCTCAATAGAAAATTGTAAGATTGAAGGGGTTCAGTTCTATGCTAATAAGCTCAATATTTCTCTTGTTGATAAGAAGTATGATGGGAAGAGTATCCTAGGGAAACTCTTCTCCTTAAATGGTAAGAATTGTCGAAAGAAGGTGGAAAATATTCTACTCTAATTCTTATCACTACTCACAAAGCTCAGGAAAAGGAGCAACTGGAAGTGAGTTACTTGGTACGCATTGACCTTCCCAGATGGCCTCTCCTGTTTGTGGGTTACCGATATATGTTGAGTAGCCCATAAACCATGTGACGACTTTTTCATGTCCTGTAAGTTCTAATTCATTCATAAGAAGCTCTGGAACTTGTCCATCGACAGAGTAGCACCAACCGTGTGAGCGCATAAGTGTGTCGCTTAAGATCTCCATGGCGTCTAATCCAATAGGAGAGTTCATAAGTTGTGAGATTCCATAATCACTTGAGAGATTTTGTATATTATTTTTTGCAAGGACTTCTAAACTTAATTTACCTACTGTCGGGTAACTATCTGTAACTATTGTTTCAAATACAGGCTTCTTTGAACAAGAATCAATTATTTCAAATTTCAGAGCATTTGTATTAAGACTTAATAATAGGGATAAGCTAACTAAGTACTTCATTTTATTTCCTTTCTATAGATATTTCTGTGATTTATACTATAATGGATAAAGATTGTTCACTAATTGAAGAATTTACAAATGACTCAATTAGATTGAAGTTATTTGTCATAATAAACACAAAAGGTCCACGGTTTGGACCAGTAAATAATTTATGGAGGATATATGAAAAATATCAAAATTATTTCCCTTTTTTCCTTACTACTTTTTACATCACAATCATTTGCAGGCGTTCTCGTTGAACCATTTCTTGGCTTTGGTATCGGTTCTGGTGAGTATGTATCTGGTGCTCAGACTGCTGACAATAAGTACACAGGCCCTCAATTTGGAGCAAGGCTTGGTTATACGGCGCTTGGGTTCATGGGTGGACTAGAATATAGAAAGACTTCTGGATCTCTTAGTTACGATAAGCACTCCGGTGGTGGAGTATGGGCCAATAGTGGAACTGATCAAGATTATTCAGGAACTGAAATTGGCGCTTTCATTGGTTATGAACTGCCAATTTTACTAAGAGCTTACGTTGGTTATACTTTTAATACAAAGTGGGAATTGGATAAGAATGGTACTTGGATTGGTGCTGCTAATGATGAGCTAAGTGGTAATACAACAACTCTAGGTGTTGGTTTCACAGGGCTTCCATTTGTAAGTTTAAATGTTGAATTTAGAATGATTGAACTTGATAAATATAAGAATGTTAGTGCTGGAACTGAAACATCGGCCGACTATAGTTCAAATGAAGTTGTGCTTGGTGTGTCTCTACCTCTTGATCTATAATTTTATTTCACAGCTAGACCCTTATGGGTCTAGTTTCTTTTTAATCGAAAAACCATTCCCACCATATTCAAAGTTCGTTCTATTCCAAACGGATAATTGCTTACCTGTCTGAGCATCAACTTGTGCTTCAAAACTATTTGGTGGAGAGTCTTTATCCTTTTGAATACTTACTTGAACTTGCTCTATATAGGTAGCTTTACCTGCAATGACTCTTATCATTCCACTATTCTTTTTTATGAGAACTTTACTATCAGGATCTAACTTACTTAGAAGATCATTTGCATAAAGTCTCTTCCAATCTGTATTTGGTCTATTTAAGTAGATTGTATTCTTAGTAATCTTTCCAAGAATAATTCTATTAGTTTTAGAGTCTTTAGGCCTTGGTATTGAAGCAGGTGTTCTTTGATTCTTAGGTTCAACTTCTGCAACGATACGAGCTTTCTTCTTTTCTCTATTTGTTGTTCTATGAACATTGACTCCTTGAGGGGATTTATAATAAGTCTGCCAATTCTTATCTTCATTATGAGTCATGAATTTAACAGTTAAATACACTGGGACAGAGAAGATTGTAATAAAGAGAATAATTTTAAAAATTTTCATTAATCAATTACCGTAAATTGGAAGTTAATAATTTTAAATGGATCAGCTCCAGAATATTTATAGTCTTTATACTCGTCTCCAACTTGTTCAAATGGAGTGTTTACATTTGGAGAGTAGGTATTTCCTGTATCCTCAGTTCCTTTGTTGTGACAGTCTTCACAATTTGTGAAAGCGACTCTTAGTCTACAATTCACTGTTGTTCCTGGAGGAACAGAAGGGCTAACTTCTAGGAAGAAGATATTGCTGGCCTTAAATTCATTGTCTCCATCGCTATCGACTAGAGACTCGGCCCATGTCTTCTTTGGATCAAGTCTTGAGTACCAAGCAACGTCAGCACCTTTTGGCGCTCTGATTAGGCAGTCTTTTGTTTCACTTGAACCACCTAAGCACTCAGTTGCCTCAATAGCTTTTGAATTCATAAAAGTTTCTTGGTTTACCCAAACGGCAGCATCATCTTGAGTATCTTGAAAGAAGCAAACAGGTTCGACTGTTTGATTATCTAAAACACCGACTCCATTATCTAGTGCTTCTTGGGCGCAACCAGGGTGAGTAGAAGGAGTGACTCCTCCTTGGCTTGTGCTAGGAAAATTATCACTTAAATTATTACAAGGCTTACCATCTTGCATGTGATCCCAGTCGTTGGCGAGAATTCTAAGTCCTGCCATTGTACTATTGGAATTATTGTAGAGATTTAGTAATACTCCGACGAGTTCTCCCGGACTAATTTGTCCATTACCATTATTATATTTTAAGTTTCCATTTTCAAAAATAGTATTACTTAGCGAACCGTCAATAAAGCCATTTGTTAAACTCTTGGCCGCAGCGTTCATATCTGTATAGCTATCAAAGATAAAGGCGGTGGATTTTCCAGCTCTATTGTCTACAATCACTTGATTCTTTTTTATAAGAACTGATTTTTGTCTATTGAGTTCTTCTACTTTTTGTAAGGATTCAGCAAGTGATCTACTTCCGTTAATGTCATAATTCTTAAAGAGAAGGAGTCCGTAGTCATCTAGTAATTGCTCTAATCTTTGAATATTGTAAGAGTTGAAATTACATAGAGCAGAGTCTGTGGCCACTGAAGTTTTTACGAAGCGAGCAAATGTTTGAGCAAATCTTCTAAAAGTAACTGGCTTGTTCTTTTGAAGCCATTCTTTCGCATTCTCAGGCGTATGATTAACACCATAGCTTCCTGCGCCTTCTATTCCATATGAAGAAAAGTCTCCAAGATAGGCCATTGTTTCCATGAGGAGTCTGAAAGTAAAACTTCTTGCATGACTATTATCAAATGAGCATGCGTTTTGAAGATCTTTTGTAAACGCCACAAGAAAGTGTGACATGATCTGTCCTGCGTAGTGTATTTCTTCAGCATTTTCTTCAGGGTTATTTGGATCGTAACTTAAGTATGTCGGATATGAAAGTCTTCCTTCTGATGTTTCACTAACTCCTGTTGCGTGGAGGTCATCACTTTCACTCATTGGGCGACTTAATTTTAAAAACCTACCCATGGCCCATTCTCCAATGTGCGCACGTCCTGTCATATAGTAACTAAAGAAGTCGGCCAGACCTTCGTTGATTGCCTTACCTTCGTCATAGGCAAAGTAGCCAAGATTTGATTCGATAGCAACAGTTCCACTTGCTCTTGTTCTAAAGTTCATCGCATTGTGAACAAGAGCATGTCCTAGTTCATGATAGAGCGTTGTAGGGTCTTGAACAAATTTTACATTCGTATAGAGATCATCAAACCCTAAGCAAATAGAGTAAGTTGATGGACTAAAGAAGGCGTTATTTGGAAGGTCATCACAGAGGGCATATCCTCTAAGTGGTGAGGAGTCCCAAGTCGCTCCACTATTAAATAAACTCATTGGTATTGATGTTGGAAGCCCAGTAGCTCCAGGTCCATAATAAGAAGAGTAGGTTGTTCCTAAGTCTAGATTGTACTTTGAAATCATCCAGTCCATATGAGTAAACATTTGAACTTGATCAAACTCAACTGTGCTTGCATCAAAGGCCCATTTCTGACTCGTCGATTGGTAGAGTGGTGAGATATTATCTTTTTTCACTTCAAAGCATTGAGGATCATTAATACAGGACTTTTGTAAGTACTGAGCGTTGATTACTTTATCTTGTTGAGTCTTAAGAAGACTATTTAAGTTTACTGTGTGATCAAGAGCGGGGTTTCCTGAAAGAATGATAGGGTTGTCGTGGAGAACACGTCCAAAACCTATATTCACCGAAGCTGGAGTATTAGCAACACCTGCTGCTCCAGCAGATCTCTTGCCTCCACCACTTTGGCTTGGAACACAAGAAGTTAGAAGTAGTGTAAAAACGACAAGAGCAGACAAATTAAATGTCCGCTTACTTGTTTTTAAATTGAAAGTTCCGTTTCTTTTTAAATCATCCATGTATTTTCCGTTAACGTACTATTTTCCAAAGCCAAGTTGACCACTAAAGTCAGCTCCTCCGATATTTTGCATTTGTTGAAATAGACCTTCTGCACTTCTTTGACTTGCATCGGCCGCTTGGCACTGTGAATTCGCAGTGACTTCTCCAATTTTCTTCCACTCTGCATCTAGAGAGTTATCTGTAATACTTGCGATTGCTCTATCTGCACTCTTTGTCGAATCTTGCATTGCTTGACGGTGATAATCGAGTTTCTTATTAAAACAAGACGACTTGTCATCGCTCTTACAATCTTTTACTGCTGCTAGGATTGCTTCATTTTCATGAGCATTACAAAAGTTCTTTTTAGAGTCTGTTACTTTATCTAGGATATCTTCTAGTTTCTCCTTAACACTTCCTGTTGCTCCACCTGTGACTTTAAGATCATCTTTATTAAGTTTTCCAGAAAGTCCAAGATTTCCAATAAGACCTTTTTCTGCAATGGAGGATAAGAGGGCCCTGTCATCAGTAAGAGTAAAAACATTCTTACATTTAGTTCCTTCTTCTCCCTCAAGTCCGTCACAGTTTGTTTGATTGTCTCTTGCTATTTTTGCATATTCCGCTACTTTATCGTCAGAGATTGTCTTTCCCTGTATAGCTTGACGAATACTAGTTTTAAACTCTTCTTGAGATTCAAAATCATCTTTCGATGTGATCTTTGCTAGGGGAGCAAGTACTTTCTTAAAGTAGTTAGACTTTTTAACAGCACTGCTTAAACTATCATCATCATTTGATTGAAGAAATTTCTCAATCTTACTTTTTTGATTAGCAAATTCACTAGGAAGAGAAGAGATTGCTTTCTTCGATAAGTCTTCAATGACTTCTTCAGTGTCATTATTATTCTCATTACAAGCTTCCGCTAGTTGAGAAATTCTCTTTGGCCTATCTTCATCATCATCGTCCTCAGTACCTCTTTCTCTCTCATTATTTGCTCTCGCACATAGCTTTCTATATTCAGCGATTCCGTACTCAGCTTCACTTGAGATATGGTTTGCAACTCCACCTACTGTTTCGTAGAGAGATTTTGCAGAGTAGTCTGATTCGTCACAACCGGCCGCTGGGTTTAGGTTTCCAAGTTGTTCGTACTTTTGACAGAATTCACCAACTTCACCCATTTTTTCTTGTTGCGTCTGTTGCTGTTGAGCATTTTGTGCATTAACAAAGTCTCTATATCCATTTTCTGCATTAGAGCAATTTGAAGCAAGGGCTTCCCATTTTCCTTTTTGAGTATCCATTGCTCCCTTTTGAGCAGCAATATAATCATTTACAACACCAGTAATTTCTCCTGATTGTTCTTTTAACGTTTCTTTAAGTTTTGCAATTTGATCTGGAAGATTTGCTAGGAAATCTAGTGATCCACCACCTAGAAGATCAACACCAAATTCACTCTCAGAGTTTTCTGGCATTTTAATAAATAGACCTTCTGGGAAATTAAAGTTTGCTCCAGGGAAGTACTTCTTTAAGTAATCAGCATCAGCAAGAACTTGTGCTTTTACTTGAGCAAGATAGGCTTCTTGTCTAGCTACAAGGGCCGTTACATTCTTATTATAAGTTGCTTGGTAAGATTTAATTTTAGCTTTCTTTGCTTCTACAAGAGTATTAGCTTCTGAGAAACATGATTGAACACGTCCAGAACAAGTCGTCGCATGCTTTACACAAAAAGCATCACTACCTTGGTCAAAAATACCTTCAGCAGAACATGTATTTGTCTTCTCTGTTCTACCTGAACAGTTAATGACTGATTCATAGATTTGATTTCCAATTGTTGCTGCAAAAGTAGACTCAAGTTCTTTAAGATCATTAAGATACTTCTTTGCTCTTGAAACTTGTTTTGCCTGTGATACTTGTCCAGACTGACCGGCAGAGAAAGTGTCGTCTTGTGTGTATCTTTGCTCACACTGAGAAACAGTTTCTCTAAAGAGTCCGTATGGAGTTGTTGTAATTGTTTGAGCTCCACTATTCTTATATTGAATAGAGATGTCAGAGTTACTATATCTATTGTCTAGAGCTTGAATTTGAGCAAGCTTATCTTCTATGAAAGCATCAGAATCTAAAATATTTTGAAGAGCTGTCTTATAGTTGTTGAGAGCGACACTTCTATCTCCATTACCACCAACTCTAAGAGATTTTAGAATTTGGTCTGGAGAGATGGCAACGCCTTTGTCTGCCATTGTGACACACTCATTGATATACTTCTTTTTAAAGTAGTTATCAGCATCTTTTGTAAAGTTAGCAAAATCTACTCTAAAGTTACTATCCATTGTTGGAATGTCGTAACCAGGAACAATTTTTGCTAATTCTGATTTAATATTACTTACTTTATTATTCATTCTTGAAATTTCAGTACTAATAACTCCAATCATTGGCTTGGCAACACCCATTCTCGCTAAGTCTGCTCCATTAATTGATTGCTCACCAGCAGATACATCTTTTCTCCACTGATCAATACCTTGTGATTCAATTTGATTTTTAATTTTCTGAATTTGTGAATTCACATCACTTTCAATTTGTGACTTATTTGTGACGAAATTAGCCGCACTCTTATTAGCACCGCTAAGGCCCACTTTAATTCCATTTAATCCTGCTTTTGCAGCACTTGCTAATTTGTCTTGCCCAATAATATTTTGACAAGCAGGTGAGAAGTAAGTTGAGAAGTCTCTAGTCTTCGCATCAACATCTCCGCTTCCACCACCAAAGAGTTCTTGGTGTGAATCTTCCATATCAGTTAGAAGCTTCTTATTTTCATCTCTAAAGAATTGAGATTCTTTTTCAATTTTTCCTTTTAAAGCTTCAAGTGAATTTAATCTATCTTGAAGACTTGTAACCATTCCTTTCTTTGCATCTTCTAAACATTGTAGTCCTACTGGAAAAGAACTATTTTGAGCAGGGGATAGAAGTTGCTCATACATACTTGAGTAAGTTCTAGCTAAATTCTTATATTGCATAGCTTGATTTAATGCGTTTGGATCTGTGATTGTTGCCTTACAAACATCTTCTGGGAATGCAGAACGAGCCTGAGAAATTTTACAATGTGGAAAGAACTTTGAAGGAATTACTTGTGGCTGTAGTGCACTCATTTGTGCGGCCATCTGATTGTTCATCATTGTCTGTTGCATAGACTGTTGCATTGTCTGTAGAGCGCTATCCATTATCTTTACGCCCTGATCTACCCAAGTTGGCTCTTGCGCCGAAAAACTTAATGGTGAGTAAATAAGAGCGCATATTGAAATAGTGGCGGAGGCTTGTCTTAACAGGCCTTTCTTATTTCTCATTTGGGTTTTTTGAGTCTTCATTTTCATTCCCTTAGATTTCTTCAGTGTTCTTTGCACTTACATTTCACTGTCTTATCGGATTTTTGAGTGAAATAATTAAGTTTCTACTTACTATTTTAAGGGTATATTGCGACGCGCCCAAGTAATCTTCCTCTAAGAGCAATATTCTTGGCTTTATGGCCATTTCCTGTAAAATATAGGTAATAATTTTAATAACTTCTGCTTTTAGCTAAGAAACCATAAAGAGAGTCTATTTAACTCATCTTTGCCAAGAATTTGTGGTCATTTTATTCTTCTTATCTAATAACAGTCAGTTACAGGATAAACCAGTAATGAAGGCAACTATCTAATAATATGAAAGTTTTAATAAATCGCTTGATTGCATGGTTTTTAGATTTCTTAATTTCAATTGTTTTCTTCAACTACTTACTTTCTTTTGATGTCTTTGTTGGAATACGAGAAGAGATAATTCAAAAGTTCATTGATCTTTCTTTTTCAGAGACCAATTCAAATATCTTTTCCAATATATGCTTAATTTATCTTCTGACTACCTCTCTCAGGTTTTATAGTTGTCTCATTCTTGGAAGATCTCTTTCACAAATGGTTGTTGGAATTAAGGCAAGGGATGGTTTGCTCTGGTCAAGAATAGGGGGAGGACTTCGCTGTTTCTTAGAACTTCTAATTCCAATGAGTTTAGTTGATGTAGCTTTTCTATTAAGAGGTCAAAAGACTTTGAAGGAAACAATTTCAGGAACAGTATTAATCGATAAATCAAATTTATTCTTTAGATTGGCCACTGTGGCCTATACGCTTTTTATTTTGTTCTTTGCAATAGGCTCTCCGCTCCTTCAAAATATGACTTTTGTTGATGGAGTGAATATTGCGTTTTCAAAAGTAAAGCTAGAGAAAATAGATAATAGGACTGACTTTTCAAAATTTAAGCACTATCCAAGTGAGAGTTTTAAGATGAGCTCTTTTAGCTCCATTAAGGATAGCCATTTAATTTTCATCCCTTCATTTGAAATTACTAGAGAGAAGAATAAGAAGAGAATTCGTCCTTATTTAGTTATTCATGATGTAGAGAGACAGGTCCAAGGAGATCTTAAACTTCAGAGACGATTTTCGCTATTAAAAGTAATTCAAATTGCTAGTAAGTATGATCCTCTCTTTGATTTCTATTATCCAGAGCTTTCAAAAGTTATGAAGCGGCCAGTGGATTACTATTCGATTAAGAAGTACGATTCTTCTTTTGGTGACAACAAGCTTTTGAATCCAATCGCAAGAAAAGAGATTCAAGAACTCATTCAAGCTTCTTTTGAATTATCGTTTAAAAACCTTGGTCATAGCATAGCGAAGAATGGTCCTTTTATCTCGGGTCATATTAAAGTTAGAAATCTTCTTCTGTCATTGGTGGACTCGACAGTAGCTCCAACAGTAGATTTAGTGAAACTTGGAAATTACAATTTTCTACGTTTTAAACAAAGTTTTGAAGATATTAATGATGGAAAGAGAAATTATAGAGAATCTTATATCCCAATAGAAACATTAAATAGTAGCGTTATAACTATGGAATGGGGAACTGGTATGAAGGAGGCTCTTGCCCGTAAAGACTTTAAGAGTAAATTCTTAGGAGCGAGTAAGTGGTTCTTCGATTATAGTTCTGTTTTTAAAATCTCTTTAGATGAAGATAAATTTAGTGCTTTTACTGTTCTAGATCATTTCTCTGACAATTCACTGGACGCAGCAACAAGAGAGGCGTTAGAGAAGTACACCTTTACTTACTTCTATGATCTTTCTGCAAGTAGTATGAAAGAGGAAGATGAAACACTGAGAAACTCTTTGATTGCGAGTATTAATAGATTGATACTCTTAAATAACTACGCAAGAGTTAAAAGCAAAGATAAGAGTAAAGAAGTTTTTAGTGTGAAATTTTCTCGTTTAATGAGTAATTTAAAGAACGCACTAAAAACTAAGAATAAGAATTTCTTTGAGGTTAAGTAGATGAGTTATATAGATGCAATTATTTATGGAATTATTCAGGGATTAACAGAGTTTCTTCCCGTTTCAAGTAGTGGCCATCTTGCTCTTCTCCCAAGTCTTTTAACGATTAAAGATCCTGGGGTTAGCTTTGATCTCGCAATGCATATTGGAACGGCCCTAGCTATAATGTGCTACTTTTACAAAGATATCATTTCTCTTTTAAAGAATGCTTTTCTCTTATTAGATTTCAAGGCGGAGTTAAACAATGAAAAGAGACGTTCGCTACATATGATAATTGCAACTTTTTCAACAGGGGTTATTGCCCTATGTTTAAAAGACTTTGCCGAGCACTATGGTAGAAGTAATTCTTTCATTGCTTGTAATCTTGTTTTCTTTGGACTTCTTATGTGGTTTAGCGATGCAAAATTTAAAGAGTCTGAAGAAGAAGTTTTGATTGAAAAGGGAAGTTGGAAGAAAGCATTACTTATTGGACTGTTTCAATCTCTCGCTCTCTTTCCTGGGGTTTCTAGGTCTGGCATTACACTTACGACTGCACGATTTCTAAGTATCTCAAGAAATGAAGCCTCAAAGTTTTCATTCTTGCTTTCCCTTCCTCTTATTGTAGGAGGAGCAGCTCTAAAGTTTCCTGAAATTATAAGAGGCAATGGAGCTTTTGATCTTTCAAGTTGCTTAGTCGGAGTTGTAATAAGCTTTCTGGTAGGGCTTCTAACAATTCACTTCTTTCTTAAATTTATAAAGAAAATAGGGCTTCTTCCATTTGCAGTTTACCGCTTTATCATGGCTGGGCTGGTCTTAGCTCTACTTTAGTTTTGACCGCAGTCAAAAATTTGTAGGACATCACCACTAGATTGTGCAAGCTCTTCAGGAATACAGTAGACTTGATTATTCCATCTAAGTCCTTCGTTAAAGATCTTTGCTTTTCCGTTGAAGTCATTACTTAGGTCATTACCATCGATGAATCTCTTTACTTGCTTATCACTCGACTCATGGCCTGGAACTTTTAAGTCAGTGTGAGCTATACCGTAACCAACAAACCCAGAAGCACAAGCTTCTTTTTGACAAGCAAGTTGCTGAACAGTTGAAGCGTTCTTAATGTAACCAGTCTCTTCATCAATTAAATTATCAGCTAAGGCCTTCCCTTCAGAAGAAATATATCGATTAAAGTAAACGGATAGGTTCGTGTAATTTTTAAGAGCACATTTATTTGTATCGGGATTAATATTTCCAGAGCAGCAGTAGCTAGGGTCTGATCCGTCTGGCATTTCAGTTCCTAGAGGCTGACAGCAAGTGAATTCATCTTGTGAGAAGACCTGCTTCTTATTGACGAGCTTATCTGCTTGGTTTGCCGCAAATTTATCTCCATCATACTCTGTAGTGGCAGCTCCTGATGGCACAAATCCTGGAACAATAGTTCCTGAACCAGATGCACTTGAGTTACTAGGGTTTACAGAGCATGAGAGGCTTGCTGTAGTTCTATCTTGAATTGCAATTTGGCCAACACCAGTTAGTTCAAATTTTGAGAACCATTCTAAGTAAATATTAGCTTCCGAACTAGAGATTGATCTCATATTACAGTCTGGATCGTCAGGTTCATCAGTAGAAGCGCAAGTGAAGTTTGTTTGAACTCCTGGTGCCCAGTTGAGACATTGAAAGTTTGTCTTATCAATATTCTGCATTTTACTAGGGGACCATGTGTGTCCACCACCAGAGTTTGTACTGTCGAAATTTCGCACCCAATTGGCACTACAACAAGTTCTCTGAGCGACTTCGTTTAGAGTATTATACTGTTTTCTTAAAGCATTTGAATCTCTATTATTTCCGTCTCTCTCCGCTATTCTCAATTGAGGGTAGTTCGTTGGATTGATATTCATATCATCTATGGCCGGAGTAATAGCAGTGTATCTTCTTGGATCATTGATTGGAATATCTACTCCTGCTATTTCACTTGTTTTTGGAGAACCAGCATCATTAAATACTTCATTGGCAACAGTGATTTTATTTCCAACTAATCTACAGCATCTATTATCTTTTGGATTAAAGGCTGGGTCTGTCTTTGGTGTTTCCTGTGAACAAACTAATGTACTCTTCCAGAAAGTTAGCTCGGCATCTAGAATCCCAACATCAGATCCATTTGAAATTGAAAGAGTCTTATCTGTAATAAACTTATTAGCCGCGCATTCAAAGTTATTGTTACAACTTGCTCCTGGTGCTCTTAAGCATCTATTCTTTTGGAGAGATTTTGTGTCGATGAAGTTTAGATCAAAATCTTTTGCAAGTTCTGTTACAGCGTTAAATGTCTCTAATACATTAGTGGAAACATTCTGGCTTCCTGCAAGAGTTGTAATACTACTGTCAGTGTTAGGTAGAGCTGCAAGAGAGGAGTGCTGAATATAATTTCCACTCTGATCCATTACAGGACAAGAGCTGAGGTAGCTCGGTTGTGCTAAGTTGATTTCGGAACTTGTCATACCGATTCCGTTGACCTTATCACCCATATGAATAATACTAGGCAGAGTTGAATTTTGATTTTCAACAATTTGTGCATCAACATTCTTTCCAGGTAGGCAAAGCCCAGCAACATTTAGTTGCTCCACGTTTGTAAGAACTTGATCAGTGATAACACCAGTTCCATTGTACTCATACGGTCTTCCTAGAATCTTCGTGGAAAGACCAAATGTATCCTCGTCTTCTGAACTAAGAATTTCCGAGGCGATTAGATTCTTTGCTGACTTTCCATATCTAGAAATTCTCGTATTAAATTTATCTTTCTTTTCTGGGTCAGTGAAAGGTTGGCAGTAGGTATTTGCTGAACAAGAGAAGAGTCTTGAATTATCAGTCTTATTAAATGTATCTGCAGCGTTGGCAATACCATTATAATTTTCTTGGCAGGCCGATCCTCTACCTCTATAGACGCATCTCTTACTTGGACCGTTTGTCGCTCCATTGATGGCGATAAGCCTTAAGAAGTTTACTTGACCTGGTATTTCTTTTCCGTTTTGATCAAAGACTGGCCATGGTGTTTGCATCGAATTCACATTGGCACAAGCATACTCAAAGCCAAGAGTAGAGGCGCAATCAGAATCCGTGTTACAAGCGTGATATTTCTGACATTCGGCTCCATCGCTATCATAATCAGTTTGTACGAATGAACCAGAGCTTGGAGTAGTGGAAGCATCACTAACATCTACACTATAGCTACTCTCTAAAGTAATATCTCCGTAGTAAGCATTAATCGCTAGGTAGAGGCGATTAGTCGTGGCCTTGATTCTTCTTTGATTACCGACAGAGAACCACGTTACTCCATCGAATGAACCGATAACCGAACCATAGTCAAAACCATACCAATCTCTTTGGTATCCGTTGGCAAAGTAGAAGTGCTGTGTCGCCATTCTATCTTGTCTTTGTAGTTGTCTATCGGCCTTTGCGACATGAGCGAAAGGAAGCATTGTGGCCGGAACAAAGCAGGCACGTCCAAATTTCAAATCGTGCGCTCTCATTTCCGAAGTCTCAGGATTTGTTGCAAAAGGATCTGGGAAGTATCCGCCACCTTTGAAAATAAAGTTGCTTGGAAATATTTTGGCGAGATTACTAAAGTAATCTGTTCCACAATAATAGCAGCTAGAGAAAGTTCCACTATTAACAAAAATATCGTAGGTCTTTCCTTTTTTTACAATAACTTCTTTCGACTCTTTCGCTGCACCAACTTTTCCACTTATGCTTCCATAAATTTCATTAAAGCCTACAGGAGAGTCTATATTATTTGGTTTTGTTAAATCACCATTAATATATTCAAATGGAAGTCCTTCTTGCACAGGTGTTTCTGTTGAAACATTTTGATGTTCTACTCCACCGTCTTGATCGAAGAATCTTACTGGAACAGTTTTAGAACTTAGAATCACTGTCTGTTGAAGAGGTGGTGCTGGTACATCTGGCTGTGGATAAGTACATTTAAAGTCTTGAATAAGATTTGTTTCTGAATCAATAACTGGCTTGAGTGAGCATGTTAAATCAGGACACTCACACATTTCACCAACAACTTGTTGAGCGAGAAGTTTACTGTTTAAAACAGGGTACGCTTCTAAATCAACGTAGAAGGTAAGTTTGATGACTTGAGTATCAAAAATTTGAAAGGTTGGTTTAAACTCTATAAAAGATGGGCTAGAAACTGTTGCTGTCCAGTCAGTTCCATTTTGAACAATAGCATCATCGACGTTTACAGAAATAGTTCTTGAACCATCAGCGTAGTAAGGAAGAAAGAATTGCTGTGAAGCAGGGAAGTGATCCGAGGACTTTCCTAAATTCTGACCTTGAATATAGTACTTGTCACACTTAGCTAGAGTTGTACCAACCTGTACACAACTACCATCAATCTTATAGGTTACTTTTATTGTATCTAGCGGTTGGGCAGGTGTTACTGCAAAATTTACTTGTTGAGAATCTGTGAGAGTATCATTTCCTGATAAGTCTCCACTAGGTCCTATTGTTATTCCCGGTCTTACATAGACTCCATTCTTAAAGTAATCAAGTCCTGCATAAGTGATCTCATGAATAGAGTGATTTGGAAGTCCTGTTGTTCCGTAGTAATCAGTATTGAAGTTTCTATCATCTTCTCTTGTAAATATAGTTGGTGACTTTGAAGAAATATCTTCAATTGTTGTCGTACAGTAAGAAACTTCACCTTCCTGAGGAGTTGTACACTTGTAGAGCTCGTAGAGTAATTCCAATCTTTCTTGAGCAGTATTGGCCGGATCTGTAATAGGTGGAATATCAGGGTCTGGAGTAATAACAATAGGGCACATATAAAAATATTGTGGATAGCTATTGAAGGCTGCTGGATCTAAATTTACTGCAGCGAGGGCCGCTTGGTAATCTAGATCATTTATATCAACACTTGGGCGAATTGATTTATCGTTTACACATTGTCCTTCTACGCAACAGTCATATCCTTGAACAGTACAAGTCTGAGAACTTGTACAAATGATATTTGGATCACCCGGATTACTAGAAGTATTTGAGAAGGTAAGTCTAAGTGAAAAAGTATCTACATCTGAAACAATATTTCCTGCATCAGCAAGTAGACGTGTGGCGGAACTTTGAAAAAGTCCAGCAGAACACGTAGGACAAACTTGTTTTAAATCGTAGACAATAGTCTTAGCAGCATCAAGACTTGAGAGAGTTGTTTGAACTCCTGGAGTTTGACAGAAAGTTCTATTCTTACTCTCATCACCTGGAGTAATTAAGTAGTAATATTCTTGAGTGTTAGTCGAGAAATTGTAGAAGTACTGCGGTGTCGCAGTTGTAACGAGAAAAGTATTTGTATTATCTGTGTAGGAAAAGACAAGACATTTGCTCGAAGTTTTATTACCGCTTTTAATATAGAAATCTACTTGAGCTCCACGTAGATAAAATCTGTCGTTGAATGAAACAGGAATGGTAATACCTGTTTCTGATTGAGTAGAACCTTCTTGAAAGAAGTTTGCACTACTAGAAAAATCTGGGGTAGTTGGATCAGCAGTTTCACCGCCACTTGAAGTTGAACTTGCGCTTCCCTTTCTCTTATTTCCACTTCCAGAGTCGACGCAACTCGAGGCCATAGCGAGAATACTCACTAAAAAGATCACTTTAAAAATGTTCCAAATTCCGTTTTGTTTCATTTCATCAAATTCCTACAACTTACCCTTCGGAATAAATTAAGCTGATCTAAAGGAATCGAGCGAAAAATCCTTAATAATAGGTAAGTTTAGCCTCTATTTTAAAGCAAAAGAGTCGGATTCTTTAATCCCTCGTAAATTTTCGTGATAGCAATAGGTTAGGGCCCCTAAGGGCCAATAGATATGACAGAATATCTTGTCGAAATTAGTGTTCTCTAATGAGATCGAGTAATTTAAAGAGGCCGCTTCGACAAAATCTCTCTTTTAAAGCTTCGCGGTCACCCTTGTGATGAAGAATTTTTGAAGAATTTTGAGTTTTCGTTGCCCAGCCAATTCCCACTGTTCCGACTGGTTTCGTCGGGCTTCCACCGCCGGGACCAGCAATTCCAGTAAATGAAATGGCGATATCACAACCGGTCGCACTTAAAGTTCCAAGGGCCATTTCTTTAGCACACTCAACGCTTACGGCACCAAAACTTTCTAAAGTCTTTGGGTCAACCTTTAAGAGATTTGTCTTAACTGAATTTGCGTAACAAATAATTGAGCCGTAGAAAATTTTTGAAGCTCCTGAGACGTCCGTAATTTTTGAAGAAGTTAATCCTCCTGTACAAGATTCTGCAAAGCCGATAGTAAGGCTCTTTTCAGTGGCCTCACTTACAATGAGTTCAGGAAGTTCTAAATTTCCATACTGCCAGACATGACTTTTAAGTTCTGTCCTTTCAATAATTGCCTTTGCCTTTCTTATAATTTCATCTCTCTCACTTGGAGAGAAGTAGAGAACAATATCAATTCCAAGTAGGTGTGGAAGAGAGCTTATCTTTGCTATGGACGAGAGATCATCCCATAGTGTCGGGCAGAGTTCTCCAAAAATAGTTTCTTCTGGAACACCTCTTGTTCTAATAGAGAAGAATTCCATTTCTTTAAAATTATCTGAAGTATAAATAGTTTTAAGTTTTGGAAGAAAAGCATTTTCTACCATAGAGGAGAATTCTCTTGGAACTCCTGGAGCACTTAAAATAGTTTTTCCATTTTCGTGAAAGAATAGTCCTGGGGCGTAGCCATTTAAATTATCTAAGAGTTCAAACCCTTCTGGAAAGAAGTGGTAGGCGTTCTTTTCTGTATTCCACTCTCTATCAAATTTTGCGTAGAGCTGATGAATGAGAGCAATAGATTCTTCATTTGAAACAAGATCTTTTTTGAAGTAGCTCGCAATAATATTCTTGGTCACATCATCTTTCGTTGGCCCTAGCCCACCGCTAGTCATCACAATATCGACTTTTTTAAAGAGATCATCGAGAGAGGTCTTAATCGCTTCTTCGGAGTCATTAACAATTTTTATTTGAGTAAGCTTTAGCCCAACAGATGGGAGAAACTTTGAGAGCCAGTAACCGTTTAGGTCTCTCGTTCTTCCTGCCAAGAGCTCGTCGCCAATAATTAAGAGAGCGCAATTCATATAACTTCCTAAAAACGTTGATTTATACTATAAATTATACCCTCAGGCCGACAGTAAGAAAAGTTAATGATAAGAGAAGTTATGTCCAAAAGAATACAATTTGTCCTCGATTTCGAAGAGGACGTGGAAATTTATCTAAAAAAGCGCCATCCCAAGATGGTTGATTATAGAATACTCTCTAAGGCCCTAGATGCCAGAGGTTCTAATCGCGGCAAGAGACCGCGCTACAATTACAATATAGAAATTATCGCAGAAGGGGAGAAATTCTCTGGAAAATCAGAAGAGTTTACTAACCTCGGAGAGTTTAAGCATAAGCCAATCATCATTGGGGCTGGTCCTGGAGGATTATTTTGTGCTTTAAGATTGGCCGAGTATGGAATCCCATCAATTGTTATTGAAAGAGGGGAGCGCGCCCATAAGAGAATGAAGCATATCGCTCGCTTTTGGCGCTACGGTGAATTCAATACAGAGAATAATGTCTGCTACGGCGAAGGTGGTGCAGGCCTCTTTAGTGACGGAAAATTAATTACGAGAGTGAAGTCTCCTTATGTTCAATATGTGATGAATCGCTTAGTGGATTTTGGTGCCCCAAAGGAAACTGCCTATGTTTCAAATCCTCACTTAGGTTCAAATAAAATTCGAATGCTAATCAATAAGATTAGTGACTCTCTAGTAGAGTCAGGCTGCGAGATTTACTATAATACAAAAGTAGATGAGCTCATTTACGAAGGTGATAAAGTCACAGGTGTAAAGCTTAGCGATGGGAAGATTCTTCATTCTGATAAAGTTGTTCTGGCCACTGGTCACTCAGCAAAAGAGATGTATGAGCACCTTGAAGAACACGGTGTTTCTATGGCCCACAAAGACTTCTCTGTAGGAGTTCGAATTGAACATCCAAGAGAGCTTATAGATAAGATTCAGTACGGAGACTTTGCCGGAACTTACTTAGGGGCTGCCAGATATCGCCTTAGCTATGAAAATAAGTCCACGGATAAGGGAACTTATAGCTTCTGTATGTGTCCAGGGGGATACGTTCTCTCTTCTGGTACAGATGCCGACGGTATTGTTGTCAATGGAATGAGTAATTATGCTAGAAATTCTAGATGGTCTAATTCGGCCCTCGTCGTTTCAGTGAAAGGCGGCGTAGATTTTAAAACAGATAAGCCTTTGAGTGGATTAGACTTTCAAAGAGATATTGAAAAGAAGGCCTTTGAAGTTTCTAGTGAGCTAGCTTCTGGGAAAGAGCTTCCTTCTCAAACGCTTAGAGATTTTCTGGATGGAAATATTGGAAAGACTGCTCTTCCAAAGACTTCAACTCCTTCAGGAATTGTGGAAGCTCAGCTCAGTACTGTTCTTCCTGAATTTATTACAAATCATCTAAGAGACGCTCTCTTACAATTTGATCAGAGAATGAGTGGATTTGTTTCTAAGAATGCATTATTACTAGCGCCAGAGACTAGAACCTCAGCTCCTGTAACAATTCTTCGAGATAGAGAGACTTTGGAGTCAACTTCTCATAAAGGACTTTATCCTTGTGGTGAGGGGGCTGGTCATGCTGGAGGAATCACTTCAGCTGCTGTTGATGGTGTTCGAATCGCTATGAGCATGCTTGAGCTCGAAAAAGGTTTTTCTCCAAAATAAATGTGTGAAAAAAATTTAACTTCCTTGTCTTTCAATACTCTTAATTGATAGTTTCAGCTATTCATTTAGGGAGTTTATGTGAAGAGAATTGTCGAGTATTTCGTTGATAATAGTTTTATTGTTAACACTCTTAGTTTGGGAATGATTGTCATTGGACTCATTTCCTTATCTTCTATGCAAAGGGATCTTATTCCCCAGTGGAAAGACAAGAGAATTAGCATCACCGCAGCTCTTCCGGGAGCAACTCCTTATCAAGTGGAGCAATACTTAACAAGTCCTATAGAAGACGCTGTAAAGTCTCTTTCTGGGGTTGATAAGCTTGTTTCAACTTCTAGTCCAAGCTCAATGAGTATTAACCTAAGGCTGAAGGATTCAATCGAAGAGGATGAAATTGACGATCTCTATGAGAAAGTGAATTCAATTGTGATTAACTTAGAGAGAGATTTGCCAACTGAAACAGAAAATCTCTCAGTTGTTAATCATAAGGTTTCCTCTTTCTGGTTTACAACACTCTCTGTTCTAAATTTTAACGAATCAAGTAATATTCACCAAAAATGGTTGAGTGATACGCAGAAGTCTCTCGCTAAAATTAGGGGAGTTGTTGAAGTCTCTAATTGGACATCTAAGCCTCAAATTTATATTAAATTTGATCAAAAGAAGCTCTCTCGCTATCAAGTTCAAATTAATGATTTAATGGCAAACGTAGTGAGACGATTTGCTTTCTTACCTCTAGGGACAATAACAAAGAATGGTAACGAAGTTAGTGTTGAGATTAGTAATGATGTAGATGGAATAAGAGATATTGAAGATACGATTGTTAACGCCAATGCTAGTGGGAAGATTCTAAGAGTTAAGGATATCGCAACCGTTGAATATAAAATTGCAGAAAAAGAGACAATTAGTTTCACTAACGGTAAGTCTGCAGCAGTATTAGTTCTCTTTAAAGACGTTGATTCAGATATTATTACAATGAAGCAAGACTTAGAGAAAATGCTGATTAAATTGAATAAAGATTCCCCAAAGGAGTTAGAAGTTCTTTTAACGGGGGATGGTCCTTCATTTATTGAAAAGCAATTAAGAGTCTTAAACTCTAATGGAATTCTTGGGGGAATTCTTGTTGTTTTCATTCTCTTTATTTTCTTTGGCCTAAAGTCTTCACTAATGACTAGTTTTGGACTTCCTCTTTCATATCTCGCAACATTTACAGTATTAAAACTTCTAGGAATTAATATTGATTTGATCTCTGTGGTAGGGATGCTTTTAATTGTAGGAATTCTAGTTGATGACGCTATCATTGTTTCAGAACTCTATATGCAAAAACTTGAAGGAGGAGCAACACCAAGACAAGCGGCCATTGATTCATCTCTTGAGACGATGCTGCCAATCTTTGGAACAGTTCTAACTACAGTTATTGCTTTTGCTCCAATTCTTTTCACTAAGTCAGGGCTCTCCGATATTCTAATGGCCATTCCTTGGGTTGTTATAGCTGCTCTTACAATGAGTTTACTGGAGTGTTTTTTCATTCTTCCAAATCATTTGGCCCACTTTGTGAAAACTCCTATTAAAGAAAAGAAGTTCTCACTGTTTAATAAGATCTCAAGGCTCTACGGAGTAGCCCTTAGTGGTGCTCTGAAGTGGCGCTATATCGTTCTTGTTGTTCTAGTGGGATCTCTTATTGGAACCTTCCTTGTTACTAAGGAAAAAGTTCCTTTTAAATTCAATTTAAGAATTGGAAGTGAGAGAATTAAATTAGATGTTGTTCTAAAAAAGTCTAACTCATTAAAGCATACAGAAGAAATTTTAAAACCACTTCACGAATTCTTGGAGACAATTGATAAGAGTAAATACGCCTACGTCTCAACTAATATTGGTCGCAACTGGTATAACGGAGTTGAGCAGAGAGGCTACCGCTACGCAGGAATTGATCTTAGATTCTCTGAAGCGGATGAGAATGCCGTAGAAAATAGAGAAGAGATAATGAAGCTTCTTGAGAAGAACCTTGAAACTTTTAAAACAGATGAATT
Source organism: Halobacteriovorax sp. JY17 (assembly GCF_002753895.1). Lineage (NCBI taxonomy): Bacteria > Pseudomonadati > Bdellovibrionota > Bacteriovoracia > Bacteriovoracales > Halobacteriovoraceae > Halobacteriovorax > Halobacteriovorax sp. JY17. Next base: position 915,909 of record NZ_NJER01000001.1, on the reverse strand, counting down.
TGAAGTTCTAAGTCTTAAGAAAGCAAAAGATGGATACGACGATAAGAAAGAGAATACATTTAAACTTTCTACCTATATGGAAGGGAAGGTTAGAGATGAAGCCGTTATTGCAGAAGTAAAGAAGACTTTCAGTACAATAAAAGGCATTAAAGATGTCTATATTGATCCTGATTTAATCTCTACTACATGGATTTTTGAGCCTAATAAATCCGCCCTCTATGGATATGGTATTACTCCAATAGACCTAAGTTCTAAGGTTCAGGGGTTTATTAGGAAAACTCATATTAAAGAGTATCGTCATAACGGAGAAGTTGTAAATATCTACGGCTATATTCAAGATGGCAAGAGTCTCACTTTTGAGCAATTAAGTGAACTCTCAGTTAATATTGGTAATGGACAAATTGTTAAATTAAGAGACTTAGGACTTTGGAAGAAAGTTAAGTCTTTAAAGAAAATTCAGCACGAAGGAGCGAAGAGAGCTCTTAATTTTGATTTGACCTACGATGAGAAGGTCTTAAAGAAAGAAAAAATTAGTGAAATTGTTAAAGATAAATTTCCTGAAATTAAGAAGAGACTTGCGGGGATTAGTTTTGCTCTAGAAGATGCTGACCTTCAAGAATCTAAAAACTCTAAGGCCATGATGACGATGATGATCACTTGTGTTTTCTTAATTCTCTTTGTTCTCGCACTTATTTTAAAGTCATTCGTACAACCACTCATTATTGGTATGGCGATACCATTTGGTCTTATTGGAGTTGTTTGGGCATTTTACTTTCATTCACTTCCGATTGATATTATGGGAATGGTTGGAATTATGGGAATGGCCGGAGTTGTTGTTAATGATTCTCTGATTATGGTCACAACGATAAACAATAAGAAGAAATTGTGGTTTCTAACTCGAGACGATATTCACTCAGGAGCCGTTAGCCGTTTTAGGGCCATTATTCTCACTTCAATTACTACTCTTGGTGGAGTGTTTCCGATGGCCTATGGTTTAGGTGGAGACAGCGGATTTACAAAGTCGCTAGCGCTCTCTATGGGGTGGGGACTTCTCTTTGCAACAGGACTTACATTATTTGCACTACCTGCACTTCTTGAAATTCAAAGGGACTCTTGGAGAGTTCTTGCAAAGATTAAGTTCTTAAAAAATTACTTTGCTGAAGATAACTTTGAAGAAGTGCTTCTTAAGAATTCTTCTGCAGAAGTCATTCCTTCTTATCAAGTGGAAGAAAAATCTCTTAGTGAAAATTCACTTCAATAAAAGAGACCCAGTTTTCACTGGGTCTCTTTATTTAGGCAATTTACTTCAAGGGCATTGAAGAGGGGTTAGTATTAATTTGAATCACTGTCTTGAGGAGCTCTTTCGTCTTCCTTTGGTGCCTTGAAAGTTTGACCGCCTTTTACTTGAAAGACATACTCAATTTCTTCTGGGTAGTAGATTTCACCGTCTTTCATTTCGATAAAATCTTTCTTGATTACATCTTCTGCTTTAACAACACGTCTAGCAGAGTTTTCTAAATCACCAGCTCTTAGTATTTTTCCACGGAAAGTTTGAAATCCTGCAGCTTCTGTTGCTGGATTAACCTTCTTTACGGAGATTTTCTCAATTCTTGCATGAGAGATCTCTGTTGCAGCAAAGATAACTACCGTTGTGAATATTAAGGCTTTTAAAATTTCCATAGCGAACTCCTTAGGTTCCCAATCTTTGGGATTTCCTTGCGAACTTCCTTTTTCGCTATTTCTGATCAATTCCTTTGATCTGTTTAATTTATATATTACAAGTGTCATGCCAATTTAGAGACTGTGGGTGATCATCTAACTATCTGTTTTTATATACTCATCTTGGTATCATTATGAACTGGTGCCATTGGGACACTGCGCAATGGGTGGTAATGGCCCCTCTCTGTATTTTATTTAGTATTTAGACTATCCTAAGAAAATGAAGATATTTCTCTACTATGCGATTTCAATGGTGATGTCTTTTAACGGACTCGCCTCTCAGTTTAATTGTGGTATGGCCCTTGGCTATGCTCCTTTCCAGTATGTGGAAAAAGGTGAAAAACAAGGAATTGATGCGGAGATTGTCGCTGCTTTTAATGAAGTAGGTCCTCATAAAATTAATCTGATTGCGGATAAGTGGGATAATTTAGTTTCAGAGCTCTATCATATTAAAGGGATCGACTGCTTAGTTGGAATGGAGAAGTCGGCGAGTAGAGATAAGATTTTCAAATTTTCAACAAATATTTATAAGAGATCATCTTCCCTCGTTCTCTTAGAGAGTAACTTAAATAATACTTTGGAGTCTCTTGCTGGCAAAGTTGTTTGCGGAGATAAGGATTCAACTCTAGAATATGAACTAGTGAATCTTTCAAAAATTCCAATTCGTCTCATGTATATGGAAACTAAAGAGAAGTGTATGAAGGCCCTGGAGAGCGGAGTTGTTGAAGCGGCCATTATGCCTAAGAGAGTCGCAGCTCATCTTTCAAAGAAATTTAAATTAAAAACCAAAGTCATTCTTGAGGCAAAGAAACCTATAGATGTGGCAATTGCCTTTAAGAAGAAAGATCCAGTGCATTTGAAGGAGTTTAACGATCAATTAAGAAAGTTAATCCAGTCGACGAAATTTAAAGATATTTTTAAGAGTTATAATTAAAAAAAAGGCCCCGAATTCTCGGAGCCTTTTTTTTTTATTATTTAATAGCTTCTCTAATTTTAGAAGAGAGGTAATCCATTATCCAAACGATTGCTGCGATAATGATTACTAGAAGTCCTACTTCATTCCACTTGGCGAGACCTTGGTATTGCATAAGCATTGTACCAATACCACCACCACCAACTAGACCAATTACAGTCGCCATTCTAACGTTGATATCCCAACGGTAGATTGTAAACGAAAGATATGGAAGAACGATCTGTGGAACAACTCCAAACCAAATAACTTGGATTGGGTGAGCACCAGTTGCTGTCATTGCTTCAATTGGACCATTTGAAATATTCTCAATTTGTTCTGAGTATAGCTTTGAAAGCGATGATACAGAGTGAAGCCAAAGGGCCAACATACCAGCGAAAGGTCCAATACCAACCCAAACAGAGAAGATAATCGCCCAAACAAGTGGCTCGATTGATCTTGAAACGTTTAGAAAGAATCTTACTAAGCTGTAGATAACCATTGTAAGCTTAGAACCATTCATTAAGTTTCTTGCTGCAAAGAATGCTATGACAAATGCCATTGGAAGAGCAAGTATTGTCGCAATGAATGCCATGTAGATAGTTTCAATGGCCGCAAATAAAGCACCTTCAATAATAGCAAAATTTGGATTAAATAAAGCCGTGAAGATTCTTCTTGCTCCGTGAAGTCCACTTGAAGAAAGAAACTCTGTTATACTAACTTGAGAGATAAATATCCCTGAAATAAAAGTAATCACTAAGAGAACATAACCAAGTATTGTGTAAGGCTCGGAGAGAACTGTTCTCTCTGGTCTACTTTCATAAAGTCCTGAAACAGCTCTACCAATTGATACTCTTGTGAAGAAGAGACCTAGTGCTACTACTGCACCAATTCCTACTGCTAGAAGAGGTTGGCTCCATGTGAAAGTAGCATATCTTGCACCAATGAAAATTTTCTCATAGATAATCTTCCATGAAGCTAGAACCATGTATGACCAAAGAAAGAGATCAATGGCATAGGCCCTTGTTACTTTCTTTGCTTTCTTAAGGCCTGCGCCTTTATTTTCGCCTGGAATTGCATCTTGTATTAACGTTGTCATTTCTTACCCCTACTAATCAATTGTCACTTCTACAGCTTCTTCGCCGTAGATTGTTTTAAACCAATTCTCATCAATATCTAAAGGCTGACCTTCATATATTAACTTTCCACCTTTAAGTGCAATTACTCTTGAAGCATATTGTCTTACAAGTGATAAGAAGTGGAGGTTACAAATTACTGTTACACCTAGTTCTTCATTTACCTTTTTAAGGTATTGCATAACAGAGTGTGAAGTTGCAGGGTCAAGCGAAGCTACTGGCTCATCAGCAAGTAGAACTTTTGGGTTTTGCATCAATGCTCTAGCGATAGCAACACGTTGTTGTTGTCCACCAGAGAGGTTGTCGGCCCTTTGATTTTCTTTACCTTCTAAACCTACGATTTTGATAAAACGCTTAGCTTTTTCTCTATCTTCTTCTGAGAAGAAACCAAAAAGAGAATTAAATATTCCTGTTCTAGATAGAGACCCGGAAAGGACATTTGTCATAACAGTCTTTCTTGGAATTAAGTTGAAATGTTGAAAAATCATTCCAACATTTGATCTAAGAGTTCTTAGAGGTTGTCCCTTTATATGAGTGACATTATTACCTTCAAAAGAAATAGAACCATGGCTAGGCTCATGAAGTCTATTAATACATCTAAGGAGAGTTGATTTTCCTGAACCCGAAAGTCCAATCACAACAAGGAACTCACCTGGAGTTACGTCGAACGATACGCCTTTTAAAGCGTGAGTTCCATTTGGGTATTTCTTGTGTAAATCTTTAACATTAAGCATTTTATTGTCTTCCGTTAATTATTTAAGTTTAGATTCAATATCAATTCCAACAGACTTAATCATTGATCTAAGTCCATCGTAATCCGCATCAGTAGTATCAACTATACCTTCAACACTATAAATGTTTTTGAAGATTTTCTTTCCTGCATCTGTTGCAATAAATTTCTTAACAGCTGCTATAAAGTTCTTTGTAATTGTTGGATCAAGATCCTTTCTAAAAACAAATGGGTCATTTGGAATTTTTTCAGTGATAGTTACGATTTTTACTTTCTCTTCAACGTCTGGAAACTGAGTTCTAACTCTGTCTCTTGCATCTCTAATCTTTCCATCTTCAGAAGGAGCAGAGTAGTAAGTTGCACCAGCATCAACCTGCTTTTGGTAGACCATTGTGATTACGTTATCGTGCTTAATCCCAAAAGTTGTATTTGAAAGCTCGATATCATTGTCTTTAATAATTTTTAGAGGAAACATATATCCAGAAGTTGATGACGGGTCAGTAAAAGCAAACTTCTTACCTTGAAGATCTTTAACTGAGTTAATTCCACTATCAACGTGAGCAACAATTTGCCCTTGGTAGTAGTCGTGTCCGTAACGGAGAACTCTAAGTTTTGCAGTTGCTCCGTACTTTTGGTTTGCTAGGATGTAACCAAAAGAGTTCATCACACCGATGTCAGCTCTGCTTGATCCAAAAGCTTCTACAACAGCAATGTAATTTGTTGGGATACCTGTTTTGAAAACAAGACCAGTTTCTTTTTCTAGGAATTGAATAAATTCCTGAGAATTTGAGGCAATAGTGTCAGCGTCAACTGATGGAGTAAAGTAGAGCTTTACAGGGTTATTGGCAGAACCAAGTTTTTCTTCTTTCACGCAACCAATAAAAAGGGTCGCAAAGAGGGCAAGAAGAAGAGTTGCTTTCTTCATCGTAAACATGTGTTGTCTCCTAGATTGATAAATATAAAACAATTCAATAAGTTATAAATTTTTTCGTTAGGCCTATTTATCATGGAAAGTTTGATAATGTCAGTTAGGTTTTCCTAAAAAAGCTTAGAAATTTAAGAAACTGTAATATTTTCTGTAAATTTAACCTAATAAGACGCTGTGCGTTCAGAGACTTGTGAAAAACTTTGGAAGTTTCTTCCCTTTTTGTGTTTTCTTATCGTTTTACTTACTCGAAATTTCCACTGTTCCGTTACGGAGAATATAGAAATATTTTCAAGGAACTATCGATGTATAAATCAGCTTTGATTCTTTTGGCCATTTTTATGACGGGAGTGAGCTCTGCTAGTTCTGAGATTCAAAAGACAATTCTAGACGATAAGAAAGAAATTCAACTCTCGTGGAAACTTACAGCTTCCAACTTAAGTATAGTTGATTCGAATCTTGAAACTCCTTTCTTATTTAAAGATATAAGCTTAGAGAATTGGCAGCAGTCAAAAACTGTTGGAGCAGCATCTCTTCCTTTTAAGTCCTTTCTCTTTGAAGGAGACCCTCAGGACTTTGAAGTTACTCTAGATGCCAAAGACGTTTCGTTCATAGATGAGCTTGTACCGGCTCCTGCTCAAAAGAAACCGTGTCGCTGTGATATCGTTCCTTGGAAGTTTTCTGCAGATTACAAAGATGAGTATTACAATAGAGAAAACCTTCTCCACATTAAGAAAGAGTTGATTGGTGTTTTTAAAGGAAAGAAAATTACCAAGGTAAGTGTCTATCCTATCGCCTATAACCACACTAAAGGCGCGCGCTTTGTAAGTGAGGGCACAGTTCATATAAAATCTAAAAAGAGTACTCCTCACTTTTTTAAGATGAAGGCGAATGATAAGAATTATAATATCTTTGCCCATAGCCGTTTTGAAAGTACTTTATCTCCTTTAATTAAACTTAGAAAAGAGCAAGGCTTTAATGTCAATTTCTTTGCACTAGAAAACATTGGACACGACTCAATTGGGATAAAGGAATTTATTCATTCTCTATATGAGAAAGAAGCTTTTTCCTACGCTCTTATCATAGGTCATGAAGAAGAATTTCCAACAGAGTATGTAAGAACTCAATTTGATATGAGTACTCCATCAGATATGTTGTATTACACAATGGATGGTGAGGGAGATGTTATTCCTGATGTTCTCTATGGAAGACTATCAGTTGAAACTACCCAAGAACTCGAAAGAGTAATCGAGAAAACAATTGAATTTGAAAATAGAAGTTGGGAGAATTCTACAGGGGCCAGTGAGATGATTGCTATCGCTTCCGATGAAGGAAGTGCTCCCGATGATGTTGAATATGTCCGTGATATGCAAAGCCCGCTGACTGAGAAATTTAATTGGAAGAGTAATGAATTCTTTCAGGCCAATGAAAGTGGTAATGCTGATAATATCGTGGCGCAATTTAATCAAGGAAGTATTTGGCTAAATTACATCGGTCATGGAACAGGTTTTGAATGGCCTTCTGTCTATGGACGAGAATTTAACACGCGAGATATTGCGAGTATTTCTTCTGGAAAAGTAAAACCAGTAGTTATTGATGTAGCCTGCCAGAATGGTCGCTTTAGTAATGAAGGACGAATGGGGGAAACTTTCATTCGTGGTGGAGAGGCGAACTCTGGAGCTGTTGCTTATTACGGCGGGAGTGTGGATATAAGTTGGGACCCTCCTGCTATTATGGCCATTGGGATAAATAGGGCGGTAAGTGAGAATAATCAGAGGCGCCTAGTTGACGTTGTTTTTGAAGGGCAGAGCTATCTACTTGAAAATCTTGATGATAGAGAGGCCGCACTGGAAAATTTTGTGTGGTATCACCTTCAGGGCGATCCGCTACTTAATCTCTCTAATCTAAAGTAAGTACCTAATATCAAAGATATTTAATAATCACTCTCAATTCATTAAGGTTTGGGGGTGTATAATTAAGTATGGCCTTAAATGTGAAGATTCTATTCCCATTAGATCATCCTCCCGTGAGTTTTCCTGACGACGAACCTCTTGAGCTTTCAGCATCTGCTAGTGATCTGAATACAGCGAAGGAGAACCTTCAAAAAGACCATCTTCTAGAAAAAGAGGAGGATCATCTCTATAAAGATGATCTCTCTAAGAATTCAAAGAAGAAATTGAATATTCTCACCTAGGGGGAGATATATGAAATGGTTACTTTTAAAGGGAGTTCTAGTTCTTAGTTTTAGTCTTAATTGCCTGGCAATAAATTGGGTGGATATTCGTGGATGTTATTAAACAATTTCCTATAACGACACTTACCTTGAAAATCGTCAGGATAATTACTCTGTAATAAATTTAAATGAGAACCCACTCTTTTTTATCTCTGCAGAAGAGGAAGAGTTCTTAGTTCATTCGGCGGTTTTATATAAAGGACTAAAGAGCTATCACTATCAAGATATTTACGTTGATGATGGAACGACGACAAGAGTAGACGAGTACCTCCGAAATAATTTTAGAGGCTATGTTCGTTACCGTTTTTCTCCAGATAAGATATTGAAGTTAACCAATCAATTTAGTGTTCGGCACATTGAGGGGAATACCTACGAAGTGATAGCTTTTAAGAATATCGACTTTCAGGGAAAGACCTTCTTAGAGTCGGGGAGATTTGTCTTAGAAAAAATTGATTGTTATGATGATATAGCTACTGAAGAAATATTCTCTAGAGGGATTGAGTTACCTTTTGAGTTGGATTAGGAAGAAACTTTGAAAATAACTACACTTTACCTGCTCCTTTTGTGGACGCACTTGTCTTTTTCGCAAGAATTTGAAGTTAAGGAAAATTCAGGTCTAAATAAGTTAGAAAGAATCACTTCCATCGAGACCTATATGGTGAAAATGGATAGTACTGTAAAAGCATTGCAGGCCGAGCTTAAGAAGTCGGAAGATCCAAAGAAGCTTTTAAAGCTCATAGATGAGTTAACAAAGAGTCAGGAGCAGCTCAAAAAAGAAGTTGAAGGTTTAAGGACGACTGAGCTCGCACAACTTAAGAAAGATATTGAATTTGTAGATCAAGAAAAAGTTGAGAAGCTCATTGATAAATTCGTCAAATACCAAGAAGACACTGATAAGAGAATTAAGCTTCTAGAAGAGTCCCTTAAAGAAATTAACGGTCAACTAAAGAGAGTGGATTCTCCTTTTAAAAATTAATTTAGGAAAGAGGATAAATAACATCTACTAAATCTAACCTAGGGGCCATTAGGAGAGTGATACTTCTATGAAGGAGTAGATTAGGTATCTTACTTTCTAGGGATAGAACTTTCTTTAGGGCCGGATGTTTAATATTACTTTCGCTCACTCTCGTCGTCTTATGGAGAATTCTCTCCAGTCTAGAAATATAGAGCCAAGCATGATCTTGCAGAACAGGCGGAAGCCCAGGGAGAATAACTTGAAATCTATCTAGTAGGGTTGCGCGTACTTTCTTATGTTTTTCTTTCATGAATTGAAAAACGAGGAAGTAGAATTCACTTATCACTTCCCACTTGGTTCCCTCTAGGGCATCGTGGGCCATCTGGATATGATGATAGGCAAGAGTGAAGTCCTTATGATCAAAGGCCACTTGGGCCATCATATAGTCTCTTAAACCAGTTTTAAAATTTACAGGTAAATTCTTTAGCTTCTTTGTCTTAAGCTGAATCGAAGGATTGTTCCAAATATCTAAATGTTCTTCGTAATTTCCTACAAAAATTTTAGGGGCTTCCCCTGCAATAGATAGGGCCTTCCCCTTACTTGGATTTAAAGTGAGAATTTGTACTGAAGAAGGAGTGAGAGTGTCTAAGTTCCAGCGATCATCTGTGAGCGTGGCCTCTTTTAGTGGAGTGGCCATGGAAATAAGGACATCTAAGTCTTTTAGTTCCTTCTTCTTTAGAAGGTTTTTAATTTTCTCTCTTCCTGAGCACGCTCTCATTTCATTATGAGGAGCAATTGCGTAAGGGTGATAGTCGGAAGTTTCTAAAGACTCACTTAAAATATCATTATTGAAGTAAGTGATCTCACCCTTTGAAATCTCTCCTGTCTTATATTCAAGTTTGTCACCCATGAGATCAGCACTAAGCCAACGTCCATCAGGAAAAGTCATATTAAAGCACCAAGTGGTAATACCTTCAGCCTTCTTTAATATTTTGATCGCGTCCTCAAGATTCTTTGTATTAAAAATTAATTCATTTCCAATATCAAAAACAGAGCGGCCACTAATATTTAGAATATCGGTAAACTTCTGGTGCAGAGCAAGTGTCACTCCGTACTCATTCATAGAGCTAATGCTTGGAAATGGAAAGCCAGTACTCGAAAACGAGTAAACCTTTGGAAGGTCTGGAAAGTCATAGAGAATAGTTCTCTCATACTTATCAAAACTACTCACGAGAGGAAAATCTAAAATTCTTCCATGAGTGGGACTATCTTCTTTATCATCCCAGAAGAAAAAGGTGGAGCAGCCGAGTAGATTTCCACTAAGAGAAGGGAGCCACTTGCTTAGGCACGAGCTTAATTCAGGAAGCAGGAGAGTGAAGACCAGCTCTTTTGGGGAAATTCCAAGTCCCTGCGAATAGTTCTCTAACCATAATTTATACTCTGAATTCTTCTCTTGTTGATGATCAAAGAAGTTTGCCGCAATTTCTTGAAGAATCTTGTCAACTTTAGGGATACCTAGGGAGAGTACAGTTTGCATATGCTTTAAAAGAAAAGTATGCCCATCGCGGTCTTTAAGACCTAGCTGGTAAAAGCTTTCTTCAGCACTTCCGATAAGTTTAACAAGCTTAATTGGTTCCATCAGTGACCTAAGGAGGATTAAATGGATATTTTAACTGTTTTTAACGATCCAAGCAATCAATCGGTACAAATTGTTTTTCTAGCACTAGCAGTTTTTAGATTGTACTTAGAGGTTGTTGGCTTCAAATTTGAAAATCTTCCAATCACTGCAAAGATGGGAAATGGGAAAGGCTTTCATAGAACTGGTCTCTATTTCAGTATTGGCTACATTGTCTTTACAGCACCGGGGTTTCTGTTAGCTTAACTGGTGTAGGAATTCCATCGTAGAGCTCAATAGCATCTCTATCTAATTTTAAAACAGGGTTAATGGAAATTTCTTTTTCATTGGCCTTCTTTCTAATATAAATTTTCACTTTGCAATTTTCTTCACGGGCAGAAATCATAGAGCCTAATTGATAGAACTTACTTAATACTTGAGAGTTTTGCTTTTTGTTGAATTGAAAGGCCGGATCTTTTTTTAGAGACTGCCACAATTTCCAAGGTTCAATTTCTTTTTGTAATACTTTAAATAGAGTTAAATAAATTATTGGGTCTGACTCAAAATTATCACCCATGAGAACGAGCTCGTCGGGAATTCCTGTCATCATTAAAATATCAAGTAAGTGATTTAATTTATAAAGTCCTTGGATCTTTAAATCCTTTGGGGTGAGCTCACCTTCTAAAAGAGAAAAAATTCGGCGGTAATCTTTTAGAAAAATTCCGGCAGTGAAAACCTTATTCTGATAGAGCCAATCTCTCATTGAATCTTCATAGAAGTGTGGAGACGCCGATAGAATAAATGGGTGAAAGCCCTCGTCTATGTACTTTGTAAAAAGCTCTAGACTATGTGAGACTGTTGGAAATGCTGAAAGAGGTTTCGTGAGGGAGTTGTAGACTTCTTTGGTACTTGAGTACTTAGTATCCACTAGTGTCTTATCGAAGTCACATATAATGAGCTTCTTTGTACCTTCTATAACTATTGGAATAAAACTTCCAAGATGAATATGAAGGCCCTTAGTCTTCTTTATTTCATAGGCCTGAAAGACTTTTATATTCTTTCTCTCGCCGTAGAGAGGGATTTTAAAGTTGAAGTTTCCAAAGTGATCAGAGTCATAAGTCTTTTTAAAAACTTGTTCTTTATTTTCATCAAGTCCAATAAGACGGATACTAAATTGAGATGATCTTAAGAGACGAAAGTCTTGTATGGGAAACTTGGGGGTAATGGCCGAGAGGTCTACTACTGCAGGCCCATGCCATTCTTTCATCGTGCAAGATGCCTTCACTGAAATATAATCATCAGTTTTGATAGCTAAAAAATGTACAAGGTTTGGTCTTTTCATAATAGATCTTCTCAGTAATAATAATCTCTTGCTACATTCTAAAAGAAAGGTTTAAAGATGCAAATGCCAAACGACATATATATTGAACTAATTGGACCCGTTAATTTCTATCTCGGAATGGGAATACAAATCTTAACGGCGCTTTTACTAGGTGGGCTTGTAGGTCTTGACCGTGAGCGTAAGATGAAGTCGGCAGGTATAAAAACAAATATTCTTATTTGTCTTGGAGCCTGCTTATATACTGCTATTTCGTTGATCTTGGTGACGGAGAGCGCTGGCGGGGGAATGGATATTTCAAGAATTCCCGCTCAGATTGTTAGTGGGATTGGTTTTCTAGGTGCAGGGGCCATTATTCAAAGTAGAGGACACGTTATTGGTCTTACTACTGCTGCAACGATTTGGGTTGTTGCTGCTATTGGTCTAACTATTGGCTCAGGCTACCCTTTTGTGGCAATTCTCTTTACGCTGACAATTTTAATTATTCTTAAACTTTTAAATCCTTTTTATAATTTAATTATGCTCGAAAAAGACAATAAGCCTTATCATGTAGAAATTCTCTCTCACGGTCGTGTTAAGCAACAAGTGAAGCAGATGATTCTTCATGAAGTAAATGACATTAATCAATTAAGTGAAGAAGTTGTAAACGTAGAAACTGATGAGAGAATTCTCAATGCCTTTATTTCTATTCATCCATCTAGAATGAAATATTTAAGTAAAGAACTTAAGGCCATTTTAAAAGTTGAAAAAGTAAATTTCTACATTACTGATTACGATGCGGGTTCTGACGATTAGAGCTTGGCGATATTGAAAGTAAGAACACCTTCGTTATAGCTTTGAGTGATTTCTCTTGAATTGAGAAGATCTTCTGTAGAGATCTTCTTAGTGAAGACTTCGCTTCTATTTGATTGATTCTTTGAACCATCTTCTGAAACAACTGAATCGCTAAATTTTCTAGTTAGGGAAAGTGATAAATCTCTTCCCTGAGCAGTTAGGCGAACGTTCTCTTTTTCGTACTCTGGAACGTGCAGAGATATTTGATAAGACTTCTCTAAGTTTGCCACCTGAGGCTCAAGTGAAGTTATTTTGTAGAACTCGTCATCGTTCTTATTTTCGATATTTGCTTTTGACTTCATTTGTCCGTTTATTAATGTATTTAACTGTTGTCCAAACTTTTCCTTAATTCTATCTAAGACACTTTGATGCTCTTTAGTAATAGCAGCATACTTTTGTTTGAAACTCTTATCTTCTTGAATCAATAAGTCTTTGTGTTGTTCATCTTTAGATTTTATTTCGCTATTATGAATGACTTCTAGATCTTTACGCTGCGATAATTGTTTGAAGTTCTGCTCTTGGAGCATTTTCTCATGCTCCATCATTGATTCGGCAGTCTTTCTCTCATAACTCTTAGTGGCAGTTTTTTGCTGAACTTGGTGAACTTTTTCTTGGTCCGCTAGTTTTCTAGCATTTTCAATATTCTTTTCATCAGACCTTAACTTACTGGTAAAGGTAGAGTGAAGAATTCTTTCATCAGCTTCATTTTCAAGATTTCTTAGAGTGTCATGCGTTTTTGAATCAATTTCCTCTGCAAGAATAGAAGCATCATCGAAAGTTGTTCTATATTTATTGTCATAAACAGAGTTAAGGTCTTCTATTTTTTCTTGATGGCTTGCTGAGAGTATTTCTTTTTCTTGATCAAGTTTCTTTTTAGAATCATCAAAGCTTGTTTTGATATTGCTAAGTCTTTCCTGTTTTTGGACAAGTTGCTCTGCAATTTCGGTTTGATTTCTATCTCTTATATCTAAAAGCTCCGCCTCGCCATTATAGCGCTCGTCCGCTTTCTTTTCCTCATACATATGATCAATTTTTTCAATTTCTCTTTGGCGTGAAGATACAAGTTTTCTTTGAGAATCATTGAGCTTCTCTAGTTGGCTTTTAGAAAATTGTAATTCACTATCTAACTTCATTTCTGTGCTAAAACTCCAGAGTTTTCTTCAGGCCCAGGACATAGGTCTTTTTGATTACCAGTATGTCCTACGCACATCCATGACCTTAAGAGGTCAACTTTTAAAGAAGTGCTTCCTCCATGATAACTCAAATAGCTAACTGGGTCTAACGTGGAAGTTACCAAGTAGCCACTTTGATCAGTTGGCATTCTTAATTTCGATTTTACATAGTATTGAAACACTCTATACTCAGCATTTGCAGTTGCTGGAATAAGAAGAGATATAAATAGTATCTTAATGAAGAGTAGGGTTTTCATCTAATATTCTTCCTTCTACTAAAGTTAAAAATGCTGAGATGAATAGGTTTCTCTCGTTATCATTCATCGAAAAAATTACAGTTTTCTGTCGCTCAAGAGATCTATGCTCTGAAACTCTTTTTAGAATTTTTTGAGCTTTCTTCTTTTCTGCTTCAGTAAGTTTCTTAGCTTGATCTTTGTGGGTTGTAATCCATGAGTTCTCAATAATTGGGTAGTGTCCATGAGTTGCCATTTCAATTAAAGAGTTCATTGATGGGGACTTTCTTTGGGTTAAATTGTTCAAGCTTTTCTCCTGTTTAACAATCACCTCTAAATCTTATAGAAATACTGCCTCCACATTTAGCGGGTAAGTTTTTCTACAAGACTTAAAACATCAGATATCAGTAGTTTAGGGGAAAAATAATTTTTAAAATGTCTTATTTACTCAGTTTTCACACATATAGTTGAAAGGCCCTAGTGTTTGTGTGTAAAATAGTAGTGAAATTAAAATGAGCTCAAGAAGTGCTCATTATATATAGCTCAAGGAAGATGGAAATGATCAAGTATTTAGTAGCTCTACTATCACTTACAATGACTTTAAATTCATATGCGCTTGTGGATTACTCTGATACAGAGTCTTCTTCGGGAACAACTACGCGTAAGGCGGCTCCATCAAGAGCGGCAGCTCCTATTATTCAAAGAAGTGCGCCAACTAAGTCGACTGGAAGTGGCTCATCTATTTTTGGTGGAGACTTTGAATTACAGGCCTTATACGAACATCAATCTCTTGCTGCGACTGAGGCTTCTGGAAGTTTTCAAAAACTAAGTTTAGCGGGACACTTTCAAACTCAGTACAACCTTTATATGGACTTTGCTTATTGGGCAGCAACTTCTGAATTACGAAATAGTGCAGGAGTCGATGAGTCTTTAGAAAATGAAAAGGGAAGATTTAAGTTTATACTAGGGTTTAATTGGTTACGCTTTGGTAAAGCACAGGAAATGGCCACGGTAGATATTTACGGTGGAGGATATTTTAAAGGAAGTGGCGGTGTTGCAAGTACTAGAACGGATAAGGTTGTAGGTATTGAAACTTCAAAGAGATTTTACAACTTTGCTCTCGCACTTGGATACGAATATCATTTAACAGGAACTCCAACGGCCGAAGCAGAGTCTTCTATAGGTAATATTGGAATATTAAAAACATCTCTCGGTTGGATGGTTTCAAATGATATTAGCTTCACTCTTGAAGGTGGAATGGTTTCAATTGCTAAAGATGAAAATACAGATAGAGCAAATAGAATTGAAGAAGAGACTAAGTTCTCATATGTTAAACCTTCAGTGATCCTTGGCCTCTCTCCAAGCGTAGGGCTAGAGATGGGTGGAGTTTTTAGAACAAGACGTGCTCACAACACTGACTCGCTTGTTAGTGCAAGACTATGGAATATTCCAGGGGCCTACGGGAATTCGCTATTTGCTGGATTAAAACTCTCTATCTAAGGAATATATGAGCTTTAAAAAAGATTTCTATTTTTGCAATGAGTGCAAGAAATCAGTAGATAATTTAGAGGACCTACTCTTTGTAGAGGGAGGTTCTTCAAGATCTTTTTGTAGTGAGAAGTGTATTGAGAAATACTTCGCACCTATTACTTCATTCTTTGAAGGTGTCGAGAAGAAGCTTAGAAAGAAGTATGCGGTAGAAACAGAAGAGTGTTTAGAGTTTCTATCAGATGTAACAATAATGGAAAAGTCTATGACTTCTCCCGATGAAATCTGGACTCATGAAAATGGTATCAAAGAAGAAGTTTATTCATTTATAAAAAAAGTTTCTATAAAAGATGAAAGACCCTTCTATGTCATAATTCTCTGTACTATCTTTGATACTTATCCAGGTTATGTTCTACTTTCAACTATAACAGAGAGTAAATTCCTTATGGAAGAATTTCGCATTGGCACTGAAGTAGATCTTTCGGAACACTTTAGCGAAAATGAAAATGTTGAAGGAATCGATATTACTAGTGATGATGTTGAGTCTATTGAACAGAAGAAATCTGAAATTTTAGCTAATCATGTCTCTCTTCATTCGCCGGCCGATATTCCTGTCGAAAATTACGAACTCTATGATGAATACGTAGAATCAACTATGGATTCCCCCGATGAAATCTTTAAACGTGAAGACAAGTCAGGAGATACTATTTACACTTATATAAAGGCATTTGATAAGGAAGGGGTTTCTTTCTACTACTTTGTTCTTTGTATGAGAATTGATTCTGCGTCAGAAGATATTCAAGAATTAATAATTCCTATCCTAAACTTTCCAACTGTAGATGGAGAACTCTATAAGAGCTACCATCATGGAGAGAAAGTTTCAGGTGCTCTTAAGAATTAAAATACTTTGTAAACGTACTGTCCAACACTCTTAAATGCATTACAGTAAGATGAGTCTTTATACTGATCAAGAAACTGTGAGCAGTAGATATACGCATCAGGTGAGAGTACGTATTGATAGAAAGGTGAAGGGTAGAAGTAGGCCTTGTCTTTCATTACCATTGCCCCAGTAATTGAAAAATTCGTATATCCAGACCTATTTGTATAAAGAGTTACCTTATAAATTTTCTTTGAATCAGAAATCATAAGACATCTAGGTTCTCCAATATAAACAGAAGAACTTCCACTATTGTGGGTAGGTATAATACAAACTTGAGAATCTGTAATAGGAGTCTTTACTTGAATCCAAACATCTTTCTTATTTGTACTTTGGCAAACTGTATACTCACCTAAGTGAGTGTGTGACTCAGCAAATCCGCTGACGCCATCAGAAGACCAAGTACAGTGTTGGATCTCAGCAGGTATTGTCGACTCAGTGGTTTCTTCTGAACTATCGTCACTACTACTATCTGATCCACCTGTGGTGGTTGTTCCTGTGGAAGTAGGGTTCTGTATGAATCCATTTGATTGGTTGTAGGAGTTGGAGGAGTAGGCAGTTCTCCTATCTCTTGGAGCATCACAAGAAGCAATTAATAGAGATATAAGTAGTATTAGCGAACTCTTTTTCATATAAATTTCCTAAGATAAAAATAACCTCACTTATCTTATCGAATATTATACAAGAAATTTTAGCATTTTTCTTCAGTTTGGTCATAAGTTGCCGAAAAGTCGTTTATGAAGGCAATAATTCTCTTCTTTCTTATTTTAATAGCTACTGTTAGTGGAGTAGTTCTTAGTGCGCTTGCACCATATCACTTCTATAACCTGGCCCTACATTCGGGTATTAGCTCTAGATTTTATCAAATAGAGAAGACTTCAAATATTCTACATAAAGGTGGATATTATAATATTGATAGGATGAAATCGATTTCATCAGAAGCGAAGGGCTTATGGGAAGTTTTTCATTTTTCTGAATTTGAAATACCACTGCCTGTCAGGCACCCAATGTTTGTGATGCTCCCTCTCGTTGAAAATAGAAAAGATAGACCGATTCTAGGGGCCATGTTTAAAACAAGGAGTGGTCAAGAAGTCTCTAGCTTTAAAGTTTTAGAATCTTTTAAATTTGATCGACGCGTAGAACATCATAAAATTTTTGAGCTTCCCTTCTTTAAGAACTACCTCTTAAATGTTGAAGATAAAGCTCTTTGGAAAGATCTTTTTACAAAAGACTTAAACCTTCCTAAAGGAGACTTTCTTGACTCTAGTTACTGGGAAAGTTTGTGGAGAATATCTTATCAAGAGCTAGTTTATAATCTCTATATTCTTCAACTTAGATCAGAGTTTCTTCCTAAAGATGCTGTCAGTCTTTCCTATTACACAAATAAGAGTTTTGGGATTGTTGAATTAGCAGACAAGGATAAGTTAGAGCTTGGCCTTGAAAGCCTGTTTAGAAATGAGCTGATTTATGTCTATAGAGATGGCTTTATCCATAAGCTTCTACTTAGATCTAGATTTGAGCATCTCATTTCAGACTCTATTAGAAAGCGTATTATGAATGCCTTAGAATATAAGACAAGTGATGAAGCCTCTGCCATTGATATTTACGCACGCTATAAGGCATTAGACTACTATAAGAGAATCTCTCAAGAGGGAATGATCTACTTATATGCGGGTTGGAGCCATGTGACTGATAAGAAGGAATTTCTAAAAGAAATGATTCAATTTCTAGAAAGAGGTAATAATTCTTACGACTATCTTGCTCCTTTATATAAGTATTCTTTTAAGCGGTTTGGAACTAATTTTTCGATTTTAAAAGACAATCTAAAAGAGAGTCCAGCTGAGAGACTTAAGAGATTGGCCATAGAAGAAGAGAAGAAACAAGACGAGAAAATAAAAAATTCAAAGTCCTCTGATATAGAAGGAGAGTTTGAAAGTGAAGATCAAAAAGTTGAATACTATTTAAGAAAAGCAAAGGAATCTGGAGCTACTGAAGAAGATAAGGATATTCTCTTTAAAGATTAGAATTTATAAGATATTCCTGCAAAAATATTAACTCCCGAAAGCCCATCTATTCCAACTTCAAGTCCTCCCGGGGTTTCAATTTCTTCAAGTTCAGTAACTTTTATTTTTCTAAGAGAAATTCCGCCGAATGCTCCAAGCTTTGAATAGGGAAGGATTCTTGCAACGCCACCAATGCTATAACCGTAGAGAACACCATTAGTTTTTTGCTCGCCTCCACCTTGAATGACTTGAAAGTCTCCTGAGAATAGAAGCCCGCCAAAAGCGGAGATGGACATATATCTAAAGTTAAATAATGAGTAGTAGAGATTGGCCTCAATGGCCAGAGATTTAGCTTCGAGATCATCTGCGGATGCTGAAAAATAGGTTAATCCAAAACCCCATGAAGTATCTTTTAAAGGGTTTCTATGTTCCATCTGTAAGGAGATCACACTGAAGGTGCTGCTTTCTTCTCCAAATTCACCAGAGTATTCTTCCCAGCCTGCTCCTGCTCCAGCTTGTCCTATGGAGGCACTGAAGAAGTTATTCTCTGACAATTTATCTTGATCAGTTTGAAAGGTGAGTTCTACATCATGTTCAGTAATTTTAGGGGTGCTTATTCCAAGTTGGTCAGGTCCATTTTGAAGAGCTAGGTCCTTTATTTGAACGTAAGCAACTCTACCTGCGACAATAACAGGGAGAATGGTCCCATCTTTCTTTTCAACTTCTCCAACTTTAATTTTCTTTCCATAAGAGACGTAGCCAATAGGAGTAGAAAGGGTTTGATCAGAGAAGATAACTGCTTTTGGAACACTGACAATAGCAATTTGCGCCGCTAGTATTTGAGAGCTTAAAAAGTATAGAAGTGCCAGGAGAGTTAGTTTTATTTTCATTACTAAAATTATATTCTGAAAGTTACCTGATTTCAAACATTTGTGAGAGGAAACAATTGCTTCATGAAAATATGACTATATGGTCTTGAGGGCTGCGTGTTTTAGGTATAAATTACTAAAAATACGTAATATATGAGGCTCCTATGAGATTTCCAGGTAAGAGAAAAACAAAGCACTATTTTCCTGTCGCTGAGACTGGAAGACTTCCATTTGATACTGATTTTTCGAGAAAGGAAAATATCTATCTCGTAGGAATAGATCAATTATTAGTAGATATTGAAGTTGAGGTGGAGGAGTCTTTTCTAGAGCAATATGGGATCATAAAAGGTGAGTCCTGTGTTCTTGCAAACGAAGTCGTAGAAAATATATATCAATCTCTTTTAAAAGAAGATCGAATTATTGGAGAGTACGCCGGTGGTGCAATTGGAAATACTCTTCATAACTATTCCATCCTCTCTGATGATAAGTCCGTTGCTCTAGGGACAATTTGTAAGAATATTCATGTTGGTGATTATGCTTTTAAATATATTTGTACAACAAGTTCAAAAGTAGATTTTTCTCACTTACAACCTAAGGAAGGAAATATGGCAAGGGCCATGTGCTTTCTTACTCCTGATAGAGAGAGAAGCTTTGCAATTGGAAAAGGAATTATGAATGAGCTAGATAGTGAATTTATTCCTGAGCACATTGTAAGCGGAGCAAGTTCATTGCTAATCTCCACTTATCTACTAAGAGATGAAACTTCTCCTCTGTATGAATCAACAATGAAAGCTTTAAAAATTGCGAAGCAATCAAATGTCCCAGTGATTATTTCTCTTGGAACTTCTAGTCTTGTAGACGAAAAGAGAGAATTCTTCTTAGATATAATAAAGGAATATGTCTCTATTCTTGCAATGAATGAACAAGAGGCCTTTGCCTTGTTTGGGGAAAGTGATCCCTTACTTGCAGGTGAGAAGTCG
Organism: Halobacteriovorax sp. JY17; assembly: GCF_002753895.1. NCBI lineage: Bacteria > Pseudomonadati > Bdellovibrionota > Bacteriovoracia > Bacteriovoracales > Halobacteriovoraceae > Halobacteriovorax > Halobacteriovorax sp. JY17. The sequence continues at coordinate 895,792 of NZ_NJER01000001.1, read as the reverse complement.
CTTGATTATGTGGATATGACTCTTCTCACTGTTGGAAAGAGAGGTCTCTACATTTGTGGATATGTCGATGAGAGTGCGGCGCGAGAGACAAAAGATATGATTCATACAAAATCTATTTCAGAATATAATAAGTATGAATACTCTAGAGCGATGAAGAAATCTAAGTGTAATAATCCAATCAAGATTTATACACATATTAATCCATATCTTGGTGGTCCTGGAGAAATTAAGAATACTAATGGAGCAGGAGATGCTGCTCTTGCAGCAGTACTTCATGATGTTTCAGCTAATTGTTATCATAGAGAACTTATCCCAAATTCTCCGAAGCATGAATCGGAGTTTTTGACTTACTCTTCAATTCACCAAGTTTGTAAGTATGCCAATAGGGTGAGTTATGAGGTGTTAAAACAGAATTCTCCCCGGCTCTATCAAGGATTACCAACGAAAGAGCAATCCTTGGAAGAGAGTTATTGGGAGCTTTAATTATTTAAGACTTTATTTAAATCTTCAACTTTAAAGATCTTCTTTTTCTTAGCGACTTTTGGCTTTGAAGCTTGCTTCTTTTTTTCTTCTTTATTTTTCTTTTCTGAAGCGATCTTCTTTGAGTTCTTTAGTCGTGCAAGGGACTCTACGTACTTCTTGCAGATTTCATCTAACTCTTCTGCTTTTTTATTATTTAGCTCTTCATCTGCAAACTTACAGACTAATTCACCATTAATATCTTCCTTCACTTCTAGAGTGAAGGTTTCGTTATTGAAAACAATCTCGACTTGACCATTAGAGTTCGGTTTACTAAGAATTTCATCAAATTGTTCGTTTAAAGTTAGACTCACGCCACTTGGAGAACTATCTATCCTAGAGTTATTTGGCACTGAGTTTGATTGGGCAGAGTAGGATTCATTTTCAATTCTTGATTCCGCTTGGTCCTCACTTGAGTCTTTGCTGAGTTCACTTTTACTCGAAGGAGAAGACTTAAAGTTTGAAAATGAAGGTCTCTGTGTCGTTCTATTATTCGTAGCAGGGACTTGATCGCTAGGAGTGTCCACCTTTGCTATTTCTCTTTGGACAAGTTCAGATTTTTCTTTTAGTTCAGCAAGCTCTTTTTTAAGTTTTTCAAGTTCAGGAGAAAGAATACTGGATTTTTCATTATCCTTACTTATTGTATTCGCCTTATCTTCTCTTTCTTTAATCATGCTCTCTAATTGCTTAATGTAGTCGAGTAGCTCTTGATTAGATTTTCCTTTAAGTTCTTTTTGAAACTCTTTGTCGTTCATCTTTGCAAGCTCTTCTTCTTTAGAGAGATTATTCAATTTAGAATCTTTAAAGAAGTTAAAGTCTGAAAATAAATTACCGCTATTTGGTTGCATTGGAGTAGTCATTGATTTATCACTTGAATCTTCTACAATATTTAATTTTCTTTGATCATCTCCAGAAGCTATAAAGTCTTCTCCTTGTGAATCTATTTGGATGAAATTCTCGCTATCGTCAATTCCTTGAAATGGAGATGATAGAGATCCTCCCGTATATGCTTCATAATAGGTCCTTGCCATACTTGCATCGGATGACGCTTGATTATAAGCAGTTGTATAATCACTCTTTGCCATTTCCTGACAAATATCTGGGTTTGACTTAATTTTCTCTTGCATACTAAGTCTTAGGGTTGTCACTGTGTCTGCAGTCATTAGTGTTTGAGCAGAACATAAATTATGAAATGTATTTTTTGGACTTTTTTGATTAAGTATGTCAACGACTCCCATAGAGCTAACTTTATCAATACAATTTAGGTCAACGCTTTTTTCAAAGTTCTTTTTAATAGAACAATAAATATTTGAGAAGTTGGCTTGGCAACTATTCTCTTTAAGTTCTTTATTTTCTTCTAAATGAAACCCTTCGAGACTATCTGTAAGGTTTCTTGTATATCTTCTATCTTTGAAATTTTGTACAAATCTGTCAGTAAATTGAGTCTCTGATTGATTAGGTTTCATTATGTTATAAACATCTTTACCCATAAGTCTTATATCATTTACTTGTTTATCCATTAAAGCTTTCTTACTGGCCTCAAGACCTTTAAAGAAAGTTATAAAGCTCTGCCTTCTTGCTTGTCCTTGTTGGCCACGTTCATGCATTAGATTATGACTGGACGCCATCATAAAGCCTTTTATGCTATCTAGTCGTCTAATTCTTTCTGTATTTTGTTTGTGAGTATCACTTTCGTAAAAATCGATACCTCTTTCAACAGCACTTGATAAATGTCTAAGGGCCTCTTCTGGCTTTCCTGAAAAAAGATTCCTGGCTATACCATCCCAGTCTCTTCTCTTGTCTTGATCAAGAGGGATTGCACGATTAGTGTTAATTTTGCTCTTATAAACAAGGAGTCTTCCTTCCGCATCAATAGAATGGAGGTCTTTCTTCTCACAGTAGAGATTTTTAAGATTTAGAAGGTTCTTATTTTTGAAGTCTTGGTTATTATCTAAGAATGTTTCGACGAAACTAGGGTCATCATAAGCAATATCTGCTTCAGAGCAAACGGTTTGTGCTAATTCATCAGCAATAGTTATACATGTATTACGGTTAGCAAGAGCTAAGTTTCTTAGCCATTCATTCTTTCTAGGGCCATTCATAAGCTGATTAAGAGTAAGCTCTTTTCCTGATCTATCGTTATCAATTTCTGCAAGAAAGCTTGATAGATTATTCTTGGCCAAAGATCTAATAATAGGGTGTAGGTCAATATTCTTTTCTTTAATATATTTATTAAAGTCTTGGTGAAGTGTTGGAGAGTGAAGATTTCTATTTTTAATGAAATCTCCAAATGATGCTTTTAAATTCACCATTCTATCATCATATTTCATCGCTAGATATTTTCGCTGCATCTCTTTTGAATCTTGAAAACATGAATTAGTGTTTGAGGCTATTCCACTTCCACTTGAAGTCGAGTCTTGAATCCCTTTAATTAAATTTGAAATTGATTCATCTAGACTATTTGGATTTGCTGATACATTGAAGCTTTCTCCAAATATTCCTTGGATTCTCTCAATTGCCTTCTTTGAGTTTCCTCCACAATTGTAGAGCTCGGTGAGCCTTTGAAATCGGTGCTTGAACATTCCTCCGTCGAAGCAGCTTCTCGCACTGTTTCCAGAGAGAAGAATTTCACTATTTCTTATGTAGTCAACTTTCTTCTTTATTCTTTCACCTATATTCTTTTGCATTCTTGCTCTTAGATCATCTTTAAATTCTTTAGTCTTCTTATTGAAATCGTCTTTGTAGTCATTCTTTAGAGATTCCTCTACGCAATCGCAGTTTACATTTTCAAATAGCTCAGGGGAATTATTACGATTACTTCTAAGGCAAGTATTCATCTTTCTTGAAGATGGATTATTGGTAGTAAGAAAGGCTTCAAAGATTGTGTTGTCGGGACAATCTAGATTAGAAATTTTATTGTCTTTTGTTATTGATACTTTCTCTCTACAATTTACTTTGTCACTAATGTTTTGAAGATTATTTCCATCAAAAATTGAGTATTGATCTTTTAAACAGCTCACACCTTTTTGGGCCAGTAGCTCTTCATTAGGATTTGCCAGCGTACTTATACTTGTCAGGCAAAATAAAATTACTAATAATTCTCTCATTTCTATTATCCTTATAATACTCTCTTTGTAGTATCGGTGAATAAGAGGAATTTAGTTAGTCTTTCCACTAAGGTATTGATTTAAAAGGAGAGGTTAAGTATTTCTATGCCCACGAAAGTGGGCATATTTTTGGAAATTTTTTGGAAAAGTTATTTAATACTTTCTAACTCAAGAATTCTCTCTTTTAGATTTTTAGATTTCGTCAGAGACCTTCCCATCACAAGATAAGTGGCACCATTTGAAAAAGCATCAGATGGTGAGAGGACTCTCTTTTGATCACCTGTCGTTTGCTGATCTATCTCATCTTGAAAGCGAATTCCTGGACACATTGATATGAGATTGTGATCTAATTCATTTAAAATATTTAATTCATTGGGAGAACAAACCACGCCATCAGCTCCCGCTAGGTTCGCGAGACTAAAGAGTTTAAAAAAAAGATCCTTCGAGTCTCTTACTCCCCATATACTTTCTATATCGTTTTCATCTAGAGAGGTCAGAATACTCACTCCTAGGACCTTACAATTTGGAAGATATTGATCTCTAGATTCAATGCTGGATTTAATCATATTCAATCCACCACTTAGATGAATCGTTAGAAACTTAATTGGAAGTCCTTCTAAAGACTTAATGGCCTTACTTACGGTGTTTGGAATATCGTGTAATTTTAAATCAAGGAAAATATCTACCCCATACTTACTATTGATTTCTTTTACAAATTCTCTACCATAGAGGTTGAAAATTTCTAGGCCCATTTTGACAGATGAAATACTTCCCGCGCTACTGTCTAGAAAATGAAAAATTTCCTCTCTATTCATATCGTCTAGGGCAACAAAAATATTTTTCATAGAACTCATTGGTGCATTTCCTGTAAGCTAAGTGGTCTTAAATCTTCGAGTTCACTATCTGTAATAGACTCAATCACCGCGATGATATTCTCAGCTCTAGTAAAACAAGGAATAGCGTAAGCAATAGCAGAGTTTCTTATATGCTCACCATCTGATTTAGAGGAGCCTTTATCCATAGGAGTATTGAAGACCATTACAATTTGATCTTCTCGGAGAACATCAATAAGTGTTGTCCCATCTTCTTCGTCAATCTTTGAAACTTGCTCACAAGGTATTCCTTGGTTTTTTATAAAGCGACAAGTTCCACCTGTGGCGCAGAAAGTGTAGCCCTTTTCTTGTAAGGGTTTTAAATAAGGAAGGACAGCTGCCTTATTCTGATCGGCCAGAGACATGAGAATTTTTCCAGGCTTATTAATATTTGGATAATTTCCTAGATATGATTTTAGAATAGCATGATTCTTATTACTATCAATTCCTAGAGTTTCTCCAGTTGATCTCATCTTAGGTCCAAGAATAATATTGTCTTGAATGAAGCGATCAAAAGGAAAAGTTGATTGCTTTACGCAGAAGTGTTTCGATTCTTTTTCAAACCATGGCTCTATCGTTTGTCCAAGCATTGCTCTCGTTGCAATTTGTGGAAGAGAGAAGTTCACTGCTTTACTTAAGAACGGCAGAGTTCTTGACCCTCTTGGATTGGCCTCAATACAGTAGATTAATTCATCTTTAACAGCATATTGGAAATTAATAGGGCCAATAATATTGAGTTCTCTTGCAAGATCTTCTGAAATTTCTCTCATTTGAGTTTTAAGTTTATCAGTTAATTGTATTGGAGGAGAAATCATTCCTGAATCACCTGAGTGAACACCTGCGTACTCAATATGCTCGCATACGGTGAAAACACAATTTCCCTCTGTGTCTCTGATAAGGTCTACGTCATATTCGATGGCCTCTTCTAAGTAAGTTTCTACTTGAAAAATAGTAGAGCTTGTCTTTAACTGATCAAGTAGTGGCTTTGGTAGATTTTCTACATCTTCATGTGAGTGGAAGATATACATACTCTCTCCACCGATCACGTAGCTAGGTCTAATAATTACTGGTAGTCCAATTTCAGTCAGGGCATTAATCAAATTCTTATAACCTTGAACTTCTTTTGACTTTGTATGAGATAGGGCAACTTTCTTGGTGGCCATACTAAATAACTTTCTATCCTCTGTAAGATTTAATGTATTTAAATCCGCACCTAAGAAGTTAAATGTTTTAAACTCATTTCTAAAGCTATCTTCAATATAAGAGCGAATATTGATACCTGTTTGTCCTGAAAATGATGTGATGACTCCATAAGGATTCTCGTTTAGGAGGATATCAAAAAGATCTTCAGAATAGAGCGGACTTAAGTAAAGTCTATTGGAGCTGTCGTAGTCTGTACTTACGGTTTCAGGGTTTGAATTAACCATGATTGATTGAATGCCTTCAATTTCTAATTGTTGGCAGGACTTTACGCAGGAGTAGTCAAATTCAATTCCTTGTCCAATTCGATTTGGTCCAGAGCCTAGAATAAGTACTGATTTTCCTTTTTCACTTAGTGATAAGGCTTCATTCTCTTCCCAGTAGGTAGAGTAGAAGTAAGGGGTTCTTGCATTGAACTCACCAGAGCAAGTATCAACTGCTTTAAAGACAGGGAAGATTTTTTCGTCAAACCTCTTCTTTAGAATATCTTTTTGTCCTTGATCTGTTAGAAGTGCTAAGTACTTGTCTGAAAAACCAAGTCTCTTATAATTGAGTAAGTTCTCTCTAGAATCTAGTAAGTTCTTATCAAGCTTCAATTTTTGTTCAGCAACATAGATTAGGGAGACTTGATCGATAAACCACTTTGTTATTTTAGATTTTTCTTGAACCTCTTCAATTGACATCTCTTGCCTTAGTCCTTCAAGAGCGCTTAAAAGAGAAAGCTGCAAAGGGCTTGCGAGTCTTTCTTCAATATATTCTCTGCTCATTGTTACTGGAGCAGTCTTTAACTGAGAGAGAGAAGGAATCTCTAACCCTAGTTCGAGTGATCTAAGAGCTTTTAAGAAAGCTTCATTGAAAGACGAGCCAAGGGCCAAGACTTCTCCAACTGATCTCATCTGTGGGCCAAGTTCTTGTGAAGAAGATGGAAATTTTGAGAATGGAAAAATAGGAATCTTCACAGCAACATAATCTAAGGTAGGCTCAAAGGCGACTGGTGATGCTTTGGTAATATCGTTAAGAATTTCTCTTAATGTATATCCAATGGCAAGAAGTGCTGAGATTTTTGCTATCGGATAGCCTGTTGCTTTGGAGGCGAGGGCTGAAGATCTAGAAACTCGAGGGTTCATTTCTATTACAACTATATCATCTTCGTTTTCGGGATTGATTGCAAATTGGACGTTGGCACCACCTGCTACAACACCCATATGTTTGGCTATAGTAAGAGACATGGTTCTAAGTTGTTGGTAGCAGCGATCACTTATGGTTTGTGCAGGTGCTACTGTAATGGAATCGCCTGTGTGAATTCCGCAGGGGTCCACGTTTTCAATGGAGCAGATGATAACACCATTTTTGTCTTTATCGACCATCACTTCTAGCTCAATTTCTTTCCAGCCAAGAAGGGACTTTTCCATTGTTATTGGAAATTTTAAATCACTGGTAAAGACTTCATTGAGATCGTTAATATTATGAACAAGAGCAGCGCCTTTTCCTCCAAGAGCAAAGTCTCTTCTAATAATGAGAGGATATTCAACGCTCTTACTTGCTAATTCTATGGCCTCAGTTGTTGAATGTGCTCTAAATCTCTTTCCTGTCTGGTAACCTAGCTTGTTTAATTCTATAGCAAAGAGAGCGCGGTCTTCTGTTCTATTAATAGTGTCTACATTTGCACCAAGTAGGGCGACGCCGTTGTTTTCAAGGTAGTTCTCTTCTGCTAATTCGATACAGATATTTAGCGCCGTCTGCCCCCCCATTGTTGAGAGAACAGCATCAACCTTTTCTTTTTGGATAATTTTCTTAATTGTATCTTTGGTAATAGGTTCAATGTATGTTCTATAGGCCATGTTTGGATCAGTCATAATCGTGGCCGGATTTGAATTTAAGAGGACTACATCAATCCCTTCTTCTTTAAGGGCCTTGCAGGCCTGTGTTCCTGAGTAATCAAATTCACTGGCCTGTCCAATCTTGATTGGACCAGATCCGATGAGGAGAATTTTCTTATATGGTGTATCTTTCTTCTTTAGATTATGAACATCAATCATCGGGTGGAGTTCGTCTAATTTAATTTCACTATGATTAGATTTTTTCAAGTACTCTTCGATTTCTTTAAAGAATATTGCAGCATCACTAGGACCTGGGTTTGATTCTGGATGGAATTGAACACTCTTAACCTTTTGATCAGTTGAAGATATTCCCTCTACAGAGAGATCAAAGAGAGAGATATGTTGAATAAAGAAATTTCTCTTTGAAATATTCTCTGAGGAAATTTTCTGAAAACTCTTTTCATCAACAGAGTAACCATGGTTTTGACTAGTTATTAGGATCTCTCCTGTCACAGTATCAAAGCATGGATGATTGACACCTCTTTGCCCAAAGGGAAGTTTTATTATCTCACTTCCAAGTGCGAGAGAAATAAGCTGGTGGCCAAGGCATATTCCTCTAAGAGGAAGATCAGTTTTTAGAAGTTCTTCTACAACCGCTATTTCATTTTTATAATTTCTCGGGTCTCCCGGACCATTAGATAAGAAGACTAATCTTGGTTTTAGATTTATGACTTCTTTGGCGCTTGCTGTGTGTGGAAGTATCGTTAGTGGGTGATTAAGATCTTTTAGATTATCAATGATGGATTTCTTTATTCCATAATCAATGATAACAATTGGATTATCCCCATCTATTAAGACCTCTCTCTTACTAATTGAGACACGAGATAAATTTTCACAGATAAGTTTGCTATTTCTAAACTCTTCACTAGTTGGAGCACTCTCTCTCGTTGTGACTACTGATTTATGGCTTCCTTCTTTATTGACTAGATACTTAACAAGCTTTCTTGTATCGAGATTACTAATGAGAGGAATTTCTGTTTTTTCTAAGAATTTATTTGGAGAAAAGTTTCTCGCTATTAAACACGTTCCATGAATCTTTGTGGATTGATTAACTCTCTCATCATATTCATAATTTCCAATATGAGCATTAGAGAAAATAATATGCTGTCCTAGAAAAGAGGGGTCGGTCATTGTTTCTTGATAGCCACTCATTCCTGTTGTGAAAGCAGCTTCTCCCCAAATCCCTTCTTGCATTTCAGGGTCATCAATTGGACGATTCACCTTTCCTGTAAAAACTTGTCCGTCATCAAAGTGAATAAAGACTGTGGATTGTTCTAAAGATGTATGAAAATCAAAAATATTAGACATGGGTACGTCTCTCCCTTATTTTAAAGAAAACAATGCTGTATAAGAATTTTATATGAAGACTTGAGTGATAGAAATTAGAATTTGAAAAAAGTATTTTCGCTGAATCCAATATTCTTTGCTCCGTTTTGTAACATAGATTGTATAAGCGCCATTCTCAAGTAGATTGAATTTCTCACTTGTTCATGACCTAAGTAGTACTTTGAGTTAATTAATTCATTGCAAATTTCAACGCCAATATTGGCAGGCCCTGGGTGAAGAACAGGAACTTTTCTATTTATTGACTCAATCATAGAAAGAGTAAAACCAAAGTTCTCTGCATAATTTTCAACTTGGTTTCCTTCTGCTGGACTATGTCTCTCTGCTTGAACTCTTAGAAGATAGAGAATATCTGCTCTCTTTAAAACTTCCTCTCGGTCATAAGTGACTTCAATTTTCTCGTCTAGATCATCTGGTTGAAAAGACTTTGGTCCAAAGAGAAGTATTTTAGCTCCAAAGTGAGGAAGTAATTCAATAAGAGAATGTCCAACTCGTGAGTGAATATTATCACCTGCGATACAGAAGACCTTATCTTTTAATTCAATTCCATTCTCTATAAGAGTGAATATATCTAAGAGGGCCTGAGTAGGGTGCTCGTTTACACCATCACCACCGTTAATAATTCTTATAGGTGGTTTACTTTTAAATTCTGCTAATTGATGAGAGACAGAGGTTCTTATAATACAGAGATCAACACCTTGATCGTGCAAGGTAAGAAGTGTCTGCTCAAGAGATTCCCCTTTCTTTAAAGAAGAAGTCTCCGCATTGAAATCAATATAAGTGCAGCCAAGTTTTGAAATCGCGATCTCAAATGAATGTTTTGTTCTAGTTGAATTTTCGAGAAAGGAAGTGGCAATTATAGGAGTTTTATTTGAAAAATAGAAAGGAGTGTCTGAGCGGTTCTTTAATCGATGGGCCAAACTTAGGACTCCATCAATATGCCGCTTATTCAAGTCTTTAATTGACTCTAAAACAGAGGGGAAGTGCTCCATTTAGCTTCCTTTCCAACTTATGTGGAATTTGATATTTTCGATTCTAAGTCTATTAGACTATAATGAAATTGAAAACTTCTTTTTCCGATAAGTTGAAAAAATATGCGTGAATATCAACCAATTGACACTGTTGCCCAGAAAGAGGCCCTAATTAATGAATTTAAGGGAAATCTCTTTGAATATCTAGTCGCACAGAACCTAGCGAGGCACTTCAAAATAGAAGGTGACTTTATTCGCTCTTTTGGTGGAGATATTAGAACGCAGCTGACGGAATATGACCACTGGTTACGAGTCCATGAGCCATCGTTGATCAAGCATCTTCCAACTCTTGCGGGACTTGTTGTAGAGGAATTGATTCCTAAGTTGCCAACAAATATTAGTCGAGTTCTAGTCATTGGCAAGAGCGCTGGTGGATCTCATAATAAATCTTGGGACGAGGCCGATATTCTCGTTGAAAACGCTGAGGGAATCTTTCCTATTTCTCTAAAACTTTGCAAATCTCATGCATTTGTAAATACAAAGAGTGCGGGGATAAAAAGTTTCATCTCTCAGTACTTTTCAGAATTTTCAAAAAATAAATATTACCAAGATCTGATAAATGATGGAGTGGACAGAAGATTCAAGCAGATGGCATTAGAGCTTCATGATAGGGCATCTCTTGAGTTCTTTGGACGCTTTGATCATCGCTGGACAGAGGCCGGATATAGTGAGCTTCCTGGCCAGCTTCCAAGTGAATTAAATAAAATCGTTGTTCAAACTTACCACGACTGTGTTTTAGATATTTATAATTGTCTCTCAGAGTTTATGAGAGAGGATTCAAAGCTCTTTGCAAAATCTATTCTTCCTCTTATTGGTATAGGCAACCCTGATATTATTCAAGCAACTTGCTTTCACCGAGAAGTTGGCGGCGAAAAGTATCAGGCCAGTGGTGTACATGTTGTAAAATCAAGTGATCTTTCTTTTGAAGGAGGTGTTGAAATCCTCCCGCTTAAAAGCGATATCAGCTCTTTTGAACTACACGTGGATAAACTTCGTCTGCAAATAAGAATTAAGCCAATGAATAAATTTACGAGCGCGGCCTTTAAGGTGAACTGCTCAATTAAGGAATTAACGTGAAAGAGATAAATTTATTTATTAAAAACAAGAATATTGACTCTAAAGAACTTGTGTCGAAACTTTCTAAATTTCTTAAAGTCTCTGAGATTTTTGCACCAGAAGAAAATACTCTTATTATCGAAGAAGATCACCATGTCGATTGGAGTTATATTTCTGAGTTTGGCCTAGGAGAGAATACAGAGTTTGTTTTTCTAAGTGAGTTTTTTGAAAACAACTTTCAACGAGATGAGTATATCGCTACAGGTATTCGTTATATGAAGAACTCGAAAGAAGGCTTTGCAAAGTTTCCTCTGGTTAAATACCAAGAGGAACCATCTTCTCTCACTCCCGTTCTCTTTCTAGATAGGGATGGAATTATAAATGAAGACTCTGGTTATGTTTATGAATATAACGATTCAATTATTTTTAAAGATATGATTGATGTTGTAAAAAATGCTAATAAATTAAAAATTCCCGTTGTTATAGTGACTAATCAAGCTGGTGTGGCCAGAGGAATGTATAGCTTAGAGGATGTAGATACTTTTCATAAGAGTTTAATTAATTACTACGCCTCTTTAGGAGCAGTAATTAATCATATTGAAATCTGTCCTTTTCATAAAGATAAGGGGAGTGAAGCCTGGAAATTTGACTCTCTTCTTCGTAAACCAAATCCTGGAATGCACTTGAAGGCCTTAGCTGTGGTAGGGGGAACATTTTCAGATAGTCTTATGATTGGTGATAAGGAAAGTGATAGAATTAAAGTTCCCGGACTAAAATCTCTACTTCTCTCTGGTAATTATGAAATGAGTTCAGGAGAAGATGTCTGCGTCTCTCGTCAAGAGCTGTGTGAGAAAATTTCAAAATACTTGAATAATTTGCTTGATTTATCATAACTTAGTGCTCAGTATTAATGTAATAATTGTTTATTAACGGAGTAATAAATGAAAATTGCATTTGTCCTTGTCTTCGCGTTCTTTGTTTCTATGGCGGCGCGTTCAAGAGAATTAACATATAAAGAAAGAATGGCCGTTCTGGCGTCTAAGAATCATATAGAATTAAGTACTTTCTTTGCGGATCAAATTGATCCTCAAGGACTTCCTTTGAACGAGTATATTTCTTATAACGTTCTAAAGAAGTCGTGCGTTCCACTGACTCTTCATCTTAAGAAAATTGAGAATGAAGACGAAGAATTAAAAGACCAATCTCTTAAGCTTAGAGTTTTCTACGAAGGTTGTATGGAGGGGACATTGGCCCTCGGTCATCTCTATCAAAAGAATCTTAAATAGACTGTATAAACTTTAGACACTGATTATTCTTTTAACGATGTTGGAAGCTTAGACTTCAAAATATCGGTGACTTCTATTGGTATGTTTCTTGCTTATACTTCATTGAATTAAAAAATGGAGTATGTGTGAAACGCAATCAATTAGCAGTCTTTCTTTTATTTTCTCTTTCCCCGTCTTATATTTTCGGAGCGAGTCCCTTATCAAATAGTATAGGGAATCTATCTAAGATAAAAGTAGACCCATCAATCATTAAACAAATTGATGAGCTAAAAGATAGAAATTTAACTTTAAAGACAAGACCAATTTTCTGTCCTCTTAATTCAACAAGAAGTGATGTCATTTTAAATAGTGTTAAAAATATTGAGGCCATCTTTAAAGATGATTGTCTCGATGGGAGCCAAGGAACATTAGATCAAGTCCTCGCTGGAGCTCAAGATATTCAAGATAATATTAATCAATCAAGAGAAGCTCAAGGTAAAGATCCTGTTGAGGTTCCTGAGACTGATGGAATTGCAAATACGGGTATTAATGGAGAGCAGATGGCCTCTCTAGTTAATGGATTAAATACATTATTTAGTAAGAATAGCTGTTCTCACTTAGATGATTCAAGCTTTCTTGAGAACTCTGCTAATATTATTCAAAATTTTTCTCAATTTGGACTCTATTCACCTTCGCCTGCAGGAGTTTCTGTGGCGTACGGAGGGTTAGTTGTAAGTTCTATTTTAAAATTCATTAATAATCTCTTTGAAGGTAGGTTTGATTTTAAAAATGATGAAGACCGTCTAACATTTATAAAGTTAAATTGCTCTTTCTATGATGTGAGAATTAAAATGCAGGAAGCTGGGATCCTTGATATCTCAACGGATACTCACTATAAAGACTTAAATAAAGTAGAAGAACTTATTAAACTTCTAAACAATCTTCAAGGAAATATTACATCTAACTCAAAAACAATTTCAGACCAGCTTGAGGCCATTAGAATGTCTCATGTTGAAGCGATAGGAAAGGAGAGAGTTAAACTTTTTACTCCAATTATTGAAATATTAAATCCTCTAAGCTCTTCTTCAGATATTCCAGTGTCTGCACAGAGAGATTTAATCCTTGATAAATTAACTCTTAACTACGACCTAATAAATTCATATGTAGAAAAGTTTATTAATCCTACAAATGGAGAGAGAGTCTCAAGACAAAATAGATCTCTTCAAGAATTACTTACATCAATTGATGAAGTTGGAAACCTAGATAAGGTCATTGCACTAGAAGATGGTAGCGATAGCAATTTTAATAATTACTTGAAAAATCTTAGATATCATTTTGAAAGAGTAGTCGCAGAAGTCTCTGAGCTTAAAGAAGATGCCAGTGATGAACTTTCAAAAGTTTCGATCAAAGTAGATGAGAATACAGAAATGACATTTAAGGAAGCCTCTGAGTTGTTAAAAACTGGTAATGGGGCAAAGACAAGTGATGAAATTCAAAGATTAATTGCAGAGTTAAATACATTAAAAATTAAGCTTCAATCAATAACAGGTAAGAAAGAGTTTACAAGTGAGAATGGAGCTGATGGTGCTGATCTTAGAATTCTCGAGGCCCATGACAAGGTCATCAATTATATCTATGGTGATTATGGTAAGAATTTTATTGATCACATGAGAAAGAAGAGTGCTAAAGTTAATAAGCTCTTTATGAAAGACTTTAAGAACTTCGCTAAGAGTAATTTAGAAGTTAAGAATAGCTATTATCATATCAAAGATGAGAAAACTCTATCTTCAGATCAAATTGATAAGGCCTGTGTTTCGGCGAAGAATCTAAGAGCAACTTGGAAGTATGCACAGAAGTGGGCCGAGATGGGATACGATTTCCTCTCTACTAATAAAGATATATTTGGTGAAACTGGTTCATACTTTAGTAATGATAGAGATAAAATCTTTGAAAATTCTCAAAGTGCTATTTTCGCTAGAAGAATTATCTCTGCTATAAAGCTTGATAAGAAAGGCAGACTTGAAGGAACGAAGGAAGATATAACGGTTCCTTGGCAAGGGAAATTACTTTCTATAAAAGAAGCAAAAGAGCTTTTAAAAGACGATTACAACTACACTCTAGGTGAGAGTATGTTAGATATACAAATGACTAGAGATCATAATGGACTCTTGCAAAGCCTCTACGGTCAGTATCGATGTGATCTACGGGCCAATTACGAAAAATAATTTTATTGGTGGTCGCTTCGGCGGCCATTTTTATTGCCTCTCTCTTCTTAGACCTGCCACTAATATTCGTCAATTTCATCGTATAATCAGTTTGTTAGACTCTTTCACACCTCTTTGCTAAACTAGTCTAGAATAGAGATATTTCGGGGTAGCTATGGAAGAATTTGATTTCCTCATTATAGGCAGCGGTTTTGGCGGTTCAGTCAGCGCCTGTAGACTCGCCCAAAAAGGCTATAGTGTCGCTATCTTGGAAAAGGGGCGAGACTATAAAGACGAAGACTTTCCAAAGTCCAATTGGAATGTGAAACGTTTTCTTTGGGCGCCTTTATTAAAGTGCTTCGGCATTCAAAGTATTAGTGTTCTTAAAAATTTAATGGTCCTCCATGGTGTTGGCGTGGGCGGAGGAAGTCTTGTCTACGCAAATACTCTTCTTAGACCTGAAGATGACGTTCTAAGAAATCTTCCATGGCCTAAATCATTTAAAGGTGGTCAAGAACTTGATAGGCATTATCACATGGCCGAGAAAATGCTTGGTGTGACTGAGAATATTTTTCTTGAAGAAAATGACGAAGAGATTAGAAGCCTTTCAAAATCTCTTGGCTGCGAACATACTTTTAAGCCTACTCAAGTTGGTGTCTTAATGAGAGAGAGGTTGGGGGAGAATGTTTCCGATCCATACTTTGATGGAGATGGGCCCGCTCGAACGACTTGTACCAAGTGCGGAGGCTGCATGATTGGTTGCCGTGTCGGCGCCAAGAATACTCTTGTTAAGAATTATCTCTTCTTTGCTAGAAAATGGGGAACAAAAGTATTTGCTGATACACATGCTTATAAAATAAACCCAAGCGCAGAAGGTTTCACTATTTCAACAAAGCGACCGGGAAGAATTCTCTTTAAGAATAAGAGAGAATTTAAAGCTAAGAGAATTATTCTAAGTGCGGGAGTGATGGGAACGATTGATCTGCTCTTTAGAAATAGAGACCACTTTAAAACCCTCCCAAATATTTCAACTAATCTTGGACATAATATTAGAACAAATGGTGAGAGTCTTGTTGGCGCAACGTCTTTTGAAACCCACAGAGAGCTCTCTCGTGGAATTGCTATTGGCGCTCAAATAAAACCAGACAAACAGACAAAAATTGAAGGAGTTCGCTATCCTGTAGGAAGTGACTTTATGAAACTCTTAACTATTCCTCTGACTCCCTCTGCTAATAGACTTAAGAGGCCTTTTCTTATGATAGGAAAGTTTCTTGGCTCATCTCTTCGTTTCATTCCCATTCTCTTCAAAGGTAATTGGGCCAATAGCTCTGTGATTCTTCTTGTGATGCAATCTGTAGATACGAAATTAAAGTTTCACTTTAAGAGAAGTTTCTTTCATGGGTTTTCTAAAGGACTCGTTGGTGACCTTGGAAATGAAACAATGGAGACTTCGATTCCTGTTGCCCAAGAGGCGGCGCAGATTGTTGCTAGAAATATTAAAGGAATGCCTCTTAATTGTAGTGTGGAGGCAGGACTTGGCTCTATTGCTACCGCTCATATTTTAGGTGGCGCCATTATTGGTGATGAGGCCGAGTCGTCAGTTGTTAATGAGAGAAATGAAGTTCATGGATATCCGGGATTATATGTCTGCGACGCAAGTATTATTCCTGGAAACCTTGCTGTGAATCCATCTCTTACAATAACGGCCCTTGCTGAGAAGTTTAGTGCAGGATTTAAAAATAAGAATAATGATATTGAAAATAGAGAAATTAGATTTTCAAACTAGGAATGTCCTATGAAGAAGAAGTATAAAATTACCATTATAATTATCCTACTACTTATTACATTTAGTATGGGGCTCGTCGGAATGAGCGTACCCTTTTCAAAGATAAATATGCTTTCTAAAGGCTATGTCGGAATGAATTATACAGAAGAGAGAGGCATAGAATACAAAATAATCGCAAAGAAACCGAAGGGGTGGAGTTCTTTAAAAAATATTTCTAAGAATGCAACTTCAGCCATTATGTTGAGCGAGGACTGGGACTTCTTTGAACATGAAGGGGTTGATATTTCCCAAGTTCGAGAGGCCGCAATGGATGGACTAAAGGGAGAGAAGCTCCGTGGAGCAAGTACTATCTCACAACAGGTGACGAAGAATTTATTTTTTACAAGTGATCGCACTGTTCAAAGAAAATTAAAAGAGCTTGCGGCGACTCTCTATCTTGAGAAGAAGGTTTCAAAAGATAAGATTTTAGAAGTTTATTTAAATGTGATTCAATATGGTGATGGGATTTATGGAATTAAAGAGGCAGCTAAACACTACTTTAAGAAATCACCTAAGAGCTTAACGGCTAAAGAAGGTGCCTTCCTCGCCATGTTGCTTCCATCTCCTGTTCGCTATTCTCAATCTTTTAAAGATAGAAAGCTTACTAAGTTTGCCAATGAAACTGTAGACAATATTCTAGATAAAATGGCATTGGCAAAAGTCATCTCAAAAGAAAAGGCAGAATTTCTAAAAACTCAAGAACTCAATTTTGAAAAATCCCCAAAGAAGAAGTCCCTTCGTGGGATTGGAAATAGACAGAGAGTGAAGAGGCATACCGATGGAAGAGACTGGGAGAATAGATATAAGTATGACCCTGATTTAAGTGTTGCTGAAGAAGTGAAATACGATCCAGATGCTATAAATGAAGATGATCTTAAGCTTCAAGAAGAGTTTTCAGTAGAGTAGTACTTTGGACCCAGAACTGGTGTCAAAGTAGTGGTCAGTGTCAAAATGTCATACTATTAAACTACGTTAAATCAATGTGTTGCGTTGGCCTAAATCTTGCTTATATACGAGTGTATTTATACATTCGGAGGAAGTGTGGCACTTGGAAAATTCATTCAATTACCTTTAATTCTATCTATCTTACTAATTAGCTCATCTTGTTCAAAAGATGTGACAACAATTGTTGAAAAACAAGAAATTAGTAGCGCTTCAGAAAAGTCAGAAGGGGCCTTAAGTGTTGAAAGAGTACCTCAAAGTACTTCTTCATCAGAGAATCAAGTTCTCCATGGGCTTGGTTTAGAAGATTATGAAAAAGTCGCCAAACAAATATTTCTAGTAAAAGAGTCTATGAGCGAAGAGTTTCCAGTTGGTGATGGACTAACATTTACGATGTATATTCTAAGATACCTTGCTGAGGTTGGAGATTATATTTTAACTAATGAAGATGTTTCAAATCTCCTTGTTGCTTTTGAGAAAATTTCTGGAGAGAAGTTAAACGACACAATCTATGAAACAGTTTCTCAAATTAAGACTCTTAAATTTGGGAAGAAAAATGGAAAGCATTCTGTAACAATTTATGCCATGGATAAGAAGAATGGAATCTTGATTCCAATTAATGAAGTTAGCGACGAAGGAATGGTTCAGGAGATTCAATACGCAAAAATCAAAGATAAAGCTGAAATTACTTTTGATGACGTAGATTCTAAATTAAAGAGAAAGGCGCTTAAGAGATTCTTAACAGAGAAAATAACAATTCCTCTTATCTCTGAGACAATGCTGCCTCCTCTAAATCAATTACATGATGATATAAAATTTGATCTTGAAAATTACTTAGAAGAAACAAAAATTATTCCTCTAGAAATTAAGACTGAAGGGATTTTTATAAAGATTGATACTTCTACAATTTTTGATGAAATGAAGTTCTACCTTCGAACTCTCTACACTCTACCTGGAAGAAAGAAGGGCGATGGAGCGATTCCATCATTCATTATGAGAATTAGAGCAAAGCTCGTAAATGTGAAAATATCTGTAGATCAATAATCAAATTCGCAGCTTTAATCTACTTAAAGCTGCGCTCTGTTTTTCCCGAATAAATTCTTCGAACAAAGTCTAATGCATTCACTCCTGAAGCCTCGATTCTCGCACTCTTTTCTAGTAATAGAAAAGTATGCATCTTTGTATCTGGGGTAAAGGCTGCGCAATTTCTTGTCTTCTTAGAAGTTTCGAAAATACCTCTGTCCGAATAGACATAGTCTCTATGGTCATCTGGACTTATATTACCAAAAACTTTGGACATGACGAGGTCTTGACTTCCTTGTAGAAATCCAATCTTCCAATTGCTTAAGTAGCGGCAGACATTTTCCGTTTTATGAGCAACCATACCGTCCGTAAAGTCTATATTGAGGTTTACTTTTGAAAAGTTATCGTCAAAGTCTGAGAGCATAGGAGCGGTGAACTTTTCCCAAAAAGTTTTTCCAAAGTGAAGACCTGGAGAATCTGAAATGAGAAATTTCTTTGTGTCTTTTGAAAGCTCAGGTTCAAAAGTTTTTGAATGAACAAGAGAGCCAATGGCCCCAGCACTTGAACCAAAGAGAATAAATTCCTCTAGTTGATCAAATTGAATAATTTCTCTTTCTTTTAAGTAACGTATAGTCTTAACCACATTACTATATCCTCTGTGATGAGCAGTGACCGAGAATCTGTAATCAATGGAGTGATCTCCCGAGTGAACATCTCCTGTGCAATAAGGGAAGTAGAGTGAAGAGTGTTCAGTAAATGGAGTAAGCTCTTTATTCTCAGAAGTTAGAACTGAGAAAGTTGGAATTTCTGGAATAGGGTGCATCCACGTTCTTAAGTTAGGTCCAAAGCATGTCGAGAGACTCCAGCAAGCACCTCCTCCCATGAACTCAGTAAAGAGTTTCTTAGAATTTCTTGGGCTATAGAAAACGTAGTAGTTGATACCATCCCCACACTTCGCTCCAGGGATTTTTATTTTTACCCAGTCTCTTGCAAGAATACTGGTTGAAAAAAATAAAAGTAGTAGTGTAATGACTTTCATTATTGTTTCCTTAGCTTTTTTTCTCTATGATCTTTAATGATACTTACACTTCTAATATTGCCCTAGGTGAACCGCGTTAGATGATAGAGAATATTAGAACTGGAGCTTTAAAATGACAAAAATTAGAATACTTTTATCAGATACCTTTGATCCTTGGTTTAATTTAGCGACTGAAGACTGGATTTTTAGAGATATGGACCCAGAGACTCATGTTCTCTTTCTCTGGAGAAATCAAAATACCGTCGTAATTGGAAGATTTCAAAATCCATGGACAGAGTGCAATACAGAGAGAATGGAAGCTGATGGGATTAAGCTCGCTAGACGGCAAAGTGGAGGAGGAGCAGTTTTTCATGACCTTGGAAATACCAACTTTACTTTTCTAAGCTCAAAAGAAAACTACGATAAAGCAGTTAACAATAAAATCATTTCAAATGCTCTGGCCCGCTTTGGTGTTGAGGCCTTTGCGTCTGGGAGAAATGATATTCTTATTAAGAGTGATGATGGAGATAAGAAAATTTCTGGATCTGCTTTTAAAGAAACTAAAGATCGATCATTTCATCACGGAACTCTACTTATTGATGCAGATCTCTCAAAGCTTGGTAATTACCTCAATCCATCAAAGAAGAAACTTGAAAGTAAGGGAATAAAATCTGTAAGAGCTAGAGTGACAAATCTCGTTGAATGTAATTCCGAGATAAATCATGACTCACTTTCTGAAGCCATTATTAGTGAATTCAAATCCCATTACAAAGCGGAATGTGAGGTTGAGCTATTAGATCACGAATATCTTAAATCCGTGTTTCACTTAAATGATTATTACGAAAAATTAAAAGATTGGAATTGGCGCTTTGGAGAAACTCCAAAATTTAATCACTTTCTAGAAGAGAGATTTTCTTGGGGTGGGATTGAGGCACATATTGATTCTCATAAAGGACTCATTGAAAAGTGTACAATCTATTCCGACTCTCTACATCCTGAGATGATTGAGTATTTAACCAAGGCATTAGTTGGTAAACAATATTCTCCTATAGGGGTTTCGAAGGCCATTGAGACCGTGGCATTAGAACTTCCGATGATTAGAGAAGAGTTATCAGAACTTTCAGCGTGGTTATCTAAAGAAATCCATTAAGTATCTTTTCTTATAGGGAAAGTGCATATAGAATTTTTCCATGAATAAGTCGACGAGCACCTCTTCCATCGGAATTTGGACATCATATATTTGGAATAATAAGACCATGTACATCGTAGGTACGTTGATGGTCTTATTGACTAATATTTGCCAAGTTCTCACTACGAGAATTATAGGGTGGATTATCGACTTCTTTAGCGGTGATAAGTTTCCGGCCTTCTTTGTTAAGGCAACAAAAATTGATACTTTTTACTATCTCTTTATCTGTATGTTTCTCTGTCGTGTCTTTATAACCATTGGAAGAATTGGATGGAGAGTCACTCTGGCAAGACAGACCCACATGGCCAGTGCCATGTTAAGAAAGAGAATTTGGGAGAATGCAAGATTCTTTAATAAGAAAGACTTAGTCACAGATTTCTCAAAGGGAAATCTTATGAACGCCTCTAATAGTGATGTGAATTCGTCGAGGTTTATCTTCGGCTTTACTCTGGTAGGTCTTGTTGACGTCATTTTCCTTGGGGTTCTAACTCTTGGAACGATGCTGACGATTAACCTGAGAATGACTATTATTTCAGTTCTAACTCTTTCAATACTTCCAGTCTTTGTAAAAAAGCTCTCAAGTAAAGAGGTTCAAAGATATAAAGACTCACAGGAATCTCTTGGAGAGTTTAACGATCTTTCCACACAAGTGATTAGCACGATTAGATTGCAAAGGCTTACTCAGACGGGTGGTTTTTGGGAAGATAAGTTAATTGATAGCGCGGCGAAGTATAAAGACTCTAGGCTAAAGGCACTCTTTACCTCTTTGAATTATATTCCAATGATGGGGGGAGCTTCCATTATTAGTTATATTGTCTTATTCGCAGTGGGGATTTCTCTTGTGATTAGTGGGCAAATGACTATTGGGGATTTCGTCTCTATGCAAGGTTTAATTTTTCTCTTACAAGATCCACTTATGGAAATGGGGTTTATTATTTCCGATTGGAAGAGAGGAACCACAAGTTTAGATCGCTTGAATAAAATCTATCTCAATAAGAAAGAAGAGTTTCTGTATACTAAAGGCTCTAAAATTTCTGATAGCGAGTATGTGCTCCACGCAAAGAATTTATCGTTTAAGTTCCATGATTCGGATAAAGAAGAACCTTTGATTAAGAACTTTAATCTCTCTCTTCTTCCGGGCGAGAGGCTAGGTATTACTGGGGATATTGGAACAGGTAAATCAACTCTTCTAAGTATACTAAGTGGACTGGAGAGAAATTATGAGGGGAGACTCTTTTTCCACGGAAAAGACTACAATAATTATAATCATCAGCAGCTGCGTGAGTTTATGAGTTTTGTTCAACAGAAGCCATTTCTCTTTGCTGATACGATTAAGAAGAATATCGAAATGGATAGAGATCTCTCTGACGATGATATTTGGTACTATTTAGAACTTGCGGGGCTTGATAAGGATGTGCGCGAATTTCCTAACCAATTGGAAACGCCACTTGGTGAGTGGGGGATTAATCTCTCTGGTGGGCAAAGGCAGAGACTTACTCTGGCCAGAGCACTATCAAGACGGCCAAAGCTTCTCTTCTTAGATGATTGCCTAAGTGCAGTTGATACCGTTACCGAGGATTTAATTTTAAATAATTTAGATAGAGAGTTAAGTGATACAACACTTATCTGGGTTGCACATAGAAGCTCTACTCTCAAGTATTGTAATAAAGTTCTCAATCTTTCTCATGGAATGGAGGTTACTGATGAGTGATCAATTTCTAACACGAGATGAGCAAGATGAAACAAATCTTAAGAAGAACGCTTTAAATGATCTTAAGTCTTTTAAATTTCTCCTAAAACAAGGGCAGGCGAGAAAAGAGAAATTTATTTTTGCTCTTATTCTAATGTTGATTAGCTCTCTTGTGGCCATTTACTCATCAAGAGCTATGGGACACTTGGTTGAAGACGGGCTTTTGAAGAAGGCCTTTGATGAGTCCTATTTTTGGGCAATACTTATTGTGGTCTGTGAAGTTTCCTCTCTCGCTCTTCAGTGGTGTGGAAGAAGAATTCTCATTATTAACTCTTCGGCAACTATTCTAGATATTAGAAAGAAGCTCTTCGCTCATATTCAAAAACTTCCTCTTGGCTTCTACGACAAGCAGCCTCAGGGAAGAATTATCACTCGTATCACTCATGATGTTGAAGGTGTTGAAGAATTTTTTACTTCAACTATTGGTAGATTTGTAAATGCAATTTTTATGGCAATCATCTCTGGAACCGCCATGTGCATAACTGATCTTCGTCTCGGATTGATCCTTGTGGCCTCTATGCTACCTGCTGTTGCTCTTGTCTATTTAACGAAGAATAAAGTAAGGGTTGTTAACAGAAGAATGTCTAAGCTCTCAAGTGAGATCAATTCAAAGTTAAATGAATACCTAAGCGGAATTGATGTGATTAGATCTTATGGTTTAGAGAATTGGTCTCATCAAAATTTTGATGCCACAGTGAATGACCACAGACGTGCACAGTTAAATGCAAATTTTCTCTATTCTTGGACAAGACCTTTAACCGCCTTCTTTTGCACTCTACCTCTTGTAGGGCTTGTGTTCTTCGGTGGGAAAGAAGTTCTCGCAGGAACGATGAGCGTGGGAATATTTGTCGCCTTCATTAGATACTGCGAAAAATTCTTTTCTCCTATTATGATGCTCGCCCGCGAAATTCACGTCATTCAACAGGCCTTCACAAGTAGCGAGAGAGTTCATAGTTTCTTTTCTCACGACGAAGAAGAAGTTGTCTTAGGAGAGGATGGTGAGATTTCTGAATTTGATATTAAAGGAAATATTGAATTTAAAAAGACATGGATGGCCTACGACTCAGATAATTGGGTTTTAAAGGATTTAAATTTCAATATTAAGAGTGGAGAAAAAATTGGTCTTGTAGGCTCTACTGGGTGCGGAAAAACAACAACAGTTAGCCTTTTGGCGAGACTCTATGATTTTCAAAAAGGAAGTATTGAGATCGACGGAGTTTCTATTCGCGACTTCAATCGAAGATTTCTTCGAAGTTCAATTGGCTTTGTTTCACAGGATCCGATTATCTTTAGCGCAAGTCTTAGGGAGAATCTCTGTGCCGGAAAAATTGCCACAGATGAAAATATTATAAATTGTTGTAAGGAGACAGGCTTCTATAAAGTAATGGAAGAGTCGGCCATGACTCTAGACTCTACCATCTTAGAGGGCGGAGAAAACTTAAGTATCGGCGAGAAGCAATTGCTAAGCTTAACTAGAGTGCTACTTGGAAATCCAAAGATACTGGTTCTTGATGAAGCAACCGCTAATATCGACCCCAATTATGAAAAAGTCATCCATCAGGCCATTGTCACCATTATGGAAGGTAAGACCTGTTTGATTATTGCTCACAGACTCGACACGGTAATGAGTTGTGATCGCCTACTCGTCTTTGAAAAAGGGCGACTGGCCGAAAGCGGAACTCCTAGGGAACTTCTTGCAAGTGATGGACTCTTTGCTGGTCTTCAAAAGGCCAGTGAACTTTAACGTGAGACTTCTTTGCACATCGATACATCCAGATATTGATTCTTTAGAAGGAAAATCTATTTTCAAAAGAGAGGCCACTAGAGCAATAGCTCTTAGAGGAAACTCTATTCTCTTACTTTATACAGAAAGATATCATGATTATAGCCTCCCTGGTGGAGGACTTGATAGAGGTGAGGATCTTCTTGCAGGAATGATTCGCGAATTAAAAGAAGAAACTGGTGCTAAGGGGATTTCCAACATCAGCGAGTTTGGAATTTATGAAGAGTATAGGCCCTGGTATAAGTCAGACTTTGATATTCAACATATGATCTCTTATTGCTTTACTTGTTCGGTGGATGAAGAGCTTGGAGAGACTAGTCTTGAGCACTACGAATTAAATAATGGAATGAAGCCTGTGTGGATAAATATTGACGAGGCCATCAAGCATAATGAAGATACGATTAAAAATAGTAAGAAGAAAGGGGTGTCGATTGAGCGTGAGATATTTCTTTTGCGACTTATTAGAGAAGAGATATTAGAAGGGGAGTGATTCTCCCCTTTAAATACTATTCGTTATACTTCATCACATTTATAGGTTGCTTTATGCTTAAGCTTACCAAAACCAAACCCTTTACTTTTAACCGTTACATTTATTTGGTCTGGTCTTTCAAGGTTTACATTTGCGTTAACGTTCCAATTATTTGTAGAAAATATTCCACTAAGTTCAACTTCTCCATTTCCTCTATGAGAGATGTTTCCGTAAGTTGATCTTCCGTTATTATTTACTGTCACATTTAAAAGTGCGATAGGATATTTTGACCCATTCGTTGCGAGAGACACTTTATAGGTTTTTGTTTCAAATTTACTATGTTGATCTTCTCTTACGGATAAACATAGCTGATCATCTAGAAAGTAATCTTTTTCAGAGTGTATTTTTTCACAACTTATTACTTTTAAAATTTTGTCTTCTGGCCAGTTTAAATCTTCACTATGAAGTCTACAGTCAACGGCCTGTACAGAGCTGATTGTGAGCATAATCATTGTTGATAGTATAAACTTCATTTAAATCTCCAAGTATCTTAAGTAATATTCATTATTTCATCTTCTATATTTTTAAGCGATTTAGCACAAGACTCTTGAAGAAAATGCATTGTTTTTTCAGGACTTAGATTTGGAAGTTCTAGTCATTAAGGTAACTTAGAATAAGTTCTAAGGTTTTTTCACTTGCTTCAAGCTGCGCCGTATGACCAACCTGATCTAGTGGAATAAAGGTGAGATATTTTACATCTCTTTGCCAAAGTTTACTTTGCTTGAAAGGAATCCAAGAGTCTTCTCTTCCCCATATTAGTAGAGTGGGTGTCTTAAGTTCCGTGAGGTTTGGTGTGTGATCTTTTAATTTCATAATACTTTCAAAGACACGCATATATTTTTCAAAATTTCCTTCGAGGTTAAAGAGTTCATAGAATCTTTCAAGATCGTATTCTTCCATTCTATCTCTATCGTAGAAGACTCCTCTTGCGATATAATCTGATGAAATTCTAGTTGAGAAGTTCTTTGCGACCCATTTTAGAAATCCATTTTCTGCTATTCTGACTACTAATGGTGGATTGAGTGGATAGCCGGCAGGAGAGAGTAGGACCAACTTATTCACATCTCTTGGGTAATCTAGAGCGTAATTCCATGCAATGAATCCACCGAGGCTATTACCAATGAGAATTGGTTTTCTAATATCTAATCTCTTAAATAATTTCTTTAAAAAACTTGTGTAGCTCTTAGAGTCGTAGGAGATTTCTCTACCATTAGTTAGTCCAAAACCTGGAACGTCTAGCGAAATAAAGCGGTAGCCTTTGGACACAATTGGATCCTTCCACTTTCTCCAAGTGTGGAGGCTATCGCAAATTCCATGAATTAGAACAATTGGAGTTCCACTTCCGAAATCCTTGTAGTGAACTTTTGTTCCTTCAATATCTATGAACTGACTACCATCTTTTTTGGAACTCCACTTCTCTCTAATATCTTTGCTGTTAGCACATGAACAAAGTAGGAGAAGGGAGATGAAGGTAAGGAGTTTTACCATGAAGATTTATCTAGAAATAATCCGTGAGACATATTAACTTTTAGGGCCTCTACTTTTCTTATTCCTAGGGCCTCCATGAAGCCAAGGACAAGTGCAATATTTGTCACATCAGTAGAAGCAAATTTTCCACCAATTTTCTTATCACTTAATTTTGACCTCTTGTTAAGAGCAACTCTAAGTTGGGTTTGATTATAAATATGGCCCTTCTCTAATGCTTGGTTTTTCACTGAATAGTAGTGCACTCCACCTATGCCAAAGACTCTCGCTGTTTTTATATATTCCTGAATTTTCTGGTCTACATTTCCTTTCGCGAAGAATCTCGCAAGAGCTCGGGCCTTTTTCGCTCTATTTCTTCCAAGAGGATTTGGAGAGCCTTTCTTTCCCTTATAGAGGTTTTTTAAAACACTTTCTTTAAAAGAAACGCTGGCAAGGTTTCCCAAATAAGTATGAAACTTTCCATCTTCAACGTAAGTCATCTGCATACTTCCCCCGCCGATATCCCAAACGAGAATTTTCTCATCATCAGCGAATGGATGTTTAACTTTTGCCCCGAGGTAGCCAAATTTAGCTTCTAGTTCTTGATTAATTACTCTTATTTCAATGCCTGTTTGATCGCTAATTTCTTCGAGAGTATTCTTACCATTCTTAGCTTCTCTAAAAGCTTGAGTGGCGAGCGCACTAAATTGAGTAACTCCAAGTTCAACAGCGGTTTCTTTTAGATCTTTTAATTCTTGAATACCTTCTTTAATAATTTCTTTAGAAAAGGAATTGTCATTGTCATAGAGTGATTGCTTATAGGCGACAGCGGCTTGATCTTCAAAGAAAACCTCTACAATTTTCCCTGTGCAAGTATCTACTTTGGCCAGAGTCATTTTAGTGGAACCCGAGCCAATATCAAAAGCAGCTCTCTTAACAAGGCAGCTCTCTTTCTTTGTAAGAGAGCTACAGCTTGAGAGTATTAGAAGGGTGACAACTAATAGAAAATTACTTCTTATAAACAAAGGCTTTCTCTCTGACATATTCAATCTTTTGTTTTGTGTTACTCTTTTTGGTTACTTTTGAATCCCTCTGCTCGAGGTATGACTTGTACATGCTCTTTAGAGATTTTCCGATGGCCTTCGCCATAAGTGGCGGAACAGCATTTCCAATCTGTCTCCACTGAGCAGAAAGAGGCCCCATAAACTCAAAGTCATTTGGAAAACTTTGTAGAGCAGCCGCTTCTCTTTGAGTTAGATATCTATGCTCAACAGGATGATAGTAGCTATGTCTGTGAGTCATAATTGTAGGGCTTGGAAGAGACCTGTCGAGTCTTTGATACTTTGTTTGACGAAAGCGGTTCTCTCTAAGGTTTACCCAGTCCACACCAAGTTTTAAAGAAGGAGTGAAGTATTTCTTCTCATCGGCTTCATAGCGAATTCCCTTTCCTTCGGGAATTCTCTTAAGTCTTTTAAGATCTATCTTTGATTTAATTTTGGCCTGTTCGATATCATGATTAAAGAGCTTTCCTGACTTTGTTTTTAAGTTCTTAAAAGCATCTCCAACAGTCATTGAATTTCTAAGGGTCTTAGCAATGATAGTATCATGTGTATGTTTTGGAAAAGTAATATCAGTATTAACTCGCGTTCCAATGAGAATTGTTCTTCTTCTCTTTTCAGGAACCCCGTAGTTTTGTGAAGACATGACTTGAACTTCCATATCATATCCAAGAGTTTTAAATTTCTTGAAAATATTTTGTAATGTCTTCTCGTTCTTCTTTGCAAGAAGCCCGGTTACATTTTCAATGACGACGAAGTAAGGCATTGTTGTTCTAACAATTCTACAAAACTCTAAGAAGAGCGTATTTCTCATATCGTCTGGATTTCCAAGGCCTACAGTTGAAAAACCTTGGCAAGGAGGTCCACCAACAACAACATGAACGTGATTTCCCTTTAATTTTTCAAGTAGGTCTTTCTTGGCCAGCTTGGTGATATCACCACAGTAAGTTTCTGCGTGCTTGTGGTTGCGTGCAAAAGTATCCATGGCATGCTTATTGGCATCGATTCCTAGGACACATTTCATTCCAGCAAGCTCTAGCCCGCATGATAGGCCACCAGCGCCCGCAAAAACATCTATGAAGTTTAAAACATTATTAGTCATTTCAACTCTTAGGTTGTGAGTTTATCTTTTAATTACAATATATTATCGAATTAGCGCGGTAAATCTGTCAAATAATGAAAGGAGATTATGCGGCTTTTTTGGAATTAAAATCAGTATTGCTGGTCTTGAGCTCAACAACATTTGAAGTATCTGAGTGGCGCACGATGTCACTTAGGACAAAGTGCCCATTTGGAGCCTTGCTTACTATTTTACTTACATATTGTAGCCAAAGATTTCTATGATCACTTGTAATCAAAAGAGTCTGATTAAATTTTTCTTTACTGGCAAATAAAGCGTCAAAGAAAACTTTCTGCTTCTCTTCACAGAGAAATTTCTCAGGCTTTTCTAGAAATAAGTAATCAGAACTATGAAAGAGAATCTTTATTATAGAAATAATTTTCTTATCTTCTGTGGAGGCGTCTGCAGGATAAGTATTTTCATCTTTCACGCAATCCATTAGTTTAGATAGGGCAAGACGTTCTTCTTTCTTTAGTAGTTCACTAATACTTTTATTGGTATTTTCTCTCATTCCAAGGTCTAGAAGAAGGTTTTCTTTAAGAGTGAGATTGGCCATCAACTCGGCACGCTCTTCAATATGCTTAAATCTAATTGGCCCACGTCTTCCACAATACTTTATAAAGTGAATAAAGTCTTTGAGTTGACTTTGATTGTGTTGCTGTTTCTTCACTTCAAAGAGAAGTGTGTCTCCAGCGTTAAATTGTGGTGTTTTCCTATATATCATCGCCTTTTTATCGGTCTTTAAGTCGATTACTTTACCGGTTTTCCCTAGGATATATTTGCAAGGCTTTAAAATAGGCCGTTTTTTGCTATAATTATCATAAGTTATATCTCTTAAATATGTTGATCTTTTTTGTCTGGTTAACGTAAGGAAAAGTGTTGCATGAATAAGCACTCAAGCTCTAATCAAAAAACTGTTCTAGTAGGTATGGATGGTGGAATTGAGTCCACGGTTGCTGCGTACTTACTTAAGAAACAGGGTCTCAATGTCATAGGTCTTGGAGTCGTTTTCCACGAATATCCCTATAAGAGCTTAAGCGTTTGGAATCCAAAATCATTGGAAGATATTAAGAAGATTTGCAATCAACTAGAAATCACTTTCTACGGAACAAATATTAACTCACTCTTCTATTCTAGAGTTATAGAGCCCGTTGTTTCAACAAGGCTTGCGGCCGAACAATTTGAACCAGTGATCGCTTGGAATAAAATCTTAGTAGAGACTCTCTTAGAAAAAGCAAAACTTGTAGGTGCAGATAATATTGCTACGGGGCATAAGGCAAAAGTTTTTAAAAATCAAAAAAATGGAATTTATAGTCTACTTGTTCCAACAGATGTGACCCTTGATGAAACTTATGGCCTTAGTCGTCTCTCCCAGGAAGAATTGGCAAAGCTCATCTTTCCTCTCGCAGAAATTAAACATAGTGAAGTGGTAAAAATATCAAGTCTTCTAGGGATTACATTTGTAAAAGACGATCTTGAAAATAAGAAGAGAAGAAAAGGATTTTTATTCAATAAGTATTTTAATGAAGTGGTTGAAAGATTCACAGCTCCAAGTCTTAGAAAAGAAGGTCGAATTATAAACTTTAGAGATGGAACAACTCTAGTGGAACATACAGGGGTTCATCACTATCACTTAAATCAAGAAGGTCTTGTTGGAAAAAAAGATGCTGTCATTGATAAATCTCTAATTGTTGTAAAAATTAATCCAAGACAACAAGATGTCTACGTGGATTATCCTGGAAAGTACTTCTATACTCATTGTAGGCTTATGCGCTTTTCTAATGATCCTTCAATGGATTTATCAAAGCCTATTAATTGCTTTGTACAAACTGAATCTGCAGGGGCAAAGGTTCCTTGTAAATTATATTTTAAAAATAATAGGGCCGTTGTTGTCGAGTTTGAAACTCCCCAGGAAGGTGTTTGTCCTCGAGGAGGCTACCAAGTCTTCTATAATAAGAGAGGAGTTGGAGCACTAGTTATTGGTTCGGGAGTTGTTAGAAGTTCTGGCTTCTTTCAGGACGGAGAGTACCGTGTCTATCCAAAGTCCCGTGAAGAAGAAGAGGCCTTCGACGAAGATCAACCAGCTAAGAAGAAGGTTCATTTAGAGTTTTAATTATGAAGTATTTTTTAATTTTTATTTTTCAATTTAGTGTTTTCTCTGCGGCCCCTTATGTCTTAAGGGATTACGAGAAAAATATTAAGAATATGGGCTCTATTAAGAATGTCATACGAAAGTATAAGGATGATCTTCTTTTAGATAATTTAAGAGATTTTGTTTCATGTTGCAGACCATCCCGAATGGTTGGAACAAAGGGACATGAGAAGGCCGCGACTTGGCTTGTTGATAGAGTTAAGAAGATTGATCCAAAGGCCTATATTGTAGTAGACGAGTTCTCTCCTGATATTGAATACGCTAAAGGAGTTTACCGAGCAGACTTTCAAAAAGAAATTGCGGGAAATTATCCTAAGACTTCACCGATTTATAAGAAGTGGAATCATTTCACTAATTCTATGATCTCTCAGCTAGATAAATTAAAAACTGTTAAGGGAAAGAATATTATCTGGGAAAAGAAGGGAAGTATTGCTCCTAATGAAGTAATTCTTCTAGGGGCCCATTACGATACAATTAGTTACGATAAAGAAAATCTGGTCATTGATTTTTCTGCGCCACAGCCAGGTGCTGATAATAATGGATCAGGTGTCGCGACACTTCTCTCTCTCATTGAAATACTTACAGAAGTGAATACGCCAAAGACTGTTAGAATAGTGTTCTTTGATTATCAAGAATTTGCTTTTCTTGGGGCAAGGGCCTTTGTAAGTAAGTATAAAGAATCTTTAAAGAAAGAAAAATTCGCGGGCTTTGTAAATCTTCTCATGCTTGGTTATGACTCTAAGAGAAATGATAAGAGCTCTAAATTTAATAACTTTAAAGTTTACACGAGAAAAGAATCAGATCCTCTTTACGGACTTGATTTAAAGCTTGCCAATAAATTAGTAAACGCAGGAGATAAGTCTCTCTCGGGAAT
The DNA here is from genome assembly GCF_002753895.1 of Halobacteriovorax sp. JY17. Classification (NCBI taxonomy): domain Bacteria; kingdom Pseudomonadati; phylum Bdellovibrionota; class Bacteriovoracia; order Bacteriovoracales; family Halobacteriovoraceae; genus Halobacteriovorax; species Halobacteriovorax sp. JY17. The sequence goes on along the minus strand of NZ_NJER01000001.1, from coordinate 864,587 downwards.
GCGCTTTGAAATTAGCGCAAATGGTTTTAATAGAAGTGATCATGTGAGCTTTTGGGAGGAGGGGTTTCCTGCTGTGACTTTCTCCGAGAATTGGGAGGACGACCCAAATAAGAAGAATCACACGTCGAATGATTTTGTTGAGACTTTAAATTTCAAAAGCTTAGATAGGGCATTTCGCTTCATTAGTGCCAGTATTATCGCTTGGACATACGATATAATTTAATCATACTCCCTTTTCCTAATGGGGTTTTCTTGGTAGATAGACCCTATGAGTACAGGAAATATATCAAATCAAACAAAGAGTAATGAGGAGACAACCATTATTGTGGGAATGTCTGGCGGAGTTGACTCTTCTGTATGCGCTGCTGTTCTAAAAGAGCAGGGCTACAATGTTATTGGTATGTTTATGAAGAACTGGGAAGAAGAAGACGAAAATGGTGTTTGCCAATCATCTAAAGAGTACGCAGATGTAATAGCTGTCTGTGAGAAATTAGATATCCCATACTACTCTGTTGATTTTGTAAAAGAGTACCGAGACAATGTCTTTAAGTATTTCCTTGAAGAATATGAAGCGGGCTTTACACCAAATCCAGATATTCTCTGTAATCGAGAGATCAAATTCAAAGTCTTTTTAAATAAAGCTCTAGAGCTTGGGGCCGATTACTTGGCCACAGGTCACTATTGTCAAAATAAAATCATTGCTGGTGAGAATAGATTAATAAAAGGAAATGATCCTGGAAAAGATCAGACTTACTTTCTCTACACTATGAAAAAAGAGAAACTTGATCACGTGGTTTTCCCTATCGGACACTTACCAAAAACCGAAGTGAGAGTCCTCGCTGAAAAATACGATCTGGCAACTAAGCATAAGAAAGATTCCACTGGCATCTGCTTCATTGGCGAGAGAAATTTTAAGAATTTTCTTTCAAATTATATTCAAATAAAGCCTGGAAAATTTGAAACTCTAGAGGGAGAAGTTGTAGGGGATCATACTGGTTCTGCTTACTATACGATCGGACAGAGAAAGGGACTAGGTCTCGGTGGCCCAGGTGCTGCGTGGTTTGTGGTTGGTAAGGATACCCAGAGAAATGTTGTCACCGTTGAGCGCGGTGAGGACCATCCAGCGCTCTTTTTTGACGAGCTTTGGGCAAATGAAATATCTTGGGTGGAGAATGAATTTTCGCTAGATTTACCACTTAAATGTAAGGCCAAGATTCGTTATCGCCAAGCAGACCAGGATTGTACGATTCTAAGTATTGAAGATGGTGTAGCGCATATTCAATTTGATTCTCCTCAAAGAGCTGTGGCCCTTAGGCAATCCATTGTTTTCTATACCACAATGGAAGGTGAGGAAGTTTGTCTTGGTGGGGCCATGATTTCAAGAGCAGGTAAGTCACACTATGAGCAGTCAAAAGTCTAAGTAATCCATAAAATTCTTATAAAGTTATTCTTTCAAAATCCGATAATTTTGTTATGCTATTTCCTAATATGATAAAAATTCTAATCTTCATTCTAGTATCTAGTTGTCTCTATAGCTGTGACAGTGCAAAGAGCGTCGAAGCTACTCCATTTATAAGCCCTTTGAGACCTCTACAAATAGTAGACACTGTAAGAAACGGTGAAGTTAAAAGAGGACAGGGACTCTATCAAGCACTTAAGAGTGTATCTATTGATAATGCTCAGTCTCTTAAATTAATTAATGCCTTAAGAGATGAAGTGGAATTTTCAAAAATAAAAGTTGGCGATCAGCTTCAGGCCACATTCGATCATAATGAAAACCTAAAGAAGTTTTCATTCTCTCAAAACCTTGTCGAGACTCATACTGTTACCCTAAATGATTTAACTGGTCATTGGGATTACTCCCTAACGACTCTAGATACTTTCTGGAAACCAAGAACAATAGAGGGAAGTCTTCAGCCAGGGTCAACTCTTGAAGAAGATCTCATTACACAAGGACTTCAACCCTCTGTCGTTAATGAAGTGGTAAATGTTCTTCTGTGTAAAGTGAACTTTAGAATGAATGCTAGAAAGGGAGATCGCTATAAAGTTCTTCTTAGTGAGAGAATGTATAAAGACAAAATCGTAGGAACGAAAGTCCTCTTCACATCTTATGAAGGAATTAGGGCCGGAAGTCATCAGGCCTTCTTCTACGAAGATGAAGAGAAGGGATCTACTTACACGGCCCACTATACTGAGGACGGACAGGCCCTCATTAATTCTGGACTTAGATACCCGCTTTCAAGATTACATATCCGTTCAAGTTATGGATGGAGAAGACATCCTGTTACAGGGCATAGAGCTATGCATAGGGGAGTTGACCTTAGAGGAAGAACTGGAGAGAGAGTACATGCTGTCTCTGCTGGAAAGGTTGTCATTTCAAGCTTTAATGAATTTGCTGGAAATAAAATTGGTATTAAGCATAGAGATGGATCAACTTCTTTCTACTATCACCTCTCTACTCGAGGAGTAAAAGTAGGTGACTGGGTAAGATCTCATCAAGTCATTGGAAGAGTTGGAGCGACGGGGAGAGTGACGGGGGCGCACCTTCACTTTGGTTTTAAAAGGCCAAATGGAAAATGGATGAATCCATTAAATAAGAGAATGATCGCAACACCTAAGCTTACAGGTGATAAATTTACAAATCTTACTCATCAAATAGCTCTAACTAAGGGAACACTGGCGGATCTTGAAGTGAGTAAGAAGTCTCAATACTTGGTCGCGAATTTAAATAAAATTAGAAGAAGCCCTAGTAATGAAGAGCGTCTTCTAAGTTCAATAACAAATTCCTTTCCTGAATATGAGTATCAATAATTACTTTATAACTGTCTTATAATCTTTCTTAAGTCCAAGGGCTTTTATTGTCTTTCGTCCTACTTCCGTTGAGTGAAGAAGACCGTTAAACTCATCTGTTAAACTTCTAGGTCCTACTGTGATCATGGTGACAGGTGTTGAAGTATGAGAACCTGTGGCCCAAACAGCATTTTGCTTATGCCCAAGAATACGAGCAAAGATATTGGCCCGTACAATATTTCCATAAGTATAGAAGGCCGCAAAGTCTTCTATGTGAGGAACTTCTTTTAGGCTAAGGTTTCCATGATCAGGTCTATAGAATTCGTTCTTTGAACTTCTCATTAATTGATCAATATCTTTGTCTGAAAAGGCATAACCCATGTGAGTCTCAAAATACTCTCTCATATTCTTCTTTGTTTGCTTTTCCTTTGGCCATCCTTTCACATCTATCATTAGATCTAGTGTTGATCTAGATTGACGGTAGAGCTTGTCTAGAGTTGAGAAATCACCATAGTTATACTTAGGCCTATAGTCTTCACCTTTGAATTTTTCCCCCGTAATTTTTACTGGTTTTAAAACATCGTATCCACTATAGCTAAAACCAAAACCACCTGTTTCATGATCAGCTGTGACAACTAGGAGAGTATCTTCTCTTCCTTTCATCCACTTATGAAGAAGCCCAAAGAGTTCGTCCGCTCTAAGCATTTCATGAAGTAGAAGTCCCGTGTCGTTTCTATGTCCGGCCCAATCAATTTGACCCGCTTCAATCATAAGAAAGAATCCTTTCTCACTACCATCAAGATTATCTAGGGCAGTCTTCGCCATTTCAGTAAGAGTTGGAATCTGTCTCTCCGCTTTATCTTTATTCTGTGTATTCCAAATTCCATCAGGCATTGAAGAACTTTCAAAGAGCCCTAGAACTTTTCCCTTTTCTGCCTTTGATAAAGACTCTCTATCAAAAACCAGTTGATAATTCTTATCACTGGCAAAATTAAGTAAATTCTCTTCATCCTTTCTCTTAGAATTTAGAGAAATATAAGAGGGAACGAGGTTTCTAAGTTCTTCGTCTTTTTCTGCACTCTTTGGAATAAAGTATCTAAGTCCACCTGAGAGCATAATGTCTGGGCCAACTTCTAGCATCTCTTTAGCAATTGCGCTCTCATCGCTTCTTGAAATATTATGAGAGGCGTAAGAGGCCGGAGTCGCGTGAGTGAGTCTTGTATCTGAAACGAGGCCTGTGCGAAGACCTTTCTCTTTTGCTAATTCTAAAATTGTCTTAGAAACTTCTCCGTTGTCATCAAGACCTACAACTTCTGGAAGGGAGTATTCCCCTGTTGAGTACTGAGTCGCTGAGCAAGATGAGTCTACCACTAAATTCTTTCCAGGATTTGTCATAACAGAGCTTGTTCTCCCCACAGACATAAGTCTTTCAAGATTAGTCACTCTATTTTTAAAGTGAGGCTCTTTTGAATGTTTGGCAAAGAGTTGTAGCATTGAGAGTTGTTGAGGTCCCATTCCATCACCAATGACAAAGATGACATTCTTTATTTTTCCGTTCTTTTGATAGTAGTCTTGCTCTTCTTTTTGACAAGAAAGACATAGAAGTAGAATGAGTGAAGCTGCGAATACTCTTTGCATTAGTAGTCCCTTAGTAAGTAATTTTCTACTATTCTACTAAAGATTCTTAAATTTTCTATAGGTAATATATATTGATTTGATTAGGGAGGAGTGTTTGCCCTCAAAAGTGAGTTTTTTTGAGGGCGAATTTTTTTAGTGTTCGTGACCGCAACCTGAACCTTCTCCATGTACGTGACCATGAGTAAGTTCTTCTTTAGTTGCTTCTCTAATACTTACAACTTCAACATCAAAGTTAAGATTGATCCCTGCAAGAGGGTGATTACCGTCAAGAGTAAGACCATCTTCTTCTTTTTCAATTACTGTTACAATTAGTGGGTGTCCACTTTCTGTTTGAACTTGAAGTTGTTGACCAATTGTCATTTCATCAAAATTAGGAAATTGAGACTTATCAATTTTTTGAATAAGTTCTTCTTCTCTTTCCCCATAGGCTTCTTTTGGCTCAACTCTTACGCTTACTTTATCGTTTAGAGACTTACCTGTTAGGGCATTTTCAAGTCCTGGAATAATATTTTGCTTACCGTGAAGGTAACAAAGAGGTCCACCTGTATCAGAAGTATCAATCGTTTCACCTCCGTCAGTCTTTAGAGTATAGTTGATTTCTACTACGTGATCGTTTTGAATTTTCATAATTTACCTTCCGTTACAATTTTTTTATTTATATCAAATTTACAGCAAAATGACCAACTGTGTTCGGCTTTCCCTGTACAGATGCTGAATATTTGAGGTTAGTACTTTCTAAGTAAGTCTCTAATTTTGATAATATCGGCCTTTCTAGAGTGTCTATCTAGAAAAATGGCCTTTCCTTGACTATTTTTGGCAAATAATTCGAAGTAACCTTTATTTTCAAAGCCTCTAAGCTCTGGTTGAGCTCTCATTTTGGCTACATTGGGAGAGTCCATGAAGTGGTGAAGCTCAATAGCATCACGATTTTCTAAATGAATAACTTTCTTCATTACTGGAATCCAGAAAACTTTATGGACAACTGTAATGAGGGAATCTTTTTTGATGATTGATTTCTCATAGAAATAGAGTGCCAATAGAGTGAGAGGAAGTCCGTAAATTACAACAAGAACGGCATAGGCCAAGATCATATTGATCTGATCACCCGTTGCTATGAGTTTATTAATTGGCGCTGCCACAGCAAGATACATGGCCCCAATAACCACGAGTATCGCTACTAAATAGCCCCAGAAAATCATAGGAAGTCCATAGGACTTTATAGTGATGGAGGCCTCTTGAATTTTTACTCTATCAGTTTCTTCTTCAGAAACTGGAAACATATACATTAATCCCATGGGCGAAGATTAGTTAAAACCTAGTAAATTGGCAAGTTAAATCAATGATAGACAGAAGTCGTGGCGCTCAGTAATTTTCTTAATTTCCTTTTGCGTAAGAGATAGGAAGCACTTAGAGATCGCTCTAAACACTTTGTCATCTTGATGATTAAATCTCTCTTCTTTAGGAATATTAAGTTCGAATACTTCACAGAATTCTATCCAAAATTTTTCTTCCACCGCAGCAAGGGCCACATACTTATCATCAGCTGTTTTATAGAGAGAGTAACAAGGGTAGAGTCCGTTGTGGAGAAATTTTGTGCGAAGATGTCGACTTGATCTTGGCCAAAAAGCATTGAAGATCTCTTCGGTACTTTCAAGTAAGTAAGTTGTATGAAAGATGCTCTTCCCGCTTTCCCTGACCTTTAATAAGACAGCAAGTAAATCTGTCGCAACTTTGTGTCCAAAGTTAATCCCAGCAATAGGAAGAAAAGGAGGATCAACAATATTTTTAGTTTTTCCTTCGACATATAGTGAGAGAAGGCCCGTCATCGCCAGAGCATTAAGGTCATGCATGGCCGTTTTAGATTCTTTAGAGGCCTTCATGTCGACAACTGCGATTGGGCGCTCTAGCTTTAAGATTGACTCTGAATCAATTCCTAAACTCTTTTGAACTTTTTCTGGAAGTCCATTGATTATTCCCGAAGACTTTTGAAGGAGAAGTCTAATTTCTTCTTTTATCGTAGGAGATTTAAAGTCTAGGCGAAGAATTTCTTTCTTGCCGTTTAATTCTTTATACCAATCTTTAAAACTTGCATCGAATTCTGCAAAAGCGCCTGCACAGAAAGGATCTTGAAAAATATGATCTTCAACTTTGATCACTCTTGCTCCAAGTCCTGCGAGAATTTTTCCCGCAAGTGGACCAGGGAGTCTGTGACCAAAGTCTAAAATAGTAATGCCTTCTAAAATATTATTCGTCATCGCTCTCAGCTTCGTCCGGAGAACTAGTAGGTCTTAGAGTTTCAATAAATTCCTCAAGCCCTGTTCCTGTAATCTCGCACTCTGTTAGATTACAAATTTCCCACTTATCTTCACTATCTTTTCTATAGTCTAGAACAAAGCGACTAAGGAAGTATGGCATGAAGTTTATGTACTGAGGATTTTCTAACCACTCCACAGGAAGTTTAACTACTCTATAAGCGCTATCTGGATAACTAAGCGCCCTTAGGGCCTCGCCGCAACTGAGTGGATTCTTTAAGGCCTCGTGAGTGAAGTCTTCTTGAATATCTTTAATCTTGTCTAAGTACTCTCTATCACCAAGGAGAATAGCGGCTCTTCTTACAATATGAATAAGAGTTGAGGCAGCAGACTTATAGGATTGATCCATGGAGTTTACGAGTTGATTTGGATAGAGTTCGTGCTCACTAGAAGAGATTGCTCTTGTATAAACCTTATCACCATCGATAAATTCTTTAAGGACATACTCCAATGTATCTGTGAAGTTCTGTTTGAAAACAGGGTTGCCAGTCATTTCATAAACTCTAAGTTGAGTCTGAGCGAAGTTTACATAATCTTCTAAGTAAGGAAGACTGGCCGCTCTTGTTGTCGAATGGCGAATTCTCATTCCCTTCTCGTCTTTAGAGACTAGAAAATTGGTGTAAAGTCCTTCAAGAGTAGTGTTAAAGAGTGAAGACGCTTTTTGGCGAATAACATCGATTTGGCAGTATTGCATGACATCGACTAGAGCAGAAACCATCATGAAGTTCCAGCTGGCAACACCCTTGTTATCAGTCATTGGTGGAATACGCTGCTTTCTTTCATTTTGCAGAGACTTCTTCACTTTTCTAATGGTGTTCCAACCTTCTTGAGTAAAGAATTCTGAACGTAGGTCATAATTTAAAGAGATAACATTAAGGCCTTTATCAAAATTTCCTTCCTTCGTAATATTAAACCACTTCTTAATAGTTTCACTATTGTCGATAAGACTTTCATTTTCATCTTCAAAGTTTTTAAGAGCATCTTCAAATTCTTCTAAAGAAAAAGTGTGAAAGAGTCCTTCAACACCTTCTGCGTCGGCATCTTGAGCGGTAAGAAAGTGTGACGATTCTCCGAGCATTTCTGCTTCTAGGTAGTCTAGGGTTTGAATTAAACTATCGAAGATAATCGGAGAAGGGTAGAGAACGCTCGCTTTGGAGAGAAGTCTTAAAAGACCAGCTTGATCGTAAATCATTTTCTCAAAGTGAGGTACAAGCCATTTTTCATCTGTCGAATATCTGTGAATTCCTCCGCGTGCGTGGTCATAGATTCCACCCATGAGCATTCGTTCAAGAGATTTAATAATATGCTCACCCTGATCTTTTTGAATCATACCTTCAAGCATTTGCTCGATGGCCCATTCGTAGAAAGCAAATTGAGGAAATTTAGGAGACTGTCCATATCCACCATTCTCTTCATCCGCAAATTGCTTAACGGCGTCCATAATTGCTGCTGGAGGTGGGAAGTGTCCTTGATATTCAACCTTATCTTTTGGAATAAGACCTTTCGCTATGGCCTCAGTGACATTTGTTGCATTAGTTTCAATCTGCTCATGCTCTTCATTAAAAGCTCTAAGTAGTTCTGCTGTTAATTCTTTAAAACTTGTTTGACCTTCAACTGCATTCTTTGGAAAGTAAGTACCCACAAAGTATGGTCTCATATCTGGAAGAAGAAATGCCGAGAGAGGCCACCCACCACTTTGAGTAAAGAGGTGACAGGCCTGTTGATAGTAATTATCAATATCTGGTAATTCTTCTTTATCTACTTTTATATTGATAAAATTCTCATTCATAAAGTCAGCGGTCTCTTGATCTCCAAAAGACTCCGCGGCCATGATGTGACACCAGTGACAAGTTGAATAACCTACGGAGAGAAAGATTGGCTTATTCTCGTCCTTGGCCCTTTGAATAGCTTCAGGTCCGTAACTAAACCAGTGAATCAAATTATCTTTATGTTGAAGTAGGTAGGCCGATTTCTCTTCAGATAATCTATTATATGTAGTGTCTTGCGTCATTATATTGGTCTCCATTTATAAACTAGAAAGATATTTTAAAGGATAAATTGGCTCAAAACCACCTAAAATCTCGAAATTTCGTTAGCGATGTGCGTTTCCTTCGATGAACACTGGGTAAATTCTATGTACTGGGCTAGACAGACCAATTTAGTGGGGGGTAAAAGCCTCTGCGTATGTTTAAGAATTCACAAAAAGTACATTCCTTTCTAGACGAAAGTCTGCAGATGCTTTCTCGCGTTATGAGTTCAGGGGCAGCCAGATCATCTCTTCGCTATTTAAATACTCTGGCAATTTTCATTGTAGTGGGAATTATTTTTTCTAAAGAAGCTTCTCTTGAGTCTCAAAGTCAAAACTTAGAAATGAAAAAGCCAAAGAGTGAATCAGCTTACTTCTTAGATGAGAAAACTTTCTATCAATTTCCAATGGTGCAAGATTCTTTTGGAGGAATTCCTCTCGATCAAATGGAGCTCTACTCTAAGAAAGAAGCGAGAAGTTTGATTCTCTCTGCAGTAAAAAGTGGTCGTCTTAAAAAGAGGCTCGCTAGATATATTACAAAGACTATGGAGATCTGCGAGCAGTATCAAATAGATCCTTTTTGGGCGCTTAGTGTGATGTGGACGGAGAGTCACTTCAACTTAAAGGCCACCAGTTCAGTTTCGGCAACTGGACTTATGCAAATTATGCCAGCGACGGGAGTTTTCTTAAGCAAACTTTTAAATATGCCAGTTAAAGAAACTGTAGTTTATGAAAATATTAAAGATCCACATCTAAATATTGAAATGGGTGTTTTCTATTTAAAGCGTCTACTCAAAATGTTTAAGGGAAATTACCGGCTCGCCACTGTGGCCTATAATATGGGGCCGGGAGGCGTCTATAGAAGACTTAGAAATAAGCAAGAAGTTGGTGTGAGAAATCTCTACCTCGATAAAGTGAGAAGGCATTATAAATTAATTTCAAAGAATTTCTCAAAGAAGTCGTCTAAAAAATATCTCTCACTGAGAAAGACTTTAGTAGTCGAAAATCCAAAAACAGCCTACTTATACACACGATTATACGAAGTTGATCAAATTTTTCACTTTGTTGAACTCCCAAGCTTCGATTACCGTTTGGCCCTTAACTCAATTGGTCAATCTCAGAAATCTCTCTAAATTCTCACATAGCGTCTAGTTTTGCTCTGACTAAAGTGGTAGATTATTTACCCGTTGTGTCTTAATTTTCAAGGAAGTAGAAAAAATGTCTTTTTCAAAAGTCATTGCTATAGATGGACCTTCTGGTAGCGGGAAGTCGACTATTGCTAAAAAATTAGCTGAAACGCTTGATGTTCTTTATATAGATACTGGCGCCATGTTTAGAGCGCTTGCATATTGTTGTGATCAAAGAAATATTTCATTAACTGCTGGTCCTGAAATGGATGAGTTTCTATCAAGTATTAATCTAGAGTACGGGAAATCCTCTGACTTTCTGATTGGAATTGATGGGGAGAACCTCTCTCTTAAAATCAGAGAGCATAATGTTTCTAAACTTGCTTCAATCATTTCTCAAATTCCAAAAGTCAGGGAATATCTCTTAAATTTTCAAAGAGATCTCGCTAGCCGAGTGGTTTGCGTAATGGAGGGGCGAGATATTGGAACAGTTGTTTTTCCAAATGCCTTTTGTAAATTCTTCGTGACTGCCTCAGTTGAAGTCAGGTCTAATAGGAGACTTAATCAGCTTCAAGAAGCTGGTGAGTCAGAGCTCTCTCTCGAGCAAATAATGATAGATGTAAAAAAGAGAGATGAGAGTGATATGAACCGAGAAGTTGCTCCTCTAAAGATGGCGGAGGATGCTGCTCTTGTTGACACTAGCGAAATGGAGTTAGTAGAAGTTCTAAGTTCGCTTAAAAGCTCTGTTCTAGATAAGGCCAAGGGGATAGGAATCTCTTTGTGAAAATCTTAATCAATAGAACAGATGCTCTCGGCGATACTATATTGACTGAGCCTATAGCAGCTCTTCTTAGGTTAAAGTTTCCAGAAGCAGATATTAGATTCTTAATCTCTCCAATCTCAGCTCCGTTATTTGAAAATCATCCCTATGTTGACGGCGTTTTTCTATATAGAAAGAAAGCTTCACTACTCAATAGAATGAAAACCCTAGGAAATATTATTAGAGGCTTTAGGCCTGATATTTATATTTTTGTAGGCGGTGATCAATTCGTCAGCCTCTATATGTGGCTTAAGAGAATTGAAAAGAGGGCAGGGCTTATTTCTAAGTTACCTAGTTTTTTATTTTTAAATGCTGGAGTCAGGCAAAAGAGATCTCTCGTGACGATGCATGAGAGCGAGTATAATTTAAACCTTCTACGTGGGCTTGGAATTGAGCACGATGTAAAAAAAGAATTCGATCTCTCTCCAAAGATTACGATTAATGAAAAGGATAGAGACACTTCTCTTGAAAACTTTAAATTAGCGATTGAAAAAGAAGGGCTAGACTCTTCCCTTGAAAATATATTTATTCATCCAGGAATGACGGGACATACTCTTAATTGGTCTTCTAGGAATTACGGAAGACTTATCGATAAAATGGAGAGGCGCTTTCCTAAGAAGTATAATTGGATTATCTCTCACACCGCAAGTGATCAACAATTCCTCTCGGGATTAAAAGACCATATTGATAAGTGTGACCACCTAAGCGGAAGAGTCTATCTCTTTGATGGTGGTGTAAACGGTCTTACTGACTATATGAATATCCTCTCTAAAGCAGCAGCATTTATTGGACCTAGTACGGGAACAACTCATATTGCCAATACTCTCGGAGTAAAAACAGTCGGTATTTATTCTCCTATTAAAGTGCAAAGTACACTTCGCTGGGCTCCGTTCAATAGAGAGGAAGAGAACTTGAGACTAGTCATTCCTGATGTTGTATGCGGGGAGAGATTTAAGTGTGCAGGAAATGCTTGTCCATACTATGAGTGTATGTCTAAAATTGAAGTTCAAGATATAATGAATGAATTAATTGATTTATTAAATTTGGAGAAATAGTGAGCTCAATAATCACAAAAGATAATTTTAAGAAAGTTACGGGTAAATTTAATGAAATTGGACCTGTTCTTGTCATAGGGGATATTGGTCTAGATAAGTATACTTTCGGAGATGTAAAAAGAATTTCTCCAGAAGCGCCAGTTCCGGTTCTAGAAGTAACTAAAGAGTGGACAACTCTAGGTCTTGCAACAAATATCTCAAATAATCTCTCGGCCCTTGGAGTTTCATCAACTATTTGTGGAGTAGTCGGAGAAGATATGCAGGCCAGTAAACTTGAAAGTTTATTAGAAGAAAATGAACTCTCTATCTGGGGAGTGGTGAGATGTAGTGAGAGACCGACTATCTTTAAAGAGAGAGTCACTACCTCTACTCAACAAATTTGCCGCGTTGATTATGAAGATAAATCTCCGCTCTCTGTGGCAACTCAAGAGAGACTACTTGAGAGAGTAAATGAATTTATTCCAACTCATAGTGGAATTATTATTGAAGATTATGGGAAGGGAACTCTTTCAAAAGAAACTATTGCAGAAGTTGTTTCTCTTGCGAGAAAGCATAAGAAGAAAGTCTTTGTTGATCCTTCAAGAACAACTCCTCCCGAATTTTATAAAGGTGTTGATCTTTTAAAACCCAATAGAGCTGAAGCTGAGATGATGGTTTCGATGCTAGGGCACAATACAACTGATGTTTTAGAGATGGCAAAAATACTTTCAGAGTCTTTAGATATCTCTGAAGTTGTAATTACTCTAGGTGGAGAAGGGATGGCGATCTTCACAAGAGGTGATGAAAAGGTTCGCATTATTCCAACTGTTGCCAATGAGGTCTTCGACGTCTCAGGAGCAGGAGATACTGCGATCTCTCTATTAAGTTCTTCTCTACTGGCCGGTGCAACTCTTACTGATGCCTGTTGGATCGGTAATTGTGGCTCAGGTGTAGTGGTTGCTAAGAAAGGAACAGCAACCGTTAACTTAGAAGAACTTGAAAAATTCTATAATAATATTTCAAAGAACTTTAATGAGTAAATTGAAAAGCCCTTCTAAAGGGCTTTTGATTGCAAGTATTCTCTACCGAAGTGATCTTCACCGGGAATTAGAAATTCTAGAAGCCGTTGCTCTTAAGTTTGGAGAGTACGTCACTTTCCACCATACTTATTTTCCCATGAAAGAATACTATTCTAAAGAAATGGGGGATGAGTCTCTGCTTGCTCGAGTTTTTGTCGTCTTCACTAAGAATATTGAAAGAGAGAAGCTTGTCTCTGCCAAAGTCTGGGCCGAAAGCTTTGAACAAGGTTTTGCTTTCAAGGGAGCGAGAGAAATTAACTTGGATATGGGACTTCTGACATTAGAGAATCTCACTCTCGCAACTGGCAAGAATTTTTCTCACCGCCCTTATCTCGGGGAAGGGGTGTTCGCAGATTTGACACTAATTATGAAAGACCAGTCATTTCAAACGACACCTTGGGCCTATCCCGACTATTCTCACCCCGATGTGATTGATTTTTTTACATGGGCCCGTCAATTTATTGGGCAATAATAAATCTTAAAAATATGAAGATTTTTTAATTCTTGAATTGCTGTTGTGTGTTATATTTATTCCATAGCTCTTGATCTGATGATCAATCTATTCTGTGCTTTTAAGGAGGCGTCTCAGAGTTAGACTTTAAGACTTTGATTTCTAAAATTCACACATTCTTGGCCACGGAAATTGTTCCAGACTTTTTCTTTGTTCTCTTTCTTTTGGACAATTACTAGTCATTACTTTTTTGGCCATTAAAAAATTAGGCTTTCATGCCTTCTAAAACCGTTAGTCTTGCGGGGGATTTGCCCCCGCACAATTTTCTTCTCATTTATCTCCTTTTACCCGCTTCGTCTTGATCATTTTCTATTCCTATGACAAAATGCGACGTTTAGAATAAACGTTCTAGCAAGCTAGAATTCAAGGGATATAATAATATGATCAAAAAACTTGATGAACTCTTCTCTCAATTTGAGGGAAAGATCGAAGGTCTTGCCAATCAGGCAGATATTTTAAATTTAAAGTCGGAGTATCTTGGAAAGAAAGGACTTATTTCAGAAGTTCTAAAATCTCTAAAAGATGCGACTCCAGACGAGAGGAAAGCGATTGGACCTAAGGCCAATGATATTAAGAATGATATTACCAAAATGGTCGCCGATAAGTTAACTGCAATTGAAGCACAAGAGATCAACGAAAAGCTAGCTTCAAGTCGAATTGATATCACTCTCACAGATGATGTGAAGATTGGTAGCTCTCTCGGAGGTGGCTTTCATCCAAGAACATTAATTCAAAGAGAGATTGAAGATATTTTTCTTTCTATGGGATTTGATATTTTAGATGGGCCACATATTGAAGATGAGTTTCACAACTTTGAAGCACTAAATATTCCAGGTGATCACCCAGCAAGAGATATGCAAGACACTTTCTGGTTTCACGACCCAAATGTTGAAAGTGATGAGAAGAAGCATCTCTTGAGAACTCACACTTCAACAGTTCAAGTTCATGGTATGCAGTCGAGAAAGCCACCATTTAAATTTATTGCTCCCGGAACTGTTTTTAGATGTGAAAGAACAGATGCTTCTCACGAAATGGTCTTCAATCAACTTGAAGGAATGATGGTTGGAGAAGATATTTCAGTAGGTCACTTAATTTACTTCATGAAAACGATTCTGAAAGAAATTTTTAAGAAAGAAGTCGAAGTTAGACTTCGTCCTGGTTTCTTCCCATTTGTTGAACCTGGTTTTGAACTAGATATTAAATGTCTTATTTGTTCAGGTAAGGGCTGCTCTGTTTGTAAGCAGGTCGGTTGGGTAGAGCTATTACCTTGTGGAATGGTTCACCCTAACGTTTTAAAGTCTGGAGGAATTGATCCTGAAAAATATAATGGATTTGCTTTTGGTCTAGGACTTGATCGTCTTGTTATGATGAAGTACGGCATCGATGACATTAGACACCTGCAAAGTGGCGACCTTAGATTTAACACTCAATTTAAAACGTTTTAGTAGAAGGAATTATATATGTTAATTAGTACAGAATGGATTAAAGACTTTGTTTCTATTCCAGATATTTCACCAAAAGATCTTGGTGTTAAATTTACTCTCGGGACGGCCGAAGTTGAAGAGGTTATCGTTGTTGGTGATCACCTAGAGAAAATACGTGTGGCCGAAATTGTTTCGATTGAAAGTCACCCTGAAGCAGATAAATTAAACCTTGTAACATTTAATTACGGGGATAAAGAAAATAAGAGAGTTGTTTGTGGAGCTGCCAATGTGAGAGTTGGATTAAGAACTGCTTACGCACCTCTTGGAGTCTCTTTGCCAAATGGTCTCGTCTTAGAGCCTAAGAAAATTAGAGGCGTGCTCTCAGAAGGAATGCTCTGTTCTGAAGAAGAGCTTGGTTTCGCTGAAGAGTCTGCTGGAATCTTAGAATTACCTGCAGACGCTCCTATCGGTCAAAATATGATCGACTACTATAACGAAACAAAAGATATTCTTTTAGACGTAGATAATAAATCTCTTACACATAGACCTGATCTTTGGGGACATTATGGACTTGCTCGTGAGTTCGGAGCAATTTTTGAACAAGAGTTAAAAGTTCCTTACGATGATAAGTGGGCCAGTAATCTAAAAGCAAAATTTACAACAGATAATTCACCTATAGTTCCAAAACTTGAAGGAGAGAGTGCTTGCAAGGCCTACTTTGGTTTATCGATTGATAATGTAAAAGTTGAAGAAGCTCCTCTTTGGATGAAGAAGAGATTGCTGGCAGTGGGACTTAGACCGATAAATAATATCGTTGATATCTCTAACTACGTTATGCTCGAACTTGGAATGCCTCTTCATATTTTTGATAGAGAATTAATCAAGGATGAGAAGATCATTATTAAATCTCTCGGAACTGAAACTGAGTTCATTACTCTCGATGAAGAGAAGAGAGATCTTATCGCAAGTGATACTGTGATCTGCGATAGTGAAAAGCCTCTTGTCATTGGTGGCCTCATGGGAGGTTTAAACAGTGGTGTAACAGAGACTACGAAGAAGGTCTTTATCGAAGTTGCCAATTGGCAGGCGGCAATGGTTCGTAGCACTTCGACGAGACTAGGACTAAGAACAGATTCTTCTCAGAGGTACGAGAAAACTCTAGACTCTAAACTTTGCGAGAGAACAATGCTTAGAACTTTAGAGCTCATTCTCGAACTTTGCCCTGAGGCAAAAGTCGTAGGGAAGATGGAGTATGACGGAGAAGATTTAGATTCAATTCCAACTCTTAAAATCAATACTTCAATTAAGAAAATAAATACTGTTCTTGGGCTTCCTGTTAGTGAAGAGAAAATACTTTCAATTTTCTCTGCTCTTGATTTTGGAATTGAAAGAAATGGAGATGATTTAGAAATAGCTATCCCTAGTTATAGATCTACTAAAGACATTGATTGCGAGGCAGATCTCGTAGAGGAGATAGGACGTATCATAGGATATGATAATATTACTCCGAGCTCTCCTAAGCTTACTATAGAGCCTGTGAGACTTACTCCTGCTCAGGAGCTACACAGGAGGATTAGAGACTTCATGGTGTATAATGCAAATTCATTTGAAGTGAATTCATATCCACTTGTTGGTGAGAAGCTTTTAGAAAAATGTTCATGGCCTACTCGTTCTGGTTTAGATCTTTTAAATTCTATTTCAAAAGATCATTCTATTATGCGCGATTCAATTATTCCAAACGCTCTTGCTATCACAGCTACGAATGTTAAAAACTTTAATAAGTTTTCTTTCTTTGAACTTGGAAGAACTTATCATAAGGGACAAAAGAGTTTTGCGCAGGAAAAGAGTGAGTTAATCATTGCTATGTACTCCAAGGAAGAAACTCCTTTTATGGATCTTGTAAATGATACGACTAAACTTTTAAGTGCAACGAATATTCCTTATGACTTAAGTGAAAAACATCCTAAGTTTAAGAATGAAGTTGTTAGTGAAGATTGGGTGGGAGTACATCCATTTGAGTTTTATAACATTCGTATTATGGGAAAAATGAAAGGTGTAATTACTAGTATTCACCCTCTTATTCTTAAGCAATATAAGATTAAAGGACATTTAAGTATCGCTGTAGTTGATTTAACTCAAGTAGAAGCACGTCCTCTTAAGGACAAAGTTAAGTATAGTCCTTTAGCTAAGTTTCCTGGCTCTACTTTTGACTGCACAGTAGTTGCAAATGAGCATACTAATGTAGGAGAAGTTCTAAATTCTCTTCAAAAGTTAAAAATTAAAGAACTTCAAAGCACAAAAATCGTAGATATCTTCAGTTTAGAGTCTGGAAATAAGGCCATAACCCTTAGATCTGTCTTTATGGACCCTGAAAAAACCCTAGATGGTGAATTTATTACACAATCTTCGAAGAAAATTGTGGATGAGCTAGAAAAAGCCGGTTTTCCGCTAAAGTCTTAAAATTACGTTGAATGAGGGTCGCTTTTGCGGCCCTTTTTAATGTCCGCCTAATATCGTCCATTAATCTTACTTAAAAACACCTAACTTCCTGAAATACTTTTTATTTTGCTGAAAAAAAAAGTGATAATAATTAAAAAAAGGTATTGACCTTTTTGTAGCACATGCGTAGTATCCGTCCTGTTCCCAAAACGAAACAACTGACAAGCAAAGCGAACGTCGCTTTACTAGGTTCTTTTGACCGTTTTTTGGAAGCTCTTTAAAATTCGAATAATAGTTAAAGATATGAAGCTTCGGCTGAATATCAAGATGAGAAGATCCCAAAAATAGTATAAGTGCTAATTAAAGTCTTGGCGTAACTAAATCTTGGATGCTGTAAACAGTTGAAGTTAGTAACGTAGAATTCCAAAAGCCAAGAGCCAAATTTATTTGGAAGATTTAGAGCACTGTATATCAATTTTTAATTTTTAAATTTTAATGAAGACAACAGTTCATATTTGCTTGGAGAGTTTGATCCTGGCTCAGAACGAACGCTGTCGGCATGCCTAACACATGCAAGTCGTACGAGAAAGCTTCTTCGGAAGTGATTAGAGTGGCGCACGGGTGAGTAACACGTAGGTGATCTACCATTTGGCGGGGGATAACCAGAAGAAATTCTGGCTAATACCGCATACGTACTGCAATTTTGAAAGTAGCAGTAGAAAGAGTGCCTCTCCTTGGAAGCACTTACCAAATGATGAGCCTGCGTAGCATTAGTTTGATGGTGAGGTAATGGCTTACCATGACTACGATGCTTAGCTGGTCTGAGAGGATGATCAGTCACACTGGAACTGAGACACGGTCCAGACTCCTACGGGAGGCAGCAGTGGGGAATATTGCGCAATGGGGGAAACCCTGACGCAGCAATGCCGAGTGAGTGAGGAAGGCCTTCGGGTTGTAAAGCTCTGTCAGAAGGGAATAATGGTATAGGGTCCAATAGGCCTTATATTTGAAGGTACCTTCAAAGGAAGCACCGGCTAACTTCGTGCCAGCAGCCGCGGTAATACGAAGGGTGCAAGCGTTGTTCGGATTTATTGGGCGTAAAGCGCGCGCAGGCGGATTGTTAAGTCAGATGTGAAATCTCGGGGCTCAACCCCGAAACTGCGTCTGAAACTGATAATCTAGAATCTCGGAGAGGGAAGGGGAATTTCGCATGTAGGGGTAAAATCCGTAGAGATGCGAAGGAACACCAGAGGCGAAGGCGCCTTCCTGGACGAGTATTGACGCTGAGGCGCGAAAGCGTGGGTAGCAAACAGGATTAGATACCCTGGTAGTCCACGCCGTAAACGATGTGCACTAGATATTGGAGGTTTGACCCCTTCAGTGTCGTAGCTAACGCATTAAGTGCACCGCCTGGGGAGTACGGTCGCAAGACTAAAACTCAAAGGAATTGACGGGGGCCCGCACAAGCGGTGGATTATGTGGTTTAATTCGAAGCAACGCGCAGAACCTTACCTAGGCTTGAAATCCTGAGAATCTGATGGAAACATCGGAGTGCTCTTCGGAGAATTCAGTGACAGGCGCTGCATGGCTGTCGTCAGCTCGTGTCGTGAGATGTTGGGTTAAGTCTCGCAACGAGCGCAACCCCTATCCTTAGTTGCCAGCATTAAGTTGGGCACTCTAGGGAGACTGCCCGGGCTAACCGGGAGGAAGGTGGGGATGACGTCAAGTCCTCATGGCCCTTATGTCTAGGGCTACACACGTAATACAATGGTGCATACAAAGGGACGCGACCTGGCAACAGTGAGCAAATCTCAAAAAGTGCATCTCAGTCCGGATTGGAGTCTGCAACTCGACTCCATGAAGTTGGAATCGCTAGTAATCGGAGATCAGCACGCTCCGGTGAATACGTTCCCGGGCCTTGTACACACCGCCCGTCACACCACGGGAGTTGGTCTTACCTGAAGTCGTGGCCCTAACTGCTTGCAGAGGGGAGCGCCTACGGTCGGACCGATGACTGGGGTGAAGTCGTAACAAGGTAGCCGTAGGGGAACCTGCGGCTGGATCACCTCCTTTTAAAGGAATTGAACAGCTTGCTGTTCTATGACCGGTCAAGGAGCACTTATGCTTTTGGGATCTTTTTTCATCTTTCAACTCTTATAGTTGTTATTTTTCAAAGTACTTTAACGAGTATTTTAAAAAATAACAGCATAGATCTTTAACATTCTCATAACAGAATCAGATAGAAGACGAGAACCTAAAATAAAAATAAAATTCAAACCAAGAAAATTTAAAAACTTGTGTAAAAACTTTAGATAGATAAAAGCTACTAAGGGCATATGGTGGATATCTTGGCAGCAAGAGGCGATGAAGGACGTTTACTAGGTAACGATATGCTAAGACGAGTGATCAAGTACGCTTTGACTCTTAGATTTCCGAATGGGGTAACCCCGCTAGCAGAAATGCTAGTGACTACATGGTGAGTAAAGTAGCCATGATAGAGTGAACGCAGGGAACTGAAACATCTAAGTACCTGCAGGAGAATAAATCAATTGAGATTCTGCTAGTAGCGGCGAGCGAACGCAGACCAGCCCAAACCGGCCAGTTTACTGCCCGGGGTTGTAGGACCTCATTTAGGATTCATGAAGGCTAGGGGAACGTGTTGGGAAGCACGACCAAAGAGAGTGAAAGTCTCGTACCCGAAAGTTTGATTGACCGAGAGGTATCCTGAGTAGGACGGAACACGAGAAATTCTGTCTGAATCTGGGAGGACCACCTTCCAAGGCTAAATACTCCTTGCTGACCGATAGTGAACTAGTACCGTGAGGGAAAGATGAAAAGAACCCCGATAAGGGGAGTGAAATAGAACTTGAAACCATATGCTTACAATCGGTGAAAGGGCTATTGTAAAGCCTGATCACGTACCTTTTGCATTATGAGCCGCCGAGTTACGGTGTGTAGCAAGGTTAAGCCGTCGCAGGTGTAGCCGTAGGGAAACCGAGTCTGAATAGGGCGATTAGTTGCATGTCGTAGACCCGAAACGGGATGAGCTTGCCATGAGCAGGTTGAAGCGGAGGTAATACTTCGTGGAGGACCGAACCCATATAGGTTGAAAACTGTTGGGATGACTTGTGGTAAGGGGTGAAAGGCCAATCAAATTCCGTGATAGCTGGTTCTCTCCGAAATGCATTTAGGTGCAGCGTTTGATGATTACTGACGGGGGTACAGCACTGAATTGGCTAGGGGGTTTACCGACTTACCAAACCATATCAAACTCAGAATACCGTTAAGTACAGTCAAGCAGTGAGACTATGGATGCTAAGGTCCATGGTCGAAAGGGAAAGAGCCCAGATCGACAGTTAAGGTCCCTAAATCGTATCTAAGTGGGAAAGGTTGTGGAACTACTCTGACATCCAGGAGGTTGGCTTAGAAGCAGCCATCCTTTAAAGAAAGCGTAATAGCTCACTGGACTAGTGGTTCTGCGCCGAAAATGTAACGGGGCTAAAGATACGTACCGAAACTTCGAAATTACTTCGGTAATTGGTAGGAGAGCATTGTGTTTACTGATGAAGACGTACCGGCAAGGAGCGTTGGAGGCATCACAAGAGCTGATGGCGGCATGAGTAGCGATAAGAAATGTGAGAATCATTTCCGCCGAAAATCTAAGGGTTCCTGGACCAGGTGACTCCGTCCAGGGTTAGTCGGATCCTAAGGTGAGGCCGAAAGGCGTAATCGATGGACAACGGGTTAATATTCCCGTACTTGGTATTTGTCGCTTGACATGAAGGAGTGACGGAGAAAGGTAGCAAAGCCAACTGTTGGATGTTGGTTTAAGAGCGTAGGAGGAGATCTTAGGTAAATCCGGGATCTTGTTAACTCTGAGACTTGATGACGAGGGCCTAGCCCGAAGTTTGTGATCCTATGCTTCCTAGAAAAGCTTCGCATGGAGATAGATATCAATCCGTACCGTAAACCGACACAGGTAGATGAGAAGAGAATTCTCAGGCGCTTGGGAGAACTCTAGTTAAGGAACTCTGCAAATTGGTGCCGTAACTTCGGGAGAAGGCACGCCTTGCTTGGTGACATCACTTGCTGGTGAAGCTGAACGAGGTCGCAGTGAAGAGGGGGTAGCGACTGTTTATCAAAAACATAGGTCTATGCAAACTCGTAAGAGGATGTATATGGACTGACGCCTGCCCGGTGCTGGAAGGTTAAGAGGAGAGGTTAGCTTTCGGGCGAAGCTTCGAATTGAAGCCCCAGTAAACGGCGGCCGTAACTATAACGGTCCTAAGGTAGCGAAATTCCTAGTCGGGTAAGTTCCGACCTGCACGAATGGCGTAACGACTTCCCCACTGTCTCAACTAGAGGCCCAGCGAAATTGGAGTGCGCGTGAAGATACGCGCAACCCGCGGAAGGACGAAAAGACCCCGTGAACCTTTACTGTAGCTTGACATTGGGTTTTGATTAACATTGCGTAGGATAGGTGGGAGTTTTTGATCCCTGCATTCCGGTGTAGGAGTAGACATCCTTGAAATACCACCCTTTGTTAATTGAAATCCTAACCTACGATCCTGATCGGGTCGGGGGACAATGTCTGGTGGGCAGTTTGACTGGGGCGGTCGCCTCCTAAAGAGTAACGGAGGCGCACAAAGGTTCGCTCAAGCCGAATGGAAACCGGCTGTAGAGTGTAAACGCATAAGCGAGCTTGACTGCAACACATACATGTGGAGCAGGGTCGAAAGACGGTGTTAGTGATCCGGTGGTTCCGAGTGGAAGGGCCATCGCTCAACGGATAAAAGGTACTCCGGGGATAACAGGCTGATCTCCCCCAAGAGTTCACATCGACGGGGAGGTTTGGCACCTCGATGTCGGCTCATCGCATCCTGGGGCTGGAGCAGGTCCCAAGGGTTAGACTGTTCGTCTATTAAAGCGGTACGCGAGCTGGGTTCAGAACGTCGTGAGACAGTTCGGTCTCTATCCTCCGTGGGCGTAAGAAATTTGAGAAAATCTGACCTTAGTACGAGAGGACCGGGTTGGACGAACCTATGGTGTACCGGTTATGTCGCCAGATGTACCGCCGGGTAGCTAAGTTCGGAAAGGATAACCGCTGAAAGCATCTAAGTGGGAAGCCCATTTCAAGATAAGATTTCTATTAGACAGCTTGTAGACCACGAGCTTGATAGGTTGGGGGTGTAAGTGCAGTAATGCATTGAGCTGACCAATACTAATTTGTCGTTTTGCTTTTATCTATTTTATTTTAGGTTCACTTCTATTTGGTTTTGTTTTGAGAATGCCAAAGATGATTGATAAAATTTTCGTGGTGGAGTTGACTCTGTTTGCCACGAGTAGTATTAAAGAGTCCATATCTAAATTGTTAAAATCAGTTTGGGTGTGTCGATAGCGACGAGGAAATACCTGATCCCATCCCGAACTCAGAAGTCAAGCTCGTCAGCGGCGAAAGTAGTGCCAGGGGGACTTGGTGTGAGGCTAGCACGATGCACCCATTATTTAAAAAGCTCATCTTCGGATGAGCTTTTTTTTTGTCTAAAGCATTTGCAGGAGCAAATGATTCTAAGTAATGCAGCGAGGGCAGGAGCCCGAGTCGTGTAAGTCTAAATTCTCTTCTTTCAATTTAAAATAAGAAATTAGTGGCTTGTTTTATAGTAATATCCTAGGAATCCATACATTTTAAACCTCCTGCAAAGTTCTTTGTTAGTTCAATTTCATGTCCTGAAGGGTCCTTTAAGTAGATAGAGGAAGAGCTCTTCCATGGAATTTCTCCTCCGTAGAGAATTCCAATATTCTGTTCTTCAAGAATGCTTTCTATTTCCGAATAATTATCAATATTAAGGCCAAAGTGTGCAATTGGAGCAGTGTTGAAACTAATTTCATCTACTTCATATAAGCAGAGGGCCACTTTATTTGGTATCCCAATTACTTTAAATGGATTGCCACTTTTGGCACTTTTTCCATCTTCTAGGAGAGTCATTCCAAATAGCTCTTTGTAAAACTCTTCGCTCTCTTTAAAATTTAGAACATTCATATTTATATGATCAATTGCTTTTATTTTTAACATTTCTATTTCCTTGTTAATGTTGAACACATTATGAACTAAGAAGAGTTAAAAGAAGAATAGATTGTATCTATATGGCCATAGAGATTGACCCCCTGACCAATCTATTCTAAAAAGGCAATTATGAAAAATGAACAATTAGTAGAAATGGGATTCTGTGCAAAACCACACGGTATTAAAGGTGGTTTTACTTTTAATCTTAGTAATCTAGAAGATAGTGTTTTAAAAAAGAAAACTAAGGTAATTCTCTTTCCAAAAAATGGTAATAGCTCTCTAAGTGAAAAGGGAGAGACTTATACGATTCAGTCCATTGCATTTGGCAATAAGGTTATCGTTTACCTAGAAGAGGTTACGGATAGAAATAAAGTAGAAGAAATTATTCCTTTTGAAGTTTATGTAGAAAGAAATTTATTTCCAGATCCTGAAGATGATGAGTTCTATATTTCAGACCTAGTGGGTCTTGAAGTGAGGGTAAATGGACTAGATGAAGTTTATGGAAAAATTTCTAGCTTCTATGATAACTCCGCTCAGATCGTTCTAGTCGTAAAAGGGGCTGGAAATCAAGTACAAGAGCTTCCATTTATTGAAGAGTTCTTTCCTGAAGTAAATATTGAAGAAGGTTATCTTACTATGATTTTACCTAGCTTTATTGAAGGCGAGAAATAATGGCGAAGAAGATTTGGATCATCTCAATGTTTCCAGATTTCTTTAAACCACTTACTGAAGTAGGAGTTGTTGGACAAGTCTTTCAAGGAATGAGGGGGGAAAAGTTTGAAATGAACACTCTCTATCTTCCCGAATTTTCTGAAAAAGGCTTTAAAGGCGTAGATAGTGCTCCTTATGGTGGAGGACCAGGCGTCGTCATGCGAGCAGATATTCTAAAGCGAGCATTAGATGAAGGGATTATTAAGTCTGGAAATTATAATCCAGAAAATATTAAGAATGAATTAGCAGTTATTTTTACGGCGCCTAGGGGAGAAGTTTGGAATAACTCTACTTGTAAGAAGTTCGCAAAGAATTATTTTAATTCAGATTCCACCAAAGACCTCGTTTTTATCTGTGGCCGATATGAAGGAATCGATGAGAGATTTATTGAAAAATACGTAGATGAAGTTTACTGTATTGGCGACTATGTCCTCTCTGGTGGAGAGATTGCCGTTATGGCCATTATAGATTCTGCGATGAGATTTAGTGAAGGTGTCCTTGGGAACGGGGAAAGTGCTGTGGAAGATAGTTTTGAAGTAAATCTCTTAGAGCACCCGCAATATACTAGACCTGCTGAATTTGAAGGAATGAAAGTTCCAGAAATTCTCACGAGTGGGGATCATAAGAAAATTGATATTTGGAAAAAAGAAAAACAAGTTGAAATGACAAAGAAGTGGAGACTTGATTTATTAGAAAAGGATAGAAAATAGTGCAGAATTTATACTTGGCCCTGGTTCATCACCCTATTAAAAATAAGAGAGGGGATACAGTTACAACTTCGGTAACAAATTTAGATATTCACGATATCGCTAGAAGTTGTAAGACATTTGGTGTTTCAAAATACTTTATTGTTACTCCCCTTAAAGCTCAGCATGAACTCGTAAGTAAAATTTTGGGACACTGGGAAGAAGATAAAAATGGTGCTTATAATCCTGATAGACAGAATGCTCTTTCTATAGCAAAGCTTGTGGATTCTGTGGAAGATGCTCTGGCCGCAATTGAAGAGAAAGAAGGAAGAAAACCTCTCTTAGCAGTTACTGGGGCAAATTTTGAAAGCTTTCATGGAACAACTAGTGATTTAAAGAATAAAATGTCAGATTCTGAAAGACCTTGTTTATTACTTTTTGGAACTGGCTGGGGTTTACACGAGTCTATCCTAGAGAAGTCTGACTTTATGTTGGACCCTATACTTGGCGCAGATCAAGACGGATATAATCACTTATCAGTGAGAAGTGCTGTGGCCATTTACCTAGATAGATATATTCAGAAATAAGACATAAGTCATTGATTACTTAAAGTAAAAGTAGATTGACTAGCAAAGTTATTTCTGGTAATTTTGCAGCTTCGAACTGAATGCTATTTGTGTTTTTTGGGCCAATTGGTCTAATTAAAACGAGCCTATGAGTTTACAGAATAGAACTTGTCCAAGAATGACATATCGTCAGTCCTCTAGAAGGTTCAAAAAAGATTAGGGAGTTGACCCATGAATTTAGTTGATATTGTAGAACAAGATCACTTATCAAAAACAGTAGAAACATTTCCAGAATTTAGAACTGGTGACACACTTGCTGTACACGCAAGAATTAGAGAAGGTGAAAAATCTCGTATTCAGGTATTCCAAGGTGTTTGTATCGGAATTAAAAGTAAGAACGATCTTAATGGACATTTCAGAGTAAGAAAGATTTCTTCTGGTATGGGTGTTGAGAGAGTATTTCCATTTCATTCTCCAAATGTTGAAAAGATTGAAATCGTTCAACGTGGTAAATCTAGAAGAAGTAAGCTTTACTACCTTAGAGATAGATCTGGTAAATCTGCAAGAATTGCTATCGATTACGATAGAAAGTAATTCTTTCAAAAAAAGTTTAATGAAAGGCTCCTTAGGGAGCCTTTTTTTTTGTGAGCTGTATTGATGTTTGATTTAGAAAACTTAGGATCTAAAGAAGTTCTTGCTGGTTGCGATGAAGTTGGCAGAGGCCCACTTGCTGGTCCTGTCGTAGGCTGCTGTGTTGCAATTGAAAGGGAGTTTTTAAATAGAGAAAACCTAACATATCTTTTAAATCTTGGGGTTACTGATTCAAAGAAATTATCTACCAAGAAGAGAAAGAAAATCTTAGAAGTCTTAGGAATTCAAAATGTGAATGTGAATCAAAGAAATATCCACACAATTAACAAAAAATTTCCTATTACCTACAGCGTGCGTGAATTATCTAATACTTTAATTGATGATTTAAATATCCTTCGTGCATCTTTAAAAGCAATGGGAGATGCGTTTCTAGATTGTGATAACGATAAGAAAGTTTCTAAAATTCTCATTGATGGAAATAAAATGCTTGGTCTTGATCTTGAGCATGTGACCGAAGAATGTGTTGTGAAGGGAGATTCTAAGTCGGTAGTTATTGGACTTGCTTCTATTATCGCCAAAGAATATAGAGATGATTTGATGATAGCTTTCTCTAAGCAGTATCCAGGCTATGGTTTAGAGAATCATGCGGGTTATCCAACAAAGGCCCATCGTGAGGCCATTGTTAAGCTTGGTGTCACACCAATTCATAGGAAGAGTTTTAAAGGTGTTAAAGAATATTGCTAATAATTATGTTAAAGGTGAATCTTTTGAAAAAGAGGTGAGTGAGGGCTTTCACCGAGACTCTACTCCAGTTTTAATATCTTCAAAAATATTGCGACAATTTGGAATGGGCCAGGTGGATTTGGCGAGAATTAAGAGTGGAATTCTCGAGATTGCTGAAGTTAAGTACTCACAACGTTTAGGGGTGAGACAAGCTAAAAGACTCTTTGCGTCAGCAGATTATATAGGGAAGGTTCTAGGCCTTAGTGTTAAATTTAATTTTATTCATAAGGAAAATTGACAAGAGTTCTAAAGCACCGTTATTCTATATGTATGAAATTATTTAAAATTAAAACGACAATAATTATTCTAACAATGGCCCTAACTTTCGTTATTGGGACTGAGAAATCATATGCAATGGATGCTAGGGCAAAGGCCTTAGGTTCAATGGCCCTCTATGGAACAGTTGGTGGAGCCTTACTTGGAGCTGCTTCTTTAGCCTTTGGTACTAACGGTAGAGCGATAGCGCAAGGAGCTTCTCTTGGACTCTATGGTGGGATTATTTTTGGAAGTTACGTGGTCATTTCTCATTCAATGAGAAGTAATCGCTATAATTCTCCAGCAACTCCACCGGCCAATAATAATTACTATCCTGAAGATGGAAACACTCCCTATAATGAATCAGCTCCGGCAACTGGCACTGGTAGTGATGATGATTCTTGGAGTTTTTATAATAGAATGGATGTAATGAAAGAGCACAGTATGGACTTCGGTTTAGATATGCAGTCATTAGATAGACTCCAAAAAAAGAACGGGCCAGATAGACCCGTGTTCTTTATGAATTTAGTAAATTATCAGTTCTGAAAAGTTTTACGACGATTACCGTATCTTGTATTAAGAGTTTCTGTGTCGTCGTTTTCAAAGTCCATAATAAGGGCTTCCATAGCATCATATTCAAATAATTTAAAAACTTTTAGAAACTCTGTTTTAACATTTGAAAGTTTAATCTGACTTTTTTTCTCGTTAAGAGATTTTAAGGTTTCTACAAAGACACCAATTCCAGATGAACCAACAAAGTCTAATCCATTCATATCAAGAGTAACCGTTGATAAAGGGTTATCACTAATCAGAGATTGGAGTTCTTTTCTAAATGGTAGACTATTTTCAAAATCTAGACCACCTTCCATGTGAACAGTGATATTTCCAAGTGAATCTGTTCGTACTTGTGCTTTTAGACTCATATATGTGACTCCTCGTTGAATCTTCGTTAGAACTAATCTATTCTATCATTTCATATTTATTGAATTAAGCCGGAATTTATTTCACTGCGTTATTAAAAGGGGATTATCCTTGTCTACATTAAAGCTTGTTACTCTTCCCATAGGGAATTTGTCGGATATTACACCTAGGGCCTTAGAGACACTTAATAGCGAGAGGTTATTCTTGGCCGAAGATACGAGGAATTTGAGAAAGATCTTCGACCTCTTGGGTGTTGATGGTTCTCAT
Source organism: Halobacteriovorax sp. JY17 (assembly GCF_002753895.1). Classification (NCBI taxonomy): domain Bacteria; kingdom Pseudomonadati; phylum Bdellovibrionota; class Bacteriovoracia; order Bacteriovoracales; family Halobacteriovoraceae; genus Halobacteriovorax; species Halobacteriovorax sp. JY17. The sequence continues at coordinate 836,543 of NZ_NJER01000001.1, read as the reverse complement.
AAGGATGTAGATTCTTTTCATGATCATTCAAAAGATAAGATTGACTACTATGTCTCCAAGTTAAAGAGCGGAAATAATTACGTTCTAGTCTCCGATGCTGGTAGTCCGGTAATTTCTGACCCGGCTTTTCCTTTGGTGAAGGCCTGTATAGATGCAGGTATAACAATTGAATCTTGTCCAGGTGTTAGTGCTGTTATTGCGGCCCTTGAGCTTAGTGGGTTACCGCCACAACCTTTTACTTTCTATGGTTTTACTCCAAGAGAGGATTCTAAAAAGAAAGAGACTTTCAAAAATCTTCTACAGTATAGCGGAACCTTTATCTATTTTGAGAGTCCTCATAGACTAACAAAGACACTGAAGGTTCTAGCTGATGTGCTACCTGAATCTAATATTGCAGTTGCTAGAGAGCTGACTAAGAAATTTGAAACAGTTTATAGATTTAAGGCAAAGGATTGGGAGAGTGTTGAAATTAAAAGTGTAGGGGAGATTGTTCTCTTAATAAACCACCAATCAAGTGAGAAGTCTGTGGAAGGAAAGAAGCTTGAGTCATTAGCTCTCGAATATTTAGAGAATAAGCAGAGTAAGAAGAATTTAGCTAAAATCTTGGCAGAAATTCTTGACGAAAATCCTAAAGTTATTTATCAGCAATTAAATCAAGAATAACTGGAAAGGATAAAGTTTTTTCTTAAGAAGTCGATAAATTCTATGTGTTTATGAATTTATTGGACTAGCTATGAAAGAGAATAAACAACAATTTTCTAATACTGAAATTGATGATGGGTTAGATGAGCTTGAAAAGTCTCATCGATTGAACCGATTTGAGTCAATGCTAAAATTTTCAAGGGTTATTTCTGGCTCTTTGTCTTTAAAAGATATTATTAAAAAAGCGCAAGGCCATACTCGAAAATTACTTGAGAGTGAGCATGTTTGTATTTATTTAAAAGATAAGAGTGCAGACTATCTTTCTATGACTGATCAAATGGGTGAAGAACACTCTATTGCTATTGATGAAAATTCCGTTGTAGGTAGTAGCGCTTATTTACAGGCCACTTTAAAGATTGATAAGGGTGTGAGCGATATTCGCTTTGCTAGAGAAGTCTTAGCAATCAAAAAGCTTCGTCCAAAGTCAATGCTGGTTATTCCTATGGTTTTAAATGGAGAGTTATTAGGGGTAATTCAAGCGACAAATTCTTTAAATAATAATTTCAATGAACAAGATATTCAATTTGGTGAAGCGGTAGCAACTCAGCTAACGCCTGTCATACAAAATGCTTATCTCTATGAAGAGCTTCATAAGCAGTTCATACAAGTTGTTGAAGCGCTAGCAGATACAATTACAAAGAAAGATTCTTATACTGGTGGACATACTAAGAGAGTTTCTCATTTTGCTATGAAGATTGGATCGAAGTTAAATCTCTCATGGGAAGAAATGAACGATCTAAGACTTGCCGCAGTTTTACATGATATTGGAAAAATTGGAATTGAAGATGCGATTTTAAAAAAGAAGGCGCCTCTCACTGACGATGAATTTGCTGTGATGAGAGAGCACCCACGACTTGGATATGAAATTTTAAAGAATGTTGATTCTCTAAGCCGGGTTGTAGATGGAATGAGATTTCATCATGAGAGACCTGATGGCACAGGATATCCTTATGGACTCAAAGGAGATGAGATTCCTATTATTGCAATGATTATCTCCGTGGCCGATACATTTGATGCCATGATTAGTACTAGGCCTTATAGGAAAGGTTTACCACCGATGGTTGCTTATGAAGAGATTCGTAAATATAGCGGAACTCAATTTAGCAGTAACGTAGTGGAAGCTTTTTCAGAGTGGTTTGAATCAACTAAAATGTATTCAGTAAATAGACTGGATTCTAAGAAGAAAGCAAGTTAAAATAATTTATATAATTTTTTAAGGAAGAAAAATGTTAGTACGAATTATCGGTGGTCATGGTGGAGTTTCACCAGGCTATAGAGCGACAAGTTACCTAATAGATGGCAAACTACTTATTGATGCAGGCTCTGTGGCAAGTGGTATTCAAATCCCTGAACAAACCATGATCGATAATATACTTATTTCACACTCTCATTTAGATCATATTTCTGATTTAGCTTTCCTTGCTGATAATTGTTTCGGGCAAAAAGGGAGACCTTTTGAGATACATACGGTTAAGGGAGTAAAAGACTCAATTATGACTCACTTATTAAATGATGTCATTTGGCCTGATTTTACAAAACTACCAAGCGCGAAGAATCCAACATTACACTTTAATGAATTAGAATCAGAAAAAGAAGTAACAATTGGAGAATATACAGTTACACCAATTCCTGTTAATCATGACGGTCCTGGGCATGGATTCATAATAGAGAGAAATGGATCGTGTATTGTCTTTACTCAAGACACTGGGCCGACTGATAGAATCTGGGAAATCGCTAAGACGAAGAAGAATCTAAAAGCGATATTTACTGAAGTGAGCTTTCCAAATAATATGATGCAAGTTGCTCTTGATTCAAAACATCATACTCCAAGCACAATGATTGAAGAGATTAAGAAAATGCCTGGTGATGTTCCAATATTTCTAGGACATCTTAAGCCAAATTTTCAAACTCAACTTTTTAAGGAAATAGAACTCATTGGAAATGAGAGGATATCTATTCTAGGCTCAGATGATACTAGTTATGTTTTCTAATTAAAGCCTGGTGTAATATAAGGCTGTGATGGTGGTAGAATTAGTGGTTGCTGCATAGGTGGCATATACTTTGGAGCAAAAACTTTCTTTTCTTCCTTAGGTGTACAATCTTTTTTCTTCTTTGAGCTAAATGGATCGCTGTCCTCGTCTTCATCTTCTTCACAGTCCTCATCTTTCTCTTCTTTCTTTTCATCTTTCTTGAGTTTCACAATTCTATATTGAGCAGATACGAATTCTTTGTCTCCAACTTTAAATGTTGCAGTGATTTTAAAGTCCTTATCTTTCCTCTTTGTTTCAAGTTTGTCTCCAGATGCACCACAGCTTTCTCCGTCGCACTTCCAGCTATATTCGCCTTTTAGGTCTTTGAAAGCATCAGTAATTGAGGCCTTGAGTTTTACAGTTTCCTCTGTCTCTTTATTGTCACCATCTTTTTCAATATTTACTGCGAGTTTATTTTCAACCTTTCCAGTTCCACAAGTCTCTTCTGCACAGACTTCGTAGGATATACTATCAAACATATTGACGATTATTTCTTCTCCAGTTTGCTCGCTTGCAGTCTCGCCAGTTTTTATTTTCCACTTTATCTCAGGAGGTTGACTAAAGCCTGAGACTGTTGCTGTAAGTTTAGTTTTTACAGCTGCAATATCATTTGTAGTTGCGACTTCAATTGCTCTTGCCGGTAATTCTTTTAATATGAGATCTACTTCTCCTGGAGTTGGAGCAGTTGCAGTATCCTCTGGAATACTGTGCTCTATTAGTGCGAAAGATACTTTCGTAGGCGATGTTATTTCAGTTGTAATTTTACAGCTTAACTTAAATGTATCCTCTACATTTTCTTCACATGCAATACCTTCTGGAAGAGTCCACTCAACTTTTGCATTTTTAAGTTCTTCACTATTTAAGTTGGCCGCTTCTCCGTCTTTATTAAGGGAGAGAGTGATGTGATTCTTGTCATTTGCAACTGAGAAAGCGTATATAGCTTTTTCTACAGGAGCTGGAGCTATAAGAGGTTCTTCAATTGGTGGCTCACCACACTTTATATTGTACTTGGAACCATTTCCATTTAAATCTCTTTCGTAGCCAGGGCTTCCAATTGTAAACATCTTGACTTGTCCTCCAGATTTATTTGTAAAATCAAGAGCTAGTGGAAGCTTTAATTGCTCTGGAGAAAGTTTAACTTTATTGAAAGTTACTTTTTCAGAAAAAGTTTCGAAAGTTTTATTTGATTGCTCATCGTCTGAGAAGTTTTCATTATTTATAATATCGAATTTATGACCACCAAAGAGAGAGACTGACCAATCTTCGTTATCTGCTCCTGGAATATATTTAAAGTCCATATCCATTTTTATAGAGTACATTCCAGGTTCATTTTCATCAGGAATGATCTTACAACTCGGTATACTAAATTGAGCGCCAGCATAGTGAACTGAAATTGGATTTTGTATGAAAGTTGCATCTGGGTCTTCCATTTTTGAAAGAATCGTTTCCGTGTTTAAGATTAAGTCTTGTGAAGGAGAGTCGAATGGATTTAGAAGACTACACATTCCTGTGTTCACTCCTGTTGGGCGAAGAAATTGATGGCAGTCTTTAGACATATTCTTTGCCATTGCGAGTATTTCTTCTTTTACATCTTTGATGGCCGCATTAACATCAGAATTATAGATAGATATTTTCTTTCTAGAAAATTCCTTATCGACATTAACTTGATTATCATTTCTATCGAAGAATCTTCTCTGATAGAAATTTCTAGCAACATCACCTACAAAGAGTCCCCAGCCATCAACTTTTCTTCCATGTGCTCTGAAGTTAAATTTTGATAGAGCGTCTTTTTCATAATCTTCAATATGGTACTTCTTATCTTCAAGGCCCTTAGAGAAGAGAATGAGAGCATCTAGTTTTCTCTTTGTGGCATTCTTGGACCCGGCCATTGAGGACTGATCTTTATTAGTAGCGTTTTGAAAAGGAGTACTAAAGTCTTTAAGTTCCTTCATCACATCGCTTGCACTCATTGAGTATTTAAGGTTTTCATTTATATAGCTATCAATTCGTCCTTCTAGCTTCTTTAACTCTTCTTCATTTCCATCAGCGAAAACATTATGGGCGTAGGCAAGTTTTTGAAAACTTTGACCAAGTACCTTTTCCGCAAGGTCTTTAGCTGAGGAGTTCTTTTCATTTAAGAGTTCATTTACTTTTGACTGATATTCTTGGCTACATTGCTCTTTAGTCGAGGCGTGTATATTAAAATTAAGTAGAGAAAATAGAGAAAGAATTAAGCTTGCGCTTAATAATTTATTAAAATTAATAGGATTTAATAAAATTCTCTTCATTTCTTTGATTCTACCTCAACATACTTATCGGCTTAAATGAGAAATAGTTTAGTTAAATGATCAGTTTTATATTCGTTATAAATTAAGATACTTGGAAGCTTTAAGGGAGGACTTCAAAATTCTACTAAGTAGCCAAAAATAGATGGCATTGTCACTTAGCGTCTAAAAAAAACCTTGTCTAAAGAGCTAGCAGATATCATCATGCCTTATCACTATATGAATTAAATACGGAGATTCCTTTATGGGTTGGTTTGATACGGTTCAAAACCCGAAACTTAAAAGTGCTAAGAAAGTTTCAACGAATACGCCTTCAGGGCTTTGGAAGAAGTGTACAAATTGTGCTGAAATTGTTCAGAGTGACAAGTTAGATGAAACATTCCAAGTATGTCCTTACTGTGATCATCATTTTAGGTTAAGTGCTCATGAGAGAATTAATCTTCTTATTGATGAGGGAACTTTTGAGTATCACTTAGAAGACATCACTTCATCTGACCCTCTAGAATTTACTGATAAGAAATCATATAAGAATAGATTAAAAGAAGCCTATGATAAAACTGGTCTCTATGATGGAACACTCTGTGGTACCGGAAAAATTGACAAGAAAGAGGTCGCACTCTGTGTGATGAATTTTCAATTCATGGGTGGCTCGATGGGAGTAGTTACAGGAGAGAAAGTTGCTCACGTAATGGATATTGCTCTTGAAAAGAAAATTCCAGCTATTGTTCTTTGTTCGTCGGGTGGAGCACGTATGCAAGAAGGAATTCTCTCTCTCATGCAGATGGCGAAGACTTCAGCGGCCAGACAAAAACTTAAGAATGCAGGTATTCCTTTCATTTCAATTCTTACAGATCCAACAACAGGTGGGGTTGCGGCTTCGTACGCTATGCTTGGAGACATCAATATTGCAGAACCTAAGGCCTTAATTGGTTTTGCTGGACCTCGTGTGATTGAACAATCGATAAGACAAACATTACCACAAGGTTTTCAAAGATCAGAGTTTCTCTTAGAGCATGGTTTTGTGGATAGAATTATTCATAGACATAAGCTTAAGGAAGAACTTAGCTACTTTATAGATTTCTTTCAAAATTAAGAGTTGATGAGTTACGATAAACTCAAAGATGATTCAATAGATGAGCTGCTTCAAGGTTTTTTTGGAGCAGAGTTCTTCAATCCCAAGCATGCTGAAGTTAGTCAGTACTTCGTAGACTTTAATAAGATAATTAAAGCATCAAAATGTAAGATCATTACAATTGCCGGAACAAATGGAAAGGGACAAACTGCTCATTATATAAATGACTATTTGACTAGTATTGGAAAGTCATGTGCTCTTTGGACTTCTCCCCATGTTTTGAGCGTGACAGAGAGATTTAAGTTTGGTTCAGAATACTTATCTCACCTTGAGTTAGAGGAGACTTTTAAGAAGTGCTATGTTGAAGATCAGAAGATGAGCTACTATGAATTTCTTCTCTTTAGCTTTTGCTCTCTCTGTGTTGAAAGAAATCTAGATTATATCATTTTGGAAGTAGGACTGGGGGGTAGGTTAGATGCAGTTAATTTCTTAGATGCTGATTACACTTTACTCACATCAATCTCAAAAGATCATGAAGAGTTTCTTGGAAGTAGCCTAAGTGGAATTCTAAAAGAGAAGTTGGGTATTTGTAGAGAGAATTCTCCTCACTTCTCTTCTCTTGAGCAAGCATATCTTCGTAGTAAGCAAGTAAGTTATCTCTCTAGAAAGAAGAATCTTATAGATTTATTTAAGAGCGGAACTATAAGGGAAGAAGATAATTACTTTCTTAGAAATAAATTACTCGCATCATACTTTATAAATACTCTTCTTGGCCGTGATCTCTCTAGGGAGTCCTTGCTTCTGCAAATTAATGAATTTGTGTGCAGTGTGACAAAGGGGAGACAAGAAGAAGTGACAATTGAGAATATTAAGTTTATCTTTATAGGTGCTCATAATGTTGATGGAATTAGAAAAATGAGAGATTACTTTCTTTCCCAAAGAAGTGGGAATAGAAGTAGTATTCTCTGTGCTTTTTCTAAGAGAAAGAACGAAGATATCATGGCCAGCTTAGAGATTATTAAGTCAGCACCCTGTCTCTTTGAGTCGATTAACGTTACGAGCTTTGAACATCTAAAAGCACTACCTCTTGAATCAATTCCAAATGTTGAAGAGGTTACAATCACTGAGGATTGGAAGAGCTATTTAGATAGCATATTAAATTGTAAGAAAGGGCAATGGATTGTCACTGGTTCATACTACTTCATTGGTGAAGTTCAAAAATATCTTAATTCTCGCTATAGTATTCTTTAGCCTTGAATCTGCATGCGCAGAAAAACGCGTTAACTTCTCTTTTGGAAATAAAGTTCAGGTTCTTTCTGACAAAGCTTATAGGCGAACAAAGAATAATGAATTTGAAGCGGTTGGAAATGTCATCATTAACCACGAAACGAATTCTATCTATGGAGAAAAAGCTTCTATTTCTTTTAAGACTGGAGATGCAGAAGTCTTAGGTAATGTTCGCTATATCAGTAGTGATATGACTGTCTTTGGCTCAAAGATGGAGTACAATTTTACGACATCATACTTAGGCGTTTATAACGGAAAAATAATTAACTCTAATTACACTGTTGTTGGGAAGTATCTTGCTAAAATTTCTGAAAATGTCTTCATAGGAAGAGAGGCCGAGTACACTACATGTAGAGACTGCCCAGAGTCTTGGAGTATCTTAGGGAAAGAAGTCGAAATTACAAAGAATGAATATATTAGAATCAAGCACGCTTATATAAAAGTTAACGGCGTTGTTGTGATGTATCTTCCCTATATCGTTCTTCCCATAAAGAAGGACCGTGAGAGTGGTCTCTTATTTCCAAAAATTAAATTTGATTCAGACGAAGGGGTTCACTTTGGAATACCTTACTTCTGGGCAATGAGTGAGCATAATGATTTGACTTTTACGCCAATGATGCGTGGAAAGAGGGGAGTCAGTGGTGAGTTGCAATTTAGACAGGCCCTTAGAGGAGAGTCGTGGTTAGAGCTCAATAGTATTGGAGTAAATGACAGAGTCTGGGCTCCTAGAAAAGATGATTATAAAGTAAGTGGGGGGCATTCTCAGAGAATTGGCGGAGACCTTGAAGTTCACTCTTTCTTAGATAATTTTGTAAATTTTCACTCTTATATTAGTGGCATGAGTGATTTAGACCAGGCAAGAGATTTGCAAAGTTTCTATGATGACCGCATTAGAAGCTCTGATCTTGGAATTGAATCTTTTTTAAATATCTATAATTCCTACTTTGATTTTGGTGTTGAAGTTGATTTTAAGAGAAACCTACTCTTTGATAATTCAAAAGGATTTGATCATTCCTATATTCAAACACTTCCAAGGGTAAATTTTAACTCTATACCATTCTATCTTTGGCAAGGAGATTTCTTTGGTGGGAAGAGTTTAAGTTTTCAGTGGAAGTCTGAAGGCGCCATCTTTAAGCAAAATCATTTCAATGAAATAAATAATATTCGAAATGCAACTCGTATAAATATGAAGCCAAAAATCTTATGGGACCTTGGATATTTAGGTCCTGTGAATTTTAAATCTTCTGTTTCTATGGATAGGCAAGAATATTGGTTTTCGAAGGAGAAAACAGATAAGAGATTTGTAAAAAGTGGTTTTGTTTATGAGAACGAAGCATCCTTTGAAATTAGTAAAATATTTGGTCTCTCTTATGATGAGAATATTCCGCTCGAGAGAATTGATCTTAAGAAATCGGAAGGACTTAATATTGAAACAAAAAATGAAGATATTAAATTTGAAGGACACGTTGGCAGTGTTCCAAGGATTAATGAATCCTTCACAGAGGATCAGTATAAGATTTCAAGAAATAGCTATCGTTACTCACAAGTATATAAACTAAAACACTACTATCTTGCAGATCAAAAGCAAAAGGGAAGTCAGAAGTTCGCTAACCAAATTGAAAGTGGTATTGGACAATTTGATTCAAATGACTCTGTTCGAGAAAAGGAATTTGAACTCTCACATGTTTCTTCTAGAACATCACTTCCTGTTTCAAATACTCTAGAGTTACAGTGGTCGAATGCTCTCATAAAGAAGTACCCAAAGAAGTTTAATGTCTTTAGTGATGGCAAATACCTAAGAGATAATTTCTCTTATAGTAAGATCGCCTATTTTGATGTTTCTCAGGGAATTGATTTAAATGCAAACACTGAGAATACTTTAGATAAGCTTACTCGTCTGTATGTGGGAACGGGATTTTCTCTCAGTAATTTCTCCTTTTCCTTATCAGAATACTTCTATCATCAAAATAATGAACATATTTTTGATCTTGGGCTAAGCCATTCCTTGGAAAGATTAAATTATGGAGTCTCTTTTAGATACGATTCATTTACAACACCAATTAATAAGACAGTAGATCTCACTGGTGGAATTAAGATAAGTGATTTATTTGATCTCAATACAAGATATAGTTACGACATTGATCAAAAGAAAGTGAAAGAAACTTATTTTCAGCTAATTTATTCACCTCTTAATAATTGTTGGAAATCTGATATTTCTTATAAGACGACAGAGATTGAAAATTCTATTGCTTTTAATTTCTATATTAACTTTAACGAAAATAAATTCTATTCCTTCTCTGGCGGAGAGTAATCTTGAGAGTTGTAATTATTGATTTTGAAGATAGTTTCACTTTTAATATTTACTCAATGATTAAAGAGTTAGAGATAGAGGCCTATGTTGTTAATTATAAAAACTTTAACGTTGATCTATTATCTGAATTTTCACATATTATTCTAGGTCCAGGACCCGGAAGTATTCTTGACTACCAGGGATATTTTCCTTTAGTAGATAAGCTTATTTTAGATGCTCTTGGGCAGAGGATAAAGCTCATTGGAATTTGTCTGGGTCACCAGCTTATTCACAATAGACTTGGTAGGGAAGTTTCCCGTTTAGAAAACCCTATCCATGGGCAGAGTATCGAGTTCAGTTTTCCAGACAGTAAATACTTGACTAAGGGGCTCCGGAACAAGAATGTTTCACTCCAGTTCTATAATTCGTGGGGCGTGGTAAATGGCCCGTGTAATCTAGACTTTGAACTTGAAATTTTTGGGACTTCTGATGAAATACTGGCCAGCTTCTCTAAGAATATAACTACTTATCAATTTCACTGTGAATCAATTGGAACTTCTTTCCAGAAAGAGTTATTCCATCAATTTCTTGTATAATAGATGAGATGGATAAAAAAGTTAAGGTCTGCGGGATCTATGACAAGAGAACTATTCAAAGATTAAAAGAAATTGGCACAGATCAATTCTCTTTTGATTTTCGCGCGCGAAGCTTTAATTTCCTTCAGCAGCATTCCTTTATGAGTCTCCAGGAAGAACTTTCCTTAGATGAAGGCCTTTATCTACAATTTGAAAATGAAGCCGATTTTGTCATAAAGAAAATTTTAGATGATCTCTCTAATAAGAGAAATTTAAAGAATATTTTCTTAGAATTTTCAGATCTACAGAGCGCTGACTTCTATGATCAATTTGAAGTGCCTTATATTTGGCATTACAATTTTGAGTATAAGAATTTTGATTCAATCGTTAACTCTAAGTATGCCAGCGGACTTGTTTTAAAGTTTTCAGATCTCTTGAAGCTTCACGAAGACGGCGTTCTACATAACTTCTGCAATAATTTTCACTCACAGTTTATTAAGCATCTTTCTAGAGATGACTTCAGCCTTATCCTGGAGCTGGACTGGGATAGTAATTTATTTTCATCGATTTCAAAATACTTTGATTTTGATCTCATTTCTATTCCGATTAGTAATAAAGTTGAAATATGTTATAGAAATGTTGACTTAGCAAAAGTTCAAACTCATGTTCAATACTTAAAGACTTTATCCCTCTAGTCTCCCTTTACAAATCATAGATTATTAGCAATATTGCTCCTAGATTTAGGAGATCATAATGAGTTTAAATATTGTAATTAGTAATGATGATGGAGTTTACGCTCCTGGGATAAATATTCTCTTTGAAGTTTTATCTGAAATTGCAAATGTCACGATGGTTGCTCCTCTTGAAGAGCGCTCTACTACAGGCCATACTCTGACTCTTGATCATCCTCTTAGAGTTGTAAAGATTAAAGAAAATATTTACGGTTGTAGTGGTTACCCTGCGGATTGTGCTTTAATGGGATTTGGTCACTTGGTAGAGAAGTCTAAAGTTGATCTCTTTATTTCTGGGATTAATAGAGGCGCAAACCTGGGACAAGATATTTACTACTCTGGAACTGTCGCAGCAGCTAGAGAAGCAACTTTCCACGATATTCCAAGCATCTCTGTAAGCTCTGCTATGGATTTCGCTTCAATAAAGAAACCTAACGATGAGTACTTTTATACAGCAGCTAGATTTATTAAGAAGTTAGTACTAGCTAATATCCATGAATATATCTCTCCTATGACAGTTATTAATGTAAACGTTCCAGAGGTGATGGAAGAAGAAATTAAAGGAGTAGAAGTTACTCATCTTGGATTTAGAAAGTACTCAGAGAACATTGACAAGAGAACTGATTTTAGAAATAGAGAATACTACTGGATTGGTGGTAACTATAGCGGTCATAATAATGACATCGGATCAGATTGTTCAACTATAGATGAGGGAAAAATTTCCCTCACCCCCCTAAATTTACTAGCACAAAATACCGAAGAGCCTAAAAAGTGGAGAGAATTCTTAGAGTCAATGGACTAAGTATTCGAAATCTCATAACTTTTTAGGAGAATGTTTTGAAATTTTATGTCATTTTAATGGCGCTCGTAGTTCTCAGCTTTTCTTGTTCCCACATGGGAAGTGGACAATATGTCCAAATAAGGAAAGGTGATAATTACACTAAGCTCGCTAAAGAATTCAATGTGGATAAATGGCTTCTAGAAGAGGCCAATAATAAGAAGGCACTTCGTGTAGGCGAATGGTTCTTTGTTCCATTAGAACGTGGGCTCATGGGAGCTAAGAGCGTTAGAATGCCTGCTAGTACGGCCCAGTATATGGCCAGTGGAAGATATATATGGCCTGTACCTTCTAGTTCAAGAATTAGTTCTGGTTTTGGGAGAAGATGGGGAAAACATCACGATGGAATAGATATTCCTGCTAGAAGTGGCGCTCACATTGTTAGTGTCGATGCTGGAGTTGTTGTCTATTCTGGTAAAGAACTTGGTGGTTACGGAAATATTACTGTCGTTGCACATAAGAATGGATTGTTTTCAGTTTATGCTCACGCAGCAAAGAACTATACAAATAAAGGCCAAAAGGTTCATAAGGGACAAGTTATTGCCCTGGTAGGAAGTACTGGGCGCTCAACTGGCCCTCACCTACACTTTGAAATCAGAAGAAACTCTAGGGCACTAAATCCAAATAGTTTTGTAAGTTATAAGGCCAAGTAAGACTACTTCTTTACTTGCTCCATTATCAGTAGATAGAGCTTAGCCGTGTTGACAGCATCTTCAAGTGCAGTATGAGCAACATCACCCATCTTAAAGTGTTTCATCAGGCCTGAGCCACTATGACAGGCCTCTGGAAGAAGGTTCATATCACATAAGCTTCTTACAACACTAGATAGGTCTAGCACTTGGTGATGGAAGTGTTCACGCATAAAGTTCCAGCCTAGGTCTCTATTTAAGAAAGGAAGATCGATGGCATTCATAGACTTTCCAAAGAGAACAATTTTATCCCTTTCTGATTTACCAAAGTACTCGATAACTTCTTCATCGTGTAAGTATTGTTCTAGATCATTCTTAAATACTTGAAGATCTTGTCCTTCCTCATGTGCTTTCGTTATCAATTCTTGATTGTGGTCGATAACCCATTTGTCTAGTCTTGGTTTTAGCTCTTCAAAACTTGGACACTTGATATACCAATTTCTCTCTAGGTGGTGGGCGATCTCCCCTGTTTCTGAGCAAAAAGGAACCATTCCAAATTCTATCATATAGTCATTTTCAGCAAGACCTGTGGCCTCTATATCAAAAGATAAGTATTTCATTCTATTTCCTTTTTAATTCAGCTCTAATTGGGCAGTGGTCACTTACATTATTAAAGCTATCCCCAAGTTCTGATTCGCTAGAGATATGGCAGGTATTAATTTTACAGTGCTCTCTATTTGAAAAATCAATTCTCTCAAATTTATTAGCAAGCTTTGTAGAGATGAGAATATGGTCTAATAAGCTTGGATAGTAGAGTCCGTCAGAGATACCACCCCACCAGTAGCTTGAACACTCAACTTGAGATGATGAATGAGTAAGCTTATTTCTCTCAACAAAATTTTGAAAATACTCACCACTTTCTTCAAAGTATTGTGTTGTATTAAAGTCTCCAAGGATGAAGTAATTATCTAAGCTTCTAATAACTTCTTGAATATAATTAATTTGTTCTTTTCTAAAGTTGATATCACTTATATTTGCTCCGGCCTTTAAGTGAACAAGAAGTGCCCAAGTTTTTTCAGATGTTTCCCTACTTTCAATTCTGATTTTTAGAAGAGGACGAACCCCTGAGTTACAATTCTCACCACCAGTTATACCCAGGTCTTCTTTTGAATCTAGGACTTTAAATTTTCTTGAATCATAGACAAAGTTTAGCTTCTGTCTGCCGTAGCCTCCACATTTAGAAATAATCGATTTGTGATTGGGAAGATTTCTTTGAAGGATTCTTTTAAAATTTTCAGTATCAACAATTTCTTGGAAGGCGAAAATATCTGAGATGTTTTCTTTTAGAATTTTCTCTAATGAATTTGGATTCGTTGAGTATGGTCCATCAACTTCAAAATTTCGAATATTGAAGCTAGATATTGTCATGGCGTCTGTTATGTTAATACAGAACAGAGATATTGTGATTGCAATAATCCTTAACATTTTCAAAAAATACATCCTTGTATAAGGATATTCTAGAGAACTTAAAAACTATCTGCCAAGGGATATTTATAAATAACTGATGTAAATAGTGGGTTTTTCCCAGTTGTAGATATCTTTTACTAGCTTAAAGCAGCTTAGGATATTCTCATTGATGACGCACTTCTTACAAATACCTTCTCCCATGCAAGAACTTGCAACGGGGATTTTATTTTCTTGTAGAAATTCGAGAATAGTTTTTTCTAAATCACTTTCTTTGAGTGTAATTTTCTTTATTTGTGTATGTGAGGCCTGGCCGAAAATAATTACTTCAAGCATGATTTATAATTTGGAACTCTGTCATCAATTAAAAGAGAGCTTTCTTTCTTATTTTTATAGTGAATCCATACATTGCCTAGATTGGATTTATGATAAATTGGAAAGCTAGTGTTCAAGAAAGTTTGTGTCTGTAGAGTAGTCGATCTATCTGATTCATAGACCATTCGTTCAGGGTTTAAAAGAAAGAGATATCTTGGAAATTCTAACATCGCTAAGACTTCGTCAACTGTACTTGCTCCGGCAATATTATACTCAATCATATTAAATAAATGCTGACCACTGTCGCGACCTTTGGTGGAGATCATTGTGAAGTTGGAGTTAGGTGTTTTAATGAAGCAGACAGCTTTCTGCGTTCCTAGGTCTTTTGGTGGGAATGTGTAAGTCGTAGAATAATTCTTTTCTAGATTAGGTCTTTGAGAGCTGATTCCAAGAAATGTTTCTCCCTTGTAAGAAATAGAATATGAATGAGAGTCATTACCTGCATTCTTATCAATGAGATAGACTGCATTTTGATAAATACGCATATCAAAATTACAATTTGCAACTCTTCCTTTTCCGATAGTGAAAGAGAAGAGGTGAGTATTAAATGAATTATTCTTATAAGCCGCTTGACTCACTATTGGCCAAATTTTGAAAGTTCTAAGACCTTCTCCTGGTCGAAGGACTTGATCTCCCTTAAAGAAGTATGTCTCTAGAAGTTTGTTACTTGAAAGGGCTCCCTTATTATTTGTTAAAAGAGTGGCAAGTTCTTTGTCAACAGATGTTTGGTAGGGAGAGAGGTCATCCGTTACTCTGGCTAAATACTTTAGAGACCTCTTGGATTTATATTTTTTAAGTAAATCCTTTAAAGAGTTTAAAAAGAGATTTGGATCTTTATTAATATTTAAATTATAGCTGCTATAAAAAGGCTTCTTTGAATTAGAGTCAATAAATTGTAGGTTTGATCCAGGAGAGACTTTGTCGGGTCTGATATACATTTGAACAAGAGACCAAATGACGAAGACATCTATTGGCTGAAGTCTATGTTTTTTTGCCGCAATTACTATTCTTTCTTCAAATAAGTTTTGATCACCACTGGTTGAAGTCGCAAGAGTTAGTTCATCATTTTTTAAATGGCAAATCCTGTCTTGTAAGTTCTTTTTAAAAACTATTTCTTCATCGGGCTGATCTAGTTTTATAAAGAGTCCGCAACTAGTCAGTAAGGGGAGAATAATAAAGAGGCCGCTAAATTTCTTAATCATTTAAATGGTAGAGACCATCAATTACTTCCTGGTCCGCTTCTTCTTGTTGGTTGATAGAGAACTCTGCCAGCTCATCTTCTACGAAATTTAGAGAAGCCGATTGTTTCTTAAGTGACTTTACAATAACAACTATCCACATTCCCGACTGTTTTGAGTTGGTATTGGCTTGAGTTGAGAAATTTATTATTTGAAAACCTCTATTAATAAAGGTGTAGAAAATCTTATCAAACTCTTTCTCTCTATAGCCAATCTTTCTCATAGGAGGAGAGGGGACATAGAAGGTAAACGATTGTATTTTGTAGTGACTTGGAAAGAATAGTTCTCTGATTGAATGATAGAATTTTTGGAATGGACCCATAATGACACTACTTATTTAATTTGTTCTTACCTTAATAGAATAGTAGGAATTTAATTTTTGTCAATATGATCAGACTATTTGATGCTACTCTCTGGAAAGAATTGCCTAGAAAAGTTTTTACTTATTTTTTTTTGAAAACAGGTTATACTTAATTTGTAAATGACAGGAAGTCAATTACGTATGAGGCAGGATGCCGAAAGAAGGGGCCACTTTGCAGGGGGCCCCTTTTTTATTTCTACTGATAAATTTCTAAATCTTTCAAGTCTTCTCTTTTTACACCATTAGCTAATTTAATAATTTCAAATTTTCCACCAATCGGTTTAAATATTCCAAAGTCTGTAACGACTATATCAACAACATCTACACCTGTAAGGGGAAGCGAGCATGTTGAGAGAAGTTTAGATGATCCAGTCTTACTAAAATGGGACATCATGACAATAACGCAGCGAGATCCGTTAACAAGATCCATTGCTCCACCCATTCCAGTTACTTTCTTCCCAGGGATCATCCAATTTGCAAGAGATCTCTTTGTATCGACCTCCATTCCTCCGAGGACACAGTAATCTATATGGCCACCTCTAATCATTCCAAAGCTGAGTGAGCTATCAAAGAAGCTTGCTCCTTCTTTTATTGAAATCGTTTCTTTTCCAGCATTGATAAGTGTAGGTGAGACCTCGTCTTTTTTCGGGCGACCTTTAACACCAAGGACTCCATTTTCAGAATGAATCATTATTTCTAATTCCTTCGGAATATATTGGGCCACAAGAGTAGGAAGACCAATTCCTAGGTTTACAGAACTTTGAGGTTCGAATAATTCAATTACTTCTTTTGCCATTTCATCGTTAGTCCAAGTCATTACTCTTCCTCAACTTTTAAAAATTCAATATCATTCTTATAATTACTTCCTTGGAAAATTCTCTGAACAAAAATTCCTGGAAGGTGAATATCTTCAGGAGGAATTTCACCAAGTTCAACTAATTCTTCAACCTCTACAATTGTTGTCCTCGCGGCCATGGCCATAAGAGGAGAGAAGTTTCTCGCCGTTTCTTTAAACCAGAGGTTTCCGTACTTATCTCCCTTTTGCGCCTTGATAATGGCAAAGTCTCCATGTAGAGCTGTTTCAAGAATACAAGGCTTATCAAAGTCCTTAGTTTCTTTACCTTCTGCCACAAGAGTTCCATATCCTGTTGGAGTGTAGAAGGCCCTTATTCCAAGACCTGCTGCTCTAATCCTCTCACTAAACGTTCCTTGAGGGACTAATTCTACTTGAATACTTCCATCTAACATTTGCTTCTCTAAATCAGGATTACCTCCGACGTAAGAGCAATATGCCTTAGATATTTTATTTTGAACTAGAATTTTAACTAGGCCTCTTCCAGAGTTTCCAATATTATTTGAAATCACTGTGAGGTTATTGATATTAAGCTCTGCTATGGCATCAATGCAGTTCTCTGCAATTCCACAAAGACCAAAGCCTCCACTCATAAGGCTTGAGCCTGAAGAAATATCAGCGCAGGCGAGAGCTGCGTTCTCATATACTTTTGTTTTCATCAATTTACTTCCTTTAAAATGGTGTAGATTCTTCCTAGGAGAGTTTTTAATTTACTAGGAGAAATGATAAAAGGGGGAGCAAGGACTAATCTATTTCCTACCATGGCCACAAGAATTTCTTTTTCTGTAAACTCTAAGAAATTAGGTTTTTCTTTTAAGTCGATTGCCATAAGTAGACCTACCTGTCTTACTTCTTGTACGTTGCTTAGTTTTTCTAGTTTTTCTTTACTCTTTATTAATTCATTTTCAAGCAGATTAAATTCTCTTTTAAAGCTTTCTGTTTCAATCGCATCCATCACAGCATTCATGGCCGCTAGACCTAGAGGGTGAGCGTAATTAGTGAGTCCACAAGAGAGTATTTTATTGTCATAGAGTTTTGAGATCTTCTTTGATGTCCAGACAGCTCCAAAAGGAATGTATCCTCCAGTAATAACTTTTGCCATGCAAATGAGATCAGGTCTTATAGAGAAGTGCTGAAAACCAAAGTGCTTTCCTGTTCTTCCAAACCCACAAACGACTTCATCAAGAATTACTAGAAATTGATATTTAGACTTTAGTTTATTTAAGGCCTTCCACCAAGAGTTTGGGGCACTGAAAACACCATTGCCCCCAATAATTGTTTCAATACAAATGGCCGCAATCTTCTCAGCTCCAATCTTTTGAATTAATTTTTCAAGGGCCTCTGCCTTTGGATCATCTATTGGATCAGGAATTCTCTTGGTCCAATTATCAATTGTTCTATGTTCTTTATTTCTCCAGTCTCCAGTGACACTGAGTGCTCCTAGGGTTGCTCCGTGATAGGAATTTTCTCTGGCGAGAACGATACTCTTTCCCGTAATTTGCCTCGCAATTTTTAAGGCGTTTTCTACACTCTCTGCTCCCGAAATGGTGTAGAAGATCTTACCTGGAAGGCCTATGAGATCGAGTAGTTTATTAGTCGCATTGACTTTTAAATCAAAAATACCTTTAGGGGTTGAAATAGGTAGGCTGTCCAATTGCTTCTTTATCGCGTTTGTAATTGGTTTGTAGGAGTGACCAAAGGCTGCTTGATAGCTTGTTGATGAGAGATCATATAATTTCTTATCACTACTTGTTATATAGTATGAGCTCTTTGCGCCCTTAATATCTATCTTGAGAGCATTTTTCTGAGCTGTCCATGTAAGATAGAAGGGATAGTTATTCATTTCTTTTACTCAACTTTGTTTTAAAGTGAAGGATTTTTCTTCACTATTTAATTGATAAGTGTACTCTTTGTAATTTGAATCATACTCTGGGCATCCACGCCAAAATTGAATTTCACCAGAACTTAGATCGGCCATTCCACCGCCACAGGTCTGTGAAGGATCTCTGGCTCCACTATCGTAGTGAGAGCAAATTGATAATGGCATTCCTTCGTGACATTGAAGGAGTTTCTTTAGTTGAGCACTATCTGTTACATTCTTAACTTTCTGTTTTAGAATATCGTATCTTGCATGACTTGTAGCACTTACATTCTTAGCACTCTCAATCTTTGAGACATTTGCTCCTAGGCAATGATTTGTGTGGAAGGAAGAGCCAATCTCTCCGTCTCCATGGGCATGAACAAGGTCTTTTTCGGTTGGAGTTATTTCCCAGTGTTCTGCACCTTTAGGGGTGGAGATTAAGTAATTATGTCCTGAAGTTATTGGAGCATCTAAGAGAATGTCGCGCATTTGACCAAGATTCTTTCCTTCAAGAGTTTTTCTTACAAGGGAAGGCCAAATTAAACCAACCTCTGCTCTTGTGGTGTTAATATTATTTACACCAACCAGACAATTATCAGTATTAATTCCCATCAGTCCTACGCAACCAGTAACAGTTAAAATGAGACTCTTACTTGCAAGTTCTGTTTCTGGTACTTCGATGACACAGAGATAATTCTTAGCACTTGAATGCATATCCCAAGTTTGGCCACTTAGAATGTTTGATTCATTTTGAACTTGGATTGTTGAACAGCCTTGATCGGTGAGTTCTATATCTCTAAAGTCAGTATAATTATTTAGTATTACTATATCAGTGAGAGAGAGATTACTGCCTTTGGCTATTCCCTCTAATTCTGTCGCAGCATCACCACAGTATTTAAGCGTTTGCTCATACTGTGCTTGTGCCATTGGAAGTAGGTGATTAATTAAAGAAGGATTTCTCTTTAACATTAACTCTTTTCTAATGAGAAATAACTCACCAATGGCCTCTCTATATTCTTCTCCGTGACTTATACCCCAGTCCTTGTAAGAATTTCCTTTTTGATAGTGAAGTATTGGAAAGTCGCAATCTTTCATTAGATATCTTCCTTGATAAATTCCCTCATCGCAGAATAGCTTGGGTTAACAATGAAGCGGTTGCCTTCTCTGGTGAAGTATCTCTTTAATTGTACTGAAATATTTCCAATGAAGTATCCACATCCATTTTCTATTTCCATTTCTTCTATTTGATATTCTTCAAGAAGCTCCGTTAGTTTATTTGTAAACTCAAGACGTGTTTGAATAAAACTTGAAAGATCGTTGTTAATACTGCTTACGGCCTTGTTGTAATTAGAAAGTGAGAACTCGTCTCCGTCCCAAGTACTTATGAGCATAAGTGGCTTTGCTAAGAAGTTTTCCTTCTTCATGAAGCAAAGTCCGGCCTGTCCTCCTAGAAAGGCCATGGCCGCATCAGGCCCTATAGTTTTATTCTTTGAAGCAAAGAAGCTTTCTGAAGAATAACGATAGAAGCTAGAGGCCGTTTCATTGAAGATAACTTTTGCTCCATATTTTCTCGTTACTGTAATGATTTTCTCTATGACCTCTTCTGACAGCTTTGTCATTGTTAGTTGAGTGAGAGGCTCTAGCCACACTGCCATGGTCTTTGTCTTCTTTAGTGTATCTTCTAAGGATTTAAGCACTTCTTCGAGATTATCTTCTGTTGGTTGCTCTAGGTGAGTAACGTTAAAGAAAGTATCACAAGTAGAGCTAAGAGATCTTGCGAGAAAACTTCCTTCTCCAAAATAGTGTCCTTTAAAAGTCACCATATGGTTTGTTTTCTCTTCTTGATTGTACCAAATACTTTTTGCAAGCTTATCTACACATTCTGATTGTCCTGATGTTGTGTAAATATGCTTGAGTTCTTCTGGTAGCTCTGTTTTTAGGGCGCTCAATTGTTCTAGGAATCTTGTTGAAACAAAGTTTGAAAGACATACCTTATTTACGAGGTAGGGGAGTTGTTCAGTTACGTACTCATTTGTGAGGTCAGAACTTCCAAGAGGAGAGTTGATAGCATCACTGAGAACGAGAGAATCTTTCTTGAAAATCGTAGGGCAACTATAATAGAGAACATCTCTGTATTTTTCAAAGTCAGGATAATCTTCGCTCATATACATGATTTCATGAGCCCCCAGAGATAAGTTAATATTTAACATACTTGCGGCCATTCTATCTCGATTTCTTCCATTGATTTTTTCAATATCTTCAATCATCGCAAAGCAAGTGAGTGCATATTTTAAATATCTTCCAACTCCTTTTCCTTGAAGTCTTTTTCCTACAGTAGAGTCAACCATATAAAGAGCATTAGAGTTCTTAAAGTCAGGATCATTTCTTACTCCTCTCTCAAGTGGATTTAAATCAAGAGGGGAACTAAAGCTCATGGCAAGTAAGCTCTCACCGTCAACAATCGCTACAGCAACACCTTTTTCACTAAGAGCACATTGCTCAAACTTCATGATTTCAGTTTGTCTTGCAGGTTCATAAATATCAAGCTGCATTTGGTGAACTTTGTCTTTCCATTTATCAAAATTATTTTGATTAATTCGAAGAATCTGGTATCCAGTCGTTTTCTTAAATAGTTTTTGAATTTCTTCAATGAATACCTCTCCACTTAAATCATCTCCTTGAAAGAGATTTAATTTAGTGAGAAGAAGAAGTTCTTGCCAGTCGTAGATGCTGTCATTAGATCTATTTCTTGTTTCGATTTCACAAATAGCAGCAGATGATTTTCCTTCAAGGATTTCTTGGGCCATCACTTCAAGGCGATTAAAGAGATATTCGATATCTTTCTTTGTAAAACTTGTATTTAGCCTGAATCTAAGAGTCTTATCTCCGGCAGGATAATAGAGTAGTCCGTGAGCAAATCTCTTGTTAATAAATTCAGTGGTAATTTCTGAACTTGGAAGTTCAAAGCCAAAGGCCATTCCATTTGCACGAGGACGAGTGATTTTCTCTGGAAATTTTGCACATAACTTACTCAGTAGATCTCTTGAGGTTTTCTCTAGTGCTTGAATTAACTCTTGAGATTGATCAAGGGCCACCGCGTGGAGATAGCCTCTTATAACTGAAGCCACTTGAAGTTGTTCTCTCTTTTTATGATTTTCTTTTGATAGGACAAGGCCTACTTGAGCTTTTTTAGCGCACACAACGTAGTCTGGAGAAATCTCTTCTCCGAGATCATTTCTTAGTTTGAATTCGCGGTGCCAGAAGAATTCTTTCCCAAGGTGAAAACCTGTTTGCACTTCATCGTGAATAACTGGAATATTGAAGCTGTGTGAGAGTAGAATTAAGGCCTCGTTGAATCTTCCTGAAGCGTATCTATCTCCACCTTCACACTGCATAGGCTCAACGATGACTGCAAAAATATCTCCGGCCTGAAGCTTCTCTCTAACTTCTAAGAGGGAATCAATTTCTTTTGCCACTTGTGAGTCTTTCTTCCAGTCATTTGGAACTTCTAAATCTTTTAAGCTAGCATCGGCCCAAAGGGATTGCCAGCCTTGTGGTGCAAGAGGATTCATCTCATCAGTTTCTAGTTCAGGAAAAGTACAATACGTCGTTTCATGACCTGGCCATTCAAATGGTTCTCTCTTTGTTTTATTCCAAGTACTAGAGAGAGTAATCATCATTCTTCCGTGAAAACTTCCTTCAAATGCGAGAACTTTATTGGCCGACCTATTAACTCTCTTCTCATAACAGTAGCCAAGGGCTATTTCATTGGCCTCTGCTCCTGAATTACAAATTGTTAAATCTAGGTTTTCCCAATTTATTTTTCTCTTTAAAATTTCAGTAAAGGCCTTTCTGATATTTTTAAACTCTGATGAGTTACTGTCATTTGTCCAACTGGATAGGTAGTGTGCAGTCCCAAAGAATACTGAAGGAGAGAAACCAAGGCCTAGTGTTGCAATTTGAGAAGCGGCATCCATTAAGTACTTTGTCTCACCGTTTTCGTCATCAATTGCGAGGAATGGACCAGTAGACTTCTTTAAGTCGGTTAAGTAGTTCTTCTTCTCTGCAGGTATAAATTCATTGTCATAGAATTTATTAAGTAATGCTTTTGAATATTCTTCAGTCTTTGTATTTATTATTGGAAGCTTCATGATGTCCGCCTTAGATAAATATTTTGATAAATATTATATAGATTCTTCGATTATATTTTTTAGAAATTGAGAGAACTTAGTCCCATGGTTTTCCATCATCTTTGGAAACATTGAGATTGGAGTCATCCCAGGGAATGTGTTGATCTCATTTAAGTAAACTTCTCCAGTATCGGTGAAGAAGAAATCAACTCTTGAGAGGTGGCGAAGTTTTAGCCCTTTGAACGCTTCTAGGGCATAGCCTTGAATTGAGTTGATAACTTCACTGGATAAGTTCTTTGCTTCGATATCAGTTTTCGTCTTACTTTCATTTGAGTATTTTTGATCAAAGTCGTAGAAGCCGTCAGGACAAATAATTTCGCCGGGAAGGCTCACTCTTATTTCGCCATTGAATTCATAGACACTGACTTCAAGCTCTCTTGCTTTAATTGTCTTCTCTATTAGAACGTAATCTGAAAAAGTAAAGGCCTTTCGAATCATATTATCTACTTCTTCTCGACTTGCTACATGATAGCATCCTACTGAAGAGCCTTGGCTTGCGGCTTTTATATAGACGTCTTTGTGAGTTTGGAAAAAATCTCTCGCTTTAGTAAGAGACTTTTCACTGTCATCACTTAGATAGACATAGGGTGTATTCGGAATGTCTAAAGTGTCCAACCACAACTTTGTAGTGACCTTATTAAAGCAAGTTTGACTTGGCTCTGGTCTACAACCTAAGTAGGGGAGCCCCATGAGTTCAAAAATAGATTGGATAATGCCATTCTCTCCTGGAGGTCCGTGAATACAAGGAATAGCGAAGTCTAGGTTTTCCGTTGTTTTAGAATTTGGAAAGTGAAGCTCTCCTGCCTTTCTAAGCTCGCATAACTCGCCATTTTGATCAATTCTATCTCCGTTATGTTTGATCTCTACTTTGAAAACTTTATAGAGATTTAAACTTAAAAGTTCGTTGTAGATATAATCCGCGGAGCGAAGTGAGACATCGTGCTCACTTCCACCGCCACCACAAAGGAGAAGAATATTTTTCATATTAACTCTGTCTAAGCTTCGCCGGAATAAACTCAGCATTAAGCTCTGTAAATAGTTTCTTTAGCTCTTCAATTGTCATCGATTCAGTTTTCTTTTCACCGTGCTTTCTAAGAGAGACACTGTTATTTTCCATCTCTCTGTCTCCGATAACAATCATATAAGGAGCTTTTGATTGTTGAATCTGTCTCGTCTTGTAGCCCATCGATTCATTTCTATCGTCAACTTTTACTCTAAGTCCTTTGGCGAATAATTCTCTTTGAAGCTTATTGGCAAAGTCTAAGTGAAATTCATTATTAACAGGAACGATGACCGCTTGTTCAGGGGCTAACCAAAATGGGAAGCATCCGGCAACGTGCTCAAGGTAGACTCCAAAGAATCTCTCCAGAGATCCAAGTAGGGCCCTGTGGATAACAACTGGTTTTTCTTCATTACCGTCAGCTGTCGTATAATGTAGTCCAAATCTCTCAGGAAGTTGGAAGTCTAATTGGATTGTTCCAAGTTGATAGTATCTTCCAATGGCGTCAGCAATCTCTACGTCAATTTTTGGACCGTAGAATGCTCCGTCTCCTTCTTTGATAAAGTATTCATGACCACTCTTTTTAAGAGCGTCCTCAAGGGCCGCTTCTGCTTTGTCCCATGTGGCATCATCACCAGATTTCTTTTCAGGTCTTGTGGATAAGTTGACCTTAATTCCTGTAAATCCAAAGTGATCGTAACAAATGAAGAACATCTCCATTAGTTTTGTGATCTCATCTTGGATACCATCAATATCGATAAAGATATGGGCATCATCTTGGCAGAAAGTTCTAACTCTTGTGAGCCCTGTAACTGCTCCAGCTTTCTCGTATCTATGAAGTCTACCAAAGTCAGCATATCTCATTGGAAGGTCTCTATAAGAATACTTATAATGCTTAAACATAAGCATGTGACATGGACAATTCATTGGCTTTACGGCGTACTCTCTCTCATCAATTCTTGAGAAGTACATATTTTCTTTATAGTGTTCATAGTGACCACTCGTGTGCCAGAGATCAGAGTCAAGAATTTGTGGTGTGATCACTTCTTGATAATCGTAGATTCTATAGAGCTCTCTCATAAACTCGATAAGCTTATTATAAACAAAAGCACCTTTTGGCATAAAGAAAGGAGAAGCTTGTGCCACAGGATTAAAGTGGAAGAGCTCCATGTCTTTTCCAAGCTTTCTATGGTCACGCTTTTTTGCTTCTTCTAAGAAGTTTAAATGGGCCTTAAGCTCTTTTCTATCACTAAAACTTGCCGCATAAATTCTTTGAAGCATTTTATTATTTTCATCTCCACGCCAGTAGGCACCGGCAATATGGAGTAGTTTAAAGAATCTTGGAAGCTGTCCTGTGCTCTCAACGTGAGGACCACGACAAAGGTCGATAAAGTCTCCTTGTTGGTAGCAAGTTATTTCGGCGTCTTCGTCAAAGCTATTAATGAGGTCTTGTTTGAGTTCATCATTTTTGTCTGCGAAGAACTTAAGGGCTTCAGTACGAGACATCTCTTTTCTTTCGATTGATAGATTCTCTTTTATAAGATTCTGCATTTCAGCTTCGATTTTTTCTAGATCTTCGTCAACAAGACGATGTTCCATATCTACATCGTAGTAAAATCCGTGTTCTATTACTGGCCCTATCCCAAATTGAATATGGGTGTCTGGAAACACTCTGGAGATGGCCTGAGCCATTAAATGTGCAGTTGAGTGTCTGATTGTGTCTAGGTCAAATTTGGCCATGAGTTAAAGCTCCGAAATTACTTCATAATTTTGTTTTATAATAATTTCACACTTTACCAACGGGAATTCCATTTATCAATGAGTTAGAGGGAGAAAAATTACATCTTTATAATCTCTTTTTTGACTTATGGCGCTATAACGTGATATGAACTTGCAAGCTCAATTCTTAAGTGCTTGAATAGGCTGCGCAATTGACCAAGGTTTTAAACCAACTTTTCGGGGAATGAACTATGATGAACGACAATCTAGAGATGAATATAAGGCCTACAGAAGCTGAAACATCCATCGCTTTTTACGAGTTCAATGACCAATACATACCTACAGAAGACTCACTTTCTAAAAGAGAAATTGGTAGATCTTTTTATCAACTAGGAAAGCTTCACTACGATAAATCTGATTTAGATGCAGCGGAAGAAAACTTTCTTAAGTCTTTAAAGTGTGCAGAGAGACCAAGAGATATCTTCTCAATTTTTAAAATCCTAGGTTTCCTGATTAGAATCTCTTCTGAGAAATTAGATGATGAAAAAGCGACAGCTTATATTGCTCACGCGGAAGAGTTAGTTGATGACTTAACTAAGGTTTTAGGAAGTTTAAATTCAGAATATTTCTATAACGTTGGAATCGTAAAAAATTACGGTGGCAACTTTCAAGAGGCTTTTGAGAACTTTCAATTTGCCTATAAGAAATCTAAAGAAGAAAATGAGCCAGATATTCTTGCAAAAACACTCTTGGCCCTTTCAAATAATTGCTATAATAGAAAAGACTATAAAGGTGCACTTGATTACTTAGGGCAACTTAATCAATTGCTGGCAATAATTAAGAAAGACTACTTAAGTGGTGCAATGTACCTCTTTTCAGCGAAGGTTTATCTAGAAGTTGAAGATTTTGAAAATTCTCTTAAATTCTTCAAGCTTGCTAATGAAACTCTTCAGACTAAGAAGTGCTGGAACCTATTTGGATATATCCTCTTAGGCAAAGGAAATGTTTATAAGAATATGGGAGATTTCGACCGTGCTCTTGAGTATTTCAAGCTTGCAAGTGAGTCAAATGACCCTTCTGTTTTTAGAAGACTTTCAAATTTATTAAATACTGAAATCGAAGAAGTTAACGATTCAAGTGTTGATCTCTACTTAGATAGAAATAATAGGAAAATTAAAGAGAGAACTCTTGGAACTATTGATTTCAAGCACCGTTTTGTTCTTTTAGAAATTCTTTTCTTACTCGCCAAGAACCCTGGTGAATACTACGATAAGGAACAGTTGGCCAAGTCTATCTGGAAAGATGAGTACAACCCTCTTATTCACGATAAGCTAATTTATACAAGTGTTTCTAGGCTGAGAAAGCTTATTGAGCCTAAAGCGGCTAAGGCAGAAAAGAGAAAGTATATTATCCGTGGGAAAGACGGTTATACCTTTAATCCATCAGCTAAAATTAGATTCCATATGGAAACGAAGAATGTTGACGATAAAACTATTGCTAACGTTGAATTGAGTTCTCCTGTATAATAAACCCATGAAGTTTATTATATCTATTTTTATTTTAATCTTTGGGCCAATTTCGTTGGCCCAAAATATTTCTGACACAGCTCTTTTTAAAATTGAAGAACAAACTTTCTATCTCTCTGATGTAAATAAATTCCTATCTCCTTTAGAGGTTTTTAGATGTGTCGGGGATAAGAGTTACTTGATTAGAAGCCTTGAACTTTCAAAGAAAGATTACGAATCTCTTCCTGCATTCTTGTCGGATTATACCGTATTAAATAGAAGGCAGGAGCAATTACAAAAGATTCTCCTTTTAAATAAAATTTTAATGTATTCAGCAACCATCCAGGTCGAAGTTACTGGTGATGAGCTTAGTGGTATTAATTTTACGAAGTGTCATAAATCTAAGAAAATTACGGATGTTTTAAAATTATTTATTAAAAGTGAATTCTTGCTTAGAGATCGATTTCTTAGAGAGAGAAGGCCTGTAAAACTAGACGAACATCTTAAAGAGAAAATTCGTATTTTCTACTCTGGTATTGATCGAAAACTTTCGTCTCAGGTCTACTTCTTGTGATTATAAAGTCTCTCGTATTGGGTGAAGTTTCAGCTGAAAACTTAGAACACTTACAAGAGTTAGATGAATCGTATTTTCCTTTTCCCTGGAGTGAGCAGCTTTGGGAGAGAGCAAGGTTAAATAAAGATTATTTTGCCTTCTTTGATCCTCAGTGTCATGGTTTTGCAATATTTCTACTTAGTCCTCTAGATAAATTGGCACATCTAACAAAAATTGTTGTGAATCCTAAATTTAGAAAAAAGGGGTATGGGGCGGCTATTTTAAATGCTTCGCATAGTCATTTTAGAGTTCTAGGAATTGAGAGATGTATTTTAGAAGTAGAGGTAGGGAATAGATCGGCTATCGCACTCTATGAGAGGCATGATTATAAGAAAATTCATCTAAAGAAAAACTTCTATTCAAATGGCGCAGATGCCCATATAATGGAAAAACACTTATAAAGGGTTTCATTATTTGCCAAATGCTTGTAATCCTGATATTAAGTTATTAGATTTCAATTGATATTAAATACTGATCTCGATTGTTAATCTATGGTTTCAATTAATTTTGTGAAACTAGGGAAGATTTAATCTTCCCTTTTTTATTGCCGCAATTTATTTTGCGCGCTTTTAGTGAGAAGTATGGTTTTAAGAGAAGAGAGTACAGGTATCGAAAAGAAGTTCTATGAGCTGTGTTCGAAGCTTTGTTTAGAATTAAATTTAGAAATATATGATTTAGAATATCTCAAAGGGTCTCATACTCTTAGAGTATTCATAATGGATCCTGCGACTAAAACAGCTCTAATAGAGGATTGTTCTAAACTTGATAAGGCCCTTACTCCTTTTATTGAAGAAGAAGAATGGATGCCAAGCGAGCTTACTCTTGAAGTTTCTTCGCCGGGGATGTTTAGGCATCTTACTACTGTTGAACACTTCAAAATGTCTTTAGATCAAGATATTCAATTCACAGTTAAAACAAGATTAGTTAATGATAGTTTTCCAGGTATTCCAAAATCTCTACAGGGTGAGAGGAAGTTGATTGGAAAGCTAAAGACTGTAAGTGAAGATGGGATTTGCGTCTTGGCCGATAGTTTTGAATTAAATTTAAAATACGATGATATAAAAAAAGCAAATTTAGAACCTGCTCTTGATCTTGAATAGAGTAAGTTGAGCAAAAGGAAGGTAAAAATGTTTTCTGAACTAGGTAGGGTAATTGAAACTCTCGGTAAAGAAAGAGGGATTGAAAAAGACATCGTTATTAAAGCGGTGGAGCAAGCTTTCTTAGTTACTGCTAGAAAAAAGTACGGGATTCAAGGTGAATACGAAACAAGATATAACGATGGTGACGATGATATCGAAATCTATCAATATAAGAATGTTGTCGAAGAAGTAAGAGACTCAATTGTAGAGATTACTTTAATTGATGCTAAAGAATTAGATGAAGATGTAGAGATTGGTGATCAAATCGGTATAAAGATTGAAAACCCTAACTTTTCAAGAGTTGACGTACAAACAGCACGTCAGATTATCTTCCAAAAAGTAAGAGATGCTGAAAGAGAGATCCTCTTTGCTGAATTCAAGCACAAAGAAAATGAGCTTGTTACAGGTATTGCTAGAAGATATGAGAGAGGAAATATTGTTGTTGACCTTGGTAAGGCCGATGCAGTTCTTTCTAGAAGAGAAGTTATTCCTGGTGAAAACTTCAAGCCTGGAGATAGAATTCAAGCTTTCTTAACAGAAGTTGTTATGACTAACAGAGGACCAGAGATTCGTTTATCAAGAACATCTCCAATGTTCCTTGTTAAATTATTTGAACTTGAAGTTCCTGAAATTCAAGACGGTACTATTGAAATTAAATCTGCTGCAAGAGAGCCAGGGCAAAGAGCTAAAATTGCCGTTATCTCTGTAGATAAAGATATTGATCCAGTTGGTGCTTGTGTTGGTATGAAAGGTTCAAGAGTTCAAAACGTTGTGAATGAACTTCAAGGTGAGAAGATTGATATTGTAAAATGGTCTGACGACGTTGAGACATTTGCAAGAGCAGCTCTAGCTCCATCTGAAATTACAAATATTCAAATTGATCATTCTGATCACACTATGGACGTAGTTGTAGAAGAAGATCAATTATCACTTGCTATTGGTAGAAGAGGACAGAATGTTCGTCTTGCTGCAATGTTGAGTGGATATAAAATTAATATCATTTCTAAAACTAAGCTTCAGGAAAGAATTCAAAAATCTGTGGCAAACCTTCTTCAAATATCTTCTATTACAGATAGTTTGGCCCAGGTTATGGTTCAAAATGGTATTCAAGCGATTGGTGATATCGCAGCTGCTGAAGCGGCTGAGCTTGCTGAACTTCTAGAGGTTGATGAAGAGCAAGCTGCAGGTATTATCAGTGATACTATTGCAGCGATTGACGCTGGTGAAATTCAATTCCAAGCTGATGAAGAAGAGGAGCTAGTTTCTGCTTCTGCTGTTCCTGCTTACCATGGAATTATAAATAAAGAACAATCTGATGAAGAATCACAAGATAAGTTCTCTGATGCTGAAAGAAGACTCCGTGAAGAGTTAGCAGCATTCAAACTTAAGTAAAAGAAACTGGATAGGGAGTCCATATAATGCCTATGAAAATATTTGAATTGGCGAAAGAATTGAATAAAGGACCTTTAGACTTAGTTGAAGAACTAAAGAATAAAGGCTTTTCTGTTCGAAACCATATGACTGCGCTTACTGATGATGAAGTAAAGCAGATTATGGCCGGATATGATTCTGCTAAAGAAGAAAAGAAAGCCTCTGGTTCTAAGACTAAGAAGAAAGTCGTTAAGAAGAAAGCTGCTAAAAAGAAAGTTGCCAAGAAAACGGTAACAGCAAAAGCGGCTGACTCTAGCGAAGATTCTACAGAAGATTCTGAGACAAAGAAAAAGACTGTTGTTCGAAAGAAGAGCGTTATTCGTAAAAAAGGCAGTGACCCTGTTGAGGCTGAGCCGACTCCAGTAGTTGTTGCACCAGTAGAAACTGTGGAAGACTCTCAAGAAGATAAGGGCGAGACCCTGGAAACTGCTCCTGTTGAAGTTGTGGCTACCACGGAAGTCTCAGAGACAGTTGAAGCTAAGGGAAAAGACAAGTCTGATTCCTCTTTTGGTCTTAGAGTTGTTTCTACAGAGCATGTAAAAACAAAAGAAGAAATAGAGAAAGAAGAAGCGGAGAAGAAAGCTAAGGCCGAAGCGGAAGCAAAGGCAAAGAAAGAAGCTGGAGACGCGCCTCATAGATTTACTCCTGTCTACATACCACCTGAAAAGAAAGAGGGTGAGGCGGGAGCTACTGAAGACGAGAAGAAGGTTTCTAAAGGACGAATGGGAGCTCTTGCTTCAATGATGTCTGGAAAGAAAAATGTAAATAAAGCTCAAACTCTTACTCAGGAAAGAGCTGATACTGAACTTAAGAGTTATGCTCTAGGTGGTGGTGTTGGTCGTCCTCTGTATTCAACAGTTAAGAGAAAGAAAACTTACTCTGGACCAACTAAGGATACTGAGATTACAGAAGTTAAAGAATCAAAGAGAGTTGTGAAGTTACACGACGGGGCTCCTTCAGATCAGCTTGCTAAAAAACTTAAAGTTAAACTAAAAGATATGATCGATCAGTGTTTAGATATGAACCTCCTAGTTAAAACTGGAGATTATATTGGAATGCAACTGGCCGAAGAAATTGCAGCTCTTTATGACTATAGAGTTGAAAATGTTGCCTTTGATGAAGATAAGGTTATGGGTAAAGAGCAGTTAAGTGAAGACGACCGCTCTAAGTTACCTCTTCGTAATCCGATTATTGCAATTATGGGGCACGTTGATCATGGTAAGACTACTCTATTAGATCATATTCGTAATGCTAAGGTTGCAAACGATGAAGCTGGTGGAATCACTCAGCACATTGGAGCTTACTCAGTTAAGGCAGGTAAGAGTACTCTTACTTTCCTAGATACTCCTGGCCATGCGGCATTTGCATCAATGAGACAGCGTGGAGCTGATGTAACTGACCTTGTTGTTCTTGTTGTGGCGGCTGATGATGGTGTAATGCCTCAAACAAGAGAATCGGTTAAATACTGTAAGAATGCTGACGTTCCAATAATTGTAGCTGTAAACAAAATGGATAAAGAAGGGATTAACACTGACAGAATTAAGTCAGAGCTTGCTGATCTTGGGATTACTCCTGAGGAATGGGGTGGGGAAACTCAATTTGTTCCAATCTCAGCACTTAAAGGTGATGGGGTAGACAATCTCCTCGAATCAATTGCACTTCAAACTGAAATGCTAGAGTTAAGAGCAAGTGAAGAAGGAAATGTAGAAGGTGTTGTTATTGAATCTAAGATCGAGCATGGACGTGGTCCAGTTGCAACAATTTTAATTCAATCAGGTACTCTTAAGAAAGGTGATTCACTTGTTGTAGGTGAGACTTTTGGTAGAGCGAGAAGCCTTACTGATCACTTGGGAAAACAGCTCGAGTCTGCTGGACCTTCTACTCCTGTTCAGATTCTTGGACTAGACGAAGCGCCAAGTCCTGGGTCTTCTGTGGACGTTGTAAAGAACGAAAGAGAAGCAAAGAAAATTGTTGCCAATAGAGTTGCAGAGAGAAAGCAACTTGAGGAAGCACCAAAAGCGAAAGTTTCTCTAGAAGACTTCTTTGCTATGGCCGCTAATGATGGAAAGGAAACGAAAGAACTTAATCTTATTATTAGATCTGATGTTCAAGGTTCGTTTGAAGCAATTAAGCAAGCTGTACTTGCACTTTCAAATTCTGAAGTTGAGGTGAAAGTTATTGCAGGTGGTGTTGGTGCAATTAACGATAATGATGTTAATTTAGCTGATTCTTCGGGGGCGTTTATTTTAGGATTCAACATGAGGCCTAATACAACTGCTAGAAGATTAGCTGAAGAGAAGTCACTTGATATTAAAACATACTCAATTATCTATGAGCTAATTGGTGATGTAACTCTGGCCATTGAAGGGATGCTTGATCCTGATACTATCGAAGAATTTATCGGTAGAGCAGAAGTTAAAGATACTTTCACTGTTCCAAAAATTGGAACGATTGCTGGTTCTTCTGTTATTGATGGTAAGATTAAAGTTGGTTGTAATATTCGTCTTCTTAGAAATGGGAAGATCATGTTTGACGGAAAAATGTCATCTCTTAAGAGATTTAAAGATGATGTTAAAGAAGTTAAGAATGGTTTTGAGTGTGGTATCGGTCTTGAAGGCTATACTGACATTAAAGTTAATGACCAATTTGAAGCCTATATGCTTGTTGAAAAGAAGAGAACTCTTGATGACGTAGCTAAGGAAGAAAAAATCGCAGCTGAAGCTGCAGAGCTTGCGGCATTAGAGGCCGAAGAAGCTGCAGCAATGGAAGCAAGGGATTAATCTTGGGCGCAAGTTCTGGAAAGAAAAATATTCTCTCTGAGAAAATATTAAATGCTTCTAATGCATTTATAAGAACATCTGTTTCTGACTCTAGTTTAACTTTTGTAAGTATAACTAGAGTCGAGCTTTCAGATGACCTATCAAATTCTAAGCTTTACTGGGATACTTTTGATGCTACTAAGAGAGGTGACTCTAAGAAGGCGATTGAAGGAATTACCGGAAAGCTTAGAACTTACCTTTCTAAATTATTAAAAATGAGACACGTTCCTACTATTACCTTTATCTATGACTCTCAATATGACGAAGAAAAGAAGATTGAGGACTTATTAGGTGAAGAAGCAAAGAAGGGTAAAGGCGTCTCATGAGTTCACGCTCAAATAGAAAATCAAAGAATGCGGGGCCAGGATTTGGCCCTTTAGTTTTTAATGTCTATAAGCCTGAAGGGATGACTTCTTCTGATGTTGTAAGACATTTTAAATATCACCTTCCAAAAGGCTTTGGGAAAATTGGTCATTTTGGGACTCTAGACCCTTTTGCGGAAGGGGTTCTCTTAATTGCCATAGGACAAGCACC
Source organism: Halobacteriovorax sp. JY17 (assembly GCF_002753895.1). Taxonomy (NCBI): domain Bacteria; kingdom Pseudomonadati; phylum Bdellovibrionota; class Bacteriovoracia; order Bacteriovoracales; family Halobacteriovoraceae; genus Halobacteriovorax; species Halobacteriovorax sp. JY17. The sequence goes on along the minus strand of NZ_NJER01000001.1, from coordinate 803,002 downwards.
GCGCTTCAATGATTATATTCATGAGAAATTCCCTAAAACATACTTGGCAACGGGAGTTCTTGGAGTGGAAAGTCCTACGGGAGATTTTACCGTCGCTGAAGAAGAGCTTGATTTCGTTGAATGCTCAGAGTTTAGTGAAGACAAACTAGTCTCTATTATAGAAAGTTTTAAAGGAGAATATTCGCAGTCTCCTCCTGCATTTTCAGCAACAAAGCATCAGGGAAAACCTCTCTATGAGTGGGCGAGACAGGGTGTGATTATTGAAAAGCCAGAAGTTCAAAGACATATTTCTGAAATTGAATTAGTAGAATTAAATGGAAGAGTTGTGACCTTTAGAGTTACAGCAAGTTCCGGGACTTATATTAGAGTTCTCTTTGAAGATATAGCAAAGAAGCTTGGCACTCATGGGGCCCTAAAGAATTTAGTTCGAGAATCTATTGGTCCTGCTCATATTGAAAAATCACTTTTAGAAGAAGCATGGCCCAAGAGGGATGCCGATTATCTTGTCGAAGAATTTGGTACTAGGATTGATAATTTTTTAGATTTTCCAAAGTTAGAATTGTCTGAGAATGAGGCCGTAAAATTCTTTAATGGTCTCGCAATGCATAAAGACTTTGAAAATGGCTTTTTCTGGGCCCTCCATAATGGGAAATTACTTGGGCTTGGAGAGTTTGAAGATAATTTATTGAGAGTGAGGGTAGGCTTTGGTCACAACCCTTTAGAAAAAAACTAATATAAGCCACTTAAAACAGGTTGGCTAAATCCTTCAAAATGTTTATATTAGAAGTATAATAATTTGAATTTAAAGTGAAATTTTGGAGTATTTTCTATTCCAAATTCTTAATACAGGGAGTGTTAAGTGAATACAACCTTCATTGCCATGGGAGTTGCCCTTTTAGCAGGGATTGGCCTAGTCGTTACAGTTGGAGTCTTCAGTCTACTATCTGGAGCATTCCACTTCTTATTTGCGAAGCCAAGATTTACAATTCTAAAGTCTAAAACAGATTCAAACGGATTTGCTTTCTCACTAAAGTGGAATAGCTCACGTGAGCCTGCAAAGTTTGATTCAATTAGACTAAGACTTTACAATCCTTTTAGTACGCCAACTCAAGTAGATGTGACGAGAACCTTTGATGCTGCTAGCTCATCTTTTGCAAGAGACCTAGACTTCGGAAAAAACCTTGAGCAACTTCTTGCAGCTTGTAACCATGAAAGCGCTTCAGTTGAAGTTGAAATGGGAGCTAGTAAAGACGCTCTTGTTCACCACTTCATGTTTAAGGCCGAAAAGTTTAAGGCAATGGTTGAGAGTGCTACTGGTGATGCTGATAAATTTAATGAAGATCATACGTTAAACTATGCCAAGCCTCTCTATCACACGCCAAAGAGAAGCTTTATTGCAGAGCCATTACCGGCTTCAAATAAAGCTTTAAAAATTTCTTCAAACCCTGAGTTCGCAGGGGCCTTCGCAGGATCAGGTGGAGATGCGGCAGCAGTTGAAAACTTTGCTGTAAGTAAGGTTTGGATTGAGCCAGGTTGTATTGTTTGTGATGCCTGTGAAGCTATTTTTCCAGAAGTTTTCGAAGTGACAGATGATAGCTGTATCATTCGTCCAGGAGCTCCACTAGATAATGGAATTCTTGTGGAAGAAGCGGCAGAAGCTTGTCCGGTAGAAGTTATCAAGTTCACAAAAGCATAAAGAATTAAAATATATACTCAATAAACAAAGGCCCCAATTTTGGGGCCTTTGTGTATGCTAAAATTATAAGTGTTAAAAGCAGCTAGGCTGCCCTAGAGTTTCTCTCAACTTCTTCTTGTGCGTCTATTGATAACTTTACCCAAGGAATTTTCTCAAGCCTCTTCTTACCAATAGGCTCACCAGTATCTTCACAGAGTCCATAGCTACCATCATCAAATTTTGCGAGAGCGTCTTCGATCTGATGCAGTCTTACCAGCTCACGGTCTCTAAGGCCCATGCTAAGGCTTTGTGCCATGAGAACCTGACTTTGGTCCACATCTTCGACGATTTGATCTCTATCGGGGGCTATTTCATCAATAGAGTGCGTTTTCATATGGTTTAGAATATTGCTCTTCATTTGTAGAAGGGTATTCTTCTGGTTGGCTAGAAATGTCTCATCATAGTATTCATTCTTCATGTCTACTCCACTTAACTTGGGTACTAACATTAGACCTCTACGGTCAAAGATGAGACATATTAACACTACTAGTTAAATGAATTGTGAATATTTAAGGCCTTTTAAAGAATTCAGTTACTTAAGAGAGGTAAGGGGGATTTATGGGGAATGTTTTGCGGGGTGAAAATTGCACATGATATTTGGCAGAAGTTGTAAAAAGAGGCACTTAGTTAAAACTAAGTGCCTCGGTTATTCTTTGTTTAATCGATAATTGGTAATGCCCAGATTGAGTCAACTTCTTTGTCTAGAATTTCTTTTCTAGCTTCCTCATTAGACATCGTAAACTTAAGATCATAAAGGTCTGCATTAGCAAGTGGTAGAAGCCTCATATCATCTTGAATTAGTGAATTCATGTTGACGAATAACTCTTCAGCAGCGTCGAAGTTTCTAGCTCCTTCACTTACTCTTAATTCTGCAAGAGCTTTCATTAATCTTTCTTGCCCTTCTGGAGTTCCATCAGAGTTTGTCACAACTGCTTGTAGTAGTTTATCAAAAGTTGATTGATAAATTGCAATCGTTTGCTTGATTGAAATCAATTGCATTACCTTTGCTTGTACTTCAGCAGTTATTTCGATGATCTCTGCTTTTGCTTCCGATTCTACTACTGCAACTTCTTCCTCTGTAGATCCTTCCGTTGCTACTTCTTCTGCTGTAGCAACTTCTTCGGCAGGAGTCTCAACTTTAGACATCTCTTTCATTACGCTTTCAATTTGCTCACTTCTTAAAGTTGTAAGCCCATTAATTCTCGCAATACTTTCTGCTGCAAGCGTGTTTCTCTCTGTTGCTCCGTAAGTGAAGTCATGTACGTTTGCAATTAGTTTTACTGAAGCACCAAATCCAATATTAGTAGAAGCACTGCTCTTTCTTCTTACAACTAATGAGTCAAAGAATTCAGATCTTGCAACATATTGGCTTAGGCTTTCAGAATCATTCTCACTCTCGTGAGAGTTGATAGCTGCTGTCTTAAGTAGTACTGGTGCAATATCAAACTCTTTCGAATCTGGGAAAGGAATGAATTGCTTTAAAAATCTCTTAATCGTTGGCACTTTAGTCTTCGCGTGAAGGTCAGTTGCAAACGGCATTTGGTATTTAACACCACTTCTAGTTTCAGCTGCTATTGGAGACGCTAAAGTCTTATTAAGCGCTAAATGCTCTAGTAGGTTAGTGATCTCTGCTTTATACTTTGGCATATCAGTAAATGATGCGTGAATACTTTCACCTGCCGAAGTTAATCTATCTCTATTTGTTAAGATTTCCATTGCTAGTACTTTATCTAGCCATGTTCCTCTTACTTCAATGTCATCAGTCTCTAGTCTTTCTCCGTCTCTATCAGCGGCATCGATATCGTTGTGTAATTTACCTACTTGTCCAACTACTTGAGCAGAAAGTCCAATATCATCTGAAGAACATTTTTCCTGTCCAAGAGCTGCTTCACATGATTGAAATGCAGTTGTGAGCGCTTCTCTTTCTCTAAGGATATCAAGCCTTGCATTTTGATCGAAGCAACTTGTTGCTCTGTATTCACCTTTACCATTTTCAAGAGGGTAAGACTTATAAAGTGTTCCGGCTGCAAAGTTGGCCGCAACTCTTGCTGTGTGAGCTGGCTTTCCAGTTGTGTTATCAATAAATGAGTACTGAACATCACAAGTAAGATCAGGAGTCTTAACGATATCTAAAAGAGTTCTCGTTGCAACATCATTGGCGTCTACTACCTTATCAATAGTTTCGCAGAATTTTGGGTCATTAATTCTATCTTGGGCATTACACTTATTGTTTATCATGCGCTCAAGGTTAAACTTTGCCAAGTAAGTCTTATAGAATTGCCAAGTTTCATGGGCCTGTCTAAGGTCTAGCAGTGTGTAGTAAGTCCCTAGGTAGTATCTCCATGTTCCCATTCTATCGTTAAAGTTCTTAGATCTATTCTTCATGTTACGCCACTGGTAGTACTCTTTGTACTTAGCTGCGTAATGCTTAGTCATTTCTAAATCATTTGAACCTTCGTCAAATCTATTACAGTCAGCGTACATATTTACGTCTTCATCTGTACAGAACTTGTATTCAACTCTATTTTCAATTTCGTTAACACTTTTTTCAATTATTGAAGAACCATCAAGTGAAGGCTGCTCAAGTGAAACAGTTCTAACTTTACCACCAACTTTTTCTTTTACTTCTACAGCTCTATTATAACCAAATTTAAGAGCAGCAATATCGTACTTACCAAAAGTCGATAGCTCGTTTAAGCTTGAGTAAGAGTAATCCATAATCGAAGAGAATACTGATCCACTTGTAAGTCCAAGCTTTGCTCTCTCTTCTTTGTTATAGTAGTTTGCAGCATCAAGTGATCCTCTAAAGTTATGTCTAAGTCCAAGGTTGTGTCCAATTTCGTGCACAAGAGTTGGAATATAAGCGTGACGAGCAAGAATCTTGATTAAAGTTCTTTGTTGAGATTCGTTTAACTGAATCCAGTCTTTAAGTTCTCCAAGTTCATTTCTGATCCCACCAACAGTATTGATCTCGTCAACTGAGATTTTACCTAGGGCCTGGAAGTTGAACATATCTGTTGTATAAACACTATTCTTATGAAGAAGCTCTTTAATTTCTAAGCTATCTTTCATTTCTCTTGTGAACTCGTTTAATTGACCATCAACTTTTCCAAGAACTAGCGATTGATAATCAGTACGTAGTCTCTTATCAACTTTCTTTTTAAAGTCTTTAAAGTTTGCAGCAGCTGCACTTAATTCACCTGTGTGAAGATCGGCGTGTCCGTGGCTGTGCCCGTGATCAAGGTGTGCAGTTGAAATCGTCTTAGATTCAAGTGATTTCTTTACCGCAGCAGCAAGATCTTTTGAATTGACCTTTGCACTCTTTTTCTTTGAAACTTCAAGAGAGGCTTGAATCGCAGCAGTGTTACTTGCTTCTTTCTTTAATTGTTTTTCTAAGAATACAATTGAATCGTATGCACTTGGAGCAATTGACTCTAGTGACCCTTTGTACATATTTACGTGACCTTTTACAATTTCCCCTGTTCTTGGGTTTGCAACAGTTGGCCCGTATCCAAGTAAGCTTGAAGCAATGTCTTCAATAAGAACAACCATTGTATTTCTTAGATTTCCTGGTCTCTTACCTTCTGGCATATGTAGTTTAAGTCTAAGATTTACTTTGTTATTTTCTAGCATTGTATTCATTCTATCGAAGGCAAAAATAGTGGCATCTTTTAGATACTTATTTTCTTTCTTCGAGAACTCATCACTTAGGTAGTAGTCAACAACTCTCTTCGCTGGGTTCCATCTATTTAGCTTATAACTTCTCTCTGTTTGACCAAAGGCGTTCTTTGTTCTTTCTTTAGTTTTGAAGAATCCAAAAGTTCCATGCTCTTCTACAGGATAAGCAATATCTTTATAGTTAGGAGAAGCTATAGTATCAAGTTTTGCAAATGAGAAGAATACTCTTGTGTTAAATGCACCATTGTCATCTAAATTTTCAAGAAATTTATCGTACTCACTTCCTGAGCTATACCATAATTCATTGGTACAAGCAGGAGTGTTTGAAAATTTATAAGTTTTCTCAATTTCAAAATGAAGATCAGTTTTAGTTACTTCGTAATTTACGAGTTTCGTTGCTTGGAGAGAGTAGCAAGGATCTTCGTTCTCTGGAAGCCCAACGCTGTCGGCTTCAAGAACTTTTACACTTTCAAAGTCAGGAACAAAGTTGTCCTTTTGAAACCATTCTAGTTCTGTATTTTCTTCTTCTTTATTGGTACATTCTTTATCAGCATTTTCAGCACATCTAAAAGACTTATACGTTACAGGGATAGTAAGGATTGGCTTATTGTTAAGCGTACTATCTTGAAATGTTTCATTCTTTTCCATTTCGTAAGCAACGATACCTTCTTCTTCAAATTTAAATTTGACGATTTTCTCGTTACCTTGAACAAATGGCTTCATCGCCTTAGTGAATCTAGGAACACCTTGGGATGTTGGAACATAGAGAAACTCTGCCTCAGTATTGATGGCCGATTTGCTCGTGATCTCTGGCGCTTTGTAAACTGTATCAAGTTCTCTTTCTTTCGCACAACTTGTAACAAGTCCTGCAACGATGAGAGAAGTTAATAGATAGTTCTTGTTTTTCATTCTTTCTCCTAGATTGCTTAGTAGCTAAAACTTATATTTAAAAAATATGATGATAAATCTTTGTCAAATAATTTTACGTTTGACTCTCTACCGTTAACAGCTAGTGCTGAACCACCTGTAGAGTGTCCGATACTTAATGAGAAATTCTGCGGAAGTACAAAAGAGAGAGTTTGCTCAACTCCAAAGAAGTCTTTTGTGTGTCCAGTGTAGTCAAAATTTCTATAGTAAGAACCTCTTACAGAAGCACTCATGAAGTCAGTGATGTCATAACCTGCTGTAAGTGAGTTTGATAATGTATATTGTGTATTAGAGCTTCCAGATGTTGTAACTCTATACTTGTGAAAATTTGTAATTACTGCTGGAGAGTATACAAAAGATAGACCATTCGTAAGGTGTTCTGAAGCGTCGTATACAATATTTCCAGAAAGACTGATTCCTGTTTGTAGACTTGTAGTGACTCTTGATGCCTTACTTACTGGAATTTTTGCAGAAGTAGCAACAGAAGTAGATATAAATCTATTTAATTTTCCAAAGCTTTTAGAAAAACCAATTTTTGGATCTCTTACGAGTCCTTCTCTATCGTTTTCTAGGTCTTTATCAAAGATTGTTGTAAGACTTAGCTTCATATTATCAGGTAGCTTGTAACTTAGTACAAGCGCCGTAGTATTGCTCATATTCTTTTCAGCTGCGTCTGGTGCCTTTACGTCAGTTGAAAAAGTATTAGACAGTGTTACCCCAACGTTTTCTAGGGACAATCCGGCACTATTGTCTAATCTTTTTACAGATGTCGCAGTTGCTGACACTGAATTTGCCAGTACCGTTGGAGACATCATAAGTAATATCAATAATGTAGAGGTTGATCTCTTCATTAACACTTCCTTTGCTAAGTAATACTTGAGTATTTAACTGCAATTAAAGTGCCATGAATTTTGGAGTCAGATTGACCACGCCGAAATGGGCGTGGTTAGAATTTATTTAGAGCAGGTCGCTTTGAAAGAGTGCTTTAAGACCAGCTTCATTTTCATCCCAAATTTTCTTGAGATTAAGTTCATCACTGAGAACAGGACATTCAAAGGTGAGAACTGGGCTCTCGTACTTCTTAGGGCCAAGATCTCCGAGAGATCCTGGAGTTGGATGTCCTTCAATATCATCACATGTAATATAGCCATTATACTGGCTTAGAAATTCTGCAACTTCTTTACAGTCTCCATTGTAATTAATCATTGGCTTCCATGAGTGGAAACTTAGAATAATTTTTGGAGGGAATTTTTCAAATAGATTAATTAGAAATTTATTTTCAGGCTCACTGAGAGGTTCAGTGCCTGGATAGTATTTTTCTTCGCGGGCTTCACTTGACCAAGTTCCACTATCGTAATTTCTATTTAAGTCAACTCCATTGGCATTGACTCGTGTAGCATTTCTATATCCATCAGGATTAAGGACGGGGATCACTACCATTGGGAGGTCAACATCAACTTCTGTCTTTAGCCATTCAAATAATTGCTTTACAACATAGACGCCTTCTACTTCGTCACCGTGGGTTCCGGCCATGAGATAAACATACTTCTTCGATTTACCTTCAGTTTTATAAGCTTCAATATTTTCGCCTTCTACAGAAGTACCAAATTTTAAATCAATGAAATTCATTCGTTGTTCCTCAAATGTTGTCAATTATGTGTAGAGATATTTCTAACATGTCTGGAGAACTTTTAAAAATAAAGATTGATCTCTTTTGCTCTGTGCCATGCTTCTCTCCTCATATTCATTTCCTTGGAGCAGGATTCCATGTAAAATATTAGGCTCTAAAGTAATATAATCTATTTATAGGAAGACCTTTGAAGAAAAAAACGCTCGCATTCTTTGACAAATTAAAAAGTAAATTTCCAGATGATAAGAAGGCCTTATCATCTATAGATTATCTCAAGTCACAAATTGAAGACTGGGAGGAAGAAGTTGAAGAACAAAATTCAACAAATGGTGAACTTCCTCTTCCTAAAGAGATAAAGTCAAAAAACGCTTATGCACTTTTTAGTGATGGTGCGTGTAGGGGAAATCCAGGCCCTGGGGCCTGGGGAATGGTTGGGCAAAATGCAAAGGGCGAAGTTCTTTTTAAAGGCTCAGGGGTTGAGACAACGACAACTAATAATAGAATGGAAATGATGGGTGCAATTGAGGCGATGAAGTATCTTCTCTCGGAAGGCGTGAATACAGATTCTGCAGAAGTTTACCTCTATAGTGATTCTAAATATGTTGTAGACGGTCTTAAGTCGTGGATGCAGGGATGGAAGAATAGAGGCTGGAAGAAGGCCGATAAGAAGACACCTGAAAATGTTGATTTATGGCAAGAGTTAGATAGAATATCTAGTTCATTTAGTAATATTCAATATCTTTGGGTTAAAGGGCACGCCGGACATCCACAGAATGAATTGTGTGATCAGCTGGCCAATGAGGCCCTAGATGATAGTGGATTTTAAGGAGTAGGAAATGAAGAAGATAATTCTTTTAATAGTTTTAATGGCCACGGCTTCGTGTGGACACATGGGAAGTAAGAATAAAGCGGAGTACACAGAGGGGGCAACTCTTTGGGTACAAAATGCTGCAGAATTTAGGGCCTTGAGCTATCAAGCTTTTAATTCAGCAAGACTCTATCTTGATCGCGCTTTACTCACTAAGAGAAACCGTAAGAAGCCAGCTGTTGTTGTTGATATTGACGAGACGGTTTTAGATAATAGCCCTTATCAAGCGATGAATATTTTAAAGAATAGAAGTTTTGATAGAAAGTACTGGGATGAGTGGATTCAAAAATCACAGGCAAAGGCCATCCCTGGTGCAATTGATTTCTTAAATTATGCCCATAAGAAAGGTGTGGAAGTCATCTATATTTCTAATCGAAGAATAAAGGGGCTTGGAGCAACTTATAAGAATCTTCTTAATTTAGGATTTCCAGTAAAGAGACAAAATATCTTTCTAAAAACAACGACAAATAATAAAGAAGAGAGAAGACAGAATGTGATGAGAAATTTTGATATTGTCCTTCTTGCTGGTGATACACTGGCGGATTTCTCTGAAGTTTTTAATGAGAAAGGAACAAATGATAGAAATATCCTAGTTGATAAGATGAGAGATGACTTTGGAAAGAAGTTTATTATTCTTCCAAATCCAATGTATGGAGACTGGGAAGGGGCAATGTATAATTATGAATTTTCTGGAAGCCCAGAAGGGAAGGCCAAGCTTAGAAAAGGGCATCTTTACCCGTATAACTAGACTTGATAAACTTAGAACACACTAGTAAACTTAATTAAATTAATATTTTAATGGATTAATTATCAATATTACAAAGGAAGTAGTTATGAAGAAAAGCCTAATCGTAGGTGTCTTTGCTGCCGCAGCATTGATGACAGGTTGTAACAAACAAAAAGATATCAAAGTCAGCTCTGACCAAGACAAAATCTTCTACTCGGTAGGGTTTATGTTTGGTCAAAGAATGAAAGACTTAAGACTTAACGACGCTGAATTAGCAGCTATGACTCAAGGTCTTAGAGATGCCGCTAATGGAAAAGAGTCTCAAGCAGATCTTCAAGTTTTTCAACCAAAGATTCGTGAAGAATTTCAAAAGAGAATTCAATCTCACTCTCAAACAGTTAAAGTTGAAGGTGAAAAATTCTTAGCAGACTTTATTAAAGAGGGAGCTACTAAGACTGCTTCAGGTCTTGCTTATAAAATCATTAAGGCCGGTGAAGGTGCTAAGCCAAAAGCTACAGATACTGTTAAAGTTCACTATCACGGTACTTTAATTGATGGAACTGTATTTGACTCTTCTGTTGATAGAGGAAAAGAAGTAAGCTTTCCTCTTAATAGAGTTATCAAGGGATGGACTGAAGGTCTTCAGTTAATCGGAAAAGGTGGAAAAATTAAATTAGTTATTCCTTCGGCCCTTGCTTATGGTGATCACGGTGCACCTCCAAAGATTCCTGGTGGAGCAACTCTTATATTTGAAGTAGAGCTTTTTGAAATTCAAAGTGGCGATGCTCATAGTGCTGATGATGGTCATAACCATGGTAAGCCTGCTAAAGCGGCTAAGAAAGCTAAGAAGTAATTTCTTTTTACATTTTCATATTTGAAGAGGGCCCATTGGGGCCCTCTTTTATTTTCTTGAGCAGATAATATAGTAATTTTTACACTCTGCATTGTATTTGTTGACGGTGTGCGTTGGCTAGTGTTTATTGCCCCCAGAACACAAATAGGGGGAAAAATGAAACTTACTGCAAGACTTGCAGGAGCAGCACTTGTGCTAGCAACTGTAATGGGAACACCGCTTCAATCACAATTAATTCCAAGTGCAAATGCATCATTCTTTGGTTCTTCAAGTTGGAAGAAAATTCAACTACCAATAGAGGCTAAGAATAGAGTAGAAGGCGTTAGAGTTGCTGATGTTGTAAGCTACCTACCATCTTTTGTTCCAGGTTTATCTTACGTTAACGAAGTTTTACTTAAAGAAAAAGACCAATTCTTTGGTGATAAAGGGAAGGTTGATGAAGTATTAAACCTATTCTTTAGTGAGCTACCTGAGTGGAGTGGAAAGAATGTACGTTTAAATTTAACTGCCCTTGTTAAATATAATGAAGATACAATCGCTTTTAAAGAAATTAAGGTTGAGTACAACTCTTCAGATGTAAAAAACTTTGCGGTATCACCTGTTAAGTTTACAAGTCTTTCGCAGACAAAGCTCGTTTTTGATGTCGGATTAAAGTCCAGAAAAGTTATAGTTAAAGATAAGAATAGTAATATCAAAATGGTTTTTCCTCTTGGTGTAGGTTCTTTTGATGAGGGTGTTTTAAACGACGAAATCTCACTCTTAACTCCAAGATTTAAAAATGGATACTTAGATAAGTCTAAGGCCATTAGAAATAGAAAAATGCCAAGATACTTTGCAAATCTTCCTTTTGTTAGAATTTTAAAAGGTTCAAATCCAACTGAAGATTACACTGGAATTGGTTTTCACGCTCAACCTTTTCCAGATAAGAATAAATTCATTAGAGCATTTGATAGTCATGGTTGTATGAGAATGCAAACACCAGATCTTTGGTCACTATACTTTATGGTTGCTGCAGGACCTACGAAGCAATTACCAATAACTGTTAACTATACAGCTTTAAGTTCTGAGGAGCACCCATTTCCAAAGAGAGATAAGCCTTACAAGAGAGTTGCCAATACTGGTTCTAGAGCAAATCCAAGTTTCTCACTTGATAGAGACAACCTAGTTCTTGTTCAGAATAACTGGGATTCTTCTGCTCCTATTGAGAACCTTGTTGATCTTGATAATGATAACTATCACCAAGTGTATAACTATAGTACAACTGAGTTAGTTGAAGATAAGTGGGAAGGGATTAGAGCGAAGTGTAAGGCGAGAACATACGAAAACCCTGCTTACACAGTAAATTGGGATGAGTATGCTCCTGATTATGACTCAAATGATTCTGAGAGACAGAGAGAGAGAAAACTAAAGAAAGCTAAGAAGAAATATAATAAGGCCATAGAGAAAATGAATAAGAAGAAAGATAAGGCCTATGAAGACTGTATTGACGATCATAAGAGAGACTCATCAATTGGTGATAGACTTTATAGATGGTGGATCCACGGTTAAGCATTTAAGTTAAAAAAACATAGAAAAAATAAGCCTCGATTAATCGAGGCTTTTTTGTTTCAAATATAAATATTCCTTCATACTTTCCAAGAATTACTATGGCCTTTTCCATTAGAATCAATCTATGGAGGATATATGTCGCTTGCTACTCTTGCGCCCGTGCATGAAAACTTTCATATAAGGGCCACCTTTGAAGGAACTTCTGGGGATTTGATTGCCGAAGCTAATAGAATTTCATTCTATAGTGGGGACAGGCTTATTCATAGAACTCCTTATACTCAATTGACTGATGTGAAATTTCGAGAAATAGGAGATAGGCCTTATTTAGATCTTTGTATTGAGGGAGGACATCTTGCCTTTATTTTAATGGATAGTGATGATGATAGTGAGCTCTTTTATCTACATACAAAAGAGAGAATTATTGATCAAAGAAAGATTAATCAATTTTTAAGAGATAAGGTTCGAATTAATAGTAATAGGGCGCTCCTCATGTTTGATAGGGAGTGTATCACTTGGATTATGGATAAGCCTCCTATGCTTTTTTCGGATGAATATATTAAAGGGGCGCTTATAGGGAGAGTCGGGCAGGACTTTGCTCATCATGACTTTGGAATTCTCTATGTGACAAATAGGAGACTTTTCTTTAATGGGAGAAAAGGTTATTTCACTGAGCTTTCTCTACCCGAAGTTCGCCACTGTCTTGTCATCGATATCGACACTAAGTTTAGAGATGCACTTATGAGAAAGAGCTATAGCTTACAATTTAACCAAGGAGATTTCATCATTGGAGTTCAAAGTGAATTTGAAGGAAAAATAGAAGCTTTTATGGATAGTTTTGATTCTAGTATTATACAAATTGAGAGATTTTGAATAGAACCCTCAATGCTGCCTTTTAATAAAATAAAAAAGGGCCTTCTGTTGAAGGCCCTCTTATATATTCACGCGTTTTTATTTTGGAATTAATTTCCTGGCTTAAACCAGCATAGTGGTCTAACACCTGATTCGTAACCGTCTGCTCTAGCACAAGTTCCTACTTTGTAGTCTCTATCACTTACATCTGTATAAGCGTCAACATCACAAAGAGAACCATTCCAGTAAGTATCTAAACGACACTGTGGTTGTGGGTGGTTGTGGTCAGTTGTACTAACAACTCTTGTGTCTGGAGTATCAAACTTAAGAGGAGTAGTTAGGTTTCTTAGGTCCTTGAAAAGATCTGCAAGTGAAAGACCTGCCATCGCACCTCTTTTACACATTTCAAGATCTTTTTCAGTAGTAAATTTTTCTTCACATTTCTCTACTACGAAAGCTGGAATTTCCATATCTGCATTGATTGTTGCATTATCGTCATTTTCCATGAACTTTCTAAGACATTTTGAAGTTGCGAAGTAATCCGCTTGACCTTCGTTTGATGCCCATGAAGAACCAAACCATGATTTCTTCTTAGGTTGTCCACCAATGTGGTGACCAATTTCATGACAAACAACTGTTGCAAACCCGTCAGCAGTGATTGCTGCGTGTCTTGCTAGACCACCGAACATAGATACTTTCCAAGTATTACCTGTTTGTTGAGCGTAAGCATTAACAGTTCCGTCAGTCCACTTTCTTTCAATTAGAAGATTCTTTCCTCTTGCTGAAAAAATTGGTGCGTAGATAGCTTCAACCTTATCGATTGTTGCGTTAAAAAGAGCTTCGTCCATAGTGTTGATAGACTTTGCTCCAACTGGAATAAGAAGAGAGTTTTCTTCAACGATTCCACCTTGTCCATGTTGGTCACAAGCTAGGGCCTGTCCACCGAAAACTAACATTGCAACTATTGTTGCTAGAATTCCTTTTCTCATTTTATGTTCCTCCGTGAAACATGTTTATAAATTCATAACTTCTTTTTAGTTTGTCATATTATTGTTAAGTTTCGGTTATGCTTTGTAAAATTTTTTTAAAGCATTTATCTTAAATGTAAGAAACTGTTAGTTCTAAATTTGTAAGTATGGAGAATATGTGAAAAAAATTGTGTTTTTTGTACCTATTGACCACTCGGAAGCAGTGAAAGAAGCTGTTTTTAAGGCCGGTGCGGGGAAGATTGGCCACTATGATCAATGCTGTTTTGAGACTCTTGGTACTGGCCAGTTTAGGCCTTTAGAGGGCTCTTCGGCCTTTTTAGGTCTAGTTGGAGAGGTGGAGAAAGTTGAGGAAATGAGGGTTGAAATGGTTTGTGAAAACAATTTGATTGGTAGCGTTATTGATGCTTTAAAAATAGCTCATCCCTATGAAACTCCGGCCTATGAGGTCTATTCATTAGAGGAGTATTAGCTCAATAAATCTAGTGAAATTAATACCCTCTAAATTGTCATTTCCCTATGAAAATGATTGTATGGGCCTTTAATCACTGGAGCTTATGTTGAAACAAATTTTTCTACTTCTTCTTCTATTTAGTTGCGCTAATTCGAGCGCAACGATTGTTCAAATTCTTCATACTAATGATCTTCACTCTTACTATGATCATACGATTATTGATCCAACGAGAGGTAGCTACGCTGCTTTAAAAGCGAAGATGGATGAATTAGAAGATCTTGCAACCGAAGAGGGAATCGCTACATTTAGGTTTGATGCGGGTGATTTCTTAGATGGAAATATTTACTATATGGCCGATAGAGGAAAACGTGGCTTTAGAATGATGGAGCGAATGGGTTACGACGCCATCGCTGTAGGAAATCACGATTGGCTCATGGGAGGAAAAGAGCTTAATGAAATGCTTAAAGAGCAGCCTCCTACATTTGAATATCTTGGTGCAAACTTCAAAGCGGTTAATCCTCTTTATACTTCTATAAAGAAACATGTGCGTCCTTACACCACTTTTAGAGTTGATGACGTTTCGATTGGTGTCATGGGCCTTACCACTAATGAGTTATTCTATAAATGGCGTTTCACAGGTGGAGATATTGAAAATCCATCCAAGGTTGGTGCAAAACTTTCAACTAAAATGAAAGAGAAAGAGGGACATGACTTTGTGATCGCACTTTCTCATGTAGGTATTAGCGGAGATAAGAAAATTCTCAAAAAATCTAAAGATATTGATCTTATTATTGGAGGACACTCACATACAGCGATAATGAAGCCTCTTATGGTTAGAAATGAGAATGGTCTTTATAGACCTATTGTTCAAACTGGTGCTCATGCTCGCTTTCTTGGTAAAATGAAAGTGGAGTTAATTAAAGGTAAGGCGCTAAAAATTTTAGACTATGAGCTTGTCCCAATCTATTCGGGAGAGAGAAGAGATGAAGTTGTCGATCAATACGCACAGGACTCAAGAGCTATTTTAAATCAAGACTACGGTGAAGATTTCTTACAGGAAGTTCTAGGTTACGCAGAAATTAAACTTAGAAATAGTGAAAGTATTCTCACTCCTTGGACTAAATTAATTACTGACGCGATTAAAGATTCTGTAGATGCCGATATCTCTTTTCATTCTCCTGGTTTTGGTGGCGCGAGTCTACCAGTAGGAAAAGTTACGAGAGAGATGGTTTTTAATTCTTACCCAAGAGTTTTTGATCTCGATGATAAGTATGGGTGGCATATCTATAAAGTTGATGTTCATGGTGTGATTTTAAAATCATTAATTCGACTAATTTTAAAAGGACAATTTCCTGTTACATTCTCAGGAGTCACTTTTGATTTAATTGATGATAAGAACGAAATTATAGATGTGAATACTTCAATTATACCTAGAGATATTTCTGACGATGAGAATAATCCTCTAGGACTTATTGGTCAGTTTCTTGGAATTGATAAAGACTTTGATGTAGTCAATATTAGAGTTCACGGAAGGCCCATTAGACCTTACCAACAATATCGTGTGGCGATGCCTGAGGGAATTGTTGTAGGAGGGCTTGGAGTGAGTGGTTCCGTACGTTACTTACTTAGAGCAATATCAAAGACGGATACTACGGTATGGGAAGCGGTTTCTAATAAAGTGAAGGAAGTCGGTGTTATTAATTATCACTATGGGATGGGAGATAATTTCTTTAGAACTTCGGTCCTAAAAAGACCGATGAAGAAAGAAAAGGTCGAAATTCCTTTTAGAAGAGAATCGTTTGAAAGAGTTCTCTGAAATCTACATCCATGCACCTCACTGGGAAGATATTGTTGAATTAAAGAGAAGAGAGTTTTTAAGAAATGAAAACTCTCTGAGTCTAGAAGATATTTCTATTGAAGTTCATAATGCGACTTGGTGTCCGGACTGCGAAAGAGAGATTACGGGATTAATGGCGCTAATCCTCTTGTCTGCAGAGAAACCTATACTTAAGATTTACTCCTACGAAAATAGGGAAGAGTATAGATCTAAGAAGTTATCGGGACTTCTCTCTACTGAATGCTTACCTACGATTATTTTTAAAAAGAATGAAGTTGAAATAACTAGAGTTTTAGAAGATTCAAAGGGAAGGCTTTTAGAATTGCTGAACTCACTCGCTGATTAATTCAGCGTAGGATTCAAATATTTTTTTAGAAAAATCAGAATATTTAGAGTTTTTCTCAAAATGTTTCATACTCTTTTTAAAGTAGTCGGTGCTCTTAGGGCAATTCTTATCATAAAGTTCTTCACTAAGAGGAGAGATAGTCTTTCCCCTCTCTCTACTTATGTACATTACTTCATAGTGTTGTTTTTGATGAACGATAAGCTGGCTTCTAATAAGCTTGAAATGAAGTTTAATGAGTGACTTTCTTAGTTCAATTTGATGATAGTGAGTACAAATTAATAATTCAAAATGATGAGAGTTAGACTTTACTAATTCTTCTATAATCTCTACTGCCATTTTTCCGCCAATACCACAAATACAAATCAACGTCGTAGAGTTTTCTACTTTGATTAATCTTGCGTCCATGGCGTTCAATGTGTAGAGCTCTTTTGGAGCTTTTCTAAGCCTATGTTCTAGCTTTGTAATAATTCCTGGAACTATATCGTTGAAGTGAATTTTAGCATTTGGAAATTGTCTAAACAACTTTGAGCCAAGTTTTCCATGATCGCAGCACGTATCCCAGATATCAGTGTATTCTCTATCTGGGATGGTGGAAATTATATCTAGTCTATTTTCTTGATATTTCATTTTACGTATTAAGCGTAGATAGTATCACTATCTACGCTATTAAAAATTACTATACAGATTCGTGTGCCGAAAGAATTTTCTTCGTCACTTCGTTAGGTTTCATTGCGGTTAGAATTCCTGGCTCAATAATATTCTTGGCGAGATTTGGAAAACTCGTAATATTATCAAAGAGGTCAAGATTCTTATTTGCGCTGACTTCATCTACTTTCTTTATTGGAGTAAAGTGTGGAGTTGTTATAAGCACTTGTGGATGCTCGTTAATGATTAATTTAATCTCTTTAACAACAGCTATGAAGTCATCAAGTTCTTTCTTAGTGAATGATTCAGTTGGTTCAACCATAAGTCCATAAATCTCAGGAAATGCTACTGTTGGTGCATGTAGACCAAAGTCTAGGAAGAGCTTCCCAATCTTTGCAATTGCTGCAGACTTAACTGTTCCTGCATTTGCAATTTTAGCGAACTCATCATCTGTAAGAGTTAGAATAAATTCGTGCATTCTTGGAGAACTCTCAGACCTAGATGGAAGAGTAGGGAATGTATCTTTTAATTCATGGTAGAGGTACTTCGCTGAAAGAACCGCCATGGCAGACATCTTCTTTACCCCTTCTGTTCCAAGGGCCTTGATATAAGTGTAGCATCTTACTTTATGGGCGAAATTTCCATGGTGTCTGTGAAAGCTACCAATGGTCTTAGGCGCCCTAAAGGAGATGAACTTCCCATCAACTTTCTTCACCTGAATTCCTGGAATATAGTCTAAAAGTTTTGCACTAACTCCAACTATCGCATCTCCTGGACCTCCTCCACCATGTGGAATGGTCCAAGTCTTATGAAGGTTATTGTGAACGGCGTCCACTCCCATCTTATCTAGGTCTACCCAACCTGCAATAGCATTCATATTGGCGCCGTCCATGTAGACAAGTCCATCAACTGAATGAATGAGATCGGCCATTTCTTTAAATTGTGTTTCAAAAATTCCCGCTGTATTTGGATTGGTTACCATGATCCCTGCGATTCTCTCTCCGTATTCAGCAACAACAGATTTAAGTTGATCAAAATCCATTTCTGCATTTTGGTTTGCTTCAATTGTAATAATTCCATATTGAACACCACCAACTTTCTTCGTTTCA
This sequence comes from Halobacteriovorax sp. JY17, assembly GCF_002753895.1. Lineage (NCBI taxonomy): Bacteria > Pseudomonadati > Bdellovibrionota > Bacteriovoracia > Bacteriovoracales > Halobacteriovoraceae > Halobacteriovorax > Halobacteriovorax sp. JY17. Next base: position 784,810 of record NZ_NJER01000001.1, on the reverse strand, counting down.
AATCCTGCCATTGTGGCAGTTGCTGGGTTTGTTCCGTGAGCACTTCTTGGAATAAGAACGATGTCTTTCTTGTCCGCATTACCATTATCTCTATGGTAGGCCTGGAATAATTTAAGTCCAACTAATTCACCCTGTGCACCTGCCACAGGTTGAGTTACAACACCTGGAAGTCCAGTTATTGATTTAAACATTTCCTGAGTTTCAAAGAGAATCTCAAGATTCGCTTGAGTGTCAGATTCTGGAGCTTGTGGGTGAGTGTCAGTAAAGCCTTTAAGCCCTGCTGCGTAGTCATTGATGTACGGATTGTACTTCATCGTACAAGATCCTAGAGGATAAATATTATCATCAGGAGAGACGTTCATACTTCCAAGCTCAGTGTAGAATTTCTTAATTTCATCTTCTGTGAAATTAGGAAGTCCTACTTCGCTTGTTCTTAGAAGATCTCCTGGGATCTCCGGCATATCTTCTTCGTCTTCAGCTTCTACTATCATTAAATTCTTATCAAGGAAGGCAGTGAGCTTTTCAAGATCGGCATCGTTTTGTAAATCAGAGAAGCTCATTTTTAATTGCCCATCTCTTCCTAGCCTTGAGCTGATATCAACACCTAGGTGAATTCCCGCTGAGCTTGCACTATCCATTAGCTCATTTAGATTTCCACTATAAGTGAAAATAATTTCGTTGAAAAAAGGAGAGTGTGGAAATGATGGCGTGAATTCTTTGTACTTTGAAAGTTCAACAAATACTTGTGTGGCAAGTTCGCGCCCGGCCATCATCGCTTCAGTCATTCCATTTTCGCCACGACCAAGAATCCCAGCTCCCGCTGCAGATGCTAGAAAAGATTGGTTAGAACAAATATTACTTGTGGCCTTCTCTCTTCTAATATGTTGTTCACGAGTTGAGAGAACGATTGAGAGACAAGTTTTTCCCTCGCCGTCTTTTCCTTTTCCAATATATCTTCCGGCAGTTGATCTAATGGCCGTTTTATTTCTTTCATTATATCTTATTCCAAAAATTCCAAGACCTGGACCACCCCAGTTAGGGCCGATGGCAAGATGTTGTCCTTCTCCTACGATCATATCAGCACCTTGGTCCTGACTTCCGTACTTAACAGGAGGAAGAAGACCTTCTGTTGCTAAAAGCATCGGATCAATAATCGCAATAGATTGAATTCCTGCATCGGTACAAAGATCAGTGAGTGCATTGACATCTTCAACTAGACCTAGGTTATTTACTTGGCAAAAAGCAAAACCTGCTAGAGAGGAGCTTTCCTTTTCAATAAGAGCTTTGGCCTCGTCAATATCTGTTAGACCTGTTTCTTTATCAATTGGAAGAGTGATAAGTTCTAAGTTTGTTTCAATGGCCTGAGTTCTTAGAACTTCCATATCTCCAGGGTAGATACCCTCTGAAATAATAACTTTCGTTGTGTTTCTCTTAATTCTCGTTGCTGTATTGCAGGCCTCAAATAGACAAGTTGATCTATCATAGAAAGAAGCGTTGATGGCCTCAAATCCTGTCAGCATTGAAAGAGTGCTTGAATACATCCAAAGAGTCCAAAGAGTTCCCTGTGATCTCTCTGGCTGGTATGGAGTGTAGGCCGTCGTAAGTCCTCTTATGTCACAAACAAATGGAACAACAGATGGAACTTGATATTGTTGAAGCCCATCTCCAATGAATGAAGTCTTAATATTATTTTTCGCAGCTAAGTCTTCAACGTGGGCGACGAGTTGTTCATACTCTAAATGAGGACCAAGTTCAGTAGGTCCTTTTTCCATAAGTATATTTGCTGGAATATGAGAGTAGAGTTCTTTAAAATCTTTCACACCTATTGTCTGCATCATCTCACTGATTTCATCTTCTGAGGCACTGATGTAGAATGGTTTCAATTCTCTTTCTAATTCATTTGGATTATATGGTAGGTTTTCAATTCGACTCATGGATTCTCTTCCTCTTTGGGTCTAATATTAAAGTTTTTTAGGGTTACTTAATATCATGTAATAAATGACTTTATCTACCTAAATTAGCTGTTATAATTAAAGAATGCACTCTCTTAAAATCTTCTCAGAAACTGATTTAAATCACCAAAAAATAGACTTCTTGTCGAAGTACTTTGACGTGGAGCACGAGAAAGAGTCTGAGAGGGCAGGGCTCCATTTTAAGAAGGGAGAACTTTTCTATAAGTCTGAAGATAGGGGAGAGATTCAATTTAATTTCAATGATCTATGGCAGCAGCAAGTCAATAAGAAATACACTATTGCCAAGGAGCCATTGGCGCGGGCGCTAGGAATAAAGGCCCATGGGGATTCTCATATTTGGGATATCACTTGTGGAAGTGGCAAAGACTCTATTCTTCTTTTAAAGTTTGGGGCCAAGGTCACTGCGTTTGAGAGAAATCCCTCTGTGGCCGCACTTCTGCTCTTGGCCAAGGAAGAGTTTAATAGTGACTCTCTTCAGATTCGCTTTGGTGAAGCGTCCTCACACTCCGAGCTTCTTTCGCAGGAGCTTCCAAGTGCTATTTACTACGATCCAATGTATCCAGAGGAAGGTAAGAAGAAGTCGGCCCTTCCCCGTAAGGAAATGCAGGTCTTTAGAGAGCTTGTTGGAAAAGACATGGATGAAGAAGAAGTTTACTCATGGGCAAAGAGTTGTGGGGTGAAGAGGTTTGTTGTGAAAAGAGGTGTGAAGTCTCCTACTTTAAAAGCAAAACCTAGCGCTCAGTACACGGGAAAGAGCGCTCGCTACGACCTCTATATATTTACTTAGGCCGCGAGTTGTTGAGCGTGATGCTTTTTGGCGGCCCTTGAAATAAGCTTCATGATCTTTGTCATATAGAGCTTCTCCCAAATATTGTCGTACTCAAAAGCAATACCAAAACCAACTTCATCATCAAATTCATGGGCCGAAATAATCTTAGCGTTTAAACATATATTGTCGTTGATGAAAGTAATGTTGACGATCATTTTTTCTCCGCAGATAGCTTCGCTCTCTGGCAGAGTGATAAAAGCTCCTGAGTGGGAAATGTTGAGAACTTCAGCGTCTTTTAAGGCATTACTCGAAGAGAGGCTATAGGAGCAAGGAATTCTAATTGTGTATCTTTCTCGGTGTTCCCACCATCTATCTTCTTTATTGAAAAACGGTTTTCTAATTTCAGGAAGAAGAAAGTAAATAATCATTGCGATATTACAACCTAGGATAAAGAGGCTTGGCCACTGAGGAGTTGAACTTGCATAGGGCCATGTGAAAGGTTCATAATTTAAATGACTATAGATAGAGTACATCTGCACACTGACAAAAACTGGGTAACTCCACTTTTTAACTCCAAGAAGTGCGAGTCCTCCAATAGGAAAGAGAAGCCAAAATTCAAAGACGGCTCTGGAACTATTTAAGTGAGAGATATTTTCAACGATATCAATGACAGGGAAGTGAGTGGTGGCCTTAAAATAAGCAATTTTAAGAAGTGGTTCAATTAAATGGAGAATTGCGAGAATCACAAATGGAAGTGGCCTATGTTTCATTGTTCTACCCTTTTAAAAATGTCCCTTTAGTAGATTATATAGAAACTAGAAAAAAAGAAAAATTCAAAGACTGTGCCAAAATTGAAGGTTAGAAATCAGCTATTTACTTCTCGAGTGCCATGGCCAATTGGCATTGATTTAAGTAGGCTATAAGTTAAGATATTAAAATGGAGTAGTAATGTTAGTGATTGTATCCCCTGCGAAGAAGTTGGACTTTGAAACAAGTTCGCCAATTTCCGATTTTGTTGAACCAAAGTTTATCGAAAAATCCAAGGAATTAATCAGAGATTTAAGAAAGTGTAGTCCCGCTGAAGTTTCAAAAATGATGAAATTATCAGAGGCCTTAACTGATTTAAATGTGCAGAGATATAAATCTTTTAAGACTCCTTTCACTCCTAAGAATGCCAAGCAGGCCATCTTTTCCTTTAAGGGAGATACTTATGTTGGCTTTGATGCAGAGACATTGAGTGCGCCACAAATTAAATATGCTCAAAAACATATGCGAATTCTCTCTGGGCTCTACGGTGTTCTATCTCCCCTTGAACTTATTCAACCATATCGCTTAGAGATGGGAACGAAGTTTTCTTGCAACGGAAGTAAGAATCTCTACGAATTTTGGAAGAGTGATCTAACAAGTGAGCTTAATTCGATTCTTAAGAAAGAGAAAGTTTTAGTGAATTGTGCTTCGACGGAGTATTCAGGAGCAGTTAACTTTAGTGCTATTGATGGGCGAGTGGTAACTCCAGTATTTAAAGATAAGAAGAACGATCAGTATAAAATTATTAGCTTCTTCGCTAAGAAAGCGAGGGGGATGATGGCCAGATATATTGTGGAGAATAAGGTCACAGAGGTTGAAGACTTAAAGAACTTCGGTAGTGACGGTTATGCTTTTAGTGAGAGCATGTCGAGTGAGAATGAGTTTGTCTTTACCCGTGGATAATTAATTTCCCCACGGGTGAGGCCCGTAGCCCATGAATGGAGCTAGGTAACTTGCTATGAACATAATAAGTCCCATCACAATTATATTTGGAATAATGAAAGTCCACTTAGGATCCAACCCTTTCTTCTCAAAGAATTTTGTAAGGATTATCTGAAGCTTTATTCCGCCCCCAATTAGAATAATAAAGGCCAAGAAGCCAAAAACCATATTGAGCGCAATATCTTTACCGCTCGGCAGATCTGGCCTTGAAACAACCTTTGGTGCTTTGGGGGAGAGAGGATCGCTTTGCTTCTTTTTAGCATCGACAGTCGTTACATTACTTTTGATCTCATTTACTACAGACTTCTTTATATTCGCTGTTGGGAGAAAGAATCTTGAAAACGCAGGTCTAACCCCTTGTTCAAAAGCTTCAATGGTAATATCGATGGAAACTTCCTCACCCAGGAGAAGTCCACCTTTATCCAATTTCTTATTCCATGAAAGTCCAAAGTCCTTTCTATTAATTTTTGTAGAGGCTTCAAAGAATTGAGCGATCTTATTATCATCCCATGGATCTTTAACGCTTCCTTTATACTTTAATTTAAAGCGCACTTCTTTTGTCGTTTCTAAGAGAGTTAGGTCCCCGATGATTGCGACCGGTGAGCCTTCTTCGTAAATCGTTTCTTTAGAATTGAAAATTATTTTAGAGTACTTCGAAACATTGAAGAAATCTTTGTTCTTTATATGATTGTCTCTTTTGAGATTATTAGTATCAACACTCTCTGTGCTGATGATAAACTCTACTTCGCTTAATTTCTTAGTGCTTTCATCGAAGCTAAAAGCTCCATCAAACTTTGTGAAAGCCCCATCAACGTTCGTTACTCCCATATAAGGAATTTGAAAGGTCACTTTGGAATGTTGCCAATTGACACGCCAGTTCTCGGCACTTGAAGGAAAAGTTAAAATGAGAGTGATAAGAATAAAGATTATATTTTTCATGGGAAGAATATAGCCCAATATTCACCACTGGGCCATATGATTAAAGTCTTATTTCTTAGACGTTTTCTTCGTAACTTTCTTCTTGGCAACAGTGGCCTTTTTCGCGACCTTCTTCTTTGCCACAGTAGCTTTCTTTGCGACTTTCTTCTTGGCAACAGTGGCCTTTTTTGCAACTTTCTTCTTGGCAACAGTGGCCTTTTTCGCGACCTTCTTCTTTGCCGCAGTAGCTTTCTTTGTGACTTTCTTCTTCGCCGTCTTTTCTTTATCTGCAACATCTTCTACTGCTTTTTCAACTTTCTTTACTGCTTCAGTTACTTTTCTCTTTGTTGATTTTACAACTTTATCAACTTTCTTTTCCAAGCTAGCTTTTTGTTTTTTCACATCTTTAATTGTCGACTTAGCCTTCTTAACTACTGGAGTTGTTAGAATACTTTCACCAGCTTGTTCTCTTAGAGACTTTAACTCGTTTACTAGCTGTCCGTAGAAACCAAGAATCTTCTTCTTTTGAATATTCACTTTATCGTAGCGCACTTTAAAAGTGTTTAATAACTCGCTATGTTTTTCTTCATTGTAGCTTTTAATTTGTTCTAAGATTTCTTCGCATTTGGCCCTAAAATCTTTCTTCTTTGACTTTGTTTTCTCTGCCAATTTCTCTTGTTTCTTTTTTAGAAAATCTTGAATAGTCATATCCATTTCCTTTGATATTAATTAAAAATCTTTAGTTATATTCTAGCGATTAATAGCTAGAAGAGATCTAAATTGTAACTATTTGTAAATGTGTTGGCCATATTTATTAAGTTATTGATTCTAAAACAAAAAATCATGACAAATTATCTGTTAATAGGTAATATTTTTCAAATTTTAAAAAAGGATAATTAGAAATGAAGAAATATCACGTCTATGGAATTGGAAATGCTCTTGTTGATATGGAGTTTGAAGTTGGACCGGCCTTCCTTGAGAAAATGAAAGTAGAAAAAGGACTAATGACGCTGGTAGACCAAGATAGACAAGCTGAACTCTTAAGTAATCTTGAGGGTACCTCTCACGCGAGAAGTTGTGGGGGTTCTGCTGCTAACACAATTATTGCAGTAAGTCAGTTTGGTGGAAAAGCTTTTTATTCTTGTAAAGTGGCCAGTGATGAAACAGGTGAATTCTACTATAAAGATCTTGTTGGTAACGGTGTTACTACAAATATGGGTGAAAATAGAGAGGAAGGTCTTACTGGAAAGTGCATGGTCTTCATTACTCCAGATGCTGATAGAACAATGAACTCATTTCTTGGAATAACAGAAACTTTTTCAACTAATGAATTGGTTGAATCGGAACTTCTTGACTCAGAATATCTCTATATAGAAGGGTATCTTGTCACTTCTCCTACTGGGAAAGCTGCAGCTATAAAGGCCAGAGAGCTTGCTCATGAGAACGATGTAAAGGTTGCTCTTACTTTTTCTGATCCAGGAATTGTTGGATTCTTTAAAGAAGGATTTAAAGAAATAATTGGTGATAAGAAAGTTGACCTACTCTTTTGTAATGAATCAGAGGCCATGAGTTTCACAGACTCTGACAATATTGATACAGCAGTTAATCTTCTAAAATCTGTAGCGAAAACTTTTGCAGTAACTCTTGGTGAGAAAGGTGCAATCGTTTATGACGGAGAGAGAGAGATTGCAATTGAAACAAAGCAGGTCGTCGCAAAAGATACTAACGGTGCAGGAGACTTGTTTGCTGGTGCGTTTCTTTATGGAATCACTAGCGGAATGGAGTATTCACAGGCAGCGAAGCTTGCTTGTCATAGCTCAAGTGAGCTGGTTACTCAATTTGGTGCAAGACTAGAAAAAGATCAAGTATTAACAATTAAAGAAAGTCTTCTTTAATTTGTTGGAGAAATAAAGTGGAAAGAATCTTACTTAAGAAAATATTTAAAGATGAAATTGTTGACTGTGACGCCGTAGTAAAAGGTTGGATCAGAAGTATTAGAAAGGGAAAGAAATTCTCTTTTATGATGATAAATGATGGAAGTTGCCAAGGTGATCTTCAAATTATTGTAGATGCTGTGGTTTCAAATTACGAAGAGGTATCTTCTCTTTTAATCGGATCTTCTGTTGCTGTCTCGGGAGCTCTTGTGCCTTCTGGTGGGAGAGGGCAGAAAGTTGAAATGCAAGCGAAGACAGTAGAGATTATTGGTAAGTGCGATGAGACATATCCTCTTCAAAAGAAGGCAACTTCTTTAGAGTTCCTTAGGGAGCAAGCTCACCTTAGAGTGAGAACTAATACTTTCGGTGCTGTGTTTAGAATTCGTCATGAACTTGCGCAGGCCACTCATCGATTCTTCTCCGATAACGGATTCTTCTATTTGAATTCTCCGATAATTACTTCGGTAGACGGTGAAGGTGCGGGAGAGATGTTTAGAGTTTCTGGACTTGATGCTAAGAACCCTCCTTTAACTGACAAGGGTGAAGTTGACTTTTCTAAGGACTACTTTGGAAAGGAGACCTCTCTGTGTGTAACGGGGCAATTAGAAGGTGAGTGTTACGCTTCTGGGCTTGGGGCCATCTATACTTTTGGACCTACTTTTAGAGCGGAAAATTCAAATACGCCAAGACATCTTTCAGAGTTTTGGATGATTGAGCCTGAGCTTGCTTTTGCTGATCTTGATGATGTCGCAAAACTGGCCGGAGATTATATTCAATATATGATTGCTGAAGTGATGAAGAACTGTCCTGATGAATTAGATTTCTTAATCAATAGACATGGTGGAAATCTTGATGAAACTCACCTTGAGATGCTTAAGAATGTTAGAGATACACCTTTTACAAAAATCACTTATACAGAAGCGATTGATATTTTAAATGCATCGGGTGAGAAATTCGAGTACCCAACAGATTGGGGGAAAGAGTTACAAACTGAGCACGAGAGATTTCTAGCAGAGAAGCACTTTAAAGGACCTGTCATTGTGACAGATTATCCTGCTGACTGTAAGGCCTTCTATATGAAGCAAAACCCTGACGGTAAAACAGTTAGAGCAATGGACGTTCTGGTTCCAGGTGTTGGTGAAATTATTGGTGGATCTCAAAGAGAAGAAGACCTTGATAAAATTATCGCAAAGATGGATAAGGACGAAATGGATAAGAGTGGTTACTGGTGGTATCTTGATCTTAGAAAGTACGGGACAGTTCCTCATGCAGGTTTTGGTCTTGGTTTTGAGCGTGCCATTATGTACATCACTGGTATGTCCAATATCAGAGACGTTATACCATTTCCAAGAAACCCAGGTAATTGCGACTTTTAATTTTCATTATTTCTAAATAATTAGACCCATATCAAAGAGTGTGGGTCTAGTTATATAAGTATTCAATATTGGACTGCCCTTCGGGCGATTTATTCAAATTAATATTCGCTGGAATCCTAGAGGTAAGTTCTCTGATATGAGAGATGATTCCAATTTGCTTACCTCTTGACCTTACTGACATAAGTGCGCTGAATGCATCTTCAATACTGTCGCTATCTAAACTTCCAAATCCTTCATCAATAAAGAAGCAGTCAATATCAACTTGTCCTCTAGTCATTTCCGCTAGAGTTAAGGCCATGGCAAGAGAGACAAGAAAAGTTTCCCCACCAGAGAGAGTAGTAACCTTTCTCTCCATAGCACCATTCCATCTATCTATAATAAAGAAATCGTGTCCATGTGTGCTCTCTTTTTGGCTAAGGCCAAAGCGACCATCGCAAATCTTTGAGAGCTCTAGGTTTGTATTTTGTATGAGTTGCTGTTCTATGAAACCTAAGACAAAGTTTCTAAACTCATCTTTATTCTTTCCTAGGACATCGGCTAAATTATTTAATCGAGAAAATGATTCCGTAAGCTTGATTAGTAATTCTTTATCTCTTGTTTGTTCGGCCTGCTTACTTCTAAAGAGCGAGATCTTCTCTTCTGATTTAGAAATAGTTGAGAGAAGCTCTTCGAGTTTTTCTTTGAATATACTGATCTCTTGTAAGAGAAGTTTATCGTATCCTTCTCTTAGACCTTGTATTGTTTCTTCTGTTTCAGGATAGGTCTTGAGGGACTTGAGTTTCTCAATAAAGATTTCAGTTTCCTTGTTGCTAGAGGCGAGAGATGAGGATTTGAAACCAATATTTGCAATATTTCCAAGAGCTGAAATAATAGAATTCTCTAAAACTGTAATTTGGTCTTTTAGGGAGTCTAGAGAGGTAAGAAGTCTCGCGTATTCAGTTTCAAGGTGAGTCTTACTCTTAGTGGTCTCCTTTATATCGGCTTCTAAGAGTTCTCTCTCTTTTTCTAGCTCTGCGAGCGCTACATCAATATTTATTCCACCAGTTAAGTCTTCTAGCTCTTTTGCACTTTCTTTTAACTCAAAACTAGACTTTGTCGTGCTTAAGTCGAGTTCATCTTTTTCACTAAGAAGTAGTTTTATTTGTTTTTCGAGAGAGATCTTAAGAGACTTTGCATGTTCTATTTGATCTATGATTTTTAAAAGTTCAAATGTTTGCTTTATATCTCTCTTTAGAGGCTCTAATTCTGAAATTTTAAAATCTCTTCCTATGGTCTTTGCGATTTCATTTGAAATGACATCAGCAGATTTCTTATTATGATTTATTGAATCAGAGAGTTCTGATATTTGAGCTTTACTCTTTTTAAAGTCTTCTCTTAGAGACTGAATTTTTTGAGTCGTTATTCCAATACTTTGGTTTATCTCTTGAGCACGTTTATAGTTCTTGGTTAAAGTTTGTTTCTCTTTTTGTGCAACCTCAAGCTCGCTTAAGTACTCCTTTGAATTCTTGGTTTTCTCTTTGAGTTGCTCAGTTTCACTTTGAAGATTTTTAATAGTATTTAGAAGACTTTGTTCTTCATGTTTTAAGACTGCGAGTTTTTCACTCTCTTCATTAATGAGCTCTTGAATTGAAGTCGTGTCAATGGCCCCGCTATTAGTTTCAAGGGAATTCTCTATGTCGATTTTAATTTCTTTTAATAGTTCTATATCTACTGTCTGTGTACAGACACTACATGTAGACTTTTCGATTGAGTCGTCTAGTAGACCTGATAGTATTTGATTTTTCTTAAATAGTTTTTCTTTCTCTTGTGCTCTTTTTAATTCATTTTCAAATTTTTGAACTTTCTTTGAAGAAGCTTCTAATTGAGTTTTTTGATCTTTTAAGTTTATTTTAGCTAATTCTTTTTCGAGGAGAGTTATTCTCTCACTGGCCTGCTCGCTTAGAAGGATTTCTTTATTTAACTTATGAATTCTCTCTTCTAGTTTTTCAGAGCTGCTTTGAACGAATATCTCTACGTCATTTGTTTCAAATATAGAGAATGATTCTTTCTTTTGTTTTTCTAGTTCTATATTTAGCTCTTTGCCAATATTTTCGATCTCTTGTAGGTCTCGCTCTTTTGCTTCTTTACTTTCAAGGTAGATCCTTTGATCTCCTTGAAGAGACTGGAGCTTTGAGATCATCTCTTCGAGGAGCTCTATGCTATTAGGTTTTAAATGGGAAAGAGTACTATTTTCCTTTAATAATTCTTCTGATTTTCTCAAGTCGAGTAGTTGATTGTCTTTCTCTTCAATTTCAAAGTTTAAGTCTTTGAGTCTCTCGCTAGTTCTTCTTGTTTTTTCTTTGTTACTTTCTATTTTCTCTTTTAAATTTTCTAGTTTATTTCTTACTGTAATGGCCGATTTAAGTTTTTCACTCTCTCTAGAATAGCGAAGCTTAAACTTATCAAAAGCTGTAGTCTTCTCTCTCAAAAGATCATTGTATTTATTAACTTCTTCGTTAGATTTAATTAATTGCTTATCTAGCTCTCTGGTTTTTTCCTGAAATTGTAATCTCTTTGAGCTAAATTCAAGAATATCTTTTAATTGTGATTGTATCTCTAAGAGATCTTGATAACTCTTCTGTTTTAGGATTTTCTCTTCCTTAAGGGTTGGAAGATTTTGCTCGGCCTCAATTATTTCAGTTTCTGTATAGGGGAGAGAGGAATCTAACTTTATAGTTAGAATTTCTATTTCTTGTTTCTGTATACTGAGCTTTTCTCTTAACTTCTTATTAATCTCAGAGAGTTCATTTTCAGAATAGAGACGCTCAAGAATTTTTCTTCTCTCTGAAAAATTTGAAACAAGAAATTTTGAAAATTGCCCCTGATTTAAAATGACACTTCGGATAAATTGATCAAAGGTAAGCCCAATAATTTCTTCAGGAGTTGACTCAATGGCGATACCATCTTTTGTGACAATTCTTTGAAGAGAGGGCTTCTTAATGGGTTCGCCATTTTTCTTTAGAACTTTTAGAGACCAGGCAGCACAGTACTTATTTCCCTTTGTTTCAAAGTTTAATTTTATACTTGCCGTCGCTGCTCCTAGGGAGACAAAGTCCTTACTGTCTAAGTTCTTCTTATGATTCTTTCCGTAGAGAGCAAGGCTAATGGCCGTGAGAATGGAACTCTTTCCTGAACCAGTAGGTCCAGTTATCGCAAATAATTCACCTTCTTTTAGAATTTCTTCAAAATCGATGAAGTGTTTCCCCATAAGACTTGTAATATTTTCTATTTCTATAGAATTAAGTCTCATCTGCTTCTCTCACACTTTCTAGAAGGTTATTAAAGTCTTCCTTTAATTCTCTTGGGATCGCTTCACTTTCTGGAAACTTCTTCTTGTAGAAGAGATCGAAGAGTTCCTCCGTTCGAAGACTCTTTTCTAGGATATGTTCTTCTTGTTGTTCATTTACTCCAACGACTATTGCTTGGAAGGAGAGGAGATGAATTCCATGGTCTTTAAATTCCCCGCGAAGCTTGTCTGCAATTGATGTTAGGGGAGAGGATGTTTTTACTTTCATTTCGAGATATATCTCTAGATCATCTCTATTTCCCCAAGTTGAAATTACTTGATCTCTATATTCTTCAATTTCTTCGCTGGTGCAATTTACTCGTAGTAATTTATCGAATTCTTTTATTGCAACTCTTTCATAGCTTAAAGATGAGTCTTTGATAGAGATAACTGAAACTTCTTTTGTTGTTGTCTCGCTAAATCTAAAGGCCATGGGTGATCCACTATAGTGAACAATTGGGTTCTCTCTTCTGACTGTTTGTGCTTTGTGAATGTGCCCAAGGGCCACATAGTCAAAGTCCTTTAAGATTGCCGTAGGGATGGAGTCTATTCCTGATAGGTTTAATCCCTGCTCCGAACCAGACTCTTCGTAGCTTCCAAAGAGATGATGGGACATGAGAATTTTCTTTCCTATAGAGCGATCAGTAAGTCTCTTGAGCACTTCTTCTATTACAGGGAGAAGGCCATCTTCAATGTCGATATTCCAGTTCTTTGCAAGATTAAATAATTCATGTGTTCTAAAGTATGGAAATAAACTTATAGAGACTTCTTCATCACCAACCTTTAGGTTGTGGACATAGGAGTTGTAATTATCTCTTGCTAGCTCACTTAGATTTCCAACAACGTGAATATTATTTAGCTCTAGAAACGGAGCTGGAGCCTCTAGGAAGTGGGAACTATCATGATTCCCTCCTATGATAAATATAGGAATTTCTCTTGAACTAGATAATTTCTTTAAGAAATTAAAGTAGAGTTTTAAGGCCTCATTTGGGGGAGTTGGAACGTCGAAGATGTCGCCACTTATAAGAAGAATATCTATTTCTTCTTGTATGATGTAATCGGATAGCCAATTTAGAAAGAATTCTTGCTCTCTAAGACGACTGATTCGGTAGAGCTTCTTACCAAGGTGCCAGTCGCTTGTGTGGAGTATCTTCATAACTACTTACTTATTTATTCAGGTTTCTTAAATGGTTTCTTTCTCTTTGGCCTATACTTCTTCTTATTTGCAGGCTTCTTATTTTCTTCGCCTTCTCCAGCACTGGCCTGTGCTGATTTCTCTGGTCGAGGTCTTGAGTTATTTCTATTGTGAGGCTTCTTATTATGATGAGGCTTCTTACTTTGCTGATCACTCTTAACTTGAATCTCGCCCTCTAAAGAATTTAGCTCGTTTAAATCGTCATCATCACTTTCATCAGATTCTTCAAGATATACTTCTCGGACTTGATCGCTGTGCTCTTCGCTATATTTTTTTAGAAACTCTTCTGACTTTCTCTGTTCTTCATCAGTAAGTCCAATTACGGTACTCGTCTCATTAACAATATGTCTGAGATCATTTGGAAACTTCCAGTCTTTTGGTGGTTTGCAATCATCTTTAACAAATTGGTTAACAGCGTAGCGTCTGATTTGACCCTTTTCTGTGATCATGTCGAATTGTTCTACAAGAAGGTGTAGTTTTTGTACTCGTCCTATATCGCCATTTCTCGCTTTAAGAAAAATCCCTTCTTTTGGAAGTAGAGTTCTCTTTTGAGAATAGACATCGTCTTCGTATTTAATACAACACTTTATTTGACCACAAATACCGTTGATCTTACTTGGAATTAAGGCGAGGTTTTGATTCTTCGCCATTTTAATACTTACATTTCCGTAATTCTTTAGAAAGCTTGAGCAGCAGGTCTGAAGTCCGCAGACTCCAATCGCGCCAATGGCCGCGGCCCTATCTCTTACAGAGATTTGTCTAAGCTCTATTCTCATTTTTAAATCGGCCACGAGTTCTTTAACTAGATTTCTGAAATCGACTCTTGCTGGCGCATTGAAATAGAAAACGGCTTTCTTACCAAATTGAATAAATTCAACGTGAGTAAGATTCATATCTAATTTATGTTTTTCAATAAGGTTCTTGCAGAAGTTTTCTGCTTCTTTTTCTTTTAAGTAATAGCTTCTCTGCTCCAGAACATCTTCGTCTGTCGCAACTTTACTAATACTTTTTAGAGGGAGCATGTTCTTTTCAAAAGGAACTTCATAAGGAAGAGAATTAATATAACCAAGTGTCATTCCACGATCACTCATGGCCATAACTTTCTGTCCGTACATGAACTTTCTCTTACCGATTAGAAAAGGAAATGATTTTGCGTTCCCTGGAAATCTTACGCGAACCAATTTGATGACTTCACCGTCATTAAATTTAGTGTCCTCTGTATGATTATCAGAATTCGAGTTCTTATCGACATTCTGATTTTCTTCAGTGTTTACGACTTTTGTTTGAGAGTTATCTTCTTCAATATTTGAGTTTGCATCTTCTTGCATTATGTAAAATCCATTTTTTCTTATTTTAAACAACTATATTCATGAATTTTCAGTGATTTGTCTAGGTACAAAGCAGCTTAATTGATGGATAGCAATAGGCCTGCGAGTTTTTCAGGAGAGTAGTTATTAAATACCGAGGCCTTCTCGTACCACTTGAGGGCAGAGGTGTATTTTTCCAGCTCTTTATAGCTTAAATTTCTTTGATTAACATATCGAGTTATGTTCTCAACAAACTCTAGTTCTAGTGATTTCTTACCTTTTAGGTAGTCATAGAGGGGCATTATATTAGATCTATTATTCTCTACGTCTTTAACTACTTTGACGAGCTCCTCTTTGAAGCCCTGATTCTGTAAGAAGTCAGAGAGAAGAGGCGACATCCCTCTAGAGTCTTTTTGATCAACACTTGGAATTCTAATATAAATCGCCCTCGAAGAGATAGTAGGGAGAACTTTCTTTCTATAAGGGTCAAGAAGAAATATTGTTGTACTTTGGGCCGGCTCCTCTAGAGTCTTTAAAAGCTTATTACTTAATATCTTCGTTATGGAGTGAGCATCATCGATGATTATAAAGCGCTGCTTAAGCTCAAGTGGTCTGTAGTTTTGAAATTTAAAAAACTCACTAAACTGCTCATTGTCTACAGTATAGTTTTCGTTCTCATCATCTTTACTTATATAGAGAATATCACTCGCACCAAGTTCTAGTTTTTGTAGGGCCGCTTCTCTTGAGACATTCTTCTCTGTCATGATAACTTGAGTGAGAAAGTTAGTGATCCACTCTCTTGTAAACTCCCTTGGATTTAGTTCAACGGGAGAAGGCTGAACAATATAGAAATGGGCCAGCTTATCATTGGCCCAAAGTGAAATTAATTTTTCTAAAATAGAATTATTGCTCATCTTTTTTAAATATCAGCGTATTTAATTCTTCTTTAATAGATTCAAAAACTTGCTCTAGATTCTTACTACCATCAATAACACTAATTCTCTCTGGAAATAGCTCACAGCTCATATCGTAGCCCGCAACTAAGTTCTCGTAGAAATCCTTACCACGGCTTTCAAAGTAGTCTTTGGGGGCATTTCTGATACGTTGGCGCCCGTAAGATGTCTCTGGTGAAATCTTTAAGTAGAATGTCTTATGAGGAATTAAATTTAATGGAAAGACATTGTGAATATTTAAAATAGTCTCAACTCCCAGACCTCTAGCAATTCCTTGGTAGGCAATTGATGAGTCTAAGTAGCGATCATAAATAATAATAGTTCCAGGTGTATTTAATTCTTTTAAAGTCACTTCAGTTAGAAGTTGAGCTCTAGATGAGGCGAAGAGATAAGCTTCTGAAATTGGCTCAAGCTCAGACTTAGAATTTAAAATGGCCTGTCTTAACTTTTCCCCAAAAGGAGTTCCACCCGGCTCTCTTAAAATAAGAACTCTAAAACCTTGCGATTCTAGGTATTCCTTAGTTGAAACAATTTGAGTTGATTTTCCAGCACCTTCTATTCCTTCAAAGCTTAAGAAGAAAGAACCTGGAAATGCTGGTGGCCTAAAGTTATTTAGTATTTCTGTATTTTTAAGTATCATAGAGTATTTTTATCATAGAAATACTCACGAAGTCACAGGAATTATTGAATTTCTAACTTAGTATTCAACTTCTTCGTTGAAGATTTCCTCTTGATCTCCAGCTTCTTTTGCCGAAATATCTCCCTCTTGCTCATCAACATATTCCTCTTCATTAAACTCAGGATCAATTGTTTCTTTACTCAATGTGTTTCTAATAGGGTCGAGTTCAACTGGATCAGTATTATCGTCATAGTAGAAGTCATCACTCTCGGCCGGATATCTCGCGTCATCTGTTAGCTTCTTATTTGGTTTCGCTGCTTGTCTAAAGGCCTTGCTTCTTCTAAATGAAGTAGGCCTAGAGTTAACTTTCGCCTCAGTATCAACTGACGTAGTATCTCTAGTATTGCTCTCTGAAGTAAATTCTCTCTCAGGTTTTAATTTAATTGGCTCAAGCTTCTTAGCTTTTGTTGTACTGGCAGGGGCCCTATCCACGGTCGGTTTTTGACTACTCCAAGTTATAAAAATTGCAACAAGCCCTAGCGCGGAGAGTAGAAATAATCCCTTCCAGAGATAGTCTTGCATATCTCTACTAGATGACGCGTCAATTTCTATTTCACTACTTTCAATTTCTTCTTGGTTTGTTTTACGTTGCGCTTCCTTGGCCTTTCCCGCTCTTAAATTTCCAATATAGGCGAGACCAGCAATAAGATTTGTCTTTTCATCTGAAAAGTTTTTTAGCTTATTTTTCACTTCATCAGTAGATTTGTTAAAAATATCACTCTTAGGAAGATTAGGTAATTCTTCGTTAGACTTTAGAACACGTCTATCAAAATCTTCTATCTCATAGAGTTGTCCCCAACTTGTTCCGTCATCAATTGAAACTTCATCGGTAACTAAGATTTCTTTTGCTTCAATCATAGAGTTCACTTCAAAAGAAGTGTAAGGGCCATGCTTTTGACCATCTATTAATAGGTGATAACTTATTTCTTCATTGTCTAGAACTTGTGTCGAAACTAATTGTGGTTTTCTTCTTTGAAAGAGTGGATGTTCAAAGATATGAATCCAATTTTCTTGATCGTAGGCCTTTATTTCTGTGCCATCTTCAAAGTGACCTGAACTCTGCAAGTACTCTCGAATATCTTGCTGCCAAATTGGGCCAACTACTTCGCTGCCAAACTTTATATCGTAAACTTCATTCTCAGGGAATTGACCAGATGTAATCTGCTCTTCGCTTAGAATTAAGTCTTCAATACCTTTTCTCATTTCTTTAAATTGCGTGTTTGACATGAAAAATCCTCTTAAAAGTACACATCTCTTTTTCGGAATTTGTAAGGATTTTTTTAATTTGATTAGAGGGCTTTGAAGATTTGGAAAAATTTGCCAAAAAAAGGCGACTAAAAAAGTCGCCTTATATATTCTTAGAATTTATTTATGGTTAGAACCAGCTATAGTAAAGTGTTGCACCAACAGAAGCGTTCTTCACCCATTCTTCAGTGAATCCATCTCTACCGTCTTTAGCGTTAGTCATTATTGCTTCAAAGTATGGACCTACAGATAGGCCATTTTTGAAAGAGTAATCAGTATATATACCTAGAAGAGAAAATTCTCTAAAGTTGTCAGTATTATCGTAGTTATACTTGTACCAGTTAAGTGAAGTACTTGTAGAGAAGCTGTCAGTGAAAGAATATCTTGTTCCAAAACCGATCATATTGAAGTGACTGTATCCTTTTCCACTTGAGTTCTTATTGTAAACAACGTTGTCAGAAGTTAGTGAAAGGCTTAGTTTTCCAAGTGGCTTACCAAGGCTGATGATTGCTCTACCATACCCGTCATCTCCACCTTTTTGGTTGCTTTTAGCATACTGATAGTATCTAACTTGAGCAGACATGTTAACACCATGGTCTTTCTCGTTTAGGATAGAACTTCTAGTATATCTAAGTTGAGTAGAGTGAATTCTTGTGTTGTTTGCTCTATCTTTTGATACAGGGTTCTTATTTATAAGGTCTGTAGTAAAAGTAGGAACGATAGAAAGTCTGTCTTTATCAGTAAGTTTATAATGAGCGTAGATATAGTGGTAAGACTTTACACCATCAATATTGAATGAAGAGAATGAATCATTTAGATACGCCATAGAAAATGGTGAAGCTTTAATTTTATCGTAATACTTCTTTAACGTGCTCGTTGAAGATGTAGTCGTTGTGGCTGCTGGAGTCGTTGCCGCTGTTGTCTCTGCAGCATTTGCAGTCATAACAGAAAAGATTGCTGTTAGAGCAAGCATTTTCGTAAGTTTCATTGAATTCTCTCCTTCCTAAATATTCAATACATTTTTTCAATGGTCATTTGTCCCAATTTTTTGTTGGATTTTCAATAGATTTTTGTCAGCAGGGTGTTTCTTACTCACAAATGTAAGAAAAAGTTATTTTCTGACAAGTTTAGACAAGCATTAGATAGGCGGAAACTTAAATAATGACAGTTTGACACCATTTTGAGAATATTTTTTTATGAAGTTAAACACTTATCTAACTTATCAAAGAGCTTTGCTCTTGATTCACTATATACTTTGGCCAATTCTTACACTATTGGCCCTCATTATACCTGCGGCGAGGAAGAGACTTGAGTTTGAAAGTCAAAATAGCTCAACCTCGTTTAAAAATAGAGGAATTGTTGCAACTCATTGTTTTCACGTTTCAAGTGAAGGGGAGCTTGAGCAGTGTATGAGTATATTGCTGAACCTTCTAGAGAAAGATCATTATATAGAGTTAGTCTATACTTCTGATTCCGTGGCCCGAAGATGTGATCAGCTAGCAGCAGACTACCCTAAATTAAACGTTCTTAGAATGCCTCTTTTAAGTTTCCCTAGAAGGAGCTTTAGAAGATGGGTTAGTGCTAAGAAGTTCTTCATGTGCCGCTATGACTTCTTTAGTGAACTTATTCTCTACGGTGCAAGGGCCGATGTTGACTTCACTCTTCTCTCTGCTTCTTTAAAAGGAAAGAAAGTAAGCGGTCTAAAAAAAATCTTCCTAAGAGGGCTTTACCGCAGTTTTAATTTAATAGTTGCAGCATCTGAAAGGGAGAGAGAGAGCTTTTTAAGACTAGATAAGAATTTAAATGTGATTTCATTTGAATTTAGAGTCTTACAAATTTCTTCGCGACTTGAAAAGGCAAGGAAGAAATTTGAGGAGAATAAAGAACTCGCAAAATTTTTAAAAATTGTTAGTGATAGAGATCCTTTGAGCAATCTCATTATTGGGTCGGCGTGGCCTGTTGAACTTGATATTTTAAAAGATCAATCTATAGTTTCTCGTATTATAAGTGGCGAGTTGCTACTGACTATTGCTCCTCATTCTCTAGGAGAAAAGTCTGTTTCTCAAATTGAAAATTTAATTAAAGAAATATCTCCAGAGTTAAGAGTTGCGATCGCAAGCGAAGTGGTTGAGTATAAAGCAGGAGAAGTTTACTTAAATACAACTCCGGGTGTCCTCTTAGAAACTTACTCCCTCTTTGGTCATGTGCTTGTTGGTGGTGGACACGGGCGCAGTATTCATTCGGTTCTTGAGCCTTATTTAGCTGGAGCGAGAGTTTATTGCGGTCCAAGGGTTTTTAGATCAACTGAATTTGACTTTATTAAAAAAGAATCACCTAATGATATTGTAATTATTGACGATCTCGAACGTATTGGAAGTTCCTTAGTGAACTACGAACGAGAACTAGAAATCGCAAAGCGCAGAGACTTAATCCTCTCCTATAGAAGTCGCTTTGCAGAAATGATGGAAAGAATTTAATGTTAGAGAAAAATGTAGATATGGCCCTGATTGGGCACAATTATCTTTCTTACTTACTAAGCTTTGATTTATTGGCAAAGAATAAGAAAGTGCTCATGCTCGATGATGAGAGAATGAAGTATGGCCCACTTTTTGGAAGACAAGTCTGCGAGCTTGAAAGAGCTTTTTTAAAAACATGGGGAGAAGACAGTAAGGTTGAGCCTTTTATTAATCTTGACCGCTACTTAATAGCGTCTCCTTTATACTTTCATGTGGATAATTCAGTCGTTCACCTAGGTGGCTCACCTTTTGAAAATTTAATGGAACTTTGTCGAAAGTTTCCTCTATTCTTTTTGAAAGAAGACGGGAAGATTGTATTTAACTCATCTGCTGAATTTAAAGATCAAATTAATAATGAGTTCACTAGTTTTTGTCAGAGGGTCGGGCAGAATACGTGCCGATTCAGTAGTCTTCAAAGTATCTCAGTGGAGACTTTCCTAAATCATTGCCCTGTTATGATTAAAGAACTCTTTCACTTATTTAAGATAAATATTGAGAAAATATTTTCTTCGGAGAGTGAACACTGGGAATATAAGACTTTTATTTACTCAGCGAAGAGTTTCTTTCAAAGCCGAATGTCTCTTAGGTCAAGCGAGATCGAGCTCTTTCATCTCTTTCATTCTATTATTTCTCCTTTCTATAAATTGAAAGAAGATAAATTAAATGAAGAGCTGAAGAATATTTTTGAAGAGCGTGGAGGCCAGCTAAAGCGAACTCACGTTCGTGAGTGGAAGTTTTATAAAGAAAGTCCCTGGAGTATAGAACTCGCTAGTTTTGAAGGAATTATTCATCCGACGAGAGTTTCTCTTCTTGGAGGAATTCCTGAAAAACTTCCTCTGAAAGTCTTTCCTGATAATAAGTGTTACAAGAATGTTTCTAGTCAAATAGCTATAGATGAAAAATCTATACTTGAAGATGGTATCTATATTCTCGCAAAGAATAATCGTATTGGAACTAATTGTGCCCTAATGATTTTTGAAAAATACGGTCATTATTGTCATGTCGAACAATACGTCCTAAAGAAGAAGGGACAAAAAATCTCTTTCTTTACAAAAGAGTTACTTGATTGGCTTCATCAAGACTTTGAGGAGCTTATTCCAGCAGTGAAGTCTTTTTCTATTTCTTCTGATTTTAAGTTTGGTGATGAGGTCTTTGTAGCAGAAGGGGGCGTAAGACGAAGCCGAATAGGTCTTCAGCAACTTAAAAAAGTTCGAATTTACGATACTTCTAGCCCGCTTTTAAAGAAGAAGCTCAATAATGTTCATTATTTTGGCCCATATAAGGATGCTCATTTAGGACTATTTACTACTCTTGTTGATATTAAAGAGGCCCAGCAATTTCTTTAGGTTAAATTTACCCGATGAGATCTCTCGCAATTGCTATATAATGATAGAATGATTTCTTTAAAATCAAATAAGGGACAGACTTCTGTTGAGTACATCATGCTAATCGCTGTCATGGTCACTATTATGGGCTCTGTTCTAGGTACCGTAAGATCGGCCATTTTAGGAGATGCAAGGAATTGTGCTCCGGACTCTAAGGCCATTGTTTGCTCTTTCGAGCGTAGTTTTAATGTAGAGGACCTTCGCTACTTTACAATTAAGCGCTAATTCACTTTCTTTTGACTCAAAATCAGTTACTTACATTGCTCTAGATAGGTCGCCCGTGTAAAATATACATGCGGCGCGTTATTAACTTCCTATTTTCTCTCCATTTGGTATAAACAAGGTAATTATGACTTATAGCGTTAAGAAAGATAAAAATGTTTGGTACAGATACGTACTGGAACTTAAGGAGAAAATTATGAAAACACGCCACACAAACAAAGCATTATTGATGCTGATGTTATTCGGACTATCATCACAAGCTATTATGGCCCAAGGTGATCCGCTTTTAAGCGATGCTGAATCTGCTCTTAGTTCTGAGCAAATTGATATCGATGGAAGCTTCAATGCTCCAAAGCAGGAAACTGCTGCAGATAGAATGGCGAAGCTTAGAAAGAAGCTCGAAGAGAGAAATGAGCAAATGGTTTCAAAGAAAATTGAAGATATGCGTCTTCAAGAAGAGCAAAAACTTGCTAAGAAACTTCAAAATGCTTTCAATGGACAAGCTATGGCCATCGATAGTGTTGGAACTCAGCAGGCAGCTCCAGTTAAGGCAGTAGTTGCTCCGGTTCCTGTAGTAAAGAAGGAAGAAAAGAAGAATAAAGTTATTCCAACTGCAGGTCTTATGACTATCAGTGGAGAAAATGGTCTTGAGCTAGAATCAAGTGCTAATATTAATCTAACAATTGAAAATCAAATTACTCAAAGGCTGAGTGTAGGTATTTCTGTTGGATACACAAAGATGGGAATAACTGATGTTGCTAACCAGTACTCAGGAACTTCTTATTATAATAATTCAAATGTTTATAACCCTTATTATAATACTGGTTATTACAATACTTACGGTCAAGGTAGAGAAATGAATTATTCAAGACTTGGTCTTGAAGTAAATTCAAAGTTCTTTATGAGCGTAGAGAGTACAATTAGACCATACCTAGGACTTGGACTTGGATATAATAGACATAGTCTAGGTTACGAGCAGAACCAACAGTATAATTATAATAATGTACAACTTGGTAACGAAGACTTTTCTTCTTCGTATGTTGCAGGGTCTGTTCTTGCAGGTTCAGAAATTCACTTCACTGATTCAATCGGTGCAGTTTTAGAGTTTAAGTACCAAAAAGGATTAGGAGATTCATTCAATACTGCGAGTGCATCGTCTAATAGAAACCCTGATCAAGTTAGACTTGAAAATGTTGGAACAGCTATCGAAAAAGCTAACAACATGAGTCTTAATGCAGGTGTATTAATTAAGTTTTAATAGAATAATACCGGCCTGAAAAGGTTGGGAATGATTTAAAGTTTTCTTCTCAAAGGGAGAGTGGTGTGGCGCCTCTCTCCTTTTTTTTTATGCTAAACATCCTCGATTACTTCTTCCCCTTTATCCTTTTATACTCTACAATTTTCCCTGTAATTCTTAATATTTAAAATAATTAGAGGAGTAAAAATGGCCATGAAACCAGTTTACATTATTGATGGCAAACGCTCACCTCATGCGAAGGCAGGCACAGATTTAAAAGATGTGGATGCGCCTTTTTTGGGAGCGTACTTAGTTAGACACATGATGGATAAGACATCTATCCCTTACAATGAAGTAGATGAAGTTATTTTTGGAAACACAGGAACACCTGCTAAGTATCCAAATATTTCTAGAGTGATTGCTCTTGAGGCGGGACTCGATAAGAAGACTTCGGCCTATTCTGTTCACAGAAATTGCGCCTCAGGAATGGAAGCCGTTTCACAGGCCTATATGAAAATTGCCAGTGGAAGAAGTGATGTAATCATTGCTGGTGGTGTTGAATCAATGTCTCAAATGCCTCTTATTTATAATAAAGAAATGACGGAGCTCTTTGTAAATGTGATGAAGTCAAGAACAGTCTCTGACAAGCTAAAAGCTGTTAGTAGTTTTAGACCTCCATTTCTCTCTCCAATTATAGCCATTGAGCAAGGACTTACTGATCCTTTTTGTGGATTAAATATGGGACAAACAGCTGAAGTTTTAGCTAGGGAGTTTGATCTCACTAGAGAGCAACAAGATGAGTACGCAAATAAATCTCATCACAAAGCTATTGCTGCAACGGAAGCGGGGAAATTTGATGATGAAATTCTTCCAATTCTCTACGGTGAAAAATTAGCAAAACTTCTAAGTAGAGATGTAGGCCCTAGAGGGAATTCTACTATTGAAGGTCTTGCTAAAATGAAGCCATACTTTGAAAAGAGATCTGGTACGGTGACGGTTGGAAATTCTTGTCCAATTACTGATGGTGGTTCAGCTCTTATGTTTGCAAGTGAAGAAGCTGTCGCAAAGTATAATTTAAAACCAATTGCTAAGATGATTGATTTTCACTTTCATGGTCTAGAACCAGAGAGAATGGGAATGGGTCCACTACTTGCTATGGATGGAGTTTTTAAGAGAACTGGTCTTGGTGTAAAAGATATGGACCTCTTTGAAATTAACGAAGCCTTTGCTGCTCAACTTATGGCCGTAACGGAAGCGTCTAAAGACGCAGAAATCGCAAAGAGATTTGGATTAGAAGAAGCTCTAGGTGAAATTTCTGAAGATAAGCTAAATGTAAATGGTGGAGCAATTGCTCTTGGGCATCCTGTAGGTTCAACAGGTTCAAGACTTCTTGTGACGTTAATGCACGAGCTTAAGAGAAGAAAGGCTAAGTACGGAGTTGCCTCACTATGTATTGGTGGTGGGCAAGGTGGTGCTTGTATCATTGAAAATTTAATCAAGTAAGGTTGAGTAATGGAATCAAAGAAAATAAGTTTTGAAATAGAAGAAAATGTAGCTTACCTCGGTTTTGGATATAACTGTGATAAGTCTATGACGACATTAGATGAGGAAACTCTACAAGAGCTTTCTGATCGTTTAGATGAACTTCATAAAGACAAGTCTGTAAAAGGTGTCGTCTTCTGGTCTCATAAAGAGAGATGTTTCCTTGCGGGAGCAGATATTAAATTAATCTCTTCTATGAAAACAGAAAGTGACGGGGCCCATGGTGCTGAAGCTGGGCAAATAATCTTTAATAAAATCGAAGATCTAAAAGTTCCAACAGTGGCAGCTATCCACGGTGTTTGTCTTGGTGGTGGTTTAGAATTATCTCTTGCTTGTAAGGCGATTGTAGCTTCTGATGACAAGGGAACAATGCTCGGACTTCCAGAAGTTAAGTTAGGGCTCATTCCTGGTTTTGGAGGGACGTATAGGCTTCCAAGAAGAATAGGTCTTCCAAAGGCTTTAGACGTAATTCTTACGGGGAAAATGCTTAAGGCAAAGAAGGCCAAGAGATTAGGGCTCGTTGCAGGAGTTTACCCAAAAGAGAGAATTAAGAAAATGGCCGCTTTTCATTTCGGAGAAGACGAAAAGAAAGGAAGCTTCAAAGAATCACTTGAGCACATTGCAAGTGATAACTTCTTTGCTAAGAAAATTATTTTTCAAAAGGCTAGAGAAAGTGTTTTAAAGAAAACGAAAGGATTCTATCAAGCACCACTTAAGATTTTAGATGTAATGGAAGCTGGAATTATGAAAGGAAGATCTAGCTATCTTTCTGCTGAATCTCAAGCTTTTGGAGAGCTGTGTGTAAGTGAGCAATCGAAGAACTTACAGCATATTTTCTTCATGACTGAAACAGCGAAGAAGTATGATGGACCTAAGAGTTCTGGGAAACTTCCTAAGCTTAGAAAAGGCGCTGCTCTTGGTGCTGGGACTATGGGTGGTGGAATTGCTTGGCTTATGGCCAGTAACGGTATGGCCCCTATTATGAAAGATCTTTCAACTGAAGCTCTTGAACTTGGTTTCAAGCAATCTTCTTCAAACTTTATGGGAGCCGTTAAGAGAAAGAGAATGACTTACGATGAGTTTGAAAGAAAGCAGAGATCAATCCAAGGTCAACTTGGATACGACGGTTTTGAAAGAGTTGATCTTGTTATTGAAGCTATCGTTGAAAATATGAATATCAAAAAGAGTGTCTTCACAGAGCTTGAAGGACAAGTAAGAGACGATTGTATCATTACTTCTAATACATCTTCTCTGTCAGTTCAAGAAATGAGTACCGCTCTTTCTAAGCCAGAGAGATTTGCTGGACTTCACTTCTTTAACCCTGTTCATATGATGCCTCTTGTGGAAATTATCACTCACGATAGTGTTGCTCCTGAAACATTGGAAGCACTCTACTACTGGTGTATGAAAGCGAAGAAAACACCTGTCGTTGTTAAAGACGGGCCAGGTTTCTTAGTAAATAGAATTCTTATGCCATTTATGAATGAAGCAGGATTTCTTTTAGAGGAAGGTGTTCCGATGAAAGACATTGATGATGCCTGTTTAAATTTTGGGATGCCAATGGGTCCATGTCGTCTCTTAGACGAGGTTGGAATTGATGTTGGAGAGAAAGTTGCAAAAATTATTCATGAAGGTCTTGGAGATAGAGTAGAGTCTTCACCATTTTCATCTAAGCTTGTGGAGAAGAATTTTCTTGGAAAGAAGAATGGAAAAGGTTTCTATATTTACGATAAGCGCGGAAAAGTAGAAGGGCCAAATGAAGAAGTTCAAGCGATGCTTCCAAAGACTAAGAAGAAAATGGATGAGACAGAAATTCAAATGAGAATTTTTCTTCCAATGATTAATGAAGCGGCAACTGTTCTTGCGGATGGTATTGTTTCAAGTGCAGCAGAAGTTGATCTTGGATTAATTTTCGGTATTGGTTTTCCTCCATTTAGAGGTGGATTACTTCGTTACGCAGATACTGAAGGACTTGATCGTCTAGTAGGAGCGATGGAAGAGAGAGCAGCGTCTGTTAATGCAAATAGATACACTCCGTGTGATTATTTAAAAGAGCTTGTAGCGAATAAGAAAAAGTTCTACGACGTTTAATAGATGATATTAAATTTTTGTCGCTACTTTATAACGTATATCTTTAAAGCAAAAACTCGCCAGCGGTTGCTATTTCTAGCAATCGTTGGACTCTTTATTTCTAGTTTTGCCCTTCTTGTTCTTCAAAGCACTATGGGTGGTCTACAAAATAAATTAACAACTAGATCCAAGAGCGTCGATGGCAGTGCTGTTATTGAAGTGTATGGACTTGAGAAATCTCAAATTGAGAGCCTCTATAGTAATCTGGTAAATAAGCAATACGACCCTAGTTTAGAGTACGAGATAGAGCTTCTTCTTAGGCAGTTGAATTATATTACACCTGTGATCTTAAGAGGTATTGATACTAAGAAGCGTATGCCGTCTTTTCTCAGCGAGGAAGATCTTAAAAATGGAGCCGTTGTTGGTAGTGATCTTGCTTATAAAGTTTCTCTTATTGAAGGAGATGAGTTTTCACTAATTTCACCTTCTCACGTTGATACACTAATGGATGATATTCCAAGGTTGATTAACGTAGAGGCCTCTAAATTTGTTAGGACTGATGTTCCTGAGAGCGATATGTTCAATGTATGGGTGAGGCTACCTGTTGTTCAAAATCTAATTAGAAAACGTGCTGTTAATAGAATTAGGCTCTACAAAGATGGAGACTTTGATTCTTTAAAAGAAGAGTTGCAGGAAAAGTATGCAGATAAGGTGAGGGTTGTTACTTGGGCAGATAAGAATAAGAATCTTGTCTGGGCACTACAGCTTGAAAATAGAGTGATGCTCTTCTTATTTTCAGGAATGACTCTTTTAGTATCCCTTTGTATTACGTCAGGACTTATGATTTTTCTTGGTAAAGTAAAAGGTGATCTTGTTTCTTTTTGGATTCTTGGAAGTTCTAAGAATAAGCTAGAAGTTGCTATGAAAATATTTTTAAATCTTACTACACTTTCAAGTATTATTTGTGGGCTTATCTTTGCTTTTATTTTCTTAGGCCTTATGAAAGTTTATGCTCCAAATATAATGCCTGATGTTTTTGTCGATAGACAAATTCCTGTTTACATTACTCTTAAGGGAGTTCTCACTTCTTTCTTTATTCCTTATTTTATTTCAATTGCCTTTAGTGCATTGGCCTTCTTCCAATTTAAAAAAGATGAGAGTACCTACCTAGACTACGTTAGATCGATTGGTTAATTCTCGTAAAATTAGTTAGATAGGTCTGTTCTATATCTTCCAATATATAATTATTAGATAATGTGTATGTTTCTCATGCTATTTACGAATAGTTTCAAAGTGTTTATAAGTGGGCAATTCATTTTAACTTAAGGACTACTGATGAAACAACTTATCTTACTTGCAACTCTCTTAACATTTTCTAATTCTTACGCCGAGAATTTTCTTACGGAGAGTCAAGCCGACACAGTACTAGAGTCAATTGACAATATTTGCGGTGATACATGGTGTGAAGGTGATTTTAATTTTTCTTTTAATGAAATTACTTGTTCATCTGAAACAAATTCTTGTGATCTTTCTTTTGAGTTTATCAATGAGGTTTATGACTACGAAACAGACCAAGTTATTGTAGAAGAGAGAGCTTCTGTAACTTGTACACTTACAGGTGTTACTGGATATGAGTATATGATTGACACATCTTCTAGATGGAATCATTTAGGTCATAGCTTCTACGAGAAAGTAACGGATTGTATTAGTGATAAAGAAGAAATTGCTTATGATACTTTTACTATGGATTATTAATCAGTGACCAAGAAACTACTTATTACTTTCCTTTTCTCAATTTCTTCATACGCAAACTTTAATGTTTCGTATGAAGTTCTTAGTTGTAATCTAGTAAAAGATTTATGCACTGTTGAGGTTGAATTTAGCGAGGTAAAGAGTGGCTTCTTATATGTAAATACTTGTGAAAATATTGACCCTAACTCAGAATCTCTTCAATATTGCATTGAGGATTTAGAAGTTAGGGCCAGTAGAGCTTATAATAATAGATAATTTATTCTAAGTGACATTCTGATAAAGGGAGAGTCCCAATACTCTTCACTCGCATATGAGTAAAAGGAATTCCACGTACCACTGTCTCAACATGTTCTTCTATCTTTCTAAGACAATTTTCTCCAGCATCTTCAAAGACTTCCTTTAAGAATACTCTTACATTTATCTTCTCTGTAGGCTTCTCAGGATTTAAAAGAAGGTCTGGTACCTTTGTATTAAGTCTAAAATCATCAGTGTCTGTACAAAAATTCATTCCTGCTGTCACACATGGGCCTTTATCATCTCTATTGGAATGATCAAATATTGCAAACCATTCAAGGGATGGAACACTAATCTTTAATTCTGAAGAGCCGTAACCTAAGGCTGAACAACGAACTGTAGATTTATCAAGAGTGATTGTTGTCTCATGTACTTCATCTTTGATGATTTTCTTTGTTATTCCCTGGATAGGGCGCTCAAAATCATTGGCGTGTACTGAGGTCATTAATAAAGTGATTGTAATTGCTAGTAGTTTTTTCATAATCTCTCCTTTGGATTGGTGAGATTAAATTACGGCGAATGATGTGATAAATAAAATTAGAAGTGTGTATCGCTATTATAATTTAAATTAATACCTTGAGTTCGAATGAACTCAAGGTATTGTATAAGCTACTTAAATTTAAAACCTTTTAGTCCTGCAAAAGCGTTATTCTTTAAAGGAGCATCAACTTTTGGTGTACTCTTTGGAGAGTTACTTCTTCTTGGAGTAGATTCATAATTTGATTTAAATTCAGCATTCCCATCATCTTGCTTACAAGAGAGAGAAATTCTACCTCTCTCAAGATCTACGTCCTTAACTCTAACTTTGACTTCTTGACCAACCTTTAATTCTTCGAGAGCATTTTCAACAAATTTGTCTGCAATTTGTGAAACGTGTAAGAGGCCATTCTCTTTAATACCAATATCAACGAAGGCACCAAATTGAGTGATATTAGTTACTATCCCAGGGTACCATTCATCAACTTTTAGATCTGAAATCTTTGAGATATCTTTTCTAAATTCTGTTGTCTTAAATTCTGTTCTTGGATCTTGTGACGGCGCTCTTAGAGATTTAATGATATCGTTATGAGTAAATTCTCCTACAAGTGTTTTGAAACTTGTATCTCTTTCCATCTTTAGAATATTTTCATTGTTTTGTAGAAGGTCATTAACTGCTAAACCATTGCCCTTACACCACTCTTTGATTTTATCGTAGCTTTCAGGGTGGATAAAAGTTGAGTCAAGAGGGTTTTCTCCTTCGTATACGCGAAGAAATCCTGCAGCCTGTTCAAATACTTTACTTGAGAATCTTGAAACTTTAAGAAGCTCTTCACGGTTTTTGAAGCCTTGATTTTCTTCTCTATACTTTACAACATTACCTGCAACACTTGGCCCGATTCCTGATATAAATGAAAGCAGGGGAGCCGAAGCCGTATTGATATCAACTCCAACAAAGTTTACACAACTTTCAACAACGCCATCAAGAGACTTCTTTAGTCTTGTTTGATTTACGTCGTGCTGGTATTGACCAACTCCAATTGACTTTGGATCAATTTTTACAAGTTCTGCTAGAGGATCTTGAAATCTTCTCGCAATTGAAATAGCTCCTCTTACAGTAGGATCTTTGTCTGGAAATTCTTTTCTTGCAATTTCAGAGGCCGAGTAGATAGAAGCTCCAGCTTCAGAGATCATTGTCGCTTTTACTTTTCCAGACTTTACTTGAGGAACATACTTTTCAACTATGGCAAGAGTCTCTCTACCATATGTACCATTTCCAATTGCAATATACTCAATACCAAATTGATCAATCATGGCCTCGACGATTTTGGCCGATTCAACCACATGATTCTTTGGTGGGTGAGGGTAGACAACTGTGTCTACAAGAAACTTTCCAGTATTATCAACAACAGCAAGTTTTACACCAGTTCTAACTCCTGGGTCCATTCCTAGCACTGTCTTTGCTCCAAGGTATGGCTGAAGTAATAAGTTCTTTAAATTCACTCCGAAGACATCAATTGCAGATTCATCTGATAATTTCTTTAAATCTGTTTTCATCTCAAGATCAAGAGATCCGTGGATATAGTTATTAAAGGCCTTCTTAGAACAATCAGCTAAGACGCTTACAAGAGTTAGGGCCTCGTCATCAAAGAATTTCTTCTTAATTAAACCTGTAGCAACTTCCTCAGGAAAGGATACTTCTACTTTTAAAACTTTCTGAGTCATTCCTCTTCTCATGGCGAGGAATCTATGTGAGGCTTTTGGATCTTTTAGTTCTGAGACTTTTTGTTCAAACTCAAAGTAATCTTTATACTTTTCAAAGTCTTTAACTGTTTCGGCCTTGTCTCTTTTTGAAGACTTTAAGATCGCCTCTTTCCAGTAGTCTGCTCTAAGTTGTTCTTTTACTTCTGTATCGTGAGCAAACTTTTCTATAATAATGTCACATGCACCTTTTACGGCATCATCAAAACTATTAACTTTCTTTTCAGCGTTGATAAATTTAACAGCTTCTTTAGCAAGTTCTTGCATTGAGCCCTTAGTCGAAAGAATGAGATCTGCGAAAGGTGCCAGGCCAGCTTCTGTGGCAAGCATACCCTTCGTTTTCTTTTTTACTTTGTATGGAGCATAGATATCTTCTAATTGGTTAATTGTTTCTGCCGCAAGAATTTTCTTTTCTAATTCTGGAGTGAGCTGCTCTTGTTTCTTGATTGTCTCTAGAATGAATTGTCTTCTCTTTTCTCTTTCTAGATATTCTTCATAAGAAGTTTGTATATCTCTAATTTGAACTTCATCAAGTCCACCTGTGGCCTCTTTTCTATATCTGGTGATAAATGGAATTGTACAATCCTCATCAATTAACATTGTTAGAACTGCAATGACTTGTTTTGCAGAAATTTCAGTATTTGTAGAAGCGTATACAACTGCTGTCGAATCAATCGCCATGGTATGAATCCCCTTGGAGTCTTTATTGGTCTCTTCTTGAAACCGTGTGTTATTTACTGTATTTTATTAGCAGTATACGATAATTAGACCACCTCCATTTGACAATGGGAAAGCTGTAAAATGACAGAAGATAATCAAAAATTTGATATAATAATTTTAGGTAATGGAATATGTGCTCAATCTATCTTATTTGAAATAGGTAAAAGTGAGGAATTTGATCTTGACACTTTAAAAATCGCTCATGTTTTCAATGATGAATTCTGTTCTCCTTGCAGCGTAAATTCAACGAGTGTGGTCAGTCTTTCTGGGACAAGTAAGGGGATTAGTCCATTGGGTGACTTGATTGTAGATTCATTTAATTACACTCTACAATTAGCCAAGGGCGAATTGCAAAGCGAATTCCACCTTTCAAAGCAGTATTATATTTATGAAGAAGGGAAGGATAAAGACCAATTTATTAAAAGGTATAAAACTTTAGAAGAAGTGAGTTTATTTGATAAATCTTTCTTGGGGTCAGTTGATGAGTGTTTTGTTGTTGATAATGAAGCTCTACTTCAAAAACTTGAGCAAAGTAATTTAAAACTTAAAATAACAAAGTTTAATAAAACGATAATTGACATTAGTGTAGATGGAACTATTTCTCTGCTTGATGGAAGTAAAGTTCGAGGAAAGAAGGTAGTGAGTGCTCTAGGGGCTTATTCAAATCACTTTCTAAAGAATTTTAAGCATACGCATCTTGATCACTCTAAACTTGTTCCAGGGGATTATCTTCTCTTTAAAGATGTTGATCTAGGAAGTGAGTCTTTTGTAATAACTAAAGGACATTATAATTTAGTTTACCGAGCATTCTCAAAGACTACTCTCATTGGAGGAACGACTTTAAAGGATGAGTGGTGCGCCATTGATTATGTTGAACTTAGACCTCTCTATAATTACTTTAAAGAGCTTATATCTGTTTTACCTGATTTTCATGAAGGTGAGATTCGTACAGGGCTAAGGCATAAAGGAAAGAAGAGGTTGCCATTCCTAGGAGAAGTGGCGCCTTCTATTTATTCATTTCATGGTGTCTATAAGAATGGATTTACGTTTTCTTTTTATATGGCAAATAACTTTGTAAGAAACTTTAACGTTTAGAAAATCTCTATCTACATTCTCCGGGAGTGAATCTTACTTTTTGGCACCTAGCTTCACAGGCGTTCCCATAGGTTTTCCCATCTCTTCCGCATACTGGGCTGTAGATCTCCATGCAGACACAGGTGTTGATTTCTTCTTTTTTAACTTTTCTTGCACTGACTTCAGTCTGCGATTGAGCACAGGAAGTTATAAGAATTAAAGTGGAGATGAGTGTGATGATTTTCATAGGGACCTCTAAACTATTATACTTAATTTAGAGGTCATTACAATATTTTATTCCATAGTTCCTGGCAGTGATCCTTCGACGTTATCAATAACCATGTCTACGAGTTCACCTTTAGACTGATTTTCAGAATCATCCATTAAGTGTTTCCAGTTATTGAATACTTTATTGTCTGGAGTCTCTATTCCTGCAGCATCAACATAGAGATATTGCTTTGTCTCGTCTCTAAGAGCATCTCTAAACTTTAAGTAATTCTTGTAGCCTCTGATAACTTTGATTAACTTAATCTCTGTTGGACCAAATGAATCTCTAAAGTAGCTTGTTCCAGAAGTAAATGACTGTAGGTAATACCAGTTTTCATCAATTGTATCTTCAAAAGGTCTTGAACATACATAGAATGTCTTACCTTCAAAAGTCGTGGCCTTCTTCCCTGCATAACTACCTCCATACATATATGAATTAGTTGTGTGAGCAGTAACTTTATATTCTCTTGGAGAAATAAGTAAGCAGTGATTGTAATTAGCAGTTACTCCAACTGTAAATTTCTCTACACCAATTGATTTACTTTCAGAAACATCGTCTCCAAAAGATTGGTTTTCGTAATCACTATAGTTAACACCTTTTGAAATATCAAAGAGTCTAACCCCAAGGCCAAAGAATTCACCAAAAGGAATTTTTATAGCAGCATCTATACCTGACCTTATACTTGTATATTCTGACTCACTTTGTCCTTCATAGATTGAAAATCTTGACCCAACTGAGAAGTTAAATCCATTTGAGTATCTAGGATTTACTTTTTCAACGCTATCTACGTGCCTTTTTACATCAAGACCCATATAGGCAAGTGGATTCTTTATACAGCCATTAAGCTCTGCAGAAGGTCTCTTTCTTCCGATAAAATTCGTTTCGTAGGAATTGCCCTCTCCAAGAGCGAGTAGGCAAAGAGATTTCTTAAACGAATCTCTCTCTTCTTGCGTCTTACCACTGCTAAGAAGATTTAGTTTTCCTGTTTTACTTTTCTCTTTCGCTATATAAATTAGTCTATTCTCTAACTTATTTGTCTTTAAGAGTGACTCAGCTTCTTTTACCGATAGGTAGTTAAATTTCTCTATTGAAGCTTGCTTTTGCGAAATAAAAATATCTTTTGAGCTTTGCTTAAACTTAGTTGTAAAGGCCCTCTTCTCCGTGAAGAGATTTAAATTATCAAATAAGTAATCAATATAATTCTTAAATTGAAGAGCTTTAATATCTGTTTCAGACTTTTCCACATCAGTTAAATTTTCTACATCAAAGAAATCTGAAGAGTTCACTTCTCCGTCAAGAATACTATTATTCACTTTTCCTGTCGTTGTTTTGTGGGCCTCTGGAGTATATCTTGACGCCGGAGAGTCCATTGTATTTTCATTTAATGCTTCATTACTCATTACGTTGGTTTTAATCCAAGGGATCTTCGCCTTAAAGAAACCTGTTACAACTCTTTGTCTTAAACCAATTTCTTTATCAATTGGCTCAAGTTTAAAAACTGAAACAGTTCTAAGTGCCATTCTAGGCATATCTGATACTTTAATTGGAAGATCAATAAGTGTGTTTATTGTTCCATTTATCACTTCAACTTCTTTTTCTGCACCTGTAATGTAAGTGAAGTTGTCAAAGTTGTTCTTATCAATTTCCATTTCTGCTTTATTAGGAGCAAGAATCATAAATTTAAGCTTGAACTTACCTTCTTCAACATCTGAGAACCTTGGCGTGTTAAATCTATGTCCTCTATCAATTCTTGGGTTTAGAACTACTTGGTATGTTTTAGATACAGTTAAGTTTAAGTGCTCATTAACACTAAAGTTGTCTACATTGTTACCAATTAAGATATACATCACACCATTAATTTGAAATCTATTAGACTCTTTGATTGGATTTTCTTCAGACTTTCCAAATCTCTCGTCAACAAGGTCATTATCCCATGGATTCATAAGGAGGCCCGTAACGACAGACTCTTCGGCCAGTGGTCCTTCTAGGACTTTGGCCGTAAACTTTCCGTTCATCCAGTGCGAGTAATTGTGCTGCTCATACTTTGTATTAGTTCTATATTTGAAACAACCTTTGTGATTTGTTTCTACTGTTAGTGTTGTTGTTTCTTCAATCTCAGGAATTTCGAAAGTTACTTCAATATTTCTATTTTTGATTGGAGCTTCTGTACTTCTTGCATAAACACACGAAGAGAATTCCATTTGATATTCTTGGAATTTAGTATCACTTCTTCTTTGAATTGTTGAATTTGCTTTGATCATGAGTTTTACTTCATCAAGAATAAGCTTTGATTCTATATCGTTCTTTGTAAGGGCCGAGTTTCCTTCATTTTGACATCCCTTTGAACCAGGCTTAGTTAAATCAGTAAAAGCTGACTTTGTTGGGTCCATAGAGTACTTTAAAATAAGGCTAGTTCCCTCTGTTGGTATTGAAAGTGTTCTTGTTTGTTCTGAACAGTTAATAACTTTAGAATAATTAACTTTTTGAATTTCTGACCATGTAACACATCCGCTAGCGTCAGTGGCTAGGTTTCCTGCAATTCCTGAGATAGTAACGGCCTTAGAGTTAAGGTTTCTAACTCCTGTAGGATCTTTAAGGCACGCTCTAAGAGTAAAACGTACATCTTCTACAGCTTGGTTTGCACCACTCGTTGCAGAAATAAGGTTCTCAGTACTCACTTTTGAAAATGAATTCAATTGGAGAGCATTGGTGTTTGAATTTTCTTTCTTATCTTTTACCCCGAACGAACAACTTGCCGCTAGAGTCGCAATAAGAATTAGAGAAGCGATTCTCTTAGAAAAGATCATAGAGTTTCCTTAAGCTTAGAATGAATATTGTTTCGTCTGACTGATATATATTTTCTTTAATAACTTTATTTTTAATGGCCTCGGCACTAACTCCTAAGTTGGACTGAGAGTTATCATAGGCCACAAGAATCTTCGATCCCTTCTTGTTAGCAAGTCCATACTTTGAAGAGTTATAGTAGGCGACAGCTGCGTCTGACTCTATCTTAAAATTTGCGAGCTCTACAGAGTAGCTGTGTGCATCTCTTGTGTAATCAAGTCCAAGAGCTGCGATATAACCAGTATTATCTTTACTTGCTCCAGAGTTTGTTAAGTGATTAAACTTTGTACTTACTTTAATATTATTATTAATGTTAGCAGAGTACTTTGCAGCTAAATGCCACCCTTGATAATCATTACTTAAAACCCCGTTACCTTTATTGATTGGAGAACCGGAATTTCCAAGAAGAATAGATTCATAAGCAACGGCATTTGAGATGTCACTAAAAGCAAAGTGACTTGCACTCAATGTGATGTCTCCAACAAATAATTCTTGTTCTATTCTTAGAGTCTCAGTGAAAAATCTAGGGTCTCCATCTTCTTCAACATCAATTCTCTGTGAGAGATTTCTATTGTTTGGAATCGCCTGCATCGCAAACGCACTTATCTTTGTATCTAGAACTTTGTATTTAAAACCTTCTTTAGCAGCAATAAAACCTTTATTACCTACAAGAAGGGGAGCATCTAGTTCGCTTTGATTAATGACACCTGCTTCTAAATCTAAAATATTAAATGGTGTATATGTAATCTTTGCTTCTTTTAAGTAGTTACTATTTCCTGGCTTATAAATATTATTTTCTCTTGCAGTTGTACTTGAACCTGTTTGAACATTCATTCCACCTGCTATATTTACACTTAGATTTTTAGCTAGTTTATGAGAAGAAAGAGCTCCAATATTAACGCCCATAACAGAGGCCTTATTAAGAGTACTGTCTGCCTTTACTCCTCCGAGTCCAAAACTAATCTTCACTGAAGTATCTTTATTTTTCTTAGACTGATTAGAAGTACTCGTAGATTCACTAGCAATAATAGGCATGGAAACTAGTGCTAGTCCCTGGGCCATCATTAATAATGTCTTCGAATACTTTGCCATATTAACCTTCCCTAATGCTTTGGATAAGATTTTCTAACACATTGCGTAAAGTTGAGCAAGATGCTGTATTTATTTTATATAGCTATTAATAAGCAAGAATGATTCCAAGTTTTACCTCTAGGTAGGAGCTCTAAGTAGTTGGATATAGTACTGATTTTCAGGGGATGAGTGTCTAGTCTTTGCCTATTGTCTACTTTTTAGACACCCTCGTGCATGTATATGTAAATTGTTTACAGTTTATACAGATTGTTAATGAGCTAGAGTCAGATTGAGAAGAAGAGAGGTGGAAAGCTTATTGTCTTTCTAATAAAAAAGCTCCCATTTAAAGGGAGCAGTCTTCATTTAGAGGTAGTTAATTAATACTTAGCAGTTAAAGTTTTTCTCGCCGTCATCACTTATTTGATGTTTGGCTTCCTTTTGGATTTCTTTTGTCTTTATGCCTGACTTTCTAGGATCATTTGAAAAAACTTGTGTTGGTCCAAATTCGCGTCTGTAGCATTTCTTCTTGGCGGCATCACTCTGATTAGTCATTCTGAATTGATCATGTATTTCCGCTCTATCTGCACATCTATTACAAATCCATTCAGCATCAATAGTAGGGTTCTTATGAACAAATCTCTCAACATCGGGTTGTATAAGCTCACAGACCTCGCAGAAGTTTCTTGTTGCTTGGTGTTCTTCACTTTTCTTTATATCTTTCTTTGGCCTATACTCTCTCTCATTCTGAGATTTAGTTGGCTTAAGTCCAGCTTTTAGCAATGCATCTTTTAAACTCATAAATACTCCTAATTTTTAATGATTATATAAATATGTAGGAATTAATTCAAGATGTAACTCATTACCTAGACCTTCTGAAACCTGTAAGAGAAAATGATTAAGAAGCCTTGTTCTAGTGTTTAAACTTTACCCATTATCTACTTGTTCTATGCAAATTGTTTATAATTTAAACAGAATCAATAATTCTACAACTCTTGGGACTCTAAAGTACTAAATATAGATTCAACTATTGGCACGATTCCTGCTCTTTATTCTCTTAAATAAAAATTAATTGAAGACTACTTTAAAGTAAGAGGGAATATGTCGGTTCTAGCAAAGACGAGAATATTTAATAATACCGAGGCCATTATTGAAGGCTGGTATTGGGCCTTACAATCAAGCGAGTTAAAGAAAGGTAAAATCAAGCATCTTAATTTGATGGGAAAAGATTTAGCTGTTTATAGAGGAAGTGATGGAGTTGTAAGAGCTCTATCTGCTCACTGCCCGCATATGGGGGCTCACCTTGCGGAAGGAAAAGTGGAAGGCAATGAAGTTCGCTGCTTCTTTCATCATTGGAAATTTGATAGCGAAGGAAATCTAAATGATATTCCTTGCAGAGATAAAGTAGGATTAAAAGTAAAGCAACCAAACTTTCCTGTTGAAGAGAAGTATGGACTGATATGGATTTGGACGGGAAGTGAGGCCAAGAGAAAACTTCCTTTTGTACCAGAACTAGAAGATCAAGAAGTTGATTCAACTCTTGGAACTCCCTTTGTAAAAGAATGCCACCCAAATGTGATGATGATTAACGCGATTGATGCTCACCACTTTTATAGCGTCCATAATCTACCCGTAAAATTATTTTTAAAACCTAGAATTATTGATTCAAATACAATTCAATTTAATAATGAAACAAAAATGCCTGATACGAATGTCTTAACTCGTTTTCTTGGAAAGTTCTACGCAGGAGCTCTGACGTATTCGATGTGCTACTTCAATGCCTCAAGTGGAACAGTGACTATTGGTCCAGACTTTCTACACTTTCATATTATGTTCGCGATAAGAAGTACAAAGGAAGGAAAGGCCGAAGGGCAGACAGTTCTTATAACTAAAAAGAGAAAAGGTGTACTTGGAAAAATCGTAAATTCAGTCCTTCTATTTGCCACAAAGATCGTAGGTAATTACTTCGCCGCAGGAGATACTGAAGTCTTTAAGACTATTAAATTCAATTTTAAACACCCATTGGCCGAAGACCACGCCATTATAAAGTTTATTCAGCATGCAGAAAAGCAAGCTACTTGCGACTGGGGCTATGGCAAAGTTATTGATGAAAATATTGAAGAGATGATTGAAATTCAAAATGGACCAATCATTCCAAAGAGAAGTGAGATAAAAGTTAAAGAGGAGAAGAGAAATGTCTAAGAATAAATTATACTCAATTACAGTGAGTGTCTCAGATATTACTCC
Organism: Halobacteriovorax sp. JY17; assembly: GCF_002753895.1. Taxonomy (NCBI): domain Bacteria; kingdom Pseudomonadati; phylum Bdellovibrionota; class Bacteriovoracia; order Bacteriovoracales; family Halobacteriovoraceae; genus Halobacteriovorax; species Halobacteriovorax sp. JY17. The sequence goes on along the minus strand of NZ_NJER01000001.1, from coordinate 745,910 downwards.
ATCTCAAAGAAGAGAGATGTTCTCTGTATTTGAGAAGTATTATGCAAATTCTTCATATGATGTTTTTTGTAAGGATCTCATCTCAAAAGATACAGCTTTCTTACTACTTGATAGAAGAGAAAATAAAATTAGAGGATTTTCAACGATTGTAAATTTAGATTATATCTCTAAAGGTGGAAAATCTCACCGTGGTGTTTTTAGTGGAGATACAATTATAGAAAAAGAATTCTGGGGACAGGGAACTCTAGGAGTGGCCTTTCTTAAATATCTCTTCATTCAAAAACTGAAGAGACCATTTTCGCCACTATATTGGTATCTCATTTCTAAAGGATTTAAAACATATCTTCTTATGGCAAATAATTTTGATGAACATTGGCCAAGGCATGAAGAGAAAACACCAGAACTTAAAAGAGAATTAATAGAAGGATTTTCAAAGATTATGTATCCTGAAAACTTTGATTCAAAGCTAGGGCTGATTAAGTTTCCAGAAGAGGAGAGTAAGGACTCTTTGAAATTTGGAGTGGCGCCCATTACTCGTAAACTAAAAGACGAAAATAAGAGAGTAGCCTTCTTTGATACGACAAACCCAAATTGGCAAAGAGGCGATGAATTATGTTGCTTGGCAAGTATGACTTTGACTATGCCATTTAAGTATCAGATGAAAATAATGAAGAAGTCTTATACTAAACTAGTAGATATTCAAAAGCAGAGAATCTTCTCTCTCTTTGGTATTTCTTCAGTTGGTAGAAACGGGAAGTAAAATGACTAAGACGCTAGATGTAAATGTTCACATGAATTCATTGCACACTCATAGAGACTCCTCTCTTGGAAGAGTTGTAGCGTCAAGATATAAGAAGATTCTCGCTAACACTAGCGAAGAAAAATTCTGGGATGAAACTTCCTTTGAGCTAAACCATGTAGATATTTTTAGAAATTGCAGTGCAGATTTAAGAGAGAAGATAATTTTTGAAAATTGTCAGGATAGAATTGAAGAAGCTTTTCATATTGAAAAGTCGGGAATGGCCTATGGTGCGAAGATGACGCTTCTAAGTGAAACTCTTGATGAGAGAATTCTCTATGGTACTTTCACAGGAGACGAATCGAGACATTTTCAGCTCATTTCAAAGTATATACAAAGAAGAGAAATAAGTGCTGAAGGCAATCCTTTTTTACAACTTCTAAGTTCAATGATTGAAACGGCACCTAAGAAGTCTCTTGTCTTTATGATTCAAGTTCTACTTGAAGGGTGGGGAATGGATCACTATAATTCAATGGCGAAGAGTTGTCTTAATAGCTCTTTAAAAGAAGATCTCTCTTCTATACTTGCAGATGAGGCTTCCCATCACGGAAGCGGACTGATCTTATTTAATGAAAAAAATCTCTCTCTTGAAGATAGAGATTATATAAAGCTTTCTCTTGAATCATTCTTTTCTATGGTTCAATGTGGGCCACTTTCTGTATTTAACCGTGTCACAGAGTCAGTTAATGGGCTAAGCACTAATAATAAGCGAGAAATTCTCATTCAAATGAATGCTATGAAATCTACCCAGACCAAGCTAGACCAGCTTGTGAGCTTAATGAAAAAGTCTGGAGCTCATGATTTATTGAGCGAGATGGACAGTAGAGGAAAATTAAAATCCTTTGATATTGATCAGATGCTTTCAATTGCCTAAGTCTTTTTTTACCTACCTTTTTAGTTTCTTATTAGATGTTAAAATTAACTATGCCAAAGAAATTAACATCAGAATTTAATCAGCAAACACAACCTGTAAGAAAACATAAGGTTTTCAATAATTGGGACATTGTCACCAAGGGCTGGTATGTGGCCTGTGAGTCAAGTGAATTAAAGTCCGGAAAAGTCTTAAGTACTTACTTGAATGGACAGAAGCTCGTTCTTTGGAGAACTAAAGATGGAGTTGCCTGCACAGATGGATTCTGCCCGCATATGGGAGTGGACTTAGCTATAGGGAAAGTTGTTGATGAGAAACTACAATGCTTCTTTCATCACTGGCAATTCGATAAAGGCGCAAACTGTGTTCACATTCCATGTGGTGAAGAGGTTCCAAAGAATTTAAAATTTAATTCCTACGCCACTGAAGAAAAATATGGACATATCTGGGTGTGGCCAGAAGCTCAGACCGAAGAGGCCGTCCTTGATATTCCAGGTCTTGAAGGGCATGAGCTTATTTATAAGGCCGATAAGGCCTATGAGAGAACATGTCACTATCATATTACAATGATTAATGGGATCGACCCTCAACACCTAAGAACAGTTCACAATATAAGTATTGATATGGATATTGATATTGATGAAACAAAGAGTAATCATATTGAGTTTACTCTTAATGGCAAGTTCCCAAAGGCAACCCTGCAGGAGAGGATGGGAAAATTTCTCTTAGGGGAGAGTTATTCTTACTCTATGAAGTATGCAGATGGATGTCTTGCTGCTCTAACGATGCTTAGAGGAGCAAAGCTATTTAATAAGTACGCTCTACCTGAGCTCAAGATGCTCTTTGCCTATTCCTTAGTTGAAGAAGGCAAGATTTTGGTGCGTCCTATTTTTGTGAATAAGAAATCGAAGGGAATCTTTGCTCCTTTTTTTAATTTCTTTAAGTTATTTATGACAAAGAGATTCTTTAAGATGCTTCAAGGTGAAGATGGAATGGTCTATGAGAATATTAGATTCAATACTACGGCCTTTTTAAAACTCGATGCTCCTGTGGTTAAGTATATTAGTTACTTGAACCGATTAGAAGATTCATCTTGGTCAAGACCTAGTAAGTAATTAATGAGTTCATCATCTGATTCTCTATAAAGAAGTTGTGATAGCTTTTGATCTCCTTTATTTATTTTTCTAACTTCTTGGTAGAATATTGAGATTTTCTCTTGGCAGTCTTTAATGGTTAGAAATTGTAAGCTCTTAAGTTGTCCAAGTTTTATGGAGTTTTGATAGTGATAATTCTCTTCTAAGCGTATTTGTATTTTCTCTTTTTCTTTTATTTCTAGATCTTTCGAACTCAAAATATAATAACACTTTCCTTTTAACGAAGGAATTGCCACCTTTGCTGATGTGTCTTTAAAAGAGTCCTGAATATCTCTTTCATGAAGTTTCTCTCCAACAAGATCGCTAAGAGCGTCTCGCCTTCCGTAGAAATCAAAGCATGGAGTTGACTTATAGAAGTGGGTGACAATAATTTGATCTTTTATTCTATATCTATAGAGTCCTCCTTTTTGCGAGATGATAATTTCATAGACCCCGCCAACTTCAAGTTGATGTAGCCTTAGAATATTTCCCTCCTCATTCAAGAACTCAAAGAAGACCTCACTTAGTATAGGGAGAAATCCCTTGGCAGAAAAGAGAGGAAGAGTTATGGGAGCTTCAGTAGCAAGAAGGCCCTTTCTTTGAATTGTGACATTTGGAAATAATTCTTCTAACTCTTTAAATTGCTCTCTTGCATTGACACTTCCCCAAGAGGAAATAAACTTCAGAGAAGGAAATGAGGTCTGTAGTGTAAGTCTTTCTAATGAGAGCGTTTTAAACTTCCATTTTTCTTTATACTCACCCTTATTCAATAATTTGATAAGCGTCGATTCATTCTCTTTAATGAAGTGACATAATTCAGTTAGAAAGCTTGGTGACCAGATAGAGATGATCTCTAAATCTCTTCTACTAATTAAGTAGAGGCTTAGAAGTAATTTAAATTCATAAGGATCTTTTAATTCTCTAATAAAAGGAACTTCTACAAAGAAAGGAGAGCCTATATTAGAGAGTAAAGGGCCCAGATAATCTTTGTCTGATTCTAAGGTTTCATATTCATTTTCAGCTTTGGAATTTAATTCCTTAAATTGGGGTGATATTGAAAAGTAGAAGGTGAGTTTTTCAAATTTTATATGGGAGAGAATATCCATTGTCCAAATAATGAAGAGCTTTTGAAAACTCTTTAGAAGTTCTTTGGAGTAAGGAATCAGCTTGTTCTTGCCAGAGCTACCAGAGGTTTTTTCAAAAGTTTTTACTTCTCTTGGAAACAGTCTATGGTCCTTTAAATCTTCTTCAATATCGGCGTAGTCGGAGATGGGGAGAGTTCTAAAGTCTTCATAGTTTCTTAGTTTTAAATTTTCAGCAATAGGAGAAGCGTTATAGAGCTCTAAGATATCTTCTAAAGTTTGATCTTGCACTTTTTCGGGAGATTCTAGATCGGACAAGAATTTAGTGTAAGTACTTTTAAAGAAGAATTGGTAGAGAGTAATGAATATTTTAGTAAAGAGTAATTTAATCATCAATTTTGACTTCACCGTTCTTTGTCACTCTTCTCATTGGGTAGACATCTGTTCCCGCTTTTATCATGACTCCAGATTCGACAATTACTCCGGGACTTAGAACGCAACCTGCGCCAATAAAAGCATAGTCTTCTATTTCAATAAATTTAATTCGAAGAAGTCCCTTTCCATCTTTTGGAGTAATCACATGGCAGACAGTTGTCGAACGTTCTCCGAAGATGACTCCATTTCCTATTCTTAGGAGGTTTCTATCGTAGTGAACACTACCAGGAGTCCAGTAAACTCTTTTGCCAACTTTAGAACCCCAGCACCTGAGCCACAGGGAAAATAAACCTGGAATAATTCTTAGTATGGCCTCTAGGGAGGGAATTGAAATAAAGAGCATTTGAATTTGATGTCCCGCCCACCAGGGAGAGAATCTATCATTTAGAATATCAGAAACACCTTCTTTGATCGGGGCGAAGAAGTTTAGAATTCTAAAGGCCAAAAGTGGAAATATATAAATTGAAAGGAAAATAAAACTAAAACTTAGAGCACTAGGAGAACTTATAGATAGATAAATACTATAGAGAATTATTCCTATATGCAATGCTGGAAATAGGGAGAATACTTTACTCCAAATAGTCATGAGTTTTCTCGCTTTAATTTATTTGGGAAGAATAATTTTGTTCTAAGGTTTGATTTAATAGGATAGCCCATCTCTTTTGGAAATCTTGAATTCTGATGATAAGTTCCGTGTAGTTTATCCCAAAGACAGAGGTTGGCCCCAAAGTTCTTCTTGGAGATTCCTTTAGAGTGATGCCAGCCGTGCTCATGGGGAGTGATGAGAAAAGTCGCAAGGAATTTAAAGATGGGACCTTTCTCTTTGGGAGCAAGTCTTGAATGTCTCCAAAGATCAAGCATTCCTGTGGCAGAGACACAAATTAAATAAGTTGTCTTATCATTAATGAGAAATAAGAAAATAGAATTAAGCCATACATATGGGAGAAGAAAAGTTGTCCAAATTGTATTTCTAGCGCTGGCAAATATATCAAAATCACTTACTGAGTGATGTAGTAAGTGAAATCCCCAAAGTGAATCCTTGTGGAAGCTACGATGAAAGAAGTAGTAAGTGTAATCGACAATAATGAGATTTAAAAAAATAGCACCTGCCCATCCAAGTGCCCATGAACTTTCCAGATTCGGAACTGTAAATCTAAGGGCCTTAAGAAGAATATAAATTTGAAGTACTGGAACAAGAGTTCCTTGAATAAAGAGATTTATGAGGTCGCTGGCCCAATCATCAAAGCTCTTTTTGATTATTCTCTCACGCCTTTCTCTACCTAGCACCGTGAAGAGAATGAGCAAGGAGAATATGGAGAGTTCAATCCACCACTTTAAATCCAAAAGACGACCTCATTATTCTTCTCGGCAAGCTCCCGTGGATCTTTGCCTTCTTTGATCGCATTATAGATTGATTCAATGAAGATATGTATGACATCTGCTGTAGCGTTTGAGAAGTTTTCTCCGTATTTCTTAATAACTTCCATTTGATTATCAAGGGCCACGATATCTTGATCAATAACTCTCTGCCCTTGGAAAGCGACAATTGGTTTTGCGAGGACGCCAATAGGGCCAAATTTATAAGTGAGATCTGTCCACACCCAAGTGAGTTCATCATTTATGGGAATACACTGGCTCGTTATCCAAAATTCTTTCTTTCCAAAGACGTATTGAACAGAGGTAATATTGGGCATGTAGTAGTGATCTATATGAATAATAGGAACTTTCTTTGGATTTAAAAACCAAGAAAACCACCCCAGATTATCAGTTTCTCCGATATACTCTATATGAACGGCTCCATCTTTTCTTTGAACTTTAGTTGTGACTTTCTCATCTAGAGCGTCTCTGAAAATTTTGTCATGAACAAATACTGTGTGTGGAACATCAATATAATTTTCAGCGCAGTTGATAACACTATTTTTAAAGACATTGAAGAGTCTTACTGTTTGCCAGCCATTTTCTCCGTAGTGAGGCATTCTATGTGGAGGAATATCTAGGTCTTCATTCTTTTCTAGGCGAACATAGATAAGTCCGTCTTGTTCCATGCACTCGAATTTCTTTGCACATCTTGAGCCGACCTTATTTTGATTTGGGCCTTCTGAGGGAATGGAAGTAAGTTTTCCTTCTTTATCAAAAGTCCAGCCGTGATAACTACACTGGAGTTGTCCATTCTTTACCCAGCCCTTAGAGAGTTGGCTATTTCTGTGAATACAACGGTCAAGAAGAGCGACAGGTCTTCCATCACTTCCCCTGAAGAGAGCTATCCACTCGTTAAGAATAGTTCTCGCAAGGACTTCTTCGCCTTTAAGTTCTTTTGATTCACAGGCGATGTACCAGAAGTTTTTAAAATTTATTTTTGAAGTATTTTCCAAAATAGTTCCTATTTTCCAATATATTCAATATTTATATTTCCATTAATAATTACTTTGCAGGCAAGTCTCATTTTTGAATCACCTTCTGCAACAATTTCTAGAAATTCTGCTTCGTCAGCACATGGGGGATTAATATTTTCTTTGCCATCATGAACTCTGATGAGACAAGTTCCACAGATACCTGTTCTACAACCAAAGAGAATAGGAGAGTTGGAAGCAGTCAATAATTCACTTAGGTGTTTTCCAGACTCCACCTCAAGTTCTTCCTCAATACCTTTAATTTTAATTTTACTAAGCGACATTTTTCTTCCTTTCAAATTCAAAGAATTGTCTTCTGTTTTCGGCCAAGTAATTTTCGATAGAAGTATTTACCATCGCTCCGCCAAGTTTATTTGATTTAGAAACATATTCAATATTAGAGAGATAATTTCGATAGCTCTCAAGGGCCGTTTGCTGTGTTTCAAAGGCCTCTGTTATGCCTTGATTTTCTTGAGTGAAACATCTCTTTAGCATTTGGAGAGCATCCGCTTGTTTAAAGTTAAAGGCACTACTTTGTAGCAGTTTGAAAAGTGTTTCATAGATAGCTGGCTCATACCAAAATATTCCGTTCACACTAATATTAAAATTGGAGTGATCCTTTAGTGTTCCTCTTATTCCTAAGTTTGCAATAAAGCTTTCAAAGGCCGTTGGCGGAGCTAAATTCTTAATAATGTCACTTCCTATAATATTTGAACTATTGAAATGATAGGATTCATCCATAAAGTGGTAGTAACTGACTTTTGAAGGAATAGGAGCATTTTCCTTATCTTCATGGTCAGTGAAGTACTTACTAAGTTGATGTTGAACAATTTTTCCATTAAGAGTTCTAAGTCCTCTCACTGTTAAATATTGGCATCCAATGAACGCATTATTTGATGAAAGAAGAGCGTAGGACTGTAGTTGAATAGATTTCCAAAAGCGCTTTAGCATATTCGTCTTTTGAAAAATCATCGTTTCCCAGTAATAGGGACGCATGGGATATGTAAATATTCTCTCTCCAAAGACCTCTTCTTCAAATTGCTCAGAAATATTTTTAAAGGCGTCAATATGAGCTCTCTCCTGCATAGATTCAAAATCAAGAGTCTCACAGACGAGTCTAAAGTCTTCTAATCCATAGAGGCCAGCTGAAGCGGTTTGGTTATAGAAAATGGTAGCGATCTCCGCTGAAATAATTTGAGAGTAGTAGGCCACCCAGTAGATTTGATTCAAGAGAACTCTTTCAGTCTTTGAAGCTTCATCCCAAAGGGGTGTTCCATAGAGAAGAGAGAACTTTTCTGGATTCCAGTACTCATCTTTACAATCAGAATAATTGAAGGCCTTCGCAGAGCTGTCTAAGAGTTCTGTATGGTCTTGTTCTTTATTCTTCCTGTGATTGAACTCCAGCTTCTTTACTGTGAGCTTATCTTCGGCCAGAGTATTACTCTCTCTTTGGTAGAGATTCTTTCGCATAATTTTTCCTTTTGTGTCTTTTCGGTTAATTAAGGAAATAACTTTACTGTATTACTCGGATATTCCCCTAAAGTAGAGGGTTCAAGTAGCCGAAAATATAGATGTGAATAAAGTTCTTTTCTTGATATTTTTGGTGTTAATTAGCTATGGGTGTGCAAACTCTGGGCGCGCTCCAGCGTCTAGAAGTGCCGAAAAAATTGATATTATTTTTGATTTAGATTGGACCCTTGTAAAACAAGTAGATACTCCTGGAATTTCTCGTACTAATTTTTTAGAAGTAAATGGAGAGTTCTACCGCTTAGGTGATGGAGCAATTGATCTCTTAGAATATCTCTTTGCAAGAAGTGAAGTTCGCGTGAGCTTCTTTAGTGGTGGAAAATTTGAGCGAAATAGTAAGCTCTTAAAGAAAATAAAAACAAAGTACGGAAGTGCTTTTGATAACGCCCATAAAGTTTTAAGTTACGATGATTTACTGGAAGTCTCAACAGATGTCACACTTGCCTTCTCTGAAAGATTAAAAAAGGATGTATCTTTAGTTAATAAGGATTTATCAAGAGTTCTCTTAATTGATGACGATAAGAGATTTATAGTGGGAGATTCACAGAGAAAAAATCTTCTATGGATGGGTGAGACTTATAAACACTTTGAAGAATTCTCTGATATTACTAATTCAAGTGATGTCTATTCCCCTAAGACTGAGACGAAATGGCTCTTTGACCGAAAGAAGCTCTACATGATTAAAGATATTCTTTCAGAGTCATTAGATGATAGTGATAATTTTCTTGAGCGAGTAGGCAAAGAGTCGATGAAGTGGAATTTTCTTCGCAATACTCCTACACTAGAGCAGAGACAGAAATTCTTAAAAGAACTAGGTAGCAATAGTTGTAGCGGAATAATGGAAATTTTTCTTATTCCTAGGAGATTATAGTGGATTCAAACGAAGCGATTAAAACACTGATGAAATTCATTATTGGTCTAACAATAGTCATCGGTTGTGTAGGGGCTTATTACAAATTAAGACCTACCGAGGCTCCATATGAAAGCCTCGATAATTAAAATCGAATTACTACTTTGAATTTCTCACGCATGCAGTGAAGTAATTATCAATTGCAGACATTGCTGTCATTCTTACTTTTACTGATCTATCTCTTGTTTGCTTTGTTAAATATAAATGATCTCCTTCACTAATTAAGGCACAATCATTCTGCTTATATTCCTTTAGTATCCACTCCCTCTCTTCTTGAGTGTCACTTATATGCATTCTTCCTACGACCTCTATCTCCAACTCTTCTTCATGAGGATATTCTCTTGCAATAAAAGTTTTATCGGCAAGTGATACACTTGTATCAAAGAATCCCTTAGTGGTATTAGATATATCCGAATAGAGCATAATAGATTGTTGGTCAAAGTCTGATAGTCCCATCCCATATTCTCTCGCTTCTTCATGAGTTATTCCTGTGAGATTGATCTTGCAGATTTTAAGATTTTCTGGCTTTTCCACATCTAATAAAAATTGATACCTGCAGATTTGGATCATTTCATCTTCGTCTTTGTAGAAGATTAAGTCTGGATGCTGATGCTCATGCATCAGACCTAGGGCATGCCCTATTTCATGGGCCGATTTTGATATAAATTTTATCTTTTGATCTGGAGACTCTTTAATATTTAAGTAAGAAATACTATCGGTAGAATTTATATTAAAGCGATTTCCAAGCGGAGAGAAATTTCCTTCATCCTTATTAAATTTCACTCTAATTGTATTGGTTTTAAATTTAGAATTTAATTTTCCACCTTGCTCCAAAGTTGAGTGAAACTCAAACTTCAAGTTTACATACTTCGCCCAGATCTCGATTGCTCTTTTAAAAAGAAACTTCTCCTCTAGGCTTCCATTCATAAAGAGTACATTTAGACTTTGCCCTGGGGCCCACTTATTCTTTTTGAGTATAATCTGTCCCTGCACACTCGCAAGTGCCATGAAACTTATTAGAATGATTCTAAGAATTAAGAATTTGGCCCTTTTCATACTTTCCTCAGTGACTACTTTTAACGTCATAAATGATACATATGAGCAAACTTTAAACATAGAGTTTGCTCATAGGATCTCCTAAGAGATTAATATCACTTAGCAATAATCGTTACTAGTACTCTATAAGCACAGAGCGTGCCAATGAAGTTACCCTAATTCTTAATTAGTGCAAAACGATCTAGAAGGTTTAGCAAAGATATACTGACCACTGCTATTTTGATCGACTAGAAATATTAGGGCCGAGCACTCATCTCTATTCATGGAATCAATATACTCCATTTTTAATTTTCTATTTCCAATAACTTCAATTTTTAGAAGTTCAATATCCCATTTCTGAGTATGTTCAATAAGGGCCTTGAACTTTTCTTGTGAACTTTGATTTGAAAAACTTCCAAAAGATGACATTGAAATAAGCACAAGTGCACTAAGTAATATTTTCTTCATAACTTCTCCTATGAGTAACAGTCTACGAGGTAAGTCTCATTGAGAGAAAGTTACACTTTGAAGCTACAAATATGAGAATAATCTAAAAATAGTGTAAAGATTGTGACTCATTTTTGAACCACAGGCATGTCGATAATTTTCGATTCAAAAATGAGCCAGAGTTTTTTCGTGGTTTTACTAATAGTGTTTCAGACCTATTAAATTTTACTGTAGTAATTTGTTTGAGGATAACCTCAATAAAATTTTATCTAGGAGAATTTATATGAAATCACTAATCATTACTGGGCTGCTTATTCTCTGCTTTAATTCATTTGCTGTTGATAGAGAAACTCCTTTTGAAGTCAGCGGAAAAATTACAAATTACTATGGCTATGAACTATCTGCAGAGGCCATTATGTGGTCAAATGCCCTTAAGTCCTGCGAAGATATTGGTCTTGTTAATAAACTGAGCAAAGTGAAATTTGAAACTTCAAATCACTTTTCAACTGCAACCGCTCGTTTTGTATGTCTAAGAGTAGGATCTGGGGAATAAGAATATAACTTACAGACATGGACTTTGTTAAAATAGTAAAAAAAAAGCTCCACAAAAGGAGCTTTATATTTATTGTGAATTTCTTGGTGAAGGACTCAAAATGGTAGCCAGAGGCAGATTTGAACTGCCGACCCCCGGGTTATGAATCCGGTGCTCTCACCAACTGAGCTACCCGGCTACGAATTCATTTTGACTGAGGCTGATATTAATAGACCTACTTAGCACCGTCAACAGATAATTGTAGAAAATCTCTCCTTTTTTCTATAAGTTATAAATATGAAAGCTCTAGATTCAGTGCAAAGTAAGTACGCAAGAGATGTATTTGAGCACGTCTATAAATTTATGAATTCAGTTGGGCACTTGTCGACTGATTCAATTACGGTGGCCCTCTCTGGAGGAGTGGATTCCGTCTCACTACTTTACTTACTTAAGTGGATAGAAATAAATAAGAATGGTCCAAGAATTTTCGCCCATCATATCAATCATGGAACGAGAGAGAAGAATACTCAGGAGCAGAAGTTTTGTGAGTCGCTTTGTAAATCTCTTTCAATTAATTTAAAAGTTTCAAAATTAAATTTAGATTTAAGAACTTCTGATTTTGAAAATTCAGCGCGAAAATTGCGCTATCAAGAATTTAAAAATGGACTCAGTGAAAAATCTCTCATGGCCCTAGGACATCATGTCGATGATTCATTTGAATGGAGCCTGATGCAACAGCTTCGAAGCTCAAACCTACGATCAACTCTTGGTATTCCAGTCTCTAATGGAAGTTATATAAGACCTCTCATGTGCCTAACGAAATTTCAAATAACGAAACTTGCAAAGGCCCTTTCACTTACTTGGCTTGAAGATCCTTCTAATAATGATGCCCGCTTTGATCGAAACTTCATTCGTGAAGTGACAAAGAGAAAACTTAGTAAGCGCTACCCACAACTTTTAAAGCACTATGTGAATAGATCAAATGAATTGGCAAAATTTCTAACTGTAAGCGCTTTTAAAGAGAGTAGAAGTAGTGAGAAAATCCTTAAGAAATCTTGGAAGGGACTGGCGATTTGCTTTATTAGCACGGATTATAAGTCCAATTTTCATTCATTAAACTCTGCCATTCATGAGGGCATTTGCTCACTCTCTGAAAGGGGGAGGGGAACTCTTCATAAGCAGATATCAAAGTTTATTCTAATGGGTGAGAATGGAAAGAGTGGGCCCTTGGAGTTCTCTGGCGGAGTCTATGGTTATCATTCAAAGGGATGTTTGTTTTTAGTGAATAGAGAAGGTCTAAGAGAGTTTGAATTGCTTGATGAGCTTACTTTGAACTTTCTTCGTTCAAGGCAAGCAGCTTCTCAGATTCCTGTGTCTGATTTAAAAAATAAGCTCTTTTACGAAGCAAAATCTTTCTGGCCATTTCTCATGTTTGGACCGCTAGAGAATGAGGCATCTTTAAAATCACTGCGTTCACAAAATCCACTTATGCCTAGAACAACTAAATATTGTCTAGAAAATGGGATTTGGTTTCAAAACCTGAGCAAAATCCTTGATATTTCGCACAAAAAGCTAGAATTTTACGTTTAATTTCCTAAAGTGCTATGTGCCATGGACTTTAATTTGTTACACTTAAAGGAATTATTCAGAGTTTGTTCGACTTGAATGATTGTAAATAGATAACTAAGATATTTAACTTATTATATTGGCTCACTATGAAGAGCTATTTAAAAGCTTTTAAGGAAGATAATGAAACAACAACAAAAAACTTGGACACTTTGGATATTTCTATTCTTGGCGATGGTCTTAATCTGGCAAGCGACAAATCAATCTCTCAATAAAGAAAAGACTGTCGACTACTCAACATTTCTGACTCAGGTTCAGGCGAAATTTGTTGATAATGTTACTTTCTTAGGTGATCTAACAATTAAAGGTCAATATAAAGAGACTTATGAAAATGGTGGGCACTTCACGGTTACTGCTAAAACTGATGAGTACACAAAGAAGTACCTATTAGATAATGGTGTAAATTTAAAATATAAGAAAGAACAATCGGGAAGTCTCTTTACGACTCTTCTTATTCAATGGGCTCCAATGCTTATTTTATTTGTTCTCTTTTGGTTCTTCTTAAAGCAGCTTCAGTCTGGTGGCGGAAAGGCCATGAGTTTTGGAAAGTCCAAAGCAAAACTTCTAAGCTCGCAAGACAAGAAAGTTACATTTGACGATGTCAGTGGTGTTCAAGAGGCGAAGGAAGAACTCTTTGAAGTAGTGGACTTCTTAAAAGATCCTAAGAAATATACTGGTCTTGGTGGGAAAATTCCTAAAGGGTGTCTCCTTGTAGGTCCTCCGGGAACAGGTAAGACATTACTTGCTAGAGCTGTTGCTGGTGAGGCCGACGTTCCATTCTTTTCAATTTCAGGTTCAGACTTTGTGGAAATGTTTGTTGGTGTTGGTGCTTCAAGAGTAAGAGATCTCTTTGAGCAAGGTAAGAAGCAAGCTCCTTGTATTATCTTTATTGATGAGATCGATGCAGTTGGACGTCACCGTGGACACGGTATGGGCGGTGGACACGATGAGAGAGAGCAGACTCTTAACCAACTCCTTGTTGAGATGGATGGATTTGAATCTAATGAAGGCGTGATTATCATGGCCGCAACAAATAGACTTGATGTTCTTGATCCAGCTCTTCTTCGTCCAGGTCGTTTTGATAGACGTGTTATGGTTGGTGCTCCTGATGTAAGAGGCCGTCTTGGAATTTTAAAAGTTCACGCAAGAAAAACTCCTCTTCATGAAGATGTAGACCTAGAAGTTGTTGCTAAAGGAACTCCTGGATTCACAGGTGCTGACCTTGCTAACCTTGTTAATGAAGCGGCACTTACAGCTGCTCGTCTTGGTAAGAAGAAGCTTGAAATGGGTGACTTTGAATCAGCGAAAGATAAAGTGCTAATGGGGCCAGAGAGAAAATCAATGGTTATTTCAGATAAAGAGAAGCGTGTGACAGCTTATCACGAAGCGGGACACACTCTTGTTGGAATGAATCTTCCTCATACAGACCCAATTCACAAAGTTTCTATTATGCCTAGAGGAGGAGCACTTGGTGTGACTCAAACTCTTCCAAGTGAAGATATGCATAACCTTACTAAATCAAAATCAGAAAACCTTATTGCCTTTTTAATGGGTGGACGTTGTGCTGAAGAGATTGCTTTTAATGAAATAACTAACGGTGCTTCTAATGATATTGAAAGAGCAACTCAACTTGCTCATAGCATGGTGTGTTCATGGGGGATGTCTAGCGCTCTAGGGCCTAGAAACTTCTCTAAGCCAGGTGGATCTCCATTTGGTGGACCAGGTTCAGATGCGATTGGATACTCTGATGAAACGTCAAAAGATATCGATGCTGAAATTCATAAATTCATTGATGATAACTATAAGCTTGCGCTAAAGATTCTAAACGAAAATAGAGATGCTCTAGATAGACTTTCAGAGGGGTTAATCCTCTGGGAAACTCTAGATCTTAAGCAAGTGGAAGCTCTAATCGCTGGGGAAGATATTGGAGTTCCAATTATTTCTGAGCCAAAGAAAGAGGAGCCAAAAGAAGATAAGTCCAATGAAGCTCCTGTTCAGGCAGAAGTTCCAAAGAAGGACGACGACTCTTCTAAAGAAGGCGGGCCTGTTCCAGTTTAATTTAAACGAAGATTTTAATTTTAAGATGATGGGGGTGATTAATATCACCCCTAATTCGTTTTCAGACGGAGGAAAGTTCACTGACCTCTCTTCAATACAAGCGCAGATAAATCTCTTTAGAAAATACAATTGTAAGTACTTCGACTTTGGAGCGGAGTCTAGCGCGCCCTTCAATAAAGCAATTTCAAGAGAAGAAGAGCTAGAACGTCTAGGGCCTCTATTTGAACTCATAAGAGAGGGAGAGTTTAAAGAGGATGAAATTCTTTCGTTTGATACATATAAGATTGAAACTTTTAGAGAGGCCATCTCTCTTATAAGAGATCTTGGACTTAGAAATAAGGTGATCTTTAATGACGTTTCTGGAAGTTTAGATAGCGAAGTATTTAGCCTTATGCATGAATTTGAGTTTGACTACGTTTATTCTCATTGTCTTGTCCCAGACCGCGCAGAGACTTTGAAGCATATGTCTTTTCTTAGTGAGAAAGTCGATCTTTGTAATTACTTTGAAAGAGCTCGCAAAGAGTTTTCTAGGCGCGGACTTTTAGAGCGAGTGATTTTTGATCCTTGTTTTGGTTTTTCTAAGACGGCAGAGCAGAATTTAGAATTAATTGAGAATATTGAATCATGGATTGGTAGTGGAGATAGATGGCTTCTTGGTATCTCTAGAAAATCCTTTCTTCGGGGGCTTTCAATTTCTGACAAGAGGGACGAGCAATTCCTTTTTAGTGAGCTCTTACACAGTCAAATACTTGTAAATTGGATGAATAAATTACAGGAATCCGAGGTTCTCATTCGTCTTCATGACCCCAAAGTCTTCCAAAGTGCTCTTTTAGTGAAATAATTCCCCGATTTCTTCTATACATATTATTGTATTTTAATTAGTTGTTGCGCGACGCGCTGATTTACCGTAAAAGTTCTTATCAAAAAAATAGGAGAATATATGACTATGTCACCAAAGGTAGTAGTATCTGCACTACTATTAGCTTCAGCAATGAATGTAAGTGCTTATAGAGCAAAAGTCGTCTACGGCGATGATAATAGAGTGCTTGCGCAGGACTCATCAAATAGTGAGTTTAGGGAATGGTCAAAGGCCACGGCCGCTATGATTCCTAACTCTAGTATTAGATTTCCTCGTGCTGAAGATAGATTTCCTGACACAGTTACAATATATGATAAATCTAACCTTGGTGAAGAATACGGACTTTGTAAGGGAGAGACTTTTTCTGAAATGATCAATCCTGCAAATTGTAGTGGTTTCTTAGTTGAAGAGGCTGGAGAGCAGTATTTAATTACAGCTGGTCATTGTGTGGAAACGTCTATGGACTGTGAAAACAGCTCATGGGTATTTGGTTTTACTTCTGACAAAGTGACAGAGAAGTATGACGACAGGGCCTTCATTCCGGCAAAGGATGTTTATAAGTGTTCTGAAGTTGTTGATCAAGTTTTAGAGCGTGGATCAGAAAATGATTACGCTGTTATTAAGCTAGATCGAAAAGTTGAAGGAATCACTCCTCTTAAATTTAGAAAAGAAGGAAAGGTTGATGCCTCTTCTGAAATGGTTGTTATTGGACACCCGTCGGGACTTCCAACAATTATCGATGACAAAGGTTCAATTAGAGAAAATGAAAATGATTTCTACTTCGTTGCAAACTTAGATACTTTTGGTGGAAATTCTGGTTCAGCAGTATTAAACGTTAGTACAGGTGAAGTTGAAGGTATTCTTGTTCGTGGTGAAACTGATTATGAGTACGTGGCCCAGGATAGTGAGAATGGTGGTTGTAAAATAGTTCTTAAGTGTGATGAAGGTGATTGTCGTGGTGAAGACGTTACTAGAATTACAAATATTGAACTTTTGACAGGAAAGCCAGGTCCTGTTTATGTAGCGCCAGTAGATACGAATCCATACTCAGGATACAACCCTTGGACTGATCCTGATCATTGGTATGATAATATCTACAATGAGTATGATGACTATAATTTTCTAATTGATTAAATAGTGAAAGGCCCTTCAAGGGCCTTTTTTTATAGGCGCAATCAACTTCTTCCCTTAAAATAAACCTATGACTTTACGAATAGGGCAAATAGCACTTCATTCAAAAGATAATAAAACTCTCGCTTCTTTTTTAAGTGAATTACTTGATATGGAAATTTCATTTAGTGGTGAAGCGGTACGACTATCCAATGAATCATTTAACATAATTATTATTGAAGATCAGGAAATGAGTGGTAAGAATTCAATGGTAATTGATTTTTTCACTGACTCATTCGAAGAATTGCAAGGACTCATACAAAAAGTTGAGTTCATTAAATATCGTTATCGCATTACTTTTGTTACTGATGAGGGAAAAATCCTTGATGAGGTAAAGATTCATAATGTCGGTCACTTGCACTACTTTTTCCTCTCAGATACGGACGGAAGAAGATGGAAATTTTCCTACCGAGAAATAAAGACGCCAGTTGTCAATCCCTTTGTAAAATAAATGTAAGAAATTGTAAGTGTACATTGAGTTATTCACTCGGTTTAATGCTTCTACCCTTTAACAGGCAATTTATAAAAGGAAGGTTCCAATGAAATTAAGGATGATCGCAGCAGCAGCACTTGCATTTACAGCACTAACTGTAAACGCATCTATGGATAAAGTAGTTTACGGTGAAGACAATAGACTAGATATCTTTGAAACAACTAACCCAACTCATTTAAAACTAGCAAAAGCAACAGCTGCTCTTGTTAAGTCTTATAATGTACAAGATATGAGAAACGGAGAAGCTAAACTTAGCGGTGGAAGCTTAAGCGTTTGTTCTGATGAGAAATTCAACGGACAATTAACAGCTGCATTCTGTTCAGGTTTTCTAGTAAACCACGAAGGTAAGCAATTTATGGTAACTGCAGGTCACTGTGTTACTAGCCAGTCTGATTGTACTGGAACTAAGTTTGTATTTGATTACGCAGTTACTGCTGCAGGTCAAACTGAGCATAAAGTAAATACTTCAAGTGTTTACAGCTGTAAGAAGCTAATTGATAGACAATTAAATAGATCTAATCAGAATGATTATGCTGTTATCGAGCTTTCTAAAGAAGTTACTGATAGAGAAGCACTATCTTTTAGAACTACTGGGAAAATCAACAACGGTGAAGAGATTCTTGTTATTGGTCACCCATCAGGTCTTCCAACTAAAGTTGCTGGAGATGCTTTTGTAAGAAATAACAATAACTCAACTTACTTTGCAACTAACCTTGATACTTTTGGTGGTAACTCAGGTTCAGCGGTATTTAACGCAAGAACTGGAGAAGTTGAAGGTATCCTAGTTAGAGGACACAACGACTATACTTACAGAACTGGTCCAGATGGTAAGAGATGTAAAGCTCCTGAGTACTGTTCAATGGACGGTTGTAGAGGTGAAGACGTTACAAGAACAACTTCAATCGAATTCTTCCAATAAGAAATAAATAAATTAACACTTATAAATCAGGCCTATCTTCGGATAGGCCTTTTTTTGGATTAAAGATTACTATTAAAGGAGAAAGAGAGCTCTAAGAGTGGAACTCCTTGGCTACTTCTCTGCTCTGTCGGAATCATATCTTGGTTAGGCCAAAGTCCAGATAAGAGAGAGTTCGCGTATTCTTTTGGTAATCTATTTTCTAACATTGATTCGGAAGCCGCTTGGGAGTCATAGGTAAAAGACTTGAGGTTCGCAGTCATTTCTTCCTCAATAATTAATTCGAGGTACCACGCTCTCTTTGTCCCATCATTTGCTGGCATTCCGATAACTCCAGTATTGAGCCACACTTTCTCTCCTATATTTTTGGCAAAGGGGATTCCGCTATGGCCAGCAACAATGATGGAAGCATCACTTCTTACTAGACTCAATTCTTCTTGAAAGCTTTTAATGGAAGTTTTTTCAAAGAAGAATTTTGAAATATTCTCTACGCCTCCGTGAATAATTCTAATGCCACCAAGCTTAGTTTCTATTTCAAGTTGTTCTGGAAAAGTCTTCAGATAGGAGAGTGATTTCTCACTTATATTTTCTCTAATGAAATTATACCAATTATTAGAGAGTAGGTCGCACTCGGAACCTTCTTTGAAGTTACAGCCACAAGAATCTTCATCATTTATGATTTGTTGTTCTACATTTCCTTGAATTGAAGTAATTCCCCATTCTTCTAGAAGAGACAGTGTTTCATTCGGGTTAGCGCAATAAGCGGTGGTATCTCCCGTACAGAAAATATTCTTTGGAGAAATATTTCTCTCATTTAAAATTTTCTGTAATTCTCTTGTCGCTTGAAGATTGCTATAGGGACCTCCGAAGAAGTAGAGGGCCTTCGCTTCTCTTCTTTCTAGAGTTTTCAATTATCTTTCTCTTCTTGGCACTAGGTACGCCAAGAGAATAAAGAGACCAAATGAGATAATTGTTCCTAGGATATTAGTATAGAGTAGAACTCCGTACTTTCCTGCTCCTACTGATCCACTAATTGATTTCGTCGCTAGCATGAAACCAAAGATTATTCCAACGAGCACACTCCCGTAGTAGGAGGCCTTGCCTGCTCTCTTCCAAGAAGAGAAGATAAATACTGGAGCAAGTCCGATGACCATCGTTCCACTAACTGTTGTTGCACTCAAAATAGAGGGACCGGCGTGAATCATAATATTTCCAAGAATTGCTAGTGTGATCATTGAAATTCTTGCAAGAAGAATTTTGTCCATTTTAATTTTTGAAAATAAATCGATAGAGACAAGTTTTCCAATTGAAGTAAAGGTTGAATCAATTGTAGAGCTGGCACTACTGAGCATAATGACGTTCATGATGATAACAAGCGGCAGTCCAAAACTCTTGGCCGTTTCAATGATGACATTTCCTTCAAGGCCCGCAGTCTTAAAGTAAATACCAATGAAGCTAAAAATAAAAATAAAAATAAAACCTAGAATCCCTGAGAGGATAAATCCTTTAAGCATCTTTTTCTTATCAGTAATAAAACCTCTATCAGTCATTACTGGATCGTGAAACGGGTAACTCCAAATTTGAATGAAGGCCACGAGGATTAAATCCACTCCACCGCTTAAAGACCAGTGAGTATTACTTAAGGCCATCGGAAGATCTGTCTTCGGGAGAATAAATCCTAGAAGAAGAAGGACGAGAAAAGTTGTAAGAGTCATCTGAATAACATCAGTGAGAATACTGCTTCTAAGGCCAGACTTTAAAGAATAGAGAAGAACTAGTGCGGTTGTTACCCAAGTCGCCGCGATAAAAGACCCCGAACCATTTGGACCAAAGAATTGACCAACTACCATTGTGTTAGACCAGATCTCATTCCAGAGTCTAAAGACAAGAATAAAAGAGAAGAGCCAAGTCGCGCCTTTTCCAAACTTGGTATTTAAAAATTCATGAATACTATTAAAGCCCGCTGTCTTTAGTCTATAAATTGTAAAACCGGCCACTATAAAAGAGAGCCAATAGGTTGCATAGGCAATACCTCCTACCATAGAGAAAGAGGCCCCAAGGCTTGCTGAATTGTAAATGGACTTAGCAAAAATCCATGAGATAAGTAGAGATGACGTAAGGGTTTTTAAACCAATTTCAGAACCATTCTCTTCTTTTCCACTAAAGAATTGTGCGAGACGATTTCCAGGCTTAAGTCTTGGTGAAATGAAATACATAATGCCTGAGAAGGTAAGAAGAATTGCCCAATTCATATTTTTTCCTAAATAAAGTTATTTATATAAGTGTATTAACTTTTGAATTTGTTACAAGAATAAACTGGTTTTCTTGTTTATTGTACGGACAACTCTTGTCGGGTATATGCGTCAAAAAACCACCATCTATTTTGACACTAGGGGTGTTTTGCGAGGTTTATCTAGTTGAAAGTATGTTCCAAAATCTGGCACAGATAATGCTTATATAGGAGTAGCTTCTAGGATGGGAGCTGTGAGAACGAGATTAATATTCATCAAGGAAGATGATTGTGAGAGACTCTACCCCTAAGTTAATTCTTGGCGTCTTGGCCTGTATTTTTACAATTGAAGCGAGCGCCAAGAATAGACTTATCATTAAGTACAAACCGTTCATTCAAACAGAGAACTTTAAATCGAGTTCTAGATTCGTTAAGAAAAATTTCAAAGATAGAAAGAAGATGAAAGAGGAGTATGAGGCGTTAAAGAACTCATCTCTAGTTGAGTATGTAGAGGTTGATACTCTTATGAATACTCAAGAAATAGATATTACATCAACATCTAATGATACAAGACTTTCTGAACAGTGGGCACTTGGAAATAGCGACGGAGGTATTGAGGCCTTTGAAGCTTGGGATAGTTATAAAGGCAGTAGCTCAACAGTTGTAGCAGTTGTTGATACTGGAATCGTTAGTCATAGTGATATTAATTCTAAAATACTTCCTGGTTACGATATGATTAGTGATAACTCTTTTGCTAATGACGGAGACGGAAGAGATAGTGACCCAAGCGATCCGGGAGATTGGATTGCTTACGGAGACTCTTGCTATCAAGGCTCTACAAGAAATTCTTCATGGCATGGAACTCATGTGGCGGGAATAATCGCAGCTCAGAGTAATAACTCTAAAGGAGTTGCGGGCGTAAATTGGAACGCAAAGATTCTTCCTGTGCGCGCTCTTGGAAAGTGCGGTGGTTACACTTCAGATATTGCCGACGCCGTTAAATGGGCGGCAGGTGTTGCAGTAAGTGGAGCGCCTACCAATGCAAACCCTGCCTCAGTTATTAATCTCTCTCTTGGTGGAACAGGTCCTTGCAGTGCTTATATGCAAGATGCAATTAATCAGGCCAAGGCAAGAGGGGCAGTTGTTGTGGTGGCCGCTGGAAATAGTAGTGCGAACCTAGATACCACTGACTTTACTCCTGCAAATTGTCAGGGGGTCTTAGTTGTAGGGTCAAGCACACAGAATGGTTATAGAAGTTCATTTTCAAACTACGGGAAAATTGTCGACGTCTCCGCCCCAGGAGGGGGAAATGGGTCGAGCGTTATAAGTCTTGGAAACGCGGGAAGTACAACTCCTTCAAGTGAGAGTTACGTCTATCAGAGTGGAACAAGTATGGCCGCTCCCCATGTGGCAGGCATTGTCTCTCTTATGAAGGGAGTGAATCCTGGACTTTATCCTGATCAGCTTATGGCCCTTGTGAAAGAGGCCGCAAAATCTTTTCCGTGGTCTAGTGGATGTGATGAAGATAAGTGTGGAACTGGAATTGCTCTTGCTTGGAGATCTATTCAATTGGCCGCGGCGGAAAGCCCTGATTCAACTTTTGAAGATGATGAAGATGCAAGTGCGGGAACGGCTCCTGTAAGTTCAGGTCCAACTCTTACTACATCAACTGATTCTGGAGGGATTTGTGGAAGCGTGATCTATAAAGATAGAAAGGATACGACGAGTTCAGGTGGCGGATCATTATTTCTTATGCTTGGTTTTATTTTGGTAGCTCTTAGAACTTTAAAGAAGAAAAATTCTGAAGCTAGCAACTGCTAACTTCAGAAGAAAAATATTATCTACATTGTGTTTCGAAAGTAACAACTCTACTAGTGCTTACATCATTACCTTGAAATTGACCTACAGTTTCAGAAGTTGATGGCTCTAATACTTTAAGTCTCATCTGAGTATTTCTAGTTGATAGATAGTACTCAACTCTTCTATTTCCCCAGTACGTTACAGGAACTTGTGAACACTCTGATCTACAAACTTCATGTCCTCTTCCATTGATGTGACAAACTGTTCTACATCTTGGTTCGTATCTTGTGTAAGAACAAGTTTCTCTTTCTCTACGAGTTTCTCCGCGAGTGTAATCAGTTTTAATTCTTCCATCAAAGTCATAGATTTGCTTTACATCAGAACCTTGAATATAGAACTCATCGTCTCTTTCATTGATATTTAAATTATCTGGAAGTTTAATCTTAATTGTCTTATCAATTCCTGATAGATCAATCTTTAAGTTCTCAAAGCCCGTGAAGTTAAACTCTGCTTTATACTCTCTAGCAGGAACTTTTACGCTTACATATTTACTAGAAAATAAACTCTTCTTTGTTTTAAAAACTAGGTCTTTCTGTGCTTTAAACGTTCCATCTAAGTCATTACAAGCTGTAAGTCCTAGTAGTGTTACTAATAATAGTAATTGTTTCATTTGATCTCCCATGTGAATAAATACTTTTGATAATACTATGAAATTTTTCACACATAGGAAAGGGGAGTTTGGGAGAATGTTAAAATTACAATACAAGATTTCAGTAACTTATGCTGCTTGGTCTAAGTATTGGCAAGTGATTAGAACTCTTTCGTCTAAGATTTCACAATTGTCGACAATGCAGTTGATGGGCATATTGGTTTGTTTATACTTCTTTAACTTCTCTGAATTGATTTGAATGGTGGAGTGGATCGGCAGCTCTTCTCTGGAGTAGAGGATGACGTTATTTTCATCGAACTCCACGACTTGAAAGTCATGAATGATATTTGTAATTTCTAAAAGAGAGATAAATTCTTTATCTTGATCGGGGACAGGGTGTTTTGTAATTTCCATAAATTCATAAATTCTCTCGACAAGAATTTCTATATTCTCCGATTTTAAAAAATATTCGTTGGCCCCTAGTTTAAATGATGTTTCAATTTCTAAGAGATCGTGCTTATCACTCAGGACGCAGATCTTAAATTTAAAGAGGGATTTATTCTTACTTTCTTTTAGTGCTGAAAGAAATTCGAGGCCACTCAGCTCGGGCATCATAAGGTCTAGGAGAATGAGATCTACTTCTGCGTAATTTTCTTTTACGTAGTCAAGGCCAGCGACAGGGTGCTTGAAAGACTTAATTTTAAACCCTTCTCTTTCTAAATTCTTTTTAAGAACCGCAGTGTAGTCTAAACAATCATCAATGAGAACAACATTTTTGCCAAGCATAACAACTCCCTTTAGAAGCATTAATACTATTAAAGCGTAATACCCATGCAGAAATGTGAACCAAAAATGAATTTCTATTCATCATTTATGCAGCTGCGATGATCTTATATCCTTCGCCGTAGACAGACTTAATCTGAAAGTTGGACTTCTTAATCTTTCTTCGTAGCGCTGAAATATAAGTGTCAATCATGCGATCGTTGGCCGAGAAATTCCCTGGAGCAATATGATTTAATATTTTCTCTCGGCTTAGAACTCGATTAGTATTCTTTAAAAGCAAATGAATGATTTTAAATTCACTGCTTGTAAAATGAACTCTCTCCCCAATGACTACAACTTCCTGTGATGGAATATTGAGAGTGATGTCTTCGTAATTTTGAATTTCATTTTGATCTGTTCTAGAAATATTTTTAAGAACAGAATTTACAACTTCTTTAAGCTCTTCCGCTTCAAAAGGTTTTTCTATATATTGAATGGCCCCAAGCTTATAGCCAGTTACGCGACTATTGCTTCCAGTCTTAGAAGAGAGAAAAATAATAGGTGTATTCTTTAGTTCGTCCCTAGATTTTAATTGGCTACATATTTCGTAACCACTGGTATCTGGCATCATAATATCTAAGAGTATTAGCTCAGGCGCAAATTCTACCGCCTTCGTTAAGGCCTCTTCACTATTTTCTGCCATAGCGAGAATATACTTATCACCAAGAATTTTTTGAACTAAAACTCTGATGTCCTCACTGTCATCAACGATTAGAATTTTAGATTTCATCATACTTGCCTCACTTTCTATTGATAATAAATATATTTTATTCCTTTGTGAGACATTTCAACCTATATATTTTCTAAAGATTTGGTTTTTCCTTAAGTTATTGTAATTTGGACTAATAACTGTCTAAAAGTTAGTTAATTCCTGCGGTAAGTTTGTCCCCATTTAGTCCATTGAGTATATTTGTTGCCACTAGCTTGCTCATTTGAGATCTGGCAATTTGGGTGGCCGAACCAATATGTGGGGTTATAACCACATTCTCTAGGCCAAGAAGTGGAGAATCCTTACTCATGGGTTCGGGATTTGTGACATCTAGGCCTGCACCCCAAATGACTCTCTCCCTAATGGCCTTCTCTAGATCTTCTTCATTATGAACTTGTCCTCTGGCGGTATTAATAAAAATAGCGCTCTCTTTCATTTTCTTAAAAGCTTCAAAGTTAAAAAGATCCTCTGTTTCACTATTTAAGTCACAGTGGATACTTATGACATCACTCTTAGAGAGAAGTTCTTCAAGGCTCACTCTCTGCCCTTGAAAGTCTGGCTTCTCACTTCTAGAGCAGTAGAGAATCTCCATTCCAAAGGCCTTATTGCAAGTCTCTGCGAAACATTGCCCGATCCTTCCTGCGCCAAAGATACCAAGAGTTTTTCCACGCATACTCTGTCCAATAAAACCTAGTGGCTCCCAGCCTTTCCAATTTCCACTTTCAATTGAGCGCATGGACTCAGTGATTTTTCTCGAAACATCTAAAAGGAGTGAGAGGGCGAGATCAGCGGTGGCCTCAGTAAGAACATCTGGTGTGTTGCCAATTTTAATTCCAAACTCAGTGGCCGCACTCACATCAATATTATTATATCCAACAGCGTAATTGGAAATGACTTTCAAATGCTGATTGGCGCTTAGAAAGTCGCGATCGATTTTGTCACTAAGCATTGTTATAAGTGCGTCAGAAGCTTTGGCCTCTAGATAGAGTTCTTCAGTTGTAAGAGGAGAGTCGCCGTGATGGACGATTACATGGTGACCTTCGCTTTGCAGCATGAGAGTTGCGTCCTCTAAAATTGGTTTTGTAATGAAAATACGCATGAATTCTCCCTATATGACAGCAAATGAAAGGTTTTTTAACAAGACTCTAACTTGTTTATTTTCAATAATATTAACGTTAAATTTATTTATTTCAAGTTATCTATAGACGGATAATTATATGTTCCCATAGGAGGTTCCCATGAAGAAAATGGCCCTAGGACTCGGTCTTTTATTTTCATTTAGTACATTAGCTTCGACTGTTGCCATTATCGATTCTGGTACAGATCTAAAGCACAAAGAGCTTGCTCCAAAAGCATGGATCAATTCTGTTGAAATCCCAAATAATAATAGAGATGAAGATAGAAATGGTTATCAAGATGATATCAATGGTTGGAACTTCGCTGAAAGTAATAACCAAATTATTGATTACAAATATCTTGGAACTCTAAACGAAGACATCAGAAAATTCTTTGTTGTTCAAGAGAAAAGTATGAGAGGAACTGCGACTGAAGAAGAAAAGCAGTGGGCAAGAGAAATTGTTAAAGATGAAGCTTTTATCAAGAGAATTTCTATTTACGGTAACTTCATGCATGGAACTCACGTTGCTGGTATCGCTGCAAAGAAAGCTGATCAAGCAAAAATTCTTGCAGTAAAACTTATCCCAACTGAAGTGAAGCTTCCGGGACAAGATAAGATTTCTAAGAAAGATAGTTTTGCTCTTAAAATGTTTAAGAAAGGTCTAGAGCTTCTTGCGAATCAACAAGCGGCAATGATGGAAGAGATTGGTTACTATGTAGACGGACATAAGGCCGACGTAGCTAACGGATCGTTTGGAACTGGTTATCCACAGGCCATGCAAATCACAGCAATGCTTTATAAGACTCTCTTTAGAAAAGACCCAACTCCTGAGCTTAATCATGAGTTAAGTATTGTTTTTCTAGAGGCTGCTGTTAGAGAGAACGCTAGATTAGTTGAAGCTGCTCCAAATACTCTATTCGTCTTTGCTGCTGGTAACGACGGACTTGATAATGACAAGTTCCCAACTTCTCCAACAAATATTCAATCTGATAATGTTATTTCTGTTGCCGCAACAATGGGAAGACTTGCTATCGCTCCTTTTTCTAACTACGGAAAGGGAATGGTTGATGTTGCAGCTCCTGGTGTAGGAATTCTTTCTACGGCTCCAGGTGATGAGTATGTTAAAGTTTCTGGAACTTCACAAGCGGCACCATATGTTGCAAATATCGCTGCGAGAGTAAAAGATGCTAACCCATCACTTGCTCCTGTTGATATTAAGAAGATCATCATGGGAACTGTTGATTACAAGAACTACCTAACTGATAAAGTTGTAACTGGTGGTCTTGTAAATACAGGGCGTGCTGTTCAGGCCGGAATTCTTTCAAATACAAGAAGTGTTGAAGACTCAATCTCTACTTCAAGAGAGCAAGTTGCAGACGTTATTGTAGACGGAAATCTTAAGTCACTTCCTTCAATGGGAGAGGCATTTGTTCTTCCGCTACCTTCAATGTTTAAATTCTAATAAGTTACATACAAAAGGGAGGATTTCTTCCTCCCTTTGTCACAAAAACCTCTTTGCTCTCGTATTATCCAGTATATGTACTTAAGTAACCCTCTTGAGAAATTTACTATGTTGAAAATTTGTTTTTTATTGATGCTATCTCTGAATTCCTTTGCGCTCACTTTTAATGAAGCGGTAGAGATCCTAAGCTCGCACTCAAGTGTGGAATCTATAATAGGGATGTCAAACTCTACGAAAGAGGTAGGCGCTTCAAAGGGATCATGGGGTGATCCCATGTTTAAGGTCGCCGCGAAGAATTTTCCAAAAGACTCTTTAAAGAGAGATGAAACTCCTATGACAGGAGTTGAGTTTGGTATATCTCAAAAAATATCTCTTACAAATAAGTATGGAGTAATTGAAGACTCTTTTAGAGAGCTTTCTAAATCCTATGAGTTCGAAGCGGGGGACTTAAAAAGAAGGCTTACAAGGTCTCTTTGGGAGATTCTTATTTTAAAGAGAAAGACAAATGAAGAAAGAGAAATCTTAAAAGAAAATCTTCTCTGGTTAGAAAAGATTCTTAAAGTAAGTAAGAAGCTCTATGTGAATGGTAAAACTTCTCAACAAGCTATTCTAGAAATTCAAATAAGAAAGTCTGAAGTTGAGATTCAATTAAATAGTAGAGAGTTTGAACTCTTAAAAATTAAAAATGGTCTTAAGTATCTCTTAGGAGAAAAGTTCTCACGAATTAAAGAAGGAACAATCCCTTGGCATATTTTGAATAAAGAGAACAAAGAGAGTAAAGACTTTAAGGAACTCTCTCTACAATCTAAGGTTCAAGCAAAGGATCTCGCTCTCTCCGCTGCTAATAAAGACTATATTCCCGATATTACCTTCTCTCTAGGTTATACTAAGAGATCTGATATCGATGGGCGGGGAGATTTTGTTGGGGCCTCGGTGAGCTTTCCACTTCCATTTTCTGGAGATAAGTATTCCAAGAAAGGAAGTGCTGTTTTTGAAAAGTATACAGCGAAGAAAGAATTTGAAAATTATGAGAAAAAGAAAAATAGAGATTCCGAAATCTTAAAGTATGAAATAAGTAAGGCTGAAAAAGATCTCTTTATTTTAAACTCTAAGATGATTAAATTTGCAAAGAATTCTAGAGCGATTACTTCTAAGTCCTACGGTCTTGGAAACTCTAGCTATCTTGAGCTTCTTCAGTCGGAATTAAAATTACAAAATATACTCATATTAAAGAGTGACCTTCTCTCAAAGAGGGATTCATTTAAAGTCGCTTTAAAATATACGTTAGGGGAAAAGCTCAGTGAATAAATTAATCTATTGCCTATTTCTCATATTATTTCTTGGGTGCTCTAAGAGTGAAACTCCTATGGAGAGTAAGGCTTCGTCCAGTAAGGTCTCTAGCTATTACACGTGTTCTATGCACCCTAGTGTTAAAGAAAGTAAACCTGGTAAGTGCCCTATCTGTCATATGAATTTAACTAAGGTTGAAGTAGAAGAATCTTCTCATGAAAATCACTTACATAGTGAGGAAGCTCCAAAGGCCGTGGTATGGCAGTGTAAAGACCACCCAGAAGTTAAGAGTGAAGTAGAGGAAGAGTGCCCAATTGATGGGACAATGATGGTGAGAGTCCATAATTCTAACGCTTCGGCAGTAGTTGCTAGTGTAAAACTTAGAAAGGCCCAGCTAGGTCACTTCAAACCGTCGTACTTTCCTGTGACAAGTATGTTGATGACAAAGAAGGTGAGGTTACTTGGCTCTGTTCTTCAATCAGAAGAGAAAGAGAGTAGTATTCCTGCACGAATTGGTGGAAGGGTTGAAAAAGTCTATGTGAAGTCCACAGGAAGTTTTGTGAAGGAAGGTGATCCTGTTGTAGATATTTACAGTCCTAAACTCATCACTGCTGGCGAGGAGTATCTACTGGCAAGGGATAGTTCTAAGAATTCTAAAAGTCGTGAGTTCAAAGAAATGGTCTCTCAAACTGAGGAGAGATTGAAGCTCTGGGGAATTCGATCGGAACAATATGAATCTTGGTATAAACAGAAGAAGGTTCCAAAGAAGATTACAATTTTTTCAAATACAACAGGAATAGTAAGAAAGAGAAATGCTTCTGTTGGAAGCTATTTTAAGGAAGGGCAAAACTTCTTTGATCTCTCTGATCTCTCTGATGTGTGGGTAGAGATGGATGTCTATGAGAGAGAGGCAACACTTGTAGAAATAGGACAGAAAGTAGAGCTTGAGTTTACTTCTCTTCCTGGTGAGTTTGTTACCGGAGTCATCGACTTTATAAATCCTGTTCTCGACTCTAAGTCTAGAACATTAAAGGTTAGAGCAACTATTAAAAACTCAAGTGGAAAATTAAAACCTGGAATGATTGCGAATGCTGTTTTAAAAATAGATTTAAGAGGTTCACCTCTAGTGGTTCCAAGAAGTGCCATTATCGATACGGGAAAGAGAAAAGTTGTCTGGGTTAAAGTAAGCGATAAGGAATTTAGAGCAAAGACTATCTCTTCGGGGTTTGAATCTGATGGCTATGTAGAAATAAAAGACGGATTAAAGGAAGGAGAAGAAGTTGTAATTGAAGGTAACTTCCTTCTCGATGCACAAGCGCAACTCTTTGGGGGTTATGAAGAGATGAGTGATCTATGATTCAAAATCTTATTGAATTCTCCATTAGAAAGAGAGCTTATGTCGTTATCATTTTTTGTTTTATAGCGCTTCTCTCTATTTTCTCTCTAAAGACAGCAAGAGTTGATGCGATTCCTGATATTGGTGAAAACCAACAAATCGTTTTTACAGAATGGGCGGGAAGATCTCCTAAAGATATTGAAGAACAGGTGACTTATCCTTTAAGTGTAATGATGCAGGGACTTCCTGGCGTAAAAAATATTAGAGGAACTTCAGCATTTGGATTCTCTATTATCTATATTATTTTCAATGATGATGTTGACTTCTATTGGAGTAGAAGCCGAGTCCTAGAGAAGCTTTCAACAACTTCTAAAGAACTTCCTCCAGGTGTAACCCCTAAGATGGGGCCTGATGCCACAGGGCTTGGACAAGTTTTTTGGTACACAGTTGAGAATGATCCAACAGCTAGTAATCCAAAATCTTTAGCGGAGCTTAGATCTATTCAAGACTTCTATATTCGCTACCTCTTACAAAGTGTAGAAGGAGTAAGCGAAGTCGCAAGTATTGGCGGCTTTGTAAAAGAATATCAAATTGATGTGGACCCTAATAAACTCATCGCTTTTGATATCCATTTCTCAGCGCTTGTTAAGGCCATTGGTGAGAGCAATATTGACGTTGGCGCAGAAGTTATAGAAGACGGAGATAGAGAATTTATCGTGAGAGGTAAGGGTTTCTTTAAATCTCTGGCAGATATTGAAAACGTCGTCGTAGCGGTAAAAAATAAGTCTCCTATTAGGGTGAGTGATCTCGCCTCTGTTCATCTTGGCCCGGCCTTTAGAAGGGGCGCGCTAGATAAGAATGGGGTTGAATCCGTTGGCGGTGTGGTGACCATGCGCTTTGGGGAAAATCCAAAGGAAGTAATAGATAAAGTTAAAAAGAAAATTAAAACCGTAGAACAAGGTCTTCCTAAAGGTGTGAAGTTAGTTCCCTTCTATGATCGAACAGAAGTTATAGAGAGAACTATGGGAACTGTTTATAGCTCTCTTTCTCAAGAGATTATTATCACTGTCATTGTTATTCTTCTCTTTCTCTTGCACTTTAAGTCTTCTGTCTTAGTGACATTAACTCTTCCTTTTGGTGTGGGTATTAGTTTCATTCTCATGAAAGTTTTAAATATCGATTCAAATGTCATGAGTTTATCTGGTCTCGTTATCGCTATTGGTTCAATGGTGGATATGGGAATTATCATGACGGAGAATATTTACTCTAGTCTTGCTCAGAAGCCTCTTGCAAGTGCAAGGGAGCGTATCGAAATCACCATTTCTTCTGCTAGGGAAGTTGGCCCTGCCATTTTGACGGCAGTTGCGACAACTATTGTAACCTTCTTACCAGTCTTTGCTCTTGAAGGAAGTGAGGGAAAGTTATTTGGTCCTCTCGCTTGGGCAAAAACTCTCGCCATGTTTGGCTCTGTGGTCGTTGCCATTATTTTGGTGCCAGCACTGTCAGTATTCTTTCTAAAAGGTGAATTAAGGCCTGTAGAAAAGAATAAGGTCAGTAAATTTCTAGTTAACACTTATAAGCCAATTTTAAATTGGACTCTTGAGCATAGAAGAATTTTTTTGATTCTTCCTCTCATTATTTTTATTCTGGGATGTTATTCATATACAAGACTTGGAAAGGAATTTATGCCTTCTCTTAATGAAGGGGAAATCCTCTATATGCCAGTAACGACTCCCGATGTGAGTATGACAAAGGCAAGAGAGCTCTTGGCCTATACGGATAAGGTTTTAAAGGCACATCCCCTAGTCGAGAATGCTATTGGTAAGCTGGGGAGAGCTGATACAGCAATTGATCCAGCTCCTGTGGCGATGTTTGAAACTATTGTCAAACTTGTACCTGAAGATCAATGGCCAAGTGGAACTTCTATTTACGATATTATGAATGAGCTAGATTTAAAGTTACAGGTTCCTGGACTTGTAAACGCTTGGCTCTTTCCTATTGAAAATAGAATAGCAATGATTTCAACAGGGATTAAAACTCAAATTGGAATTAAAATCTTTGGTGATAATTTGAAGACGTTAGAGTCTCTCGCCTCAAAAATTGGCGCATTGATTGAAAAAGTTGATGGAGGCTATGGAATTTATGCAGAGAAAATAACAGGAAAGCCTTATATTGAATTTGATATTGATCGCGTTGCCGCAAGTCGCTACGGAATAAATACGGGAACGATTAATAGAATTTTGCAGACTGCTGTTGGTGGGATGAGTATAGGGCAGTTTATTGAAGGCAGAGAGCGCTATCCTATTCGTGTTCGCTACAAGAAAGAGCTTAGAGATAGAATAGATGAGTTAAAGAAAGTTCTTGTTCCAAGTCCTCTGGGCCAACATATTCCTCTTGAGCAATTAGCTGAAATAAAAGTTGTGACTGGCCCTGCGGCCATACAATCTGAAAATGGAATGCTTCGCTCACTTGTTCTCTTAAACGTACAAGGAAGAGATCTTATTGGGTTTGTGGAGGAAGCAAAGCTTCTTGTAGAAAAAGAGATAGAGCTCCCTAAGGGTTATTCTATTTCCTGGGCAGGACAATATGAAAATCAAGTGAGATCAAATAATAGACTCTTACTTCTTATTCCCTTCGCTCTTTTAATAAATTTATTTCTCATTTTTTTGGGTATAAAGAATCTTCGAAATTCGGCGATTATCTTTAGTGCTGTTCCCGTTGCATTTTCAGGAGGGCTCATTCTTTTATGGATTGGAGGATTTAATACTTCCGTTGCTGTATGGGTTGGATTTATTGCTCTCTTTGGTATCGCCGTTGATGATGGTGTCGTGATGATGACTTACTTACAAGAGTCTATTAAGAACACTGTTCCTAAGAATTGGACAGAGCTAAAACAATGTATCATAGAAGCTGGCTCTAGGAGAATTAGGCCTTTGGTAATGACTACAACTACAACTGTTGTCGCTCTCATTCCAATCATGTGGTCAACGAGTACTGGTAGTGAAGTCATGAAACCGATGGCAATCCCAACTCTTGGGGGAATGCTTGTCGCCTCTATTACTTTATTTATTGTACCAGTTGTCTTTTCTTATTTTGAACAGAAGAAAATTAGAGCTTATATAAGTACTGATTAAGTGTGTCCGTGTTTTTTCTATGTTTGATTGTTTTTTTATAATCAGATTAGACGTTAGAGTCTATTGAGATGAGAAATTTTTTAAAAAAAGCAATCATAAGTCCATATAAGGTTTTTATTAACTTTTAATAAAGTTTTAGGGTCATCTGGAGTTCTTTCTAGCATGTAATATATTTTGAAATTTGTTAGCTTGTTTTCATTATGGTTGTTCCATTCTCTGCAAATATAGTTAGCGAACTTACGTAAATATTTCTTCTCAGACTTCTTTGATAAGTTAAGATAAAATTTTCTCCACTGTGAATTTTTCATAGTGTTTTGTGGGTGGAGAGGTTTTTGAAAACTAATCGATTCTTTTGTTAAAGGATTCAATCTTGTGCCATCTTGTAGATTTCCATCTATAATATACCAGGCATCATTTCTCATAGGCTTGGGAGCGAACATATTCCATTGTTGGTTTAATCCAAGAGCAAATGCAATACTAGTAAAGGGTTCTTTAATATCAAATTTACTAGAACCTAAATAACCCTCAAAATTCCATGAAATAGATAATGAAATTAAAAGTGTCGCAAATATTATTCCAGATATATTTGTGTGCACTTTTAATTCTATGTTGAATAGATTTGTGAGCGTGGATCCAATCAAAAATCTAAACTTAGATATCCTTTGGTATGCATAGTTCCCTAGAGATAAAGAGAGTTTGTTTGCATAGATGAAGTGTAGTTTAGTTAAGAAACTCTGATCCAAAAGCTTTGAAAATACATAGTATTCAATGTATTGATTGTTTTTAGGATCGACTAATAACCAACTTTTATTTTTTTCGATTAAATTATTAATTTCTGCATCTTTGTTGCTTGAGCTTACCTCTAGCTTTGATAAGAAGAATATGTTCTTTAGAAGGATGCAGAATCTCTTGCAAAAGCCACAGTTGCTATCGAAATATAGTGTATAACCTAAGGCTCTTGTGTTTTTCTTCGATAAAAAAGTCCAGAAGCTATTTGGTACAATAGGAAGCCAAAGCGCAAGGCATATCCACGGAAAATTACCAAGATTCATTGTTAATAATATTCCAAGATGTAGAAACCAGAATAATATGATTACAATCATTCTAAAGTAATCTCTTTTCCATGGTATTAGTAGAAATAGTGGTCCTAGACCTTCTAGCCACAGAGTGAAAAATGAACCAATGCTCATTAATTTTGGGAAATTTAGAAGTTGCGTACCTATTGGTGTTGTAAATATATCTAAGCTCATTGCAAAGTATAAAGAATCAAACTTTGTGAGCCAGGATGGATTCCACTTGTAAAAGAATGTGAAAAAATACATTAAGAAAATTTGAATAAAAAATAGAAATGTAAATGGAGTAGAGACTTCTTCGGGAGGCTCTAGCTCATGACTTTGTCCAAAGAACTTATCCAGAGAGAGGTATAAATTTGTAGGTGCGAAAATAGAGAAGAGAAGGAGCAGCCGTAGCAAATTATCTCCTCCATGGTTAATTATTGGAAATCTATTTTGGAATGAGATTAATAAGACCCATGCTATAATTGATGCTATTTTTGTTCTTGCGCCTAATGTGATGAGCAAAGATGAGATTAGTCCTATTGTTGCTAAAAGATTGGCGAAGGCTGGAGTACCATTCAAATTTAGAAGCGACATTTTCCAAGGTATTTCTTCATTATTCATTATGAATGATCGAGAAGCTATCCCTATGTCACTATAAAATGGGTGGATAATATCGAATCTGTTTAAAAAATCAAAAAAGAGTATTACTCCTAGAGAAATTCTGAATAATACCAATGATTTTAAACTTACTGAGAAAATATTCTTCAAAAGAAGCTCCACTAGTGAAAAAAAGGGGGAGTGTTACCTCCCCCCTCATGATTTTTAAATTTAAAAATCTAAAAACATGAATCTTGATTGAGTGTTGTTACACTTTGAACTTGGTAATTTGAAATTTTCTCTCCTGCCACTTGAAGGTCAATTTGACTACCACAGTTCTTCATCTTCTTAACTACAGCACCGAAGATAAATTTGTTCTTCCAGATAAGCTTTCCAAGCTTTGCAGTATTATTTACAAAGTCCTTATCGTTAATATTATTGAAAGATTTTGCCTTTTTTGCAATTAATTTAATCGCATCTGCAGTTTCTGACTTTAATTTCTTGGAACAACTTTTTGTCCCTAGCTTTCCACAAAGATTGTCTTGATCACCATTGCTTAGATATCTATCGATATTCTTATTTGTGTCTACAATCGAATCTTGCAGTGTTTTAGATGAACTAAACTTTGCCATTGCCTTGGCAAAGTTTTGGTCTGCTTTTATCGTAAGTTTCACTGAAACATATGCAAGGTCTTTATTGGCCGGAACAGAAATTTCTGCAGCAACACCAGTGTCCTCGTTTAGTTTTCTAAGAGCTTTCTCAAGATCATGTGATTTTGCATGATCTTTCTCGTAAAACCATTCAAGATTTGAAGCATTGTCAACGAATGTAGATTCTGTGTTCTTGTCTGTTGTGATTGCGACACCTGATTTGAATACCTTAGACATATTTGTATGTCTTGTAATTAATCTACCATTCATGCTTTCAAAGTATACTCCGTACTCAGACTTCGTCTTGTAACCATACTTGGAACTATCAATATTTGAATAGTTGTATAACTTACCTTCACTGTTCGCTACATTTATAAATGGAATACCAAGTACAAAAGACTTAACTTTTCCTTTTGTCATGTAGTTAAATGAATCAACTTCTTCGACAAATGGGTTTAAGAAATCTTCAGCCATTTCTTGAGTCGGTGTAACATTACCTTGTAGTAAGTCCTCGTAAGCTTTTGCTGCCTTAAAGTCACTTATGTCTAGCTCGTATGTAAAACCCTCTCCTTTGTCAGATAGGCTGCTTAGGGAAGTCGACATAGCCATAACTCCGACATATGCTGACGTAGATTTAAGTTTAGATCTACTGTAGGAAACGAGTACTTTTTCATCATCAATTTTTTCTACATAAACTCGCCATGTACCTTGGTCGACTTTGGTTATACCAGATCCAACTACGGATAATCCAAGGCCTGCAGTATAGAGCATTCCACCTGTTTGTTCGAAGTATACATTATCTCCAATTCTCCACTCTTTTAGAGATTGAGTTGTTTTTGGGATACTTCTTTTTATAACATTCAGCTCTTTCTGATCTCTTACTGAGTAGTTAAATAAAGCAGAAGAAGATTTTAGTGGTGCTAATCCCAGTACTCCTCCTAAGATTTGTCTTATGTCTGTAGCATTATCGAAGAAGAATTGTACTTGTGCTCCAAGCCCTCCTAGGATTGTCTTATACTTTTGTACTTGGAATCCACTTCTGTAATCTTCAAAAGCAAGAGCATTTTTGCTTTTCATTCCAGCTTGAGCAGTAAGATTTATAGTTCTGGTTATTCCATCAATATCAAAGATGACTAGTGGCTTAAGTTTTACCTTGAGCTTATTTTCTTCCTGCTTAGGTTCCTCTTGTACAGCGTTATCTCCGTTGTCGCCATCGTCTCCGTTGTCTCCATTATCTCCGTTGTCGCCATCGTCTCCGTTGTCTCCGTTGTCTCCATTGTCTCCGTTGTCGCCATTGTCTCCGTTGTCGCCATTGTCTCCGTTGTCGCCATTATCTCCGTTAGAACCATTGTCTCCGTTAGATCCATTATCTCCGTTAGAACCATTGTCTCCGTTAGATCCATTATCTCCGTTAGAACCATTGTATCCGTTAGATCCATTGTCTCCGTTAGATCCATTATCTCCGTTAGATCCATTATCTCCGTTAGATCCATTATCTCCGTTAGAACCATTGTTTCCGTTAGAACCATTATTTCCGTTGGAACCGTTGTTTCCGTTAGAACCATTATTTCCGTTGGAACCGTTGTTTCCGTTAGAACCGTTGTTTCCGTTGGAACCATTATTTCCGTTGGAACCGTTATTTCCGTTAGAACCATTATTTCCGTTGGAACCGTTGGTTCCGCCTGCGGCACATCCTACTTGGGAAACATTACCTTGGTTACCTGTACAGTTGTTCCCAACTCCATTTCCGTTGTTTCCAGTGTTGTGGTTTCCGTTTGTGTTTGGATTGTTATGCTGACCTTGAGTTCCTGAAGCAGGGTTCTCTGTTTGAGTTCCACTTCCTTGACCTCCACCATTTGGATTGCCAGATTGGCCATTGTTTTTCGCCATGGCTTCATAGCTAAATAGCGAACAAGCGACGATTAAGACTTTTAAAAAATGCATTTAATTCTCCTTAATGATTAATAATATTTCTTACAGTTTGTTCTATTTGAGTCTAAACCCCATCTTGCCTCTAGAGAGTCGTTAGGATGGGATGAGATTTGATTCTGTTCATATCTATATAAGAAGTTTTGAACTGATAGTGGTGCTATTTGGTTCTCACATAGAAGGGAATTACTTTCAGATCCTTGGAGTAGATCTTCAAGAGCGTTATATTTACTAGAATCAATTTTTAATTGATAGTTAACTTGTTTGATTTTTGAATAAAAGTTTTTAAGAGTAATTATTTGTTTAATTATTCTCTTATCTAAGCCTGGAGTAGAGTAGTTATCATATTCTGATTTATTCACACATCTATTATTGATTTGGCTGTTTACATATACTTGGGCCTTTTTAATAGCATCAATTCTATCATCTATAGATCTACATATGTTATTTATGACTCTGTCTAGGCGTCCTTCTATTGATTCATCTTCTGTTCTGAGACGATTTGATATGTAATTGAGAATACTTTCTTCGCCTACTTCTTTTAATAATTGGTATTGCTCTGTCGAATAGCTATCTAGTTCGTTTAAGTCTAAATTTACTTCAGAAGGTTGCTTGAATCTTCTAAACCCCCATGGAGAGGAGGAAAAGCTAAAGAGAGGAACTCCTCTATGAAATTTTATTTCTCTTACTACTCTTGGAACTGTTGAGTAATAGAGATCAAATATTCCTGAGTTACTAATCTTTTTTATTAAATAAGCATGTCTTATTCCATTATTTTTAGTTACGTATATATCACCACTTCTTATTTCAGAGATTGCAATTGGGTATGTATCATTCTGAGCTAGTATAGTTGTTCCAGAGTGAACTGCTAGCTTACTGATAAATGCTTTTACACGATCAATTTCATTTTTAAGGGAATTGAAATAATTTCCGCTATTGGAAATGTATCTAGCAGAAAACAAGCCTTTTCTTACAGGGTTCTTTACTTTGAAGGGGAGTTTATTTTCATAGGAGAAAATAATTCTTGCAGCATAGATGATATCTGCACAATCAGTAGGAACGCCGTAGTAAGGACTTTGTGGATCGGAAAAAATCCTTCTGTGAAAGTTATCATTAGCTATCCAGTTTTGATAGCTCTGTTCATATTCTGAAGACCACTCATTCTCAGTTTTCCACACGTCAGCGAAGCCTGAACTTATCAAAAGAAAAGATAGAATTAATATAATTTTTTTCATAGACATTTTTCTAGCACATCTTAGAATTTTGCATTCGATGAAAATGATAACCGTGAAAATAATACAAGTTTTGAGAGAGGATTGTTGGTTATAAGTGCTCGAAACTATTTCTGAGAAGATCTTTTAATTGATATATGTACTTGCTAGGGTAGCAGTTAAGTATACTCTAAAGCTTAATAATGATTAAGTGTATCGATTTATTATAGGATGGTTAAAGTCAGGCCTGTTGCACCTTGGGCGCATATATAGCTTCCTTTCCATTGACCACTAATTTCTGTGCTACCTTCATTAGATATACGCTGAAGAGTAAATTCTTTACAGGTTTGAAATTCAATTCTTCCTCTAAAACTCTTCTTGCTAGTTCCTATGACTCCAGAGAGAGGGATCATTTCATAGTTCTTAGGACGATCTAACCATCCAACTCCTCCAAGTCTTAGCTTGCCAGTCTTTTGATCGTAGCTTCCTTGCATGAGATATTTTCCCTGAGGAATATTTGGAGATGAATTTGTTCCATAGAAGTAGAACTGAGCTTCAAGTGGGATAGTTTTAAGAATTGGTGTCTTTGTCTTTGCAATTTCTTGTTTGGCGGGAGCTTTGGCCTTTGGAGCTTCAGCTATAGGCTTTTGCTGTAATAAGGAAACAAAGATCATAACAAAGAGTAGATCGAGCAGTGATGTTAACTGAACCGTTGATTTCTTAGGTCTTCTATATGTTCTTTGTTGTTGCACTTTAAGTAACCTTATTCTGTCATATTAATTTTAGTGACGATCTGCTTGAAGTTTAAGCTCTCTGTAATGATTCTTTCAATCTTTGGCCCAAACGTACTTTCAATGACCATGAAGATGATAGAGAAAGTGATTCCAAGAATTGTTGTGTCCATTGCTAGAACGAAAGCACTTGAGAGTGAGCTCACATCAATGGCGCCTTTTCCCATGGCAGTTTGGGCGATGGCCAAAATAGTTCCTAGAATACCTAGTAGCGGAAATACTTGTACTAGCGTTGATATTACACTCGCAAAAATTTCTATTTTATAGTGACGACTATAGAAAGGACGTTGGCTAATTGTATTAGCATTCTTTGAGAATTCCGTCTTTAAGTTCTGATCGGTAGTTATTTTTTGATTTATAAAGTCTAGTGTCGTTTGAATTTTCTCATGAATATTTTGAGTAGAGTCATAGTCAGGAGCATCTTTAAAACCTTTTATAAGATTAGTGCTCACGTCGGCCAAGACCATTTCATGTTTTTTCATCATATAGTAAATGGCGATGATTAAATAGATCTCGACTGCTGCAAATACATAGATAATAGCAAAGATATTATTAGACATGAAATTGAAGAAATTTTGAACGAGTGATAAATCCACTTCGCCTCCTATAGTAATGATAAGTACTTATATTTTAAAATGACGTAGTATTTCTGTCTAGATGTTGAAGATTATGCTTCATACTCGTTTATCCTATGGTTTTTGTCAGGATTTGAGTGTGTTCTTATGTGCAGTCATTGGTAGTTTCATAGGAAAAATTAAGACGGAAGTATAAATTGGGCCAGTAAAATTAACAGCTCAGATAAAATGCGTGAGATCGCTTCATTGCTTAACGTGGAGGATTTGTCATGAGTTGCAAATACAGACGTTAATAATTTCGAGAACATTATAATTTATCTTGAATGGCGGAGTATGGAGTTTATCCTCAAAATCTTCAATCTGTATTTGCGTTTGATTGTATCTGTTAACTAGTCGAAATTACATTATATTTTTAGCTTAATATTATATTAAGTTATGACAAGTTATTAAATGTTATGTTATTATACCGATAAGGAAAGTAGTTTGGAAGTTATTATTACAGAATGGGGATTACAGTCATATATCAAACTTAAGGGCAAAGCGGTCTTTAGTGATAATGATTATCAAATAATACTTAGGCCAGATGCTGAGCTTTTGAAAGTTTATCCCAACGATCCAAAATTTAGTAATAGCAAATTTTGGGGGCCAGCAAAGTTTGCAGGAAAAATGACTAAGTACGGTCATAAAATGAAATGGCATAACTTTGGGAATGGAAATGTTCAACTAAGACTATGTGTTGTTATCGTTGAGACTGAGATTGAAGACGTAAAAGAAGAAAGAGCATTTCTATGCACTAGTTATGTTAAAGATGACAAATCAGAGAAGCTTGAAATGGCAGGATTAAAAACGAAGATTAAAAAAATATTAGATGGGGCCTATATTTATAGGGGGAGATTATGAGTTTATTTCAAACATCAGATGCACAAAAAGTGACGCTTTATAAAATTGCTTCAGAGATGAAAACAAGTGGCTTACCAGATAAGTTTATTGCTGACGCTGTTGAAATTGGTGCCTACTATGAAGGTGTCTTTGACTTATTTGAGCTGTGGACAACTGAAGAAGATCCAGACTTCAAAGAACAAATCGTAGCTAATATTCAAGCTGAGATTGATGAGTATAGTGAACAACCAAAGAAGCCAACTAAAAAGCCTTATATTGATTATAGTCACCTTGAAGCAATTGCTAAAGATGTATTAGCTTTTAAAGCTCACTTGAAAAGCCTTGTTGATCAATGGGGTGGAGTGACAAAGCTTTCGAAACAAACTGGAATTCCTCAACCATCTTTAAGTCGGTTTTTTAGTTCTGCATCCATGCCTAGGAGAACAACCCTTTATAAAATTGCGGACGCATTGAAGCTATCTGAGAAAGAGATTATTACAGATTGGGCGGCATGATCATTCATAATTTGTTGTTTAAAAAAGAGGAAATAAATGAGCTTGTTTAAATTACCTGATTCAAAAGACCGTATTTATAATCATGTTAAAGTTTCAAAATACAAAGAAGATATACGAGAATATTTAAATTCACTTTGGAAAAGTTACCAGCCTTTTTGTCCTGATCAGCATTTTAAAGAAGAGTTCTCACATGATTTAATTGCACGCTGGTGGGAAATGTATCTTGGCAATGTTTTTCTTACTAATAAGCATAAGATTGTAATTCGGAAGGGAGCTGGCCCAGACTTTAAAATTAGCTTTAATGAGAAAACTTTTAATATTGAGGCAATAACACCAAATTCAGGAGAAGGAGATGATGCTTGTCCAGTTTACCCTCGAAAGTCTGCTTTTAGTTATTCTGATATAAAATTAATCCTGAGGCTTACTCATGCTATTTGGGAGAAGAACAAAAAATTTGAACAGTATTTAGAGAATGGTCTAGTTAAAGAAGGTGATACTAATATTATTGCAGTTAACTTAAGTAAAATTGACTTGGCAGATGAAATCTATAGTGAGACTGATATTCCCATAATAGCTAAGGCGTTTTTAGGATTTGATGATTTAAAGATCCAGGTTCCTATTAACTTAGGATCAGGAGAAAGTGGTGAAAGTAAGCCTGTTTATGATGCGCGTGAAAAACTCATTAAAGTTAATGGTGCTGATGTTTCACTAACTTCATTTGTTGATGGTAGTTATCCACTGATTTCAGGAATTTTTTGTTCAGCAGAGAGTTTTGTAGGTATGCCTGAATCTGGAAAGGGAATTTGGACACTTTCCAATCCGACTTCATCTAATCCTGTAATGAAAAACCATTTTAAATTTGGTACAGAGTGGCTGGCTTCCTTGCAAGCTAATAAAGTTAGTCTGGACAAAGTTGATCATTCTTTAGAAAACTAAGGTGGAATATTTTTAAAACTATGAATGAATTAGATGTATTAAAGAAAAATAATGGCAGAACTATTAACTCTGTGGGCCTCGTTATACTAAAGAAGTAAATATCAAGACGGAGTATTTGCGATACTTTGAGCCACTTAAAGCATAACTACTCATGTCATTACTACATCGCCGGCTCCAGTTCTAATATTGATAGCATGTTAAAACCGGCAAATATTAAATTCTAGAACTTCAAGTAATGGGCGACCATCACTCTATGTTTAATACCGTATTCTTTTAAGCGCTTACTTGTGACTTTCTTCTTCTCTTCTTGAAGTATTTTAAATTCCTGAGTGTATTCTTTATAAGCAGCATCTATCTCTTCTTTTGGAATACTAAAAGGAGGACCGAAGATATCTTTCTCCTGTGAATGAGCAGTGAGTAGAAGCATTTCTGTTCCTTTTGAACTTAGTTCTTTGACTTTAGCGTAGTAGTCAGGGCGCATCTCTGGAGGAAGGGCAACATTAGATGCTCTATCATAAATGAAGTCAATTTTTGGAAGTAGATCCTTTGAAAGAGCGAAGAGGTCTCCGCAGAAAATAGTGATACCTCTTGTTTCAAATATTTTAAAACTCTCTGATTGTTTGACTTCATACTCTAGATTATTTTCGCTAAAGAATTCAAGGACGGCAGCTTCAGCAATCTCAATACCGTAAACATGGAATCCTAAATCTCTTAGAAATATCAAGTCTAGTGACTTTCCACAAAGAGTGACTAGGGCCGTTTTTCTCTTTTGAATAACTTGATTATCTAAGGCCCACTTCAAGAAGACATTGGTCTCTGTCATGTGAAAGCCTATATTTCTCTCTTCCCATGCTCTTTCCCAAAATTCTTTCTCCATGAAATCTCCAGTATTTCTAAGTGTTTAGCAGTGTATAAAGAACTAACATACTATGAAATTTCTTCACTGTAAGGCCTCTACAATACTGAAAAAGCCTATACTAGATGGAACTAGAGTAATTAAAGGATGCAGTATGCAAAATATTAGTGTTTATCTAAACCAGAGGGCGAGTCACACGCAATTTGGCTATTGGAAAGAGCAAATTGATAAGTCGCTCTTTAGGAGCACTATTACCTATAGAACTCCTAGAGATCTTGATGAATTAAAGTCTAATCTTCAAAGTGATATTGATGATGAGTGCGATGCTATCGTTTCTGTTGGTGGAGACGGGACTGTGAACACTTTAATTCAAAGTTTGGCCGGAAAAGAAGTTGGTCTTCTTGTTATGCCTGGTGGGACGGCGAATGATTTGGCCTGTGAGCTTGGGCATAAGCAATCAGTAAAGAAAGTTACTCATTTCATAAGAAATAATGAATATAAGTATATTGACCTCATTAAAATAAATAATAATTTCATGGCCACAAATGGTGGTCTTGGAATGGGTTCTAAAGTTGCAGAGAGAATTAATGAAATAAGAAGAGCTCATCCTTCATTTAAGAAATTAATGAAGCTTGGTGGAAAGTCTATTTACTCATTCTTTATTTTAAGTGAATTAACATCGATGAGACTGCCTACGTATAAGTTCAAGGTGACATCTGAGCAGTTTTCTGGAATTGTTGAAACTCCTATTCTCATGATTAACAATCAACCACATCTTGCAGGAACATTTAATATTGCTCCAAATACTAGACACGATGATGGAAAATTTAACGTAACAATTCTAAAACACAAGACTCATAAATCCTTTGTTCAGTGTTGTTATAAAATGGCGATAGGAGAGTATCCATTCGCCGATCCTGATATTATTTCATTTGAAACAGATGCTATCACAATTGAAAATATGGACCCGACTAGAATAGTCCCTTTCTTTGGGGACGGAGAAATTTTTCAAAATTCTAACGGAAACTCCCAAAAATGGGATATTCAGCTTTGCCCTCGTTCACTAAAGGTTTATACAGAAGATGACGAAAAGTCTCTCGTAAGTCTTTGTAACGAGGTCAATTTATCGTGAAGCTCTTCATAACTGGAGCTACTGGTTTTCTAGGTAGTGAGCTAATCCCTATTATTGCTGGAGAGTGCGAATCTCTTTATCTTTTAGTTAGAAAGAAATCTCTACTTAGGGCCAAACAGAAGTACGCAGATTTCTCTAATGTAAAATTTGTCGTTGGTGACTTAACTAATCCTGATTTAATTGAAGGAGAATACAACGAGCTTCTAGGGGAAGTCGATTCTATTCTTCATATGGGTGCTTATTACGATTTAGAAGGGAGTTATAAAGATTGTTTCATTCAAAATATTGAAGGAACAATGAACCTGCTCTTCTTTGCGAGCCTCTGTCCAAATTTGAAATCACTTCACTACATTAGTACAGTTGCAATTAGTGGAGAAAGTTCGGGCGAATTCTTAGAAGATGATTTCGATCATAGGGAAGAGATCACTAACGAGTATTCTAAAACAAAATGGGAAGCTGAGCGGCTGATTAGAAGCTGGAAAAGTGAGGCGAAAGTTCGCATTTATAGACCTGGAATAATTATTGGAAATTCGAAGACTGGAGATTTTGAAAAAGTTGATGGTCCATACTATTTTTGGAAAACACTCTCTAATGTAAAAATGCTTTCACCTCTTATCTCTAAATTACCTTTTCTTCCAATGCCTATTAATCCTCATGCAACCTTACCTATAATAAGTGTGGATAATGCCGCAAGACTTATTAAGAATGGACTATTGTTGGATAGAAAAGAAAAACTTATGACCTTTCACTTAGTAGAGCATATGTGCCCCAATGTTCTAGATCTTGTAAATGATAGTTTAAAAGAGTTTTCCA
This sequence comes from Halobacteriovorax sp. JY17, assembly GCF_002753895.1. Classification (NCBI taxonomy): domain Bacteria; kingdom Pseudomonadati; phylum Bdellovibrionota; class Bacteriovoracia; order Bacteriovoracales; family Halobacteriovoraceae; genus Halobacteriovorax; species Halobacteriovorax sp. JY17. The sequence goes on along the minus strand of NZ_NJER01000001.1, from coordinate 701,136 downwards.
TTGATGCGAATATAAAATTAATGGATAACCACCCTCTCATTGAGAAGACATTTAAAATACTAGGTCTTCCAAAAGAAATTATTCACTATATGATCACTCCTGTAGAATACTCTGTGACAAATTCATTAAAGCACTTAGGGCTTAATGAACAGAGAGGATTTGATAACTACAAAGATATTATTTTAAAGAAAGCAAAGAAGAGATTTGGAGTGAGTAAGTGAAACAAGTCATCTCCATTGCCTTTGCACAAGAAAATAAGAACTACGATGAAGTCGTAGAGTTTAATGGTGAGAAGGTTAGACTGACTCAATACGCAGTAGGCTTTGACTACGATCTTGCGAGAACTTTGATTAAGAAATACGACGGAATCTGTGATGTCATTTGTATTAGTGGGGTTCCTCCAAGAATAAAGACTAAGAATGGAATAATAGAGCACCCTGGTTCTCAAAAAATAAAATCTCTTACTAAAGTTACTCCTCTTGTTGATGGGCAACTTCTTAAAGATACTTATATTCCATGGGGGTTTAGGCAGTATTATTTAACTCATAAGAATCCTTTAAGAAATAGAAAGATAAGTATGTATACGGGGTTGCTGCAAAAAGTATTAGTTGACGTTATTGAAGAGCTAGAGGGCAAGCTATGTTTAGCGGACCCTTACTTCTTTTTAAGGCTTCCTTATAATTTACATTCAAATGCAGGGCTTGAAAAATTTCTTAGAACACTCTTTCCTGTAATGAGTAGAATTAAATTTAAGCCCTCGGCGATTGCTTCTTTTAAATTAAAAGACCAATCAACTTATAAATGCTTAAAAGAATTTTTTAGTGGAGATGTCTTTGTTGGTAATGAGGGGACAGTCCAGCTTATTGATACTGAACATTTAAAAGATAAGACTCTTGTCTTAGACTTTATGGGCTCTCAGATGAAAGAGAAGCTTATCAAGGCCGGTGTTAGAGACTGTATTAGTTGTATGCCAAAGGTCGTTAAGGGGAGATATGTAAACTTCTCTGTTCTTGAAGCTCTTATGCAAGCGTTCCAAGAAAATAGTTTAACTTCTGATGATATTCTTTGGTGGGTTGATAAGTTAAAATTAAAAGTAGAGCACCATCAATTAACTCAAGCGAAAGAAGATAAAAATGATATTCAAAAATTTGCTTTTATTATTCACCCACTAAGTAAAGACTATCTCTTTAAGCATCCGCTTCTAAAGAAATTCTCACCTGCTAAGAAGCAGTTGGGACCTATATTTGAAAAGGCGCTTTCTTATACGCCAGGCTTCTTCTATGGAAGTATTAAGGGAATAAAGTCTGAGTCTAATGGCAAAGAGGTGGAGGGACTTATTTATACTGTTTCAGACACCCCTAAAATGCTATTAGAACAGGAACCCGAAAAGGTTTATAAGAAGCTTGTTGATATATCAAAGGACGCTAGTAAGCATCAGGCGGGAATTATTGGGCTTGGGGCTTTTACAAAAATTGTTGGAGATGCGGGAGTTAGTGTAGAGCAAAGATCTCCTATTCCTGTAACTACGGGGAATTCTCTCTCTGCTTGTTCTACTCTTTGGGCCGCAAAGTTTGCGGTAGAGAAGATTGGTCTGGTAGAAAAGAAAGATAAGATATGGCAAGGTAGGGTCATGGTCATTGGCGCCACTGGGGCCATCGGTGCAGTCAGTGCAAAAGTTCTTGCTATGAAGTGGAAAGAGCTCGTTCTTGTTGCTCCTAGAGCGTATAAGTTATTAGAGCTTAAAGAGGAGATCGCTGCGATTGCTCCTGATTGTAATATTTCAGTAACTACCAACCCTGATAAAGAAATTGAAGATTGTGATCTTATTATCACTACAACATCTGCAAGAGGAAAGAAGATCTTAGATATCTCTCTGGTTAAACCAGGGTGTGTTATTTGTGATGTCTCAAGACCTTTTGATATAAGTGAAGACGATGCTAGCTCAAGACCAGATGTGATGGTTATAGCCAGTGGAGAAGTTCAACTTCCAGGAGTCGTTAAGTCTAATGTAGACTTAGGGCTTGAAGGGAATATTGTCTATGCCTGCTTGGCGGAGACGGCCCTCTTGGCGATGGATGGAAAACTTGAGAGTTTTACTCTTGGGAGAAATATAAGTTTTGAAAAAGTTTTAGAAATTGACCGAATGGCAAAAGCTCATGGAGTTAGACTTTCGGCAATTATGGGCCATAATGGATTTATAAGTGATGATGAATTTGCTCTTTGTAAATCTCATGCAATTAATAAGAGGAATAAGGTTTAGAAATGGTTAAGAAGTATTTTTCAGATTTAAATTATACTTTAGGTAATGAAGACACTACTCTTGAGTATGAACTCATTAAGAGAAATAAACCAAAGAATATCCTCTCTATTGCTGGCTCAGGTTCTAGAGTAGTTCCTCTTATTCATAAAGATGCCGAAAATATTTACTGTGTCGATGTTTCTAGACCTCAGCTCTTTATTACTGAACTTAGAAAGGTCACAATTGAGAGCTTAAGTTTTCACGACTACTTAGCTTTTTGGGGTTTTCCTCCGTACGCAGCTTATGACTACGCAATTAAGAGAAGAGAGATCTTCAAGAAATTAGATTTATCTTTTGAGTGTAAGGATTACTTCTTAAAAGTCTTTGGGGAAATGCAATGGGAATCAATTCTCTACATGGGAAAATGGGAGAGAACTTTTGCGGTATTTGCGAAAGTTGTTCAAAAATTCTTTGGAAAGGAATTTGACCAGCTCTTTAAATTTCATAACCTCTCCGATCAAATACATTACTACAATAATCAATTTCCTATGAAAAAGTGGAAGACCCTTCTCTTTATTCTTGGAAATAAGAGTGTCTTCAATGCTCTTCTATATAAGGGAGACTTTATTAAGAAGAATCAGCCAGGAACTCATTTCAACTACTACTTCAATGCCTATGAAAGTCTTTTGACTCACTCTCTGGCGAGAGAGAGCTTCTTTATGAATCTCTGCTTCTTTGGAAAATTAGACCATGAAGATTCAAATACTATTGAGGCAAAGGAAGAATGTTTTAATAGAATGAAAGAGGGAATTAGTGCTGGAGCTAACATTAATTATGTTAACTCTGATCTTATTTCAGCTGCAAAGTCAGTGCCTGAAGGTAGTCTGGACTTCATCAGCTTAAGCGATGTTCCAAGTTACTTTGGCGGGGATTTAGAGAGAGATTATATGCAAGATCTAAGATCTTCTCTCAAAGTTGGAGCTCTAGTTGTTCTTAGAAGTTACTTAAGAGTTCCTGAAAGTAATCTTGAGGGTTATGTTGACGTGACTCCTAAGTACGGCGAACTATTGGCCACAGAGAAAGTTCAAATGTATATCGTTCAAGTTTTTGAATACACCGGCGAATAATTAAAGAAAATTCATAGTTCTAAGTTCTTTTCTAAACTCTCTTCCATTAACCTAGTTATAAGGTAGATGGGGGGAGTTTTATGAAAGTATTGATAATCAGTTTTCTTATTTGTCTTCCAATTCTAGGGCAAGGAATTTACACAGACTTTGGAATCGAGCGTATTTACTGTTTTGCAGAGAATGGTGATATCGAAATAGAGCTAACTCAGGAAGATAATGTTTATCATTCTTTCAAAACTGTGGGGCGTGATATTTTCAATCTCAATGAATCTAGAAAAATTGAACCCATTCCCAATGGAGTTACATTCTATTTAAGTAATTTAGAGAGATCTCCTATTAGTTTTATTCTAGATAATGAGGATAATGTTCTCATTGAAGGGCTTTATGCAATCACAGATTCAGGGAAGGAATTTTCTTTTCACTGTGATATTGAATAGTCATGTATGAAATCAAAATCTGTAATTAGGAATAGAAATTTTCCATTACTTGTATTAGTTCGGCTCCACTTGGGACTGAGCTACTTGGATATCGATTAATGACTACTCCGTCGGCGAGGGCCAATACGTCAAATTTGACGGGTTCTTCTCTGTATAGATTTTCAAAGTTAAGGCCTAGCGCTAGAACATCACCTTTCTTAAATACTTCACCAGGGGCGAGCTGGTAATCATAGAGAGCGCCTCTAGGAGCGTAGTAGGTTTTATAATCTTTTAGTTTGCACTTTAATTGATTACTTTTTGGAGCTTCCTTTGGAGGATTCTCTACAATACCTCTGTGATGGAGATAATTTAAGATATATAAGAGATCCGTCTGCGCTTCTTCTAGAGAAATCATTTCTTCTGAGCCTAGCTCGACAGTGTAGGATTCAAATGGGATTTCAAATTCTCTTCCTAGCTTTTTAAATTCACTTTGAAGGTTCACCCATGGCATAAAGGTTGCTTCGTCCATGGCGCCTCCAAATTCATTCGGAATAATTAAGCGGTGAGGGAAGTGTAAATCCTTAGATCTATCTTCAAGGTACTCTGGGACATAGAGGTATCTTGTGGCCACTCCACCAGTATGTAAATCTAGAACGTAGTCGGAGTCTGTTGCTAGCTCTTGGAGAGTTAAATTTAAAAGACCATTATGCTTAGGCCCGTATTCAATGTGATCGGCCTTCTTATTTAGAATAAGTTCTTTTAATAGCTTCTTATATTCCTTGCGGATATCAATATTCTCGCTAGAAAGATGCTTGGCTGCAAATTCAGAAATTTCCTTAGAGCTTTTAGTGAAATCAAAATACAATCTGTTCCAATTATCTCCTGTGTTGGCATTGAATCTACCGAAAGTATAAGTTCCAATTTTTGTATTTAGGGCCAATGGGTTGGCCATTGGAAGAAGTGTGATTTTTCCAATAATTGGATTGTGCTCAAGATATTCTAGGAGTTTGTAAATAACTGCATTGCCTTGGTGTTCAGCTCCGTGAACAGAGGCTTGAATATAACAGTGAGGACCTTCGAATGGGCCATCGACTTCGATTACTTTTAGAGAGAGTTCTTCTCCACTTGGAAGTTCACTGAGTGTGATTTTTCTCTTATTAATTTTATTTGTCATTAGATTAACCAGTCCGATGAGGATTTTATAGTTCTTGGAGTCATCAAATCGCCATTATATAAAATGACTTCAGCAGGTAAATTGTGGCATAGAAAGAAAGGCATTGCCTCAGTGAATCCGTAGGCTCCTGCCTGAGAGAAAACTAGCCAATCTCCTTCATTAATATCACTTGGGAGATCAAAAGTTCCAAGCTTATCAAGGGCCGTACAAAGAGGACCATGTACAGTGAATTCAGATTTCTTAGCGTCACTATCTCTAAACATTTCACATGGGAAAGTTTGATTTGTGAGAGCAGGTCTTGCGATATGATTAATACCACCATCTAAAACAAGGAGCTCTTTTCCGCGAACTGTTTTTCTATCAATAACTTGACTTAGGTAGTGTCCATAGGGGCCAGTGCAGAAACGCCCAAGTTCCATCCAAATTGTTTGTAGATTATATTCAACTTTTAATTTTTCTAAGAGTATATTTACATCTTTAAAATCAATTTCAACTTCACCGTCGGCATAAGGAATTCCAAGCCCACCACCAAGGTCGATAACCTTCATTTCGATTTCTAAATTCTTAGAAAGCTCTTGTAACGAAATAATTGTCTTCGTCCAAATACTTTCAAGCTTAGAGAGATCTAAAATATTACCCCACTGAAAAACGTGAAAGCCCTGAAAGTCTAAGTGGGTACATCTCGTCTTATCAAGCTTCAGCCACTCTTTGGAATCTAGTCCGAAGGGAGTAATTTCGTCGCCACCTAGAACAGATTTCCCTTCGTCCCAGTCGAGCTGGGCGCGCAGGAGAACCTTAGGTCTCGCTCCGAGCTCTTTTGCTATTTCGTCGAGCCAATAGGCCTGATTTAAACTTTCAAGTACGACGACATCTACTTCATTTCTAATCATAGAGCGCAAATACTTTCTAGACTTACTCGGTCCTGTCGAAAGAATATCATCGGGAAGAATCCCTGCGCTTAAAACTTGCTCAAGCTCTCCTTGAGAAGCTACATCTAGACCGAAGTCTAGGTTTCTAAAGATTTTTAAAATCGCGGACATAGGGTTTGCTTTGCAAGCGTACCAAAGTTTTAGAGAGTCACCACGATTTTCTCGCATATAAGTGAGATGATTTTTTAATCCGTCTAAATCATAGAAGTAGAAAGAAGAATCAAGCCTCTTAATCACTCTCTTTAATTGTTCTTTGTGTTCACTCTTTAACTTCACCGAAGTCCCTTCGTTATTATCTTAAAAATTGCTCTAATTCTAAAGAAGCGTCACTCTTCTCATCTCTAAATTTTACGATAAGGGCGCAGTTCATATTGAGTCCCATCTCTTTTGCCCAAGAAAGTTTTGAGTTCACCGGTCTTGTTCCAGGAACAACAATCGCATTCTCAGGAATTGGTTCACCTTTTTCAAGCATTCTCTCATTTACGCAATCGTAAACCGGAACACCTTTAGAGAGAATTACTCCCGGAGCAATTACAGCTCCCTTTAAAACTTGTATTCCTTCAACGATAACAGCACCTGCACCAATAAAGGCATTGTCTTCTATAATCACAGGAGCAAGTCCTACAGGTTCAAGAACTCCACCGATTTGAACCCCTGCTGAGAGGTGAACATTCTTTCCAATCTGAGCACACGAACCAACTAGGGCGTGTGAATCGATCATAGTCCCTTCATCTACATAAGCTCCCACATTGACATAGGCAGGTGGCATTAGGATTACCCCTTTAGCAATATAAGAACCACGTCTAACAGATGTTCCTCCTGGAACCATTCTCACACCTTGTTCTGGTGTAAATTTCTGAGGTGGAAGGTTGTGCTTATCTACAAAACCGTGAAAGTGTTCGTGAGAAAACTCAACCAGATTTCCCGCTTTAAATGATGCGAGAATAGCTTGTTTAACAGCAACGTTTGCAACCCATTTACCATCTACTTTTTCAGCCGATCTAATTTCACCTTTCTCTAAAAGGTCTAGTGCATCTTTCCAATTTAATTCTGTCATATCTCTTCCTTTATTAATTCCATTCATTAATTTTTGAGTGAGATGATCTAAGGATTGAGTCATCTTCAATTTCTTTATGTGTTAACGGTGCTCTTAGAACATTTGTTGAAATTTGCCCATCAATCTGCATAAGTCTTTTTACAGGTATTGGGTTTGAGGCCATAAAGAGTGAGTTTGAACATTCATTCCAAAGTTTCTTCTCATCTGCATTTAGCTCGTTAGCGAGGGCCTTAGTTACATAGAGATGAGTTTTCTTTGCCCAAACATTTGAAGCTACTGAAACAAGACCTTTCGCTCCAAGAGGAGTGTAGTCAGGTAGCATAGCATCGTCGCCACTATAAACAAGGGCCTTTGGAGCTGCTGCTACATATTTTGCAAAATCTTCAGTAGATCCACTTGCTTCTTTTATTGCCCAGAAGTTTGGATGATCTTTTAGCATTTCAATTGCCTCAAAAGACATTTTCACTCCCGTTCTCCCCGGAACATTATAGAGCATACAAGGTCTTGAGCTAGATTCAAGTAGACTCTTAAACCATTCGTACTGTCCAATCTTTCCAGGCTTAGCGTAGAGTGGAGTTACCAGTAGGTAAGCGTGAACATCTAAAGTTTCAAGGTAGTCAACCCAGCTTCTCGTTTGGTTTAAGTTGATGCCACCAACTCCAACCATGATAGGAGCCGTAAGGCCAAGAGAGAGTGTGTGTTCTAGGATTTTTACTTTCTCATCTTCGTCTAAATTTAATGATTCACCAGTACTTCCAAGAATAAGAATTCCGTTTCCAGCACTTTCTTGATCTCTAAGAACTTTTGTTAAGTCTTCATAGTGGACGGAGCCGTCTGCTTTCATTGGGGTGATAACAGCTGTCCATAGTTTGTATTCATTTAAATTCATATAGCTTCCTTAGTTCAGTAATTTATTTAAAGTGAGATCTTCAAAGTCATAGAGACCGTAATCAAGGTCTTCAAAATAGTCGCAGGCCTTGATTGCCCCCGTCGCAAAAATGCTTCTGTCCGTTGCCTGATGCCTAAGAGTAATAATTTCATTTGAAGTTTTAAGTTCAATAATATGATCGCCAACAACATCACCAATTCTCTCATGTGTAATGTCGATATCCTCTTTGGCCCACTCTTTCCATTTTATTGCTGTTCCACTAGGAGCGTCTAGTTTCTTAGTGTGATGGACTTCATGAATCTTATATTCGTATTCGTCAAAGAGATATTGGGCCTTTGCCATACAGTCTGTAATCATCTTATGAATGATATTCATTCCAATGGAGAAATTTGAAGCTTTTATCCATTTACACTTTCCATCTTTAACTTTTTTAGAGAGAGCCTCACTCCACTCAAGGCCAGTGGCCCCTGTCACAATATTTATTTTCGATGCTATTAATTCTTCTGCAAGGGATTCAAAAACTGGACCGTTGACAAAGCAGATTCCCACATCGAAATCTTTAAGCTTTTCTTTGGTGACTCTATTTGTAGAATTAAATATTTCAAAAGACTGGTTTCTCTCTTTTAAAATTGTTGCCACATGAGAGCCGGTCTTTCCATTTCCAATTATTGCGTATTTCAAAATTAGGCTCCAATAAAGTGATGATGCAATTCTTTTACCGCATCATTCGCTCTTGCTTCGTCAACTAAGAAACAAAAATTATGCTTCGATGCTCCTAAACAAATCATGCGCACATTGATATCACCAAGTGCATTAAATATTTGCCCAGCGAGTCCTGCTGTGTGATTAATATTGTTACCTATTAGAGACACTAAGCAAAGATTTTCTTCAATATTTACCGTTGCAAGAGTTTCTAATTCTGTAATCAATTTCTTGTTTAGTAGAGTAGAATCCTCAATTGTTAGAGAGACAGAAATTTCTGAGGTTGTAATACTATCAACACTAATTTTATGTTGGTTGAATATTTTAAAAATTTCGTAGAGAAAGCCGTGGGAGTGGAGCATTTTAGGTGTACTCAATGTTAGAAGACTCTGATCTTTCTTTAGCGCCATCGCTCTAATGAGTGGAGCCTCACTACATTCTCTTCTTATCCAAGTTCCTTTCGCAAGAGGTTCGTAGCTTGATCCCACATAGACAGAGATTCCCTCTCTAAGAGCAGGAGTTAGAGTTGTTGGGTGAAGAATCTTTGCTCCAAAAGTCGCAAGCTCAGCGGCTTCTGAGAACGTGATCTCACTCATAAGCTTTGCGCTTGGAACAATTCTTGGGTCAGTTGTGGCAATCCCTGCGACATCTGTCCAAATTTGCAGGATGTCGGCACCTAAGCCCTCCGCTAAAAGTGCGGCACTATAATCACTTCCACCACGTCCTAGAGTGGTAGTGTGACCTTCTTCATTTTGTCCAATAAACCCTTGAGTGACATAGACAACTTCTCCCGTTTTGCATTTGGCGAGATGTTCATCACAAAGAAGTCGAATTTCTCCAATTAAGGGTTGCGCCTTTCCAAATTGATCATCAGTTCTAAGAACTCTTCTCACATCGAAATTTTCAACAGGTTTCTTTCCATTCCAGACTATTTCCATTGCTCTGGTAAAGAGAAGCGATGACATCCTTTCACCTAGAGATTGGATAGCATCAAAGGCCTTGGCAGAACAATCTCTAAGAAGATTAATTCCCTTGGAGATTGTTCTTACTTCACTAAGAAGACTTTCTAATTCAGTAAGGTCCACAAGCTCTAAATCGCGGGCAATACTATGATGCTTTTCTACTATCTCATTTATAACGACTTCGCACTCCTCCCAAGTAGAGTTAAGGGCAAGTTCGCTGAGTTTTATTAAATTATTTGTTGTTCCATAAGTAGCAGAAACGGTTACTAAGTTTGCTGAATGCTCTAGGGCCACGCCAGCCGATCTCTTCATGGCAACAGCATCGGCCATTGAACTTCCACCAAATTTTGAAACAATAATTTTAGTCATGTACTTCTCCAAGTAGCGCTTTGTCTGTAAAAATGGGCAAGGGGATATCTGATAGAAATAAATTTCTAGAAGTCCTCCACATTGCCTGTGACAGTCCTAGGGATTCAGCCCTAGTAACCAGTAAGTCGCTATTTTGGATTAACTTACTTCGGCAAGTCTTCCCTCATCTACATTCACGAGATCCAAAAATCTTCCTGTAAACTACCTAAGCCATGCGCCTCTTCAATATGAAAATGCTAACTAAAAGTACTCAATTATTCAACTAAGATTTACAAAAAGATAAAAAACTATCAATATTGTGGCTTGTTTTAAGATAATTTTCTTTTTTAAGGATAGAAATGATGAAGAAAGTAGGTTTTGTAGGTTGGAGAGGAATGGTTGGCTCTGTCTTGATGGACAGAATGAATGAGTTAAATGATTTTGATCAATTTGAATCTTACTTCTTTTCAACTTCTCAAGTAGGACTTGCAGCACCGTCTTACTCAACTGATAAGATTTTAAAAGATGCAATGAATATAGATGAACTTAAGGCGATGGATATAATTCTCACCTGCCAAGGAGGAGATTATACAAAGGCGGTCCACTCAGCCTTAAGAAAGAGTGGGTGGAGTGGTTACTGGATTGACGCTGCTAGCGCGCTTCGAATGGAAGAGACGAGTATCATCGTTTTAGATCCAGTAAATAGAAACGTAATAGATGAAGGACTTGATAAAGGTATTAAGGACTTTGTGGGAGGAAATTGTACTGTTTCCCTAATGATGATGGCCCTAGGCGGACTCTTTAAAAATGATGCTATTGAATGGTTAACTTCTATGACTTACCAAGCTGCTTCTGGTGGCGGCGCGAGACATATGAAAGAGCTCCTCACTCAAATGCATACAATTGGCTCTAATTTTGTAAATATGGATCAAACACTTTCGAAAGATATTATAGAAGTGGATAGAATTGTAACTAATTCATTTAGAGATAATTCCCTCGATACAAGCTGTTTTGGAGCACCTCTGGCCGGAAACCTCATTCCTTGGATTGACTCAGCTGTAGATGCAGGACAAACAAGAGAGGAGTGGAAGGGAATTTCAGAGACAAATAAAATTCTTGGAAGAAGAGATAATATCATTCCAATTGATGGAACTTGTGTTCGTATTGGGACGATGAGATGTCACTCTCAGGCCTTTACGATCAAATTAAAAAGAGATATTCCACTAAATGAAATAACTGAAATGATCTCTTCTCATAACGACTGGGTGAGAATTATTGAAAACTCTCCTGAAAGTACGCGAGCACATCTTACACCTGCGGCAGTAAGTGGAACTTTAGATATTCCAATTGGAAGACTTAGAAAAATGAATCTTGGCGGTGAGTACTTAAATGCTTTTACCTGCGGCGATCAACTTCTTTGGGGAGCGGCTGAACCTGTAAGAAGGATGCTCAATATTTTAATAGAAAAGAGTATCTAAGTTGGTAAAGAAAATAGCTCTCTACTTAGTAGGTGCACTTGTGATTATTTCTATATTTCTTGCAAGCTACTTTGATAAGGACAATAACTTAAGAGACGAGGCGATTCGCATGGGAGATACTTTCTACTGTAAAAAGATAGAGGTTTCTTTTATTAAGAAGAAGTGCTTTGAAATTGTTGAGAGAAAATTATCTCTTTTGAAGAAGTGCCGAAGCGAGAATGGTTATAATGCAAAAGAATGTAATAATTTAGCTTACTAAGTAAATAGGGGAGAGAAGTCTCTCTCCCCCCTTTGTCTTTATCTAAAATTCTGAAAATTCAAACATTGAAGCGCTAAATCTTGCATCATTCCCCTTTCCTCCAATGATAATGATTCTATTATCATTAGTTAGAGTGGCACTAAATTGTGATCTTGGCACATTCATTTCAGCCGTAGTCTTTGTTGAGATCCCTGAGTACGGGTCATAGATCTCCGCTGTTTTTGAACAAGTCTTGCATTCATCACTCGTATTTCTTCTTGGAAAGTGCTCCACTTCACCACCCACTATGAAGATCTTCCCGTCCGGAAGAAGAACCGCTTGATGATAGGCTCGAGCTTCATTCATTTCTTCTTTTATCAGGCTAAAAGTTTCTGTTTCTGGGTTAAATATTTCAAATCTATTTACGGCCTTATTTTCTTTGTTAAAGCCTCCCGTAATGAGAACACGACCATCTCTTAACTTTGTTGCCGTATGATGTCCTCGACCAAAGTGAAGTCTAGAATTGATCTTGATGAATCTATTAAACTTTGGATCAAAAATCTCTGCACTTGAAATACCTTCTCCTAATCCTTGGTGATCAACTTTAAATCCTCCAATAATGAGAACACGACCATCATTTAACTTTGTCATCGTGTGACCGGCCCTTGGAACTCTCATTGATCCAACACTTAGAAAGACTTGCTTCTTAGTATCATATATTTCAGCTGTTGCCTGAGAGTCTCTTCCTGTCCAGAATTGATTTCTCCCTTTCCAGCCACCAGTGATGAGAACATTTCCTGAATCTAATTTCGTGGCAACGTGCTCTACCCTTGGGAAATTCATCTCCTGGATTTGGCGACTCATTCCTTGTGTCGAATCGTAAACTTCTGCGGATGTATTTGATCCCCATCCTCCAGTCAAGAGAATGGAATTGTCATCAAGAACTGTCGATGTGTGAAATGATCTCTGCTTAGAGACTTTTCCTGCAGCAAAGAACTCCGTTTGAAAATTAGAGAGAATTCCAATAGCATTCCCCGTACTTGAATCTGACAATCCTCCCGTAATAATTAAGTCACCATTTTCTAGTTTAGATACCCTATGGCCAAGTCTAGAAGGAAGGTTTAAATGATTCCTAGTTAAAGGAATGAACTCGTTATTATATCTATAATCAGCAATGAGACAGATACCATCTTCACTAAATGGACAAGTAATATTAATTCCGTTATTTCTTAAATCTAAAAATCTAATCTTACCTAGATTGGCAAGAGAGTTTGTCATTTCAATTTCGTTATCTGATAATTCAAGATTTACTAAATTAAATAGACGTGAAAGTGGTGAGAGATCTCGGATCTTATTCTCTTTAAGAATTAATCTTGTCAACTTCTCTAGTTTTGCAAGAGAAGAGAGGTCTTCAATATTATTTCCACTTAAATCTAGCTCCGTTAATTGCGGAAGTGTTTCGAGCACTCTTAAGTCACTTAGATTCTTATTGGTAAGTTTTAATATTCTCTGTTTTTCTAAAACTGTTCCAGCAATATAGCAAGCATCGACTGTGATACCTGCCCCTGGAGGAGCGAATGCATCGGGTTCAATCTCTTTAGCTTCTTCTAGGAGAGCATTTATTGATAATTGAGTGGCCTCTGTAGCAAAAGATGAGTTTCCAAAGTCACACCACTGAGCAAATATTTCTTTCTCTACATTAAAATCCTCTTCTATAAACAAGCTTATCCCTGTAGCGCTACTAGGCTCAAACTCTTCCCACACAGCATGACACTCAAGAGGTGATTGGTAGCAATCTTCAATCCCCTCAGCCAGTGAATACATTTGTGTGTAGATCTTTGTTTCCATTTCAACAAATTTGCTTCTCTGTCTTGGGCTGAGTCTCACTGTCCCATTGTTGATCAAAGTGTATGTTAAATTATGTTGCGAAAAAATATCTTCAAACAAGGCACTTAGATTTCTTCTTGTTGCTTTAATTGCTCTTGTTAATGCTGGAGAGAAATTAATATATTCTCCCATGAGTTCATAAGAGTATGCATAGGTGCTAAGAACAGCAGGTCCAATAGGTGAGTTCATATCAGTCTCTGGCTTTATCTGAGACGGAAAACCCACAGTTGTATCTGTGGCATACTTAATAGCATTAGAGAGAACATTCTCGCATTTTTCTAGGTCCCCAAAACTGCAGCTTACAAAGTCTTTTGAACCATTACCATCTTCAGAATAGAATATATCAGAAATCTTTGAGACATCTCCTCCGATTTGAAGAGCAGTAATTGTCACCTTAGTGTCTTTAGAGAAAGAGTTCTTGGCCTGCTTTAAGCTGGCACTTGCTGAGGCCATTGGACCACTCATACTGAAATTTGCTTCAAAGGTTTGCTTTGCCTTCTTACTTGTAAAATCTAGTCTGATACTAAAGAAAATTTTCGCGCCTAAACTTTGCTTATGAGAGAAGTTGTCTCCACAAGTTCTTTGAAATCTCTCTGGATGCCCGGCCCATTTCTTGCCAATCTCATTAAGTTTTGGATCTTTTAACTTTCTTTGTCTAAAGGAGTAATTACCCGTATAGATCGATGAAATTGAAAAAGAGTTACTCGTAGAGCTCTTTAAGAATTTCGCAGAAGCGGAATAGGTGACTGCTCCCATTCTGGCCCTTCCTCCGGCGGCAATACCAAGCTCCTTCGATAACTGTTTTTGACTAATAGACTGTGAAAAGTCTAAATTTGATTCCTGTTTTCCCACATAGACAGGTTGTCCTGTCACACAATTTCCGACAAATGTTTCTTCTTCAGAATTGTAGCCAGCTCCTAACTCAGCTGAGAGCTTGTTACTAGAAGTAATCACATACTCTTTTGAGAGAAGGGGAGAACTTAAAAGTCCTATTATTATAAATAAAATTAGCTTCTTCATCTTAACCTCTATTTCTTTGTTTATTTAGTTCAACGTATTGAATGACTTTCTCTAGTCTTTCGCTCATGTAATTTCTCTTAAATCTCTTAGCGCCTTCTGGCGCAAAGTTGATAAGGGCATTGTAGAGATCAACTTTATCTCCAACAATCGCTCTTCTGATATCTGTATCCTGCGTATCTTCTTCATTGCTACTTAGTAGGAACATTTCAGTCGATTTAATAAGCTCACTTCTGTCAATATGCTTTCGTTGAAGACCATCTATGAGAAAATTTGTGGCATCAATTCTCTTTTCAATAGATTCATCTAGATTTGAAAAATCTTTTGATAAGAGTGTCAGGTAAGCGATTCGAATATTTCTTGAGTTCATAAAGTAACGATCAAGTTCTTCTCTTTCTTCTCTTGATAGAATTGCCTTTGCTCTAAGTTGTTGATGCTTTATTAAGCTATTCTGCTTTTTCAATAAAGCTTCTTTCTTTTTTACTTTGCTCTGCTGAACTTCTTTAGACTTAAAAGGCAAAAGCTTTTGTAGTTTCTCACTAGAGTTGAGATTCTTAATTAAATCTTTATTACTATCACTTCTTAATTCTCTAAAACCTAGGGTTAGAAAAATAATGGCAAGTATGTAGTTCATTTTCTTTTTTGAAAGCGTAAATTTCTTCTTCATATGAATCTCCTGTTAGAATCTTTCGGTCCAAGATTCGTCCACAGAACAAAAGAGACTTCTTCCATTACAGTGAACTTCTTTTAGTAATTTATAATTATCAATTCTTGGTTTTTTCGATAACAGATCAGCTGCTTTAAAAGCACGATCAGAGTCAACCCTTCCTTTACTTCGAGAAGGAAGTCCTTCATCTTCAGCGGATGCCATAATGGCTCTTCTGATTCTAGAGACTTCAAGATCAGGATACTTCTTGGCAATATTGCCGGCGAGAGAGCTAATGATAGCTGTTGCAGTTGAAGTAGAGGGAGCATCTGCAAATATATCGACATACTTTTCACCGCGATTAGAGACCCCTCCAAAACCAAGATCACTTCCCACTATGAGGACGTTCTCTCTCTTCGCTAAAATGTTCTGCGGGCAAAGTGTTGCCGTTTCAGGTGTTAGGTAGGACTTCTCATTCCCCGCAGCAAAGACCCATAGCATTTCTTTTGAAAGTGGATTCTTATCAACCTCACTCCAGATATGATTCGTTAGACAAGCATTCTTATCTAAGTAATCGGAGTATGAGTAATTTACTACACGAAAGCCTTCTTTAAATGTATTTGGGGCCCAATTGTTAAAATCATGAAGACAACTATTTAGGCTAATAGAGGCTACATTCACCATATTCATATAGTTGAAAACTGCTCTGGCGTGAGAGCTTGCGCCTTTTACTCCAGAGCCTAGCTCATTTAAGTTTACAACTCCATTTAAGTAGTCACTTTGATCAGCAACATCTGTTAGCCAACCGTAAACAGAGTTTTGATTAGGACCTTTTTGAAGATTAACATTCTTGGAGTTCCCTTTATCATTTGGCAAGATTCCATTATCGCAGAGAACAACGTTACCCCAGTTATACTTCTTAGCAGTCTTAATTCTTAAGTCATTAGACTCGTCAACTATTGTAGATAAATTCTCTCCGCTTGCTTTCATAGAGAACGAGTAAAGCTGATAGTTAATTATTGGATTATTCGCTTGCCCTTTATCAATAACAAGAATAGTTCTTCCCAATAAGTCGTACCTAGCAGATAGGATATTTAATTCTTCTTCTCTTATAGTTATATAGTCAAAGGCCAAAATTCCTTTGAAGAATTCTCTTGTTCTCTTTATAACAAGATCACCATCTAGGATATGCATGACTTTCTTACAATGTTCTAAACAGCCTTTATCAGAGTAGTAATAAGATTCATCTACATTAAAGTTAGTACCTAGATAATCAATGACCTGTGAATAGTAAGGAGCTTCCTCAGACAATTCTATACTTGAGTGAAAACGTACTGATTCAATAGGGGAGATATCTCCAAAAGACTTTCTAATAAAGACATTTGGAAGAACTGTAGACTTAGAGACCATCTCCTTTGAAATAGTTCTTTGATCCTCTAAGTAATATAGCGTTAGGAAGTTTGGAGCAACGAAATTAGCGAAGTTTGTCTCTTCTATTATTGAAGATAAGTCAAAATTATAGACACTTGTCGAATAGAGATTTTCTTCCGTAAAGATAGAGTAATTTATTAACTCATGTTCATCTCTAACGTTTCTATCTATTGAAATAATTTTTTCCACTTCTAGACATTTAGGAATCTCTTCATAGACAAAACTTCTTCCCTCGCTACATTCACATCCATCATCTCTAAACTCTCCGCCAGCGTACTCACACGCTGAAATAGCACAAGAATCAATGTCAAAATTATTGTCAAACGATGGAGCAATACACTCAAAACTTCTCTGACTAGATATTGTCTTCTTTGGAGCAATAGTATCGCTGGCTGGAGACTTATCGCATCCAAGTCCTATTGCTGAAATTAAAAGTATTTGCGCTAATTTTGTTCTCATAAAATATCCTAGAAAATGCTGACTCAAAGGAGTCAGCATAGAAAAAACTACTTACTATTTAATTAATTCTCCACGAATCATCTTCTTTCTAAGGAGTACTTGATTGGCCTTGTTGGCCTTTCTTTGCTGAACTGTTAAGTCTCCATTGAGTAAGCCTTGAGCAACGATGACACGGTCAGTTTCTTCTGCACCTTCTGTTCTTAGGTTGTAAACTTTTCCTTCAACTTCCTCTTGAGCAATAGAAGTGACAACTTCAATTTCTCCAAACTCATTAAGTAATTTAGATCCAACTTCTAAGTCTTGGGCCACAATGAAAGTTCCGTCAGCTTTTACGAGAGGATGCTCTAGTGTTACGCTTAAGTTCTTCCCGCTATCAGTTGTAAGCTTAATTATTGGATGAACTCCGCTAACGATAGACTTCATATAAGAAAAGACTTTTCCAGGCTTAGTTGCGATTGAGTCTAGGGTTGAATCTTGATCTAGAGTCATTACGTTCTTAATTTCAGATTCAAGCATATCTTTAATAAATAATTCTCTTCCATCAACTAGGATGAGCTGATCTGCTGTGTAACAACCGCCTGCGCAGAAACCTACGATTTCATAATTCTCTGGAATATTACAATCAGCGCTTGCGCTCTTTGGTGGAAACCATCCTAAAGGATTTGAAGGTTCTTTCTTATAGTCTTGATCTAAGAGACCGTAGATCGGGTAGGCAGGTCTCTTAGAACCGTCAGGTGCCGTGTACTCTCTATATGTCCAAAGAATTCTACTATTGGCCACGTCACACTTCATGGCCCATTTCCATCTCTCAGCTGCCTGAGGTTGCGTAAGATTATCTCCCCACGCAGCACATCTGGCTTCCGCAAAACCACCTGCGGCCATTGAGTTTGCGCTCATTAGAATTAATGCGCTTGTAATCCATTTCTTTGCATTCATGCTTTTCCCCTTTCTTGATTAAAATTTCTTGTACATCCAGTAATGCTTATTTGGTGCCAGTTTTTAAGACTGTTAAGTGGCTGAAAATTAGTTTAAGAGCCGTTCCACTTTAGAAACACGTTTCACATCTGGAACAGGTAAACTGCGTCACATTTCCTTAAGACGTTAGAAATTGGTTCCTTTGGGTTGGCCTTTGAATTGCTTTTAGTAGGAGAGTTATAGTTATAAGGAGAGAAGAATGAGTACGCTAAAAAAGATAATACCTTTATTAATTTTACTTTCGTCTAACGTCTATTGTGATGAAATGAAAAATATTAATGAAGTCTTGCTTGAAAGAAAGTTTCCTGTACGAGTAATGGATAAGAATTTCAATGTCACGAAAGAAGATATTCTGGTTGAAGCAAAAGTTATAGGAACTCACTCCTTTATAGGCTCGAATCCTGCAAGAGAGTTCGCAGATAATAGAGTCTGCGATTTAAATGTGAAAGGCATGCTCAACACTAAATTTCAACAAAGTGAAAGTTATGGAAAGATTGATACAATTAGTTTGTATGGTGATTATTCCATAGATAGAGAAAATACCCTTAATCAATATAAGGCCTTTAATGATCAAAATTCATATAGAGGACTTGATTGCGAAAAGAGTATTCTAAGACTAAACTCTTATCTCTTTAAGTGGCAATATCGTAGAGCGATGAAATTAGATAAGGATTTCGTCCTTTTTACTGTTAAAGATATTATTACTCCAGAAGAAAATCTCTTCTTTGTTTATCCAAAATTTAATTTAAGTGAAGAACTCTTAACTTTTATCAATGAGAAAATTATCTCTAATGTATACAAGAGAGTCTTAGATCGTAGTGCTGATGAGTATGAACTAGAAGCTGCGCTAGAAAACAAAGAAGGTGAGGACTGGGGCTATGACTTGCAGGAAAATCTTGTGGAGAAATTTGAGAAAGAAGAATCTCAAAATCTAGATGAAGAAATTACCCTATTACTTGAACAAAATGATTCAATCGACTATCTGGTTGAAAATTTTTGGATAGATCATTGCTTAAGCTCAGATATTGATTATGAACTTTACCTTGCCAAGGATTGCCTCATAAACTTAAGTTCAAATTCAAAAATTGAAAATTTTGTTCAACTAGATAAGCAATGTAAATCTCGTAGAAAATTAGAAAATCTTTTAAGGGATTACTTTCCTTCAAATGGCGAAAAATGCCAAGAAATGGCCCGTGCTGGATACTATGGAAATGAAGCCAAATTAAAAATTTCAGCGATTAAAAATCAAGCCTCAGATTTATCAAATCATTTAGATAGGACATATTTAAAATATAGAAATATATATGAGCGCGTTCTTGATTTGGTAAAAACTGACGGTGATTTGTACGGACAAATTTTACAAAATAAGAACCAATTTGAAAGAACTTTAAAGTCGATAGATTGGGATCATCAATTATTCTATGAAGGCTATAAAGACTTTGGAAAAGAAGAAGAATTAATCAGAAAGCTTGAGAATAATCTTCATAGAATTCCCACAATAATTCGTCCAGGATGGATTGACCCAGTGAGGCCATATGATTTGTCAGGGATAGATTTTCCTAGAAGATGAAAACTAGGAGATAAGGTAAAATACTAGAAATAGGCTCAAATAACTCCCCCAATGGCCACCCCACATAATGGTAATTATATGGGGTACGGGTAGAGATTTTTAAAATCCCCTCAATTTATCTCACACAATAATATTTAAAATTTCTCGTATTAACTGCATGCATACTTCTAACTGGTGATGGATTTCTAAGTCCTGGATGGTAAACCATGGCACTTGAGCCTTGAGCGATTGCCCAAACTGATTGACCAATTCCAACTCCTCCATTCCAGTCACCGTAAGCAGAGATCATTTCAAGTTCTGTTGAATTAGGAAGGCGTCCACCCATGTAGCTACAAGTTCTCATAGCATCACGAGGATCAAATGTATCACCAATGCTTCCATTTGGAGTTCCAAGAAGCGTAATTGATCTTCCATTCATATTGATAGTCGAAGGAAATTGAGTTCTCTCAAATGTTTCAAAAATTCTTGAAGCAATTTGTGACATAACGACTGATGGTTTTCCTAGATCTTGAAAATTCTTTGTAAAACCATCACTTCCAACAAGTGTGATTGTAACTTGAATATTTCCATTACAATTTGGTGCCAGTGAGTATGAACCGTAGGCAATATAGTCAACAAGCGAGTATGAGTCAGCAGGCATATTCCCTACTCTCTGACCATTGTTAACAGCTCTAATAATTGAGCGAATATCATTCATATGCTTAAAGCGAACTTTTCTCTCTCTTACTGGGAAAGAAAGATAGTATGAATCGAGGTAACTTTTAAGAGTATTCTCTAAGGTTACATCCATATACTTATATTGCATTGCTAGTCTTAAATTCTTATCGTAGAGAGCATCGAAGGCCACAAGCATTTCTAGCGCTTCCTTTCCCTTTGCTCCTGCTCCCATTAGCTCGCTCGCCATAGAGGTCATATCGTGCATATACTCACTTCTTGTCTGAGAATAGGCTTGATTGTATTGGCAGAGATCAGCTCCTCTAATGAAAGGAATAGATGCCCAGATATTTGCTGATTTTGCACTACTAAGAGTAGGTGCAGCTACTAAGAAAAGTAGAAGTAATACTTTGATTTTCATAATAATCCCAAATTTAAAATTTACTAAGGCAGATTACAGCAATCTGAGAAATAGATGATGATTTTAGTAATATTTACATAGACTGTTAGAAATATTACAGCTTAGTGACTTGGTAACTCACTTAAAAGACGAAGAATTCCTTCTCTATCCGCTTGCTCTAAAATTGAAGGAATAAGACCTTCGCTTTCGGCTTTGCTTGATTCAATAATATTCTTTCGAACAGAAGTAACACTTCCTGAAGTCACACTAAAAGATGTGAGACCTAAACCTACAAGAAGCTCTGTTAGAGCAAGCTCAGAGGCCATGGAACCACACATTCCAACTTCAATTCCACTTGCTTTCGCTCCGTCGATAGTCATCTTTATAAGCCTAATCACTGAAGGGTCAAAGTAAGAATAGAGGTCAGCAATCTTATCGTTCATGCGATCTACAGCAACAGTATATTGAATAAGATCGTTGGTTCCGATACTGAAGAAGTCTACTTCCTCCGCAAGCTTATCCGCCATAATCGCAGCTGCCGGAATCTCAATCATTATTCCTACGGGAATTCTTTCATTAAAAGGGATACCTTTCTCACTTAGTTCAAGCTTACATTCTTCAATAATTTCCTTTGCCCTTCTTATTTCACCGCAAGTTGCAATCATTGGTAACATAATTTTTAAATGACCAAAAGCAGATGCTCTAAGAATTGCTCGCAGCTGATCTTTGAAGAGGTCTACTCTATCAAGGCAAATTCTAATCGCTCTATAGCCAAGAAAGGGATTATCTTCTTTTTCAAGATTGAGATAACTCACCTCTTTGTCACCGCCAATATCCAAAGTTCTAATTGTAACTGGTCGATCAACCATGACTTCTGCAATTTGCTTATAGAAGTTAAATTGCTTCTCTTCACTTGGTGCAGAGTTCGTCTCCATAAAGAGAAATTCTGTTCTAAGTAGACCAACCCCTTCAGCGCCAGCATCTCGAACAGCTTTAGCATCTTCAACGGATGAGATATTTCCAAAAACTTTAAGGGCGACACCATCAGAAGTAATTGTTGGCTTCTCTTTGTAGTTATTAAGAATAAGTTGTAACTCTTTCTCTCTTTCAATTTCACTATCCCACTTAGAAATAATTTCGGAAGAAGGATCAATATGAAAACTTCCAGAGAGACCATCCATAGCAATTGATTGGGCATTAGTAAGAGAGCTTAAAAGATCTCTTACTCCTACTATTGCTGGAACCTGAATCGTCCTTGCGATAATTGCCGTATGAGAAGTTACGCCACCAAGTTCTGTAATAAACCCTTTTACAAATTCTTTATTAATCTGCGAGGTCTGAGAAGGTGTTAAGTCCTTGGCGACAAGAATCACTTCTTCTGTTAAATCTTTTAGGTTTGCAAATGGGCGCCCTAAAATAACGGAGAGAAAACGGGCCGTAATATCTTTAATATCTAGGGCTCGCTCTTTAAAGTAATCATCTTCTAGTGCTTCGAATTGGGCCATGTATTTTAGACCTGCTGATTTAACAGCAAAGGCCAGAGAGTATTTTTCTTTTTGAATAAACTTAATGATCTCTTTCTTAAAGCTTGGATCGGCCGCAAGCATAGTATGAGCTTCAAAAATTTCTCTTTGCTCTTTTAGAGTTGAAACACTTGAAATCTCTTCTAATGCTTTAACAACTTCTGAAGTGACTTCCTCTAGTTTTGAAATATCTTTATCAACATCAGTTGACTTTGATTCACTAACAGAATCAAGGAGGTCTTCTAAAACTAGAATTTTTCCATAGGCAAAGCCTGGAGAGGCACTTCTTCCGATCATACTTAAACTTCTGTAAGAAAGTTTGTGATCGACGCTAGGGCAGCGTCTTGGTCTGTCCCTTCAATTGAAATATTTAGAGTTTCCCCAGTACTTACTCCAAGAGACATAATGCTCATAATTGATTTGGCATCGACTTCTTCGTCATTATATTTTAGAGTGATTTCACTTTCAAAAGTACTTGCTAATTTTACAAATTCAGCAGCAGGTCTTGCGTGTAATCCATGTTCTTTTTTTACTGTAATATCTTTGTTAATCATCTTAATTCCTCTTTTAGAAATCTATTATATTAGATTGTCCTTCGACAACTGAACCTAGAGTATTAATCTTAAGATCTTCAACTCTATTTGTAAAAATAATTGGAGTCATAATAGAAGGAGAGTTCTCCCTTACAAA
The DNA here is from genome assembly GCF_002753895.1 of Halobacteriovorax sp. JY17. NCBI lineage: Bacteria > Pseudomonadati > Bdellovibrionota > Bacteriovoracia > Bacteriovoracales > Halobacteriovoraceae > Halobacteriovorax > Halobacteriovorax sp. JY17. The sequence goes on along the minus strand of NZ_NJER01000001.1, from coordinate 678,325 downwards.
GTTGAGGTCAACTTCTAATAAGAGATCGCCGCTTTTGAATCGATCACCTTTCTGTACTTTAGAAGTGAATCCCTCACCTTTTAATTTCACAGTATCAATTCCAAAGTGAATAAGAACTTCTCTACCTTCACCGTCTTTCAGACCTATAGCGTGATTGGTTTTAAAGAGAGTGACTACTTCTCCATCAAATGGAGCGATGATTCTTCCGCTCTTTGGATTAATCGCAAATCCCTTCCCCATTAAGCCTTCGCTAAAAACTTTGTCTGGAACATCACATAGCTCCTTTACTTCTCCTGCAATTGGAGAAATGAAGGAGCTTGTTGGTTGTGTGTTGGGTGTCTTGATAACTTGTTCCATTTCGGATTTTATTATATCTGATTGTGTTCCAAAAATTGCTTGTACATTCTCGCCTATGAAGATTACTCCAGTTGCACCAAGATCTACGAGTTTTTCTTTATTCACCTTACTTATATCACTTACTTTTACTCTAAGCCTCGTAATACAAGCGTCGAGAGTTTGAATATTTGCGACCCCACCAAAGCCTTCGATTATCTTCGCTGCCCTATCTGTAGCGTTAAGAACTTCACTTTCTTCTGTAGATTTATCTTCTCTTCCTGGAGTGAGAATATTAAGTTTTTGAATCACCACTCTAAAAACTGTGTAATAAATTAGAGCAGTAATTGGCCCTAGGATAAGAACAAGCCACGGCTTTGTATCCATGTGATAGTAGAGAACATAGTCAATAAGTCCATGAGAGAAAGTAAAGCCAAGCTTTGCTCCCATCATATTCATCACGAGAAAACATGTTCCCGCCATAAGAGCGTGAAGCCCATAAAGAAGAGGCGCCACAAAGAGAAAGGCAAATTCAATAGGCTCGGTAATCCCTGTTAGAAAAGAAGTGAAGGCCGCAGAAATCATAAGACTTCCAACGAGCTTCTTATTCTCAAGTTTTGCTGTATGCCACATGGCAATTGCAGCGGCAGGTAGGCCAAACATCTTAAAGAGGTAACCACCACCAAGGAAACCGGCAGTAGGGTCGCCTGCAAAGAATCTATTAACATCACCGTTAAAAACTTTTCCAACTGCATTGGTAAATTCTCCAGCTTCAAAGAAGAATGGAACGTTCCAGATATGGTGAAGCCCAAAAGGAATTAGCATTCTCTCTACCAAACCATAGAGAAAGACCATCGCGTTTGGATTTTCATTAACTGCGTAGTGTGATGTATATTTAATTACTCCTTGAATTGGAGGCCAGATGACACTTAGAATTAGCGCCACTGCAATCATAGCGAACGCCGTAACAATTGGAACAAATCTCTTTCCACTAAAGAAACCTAAATAGTCTGGAAGTTTAATTCTATAAAACCGCTTAAACATCACCGCCGCAACAAAACCACTTATGATCCCACCAAAGACTCCTGTCTCGATGGACTTTATCCCCATAATTTCTTTGGTTGGTACGCCGTTTATCTCAGCGATGACACCCATTGTTCCCAGCAGGACAACAAAACCAACGGTGGCCGCAATACAAGCAACACCATCATTGTCCGTAAGACCTATGACCACGCCAAGAGCGAAGATGAGTGGAAGATTTCCAAAAATTGCTCCACCGGCCTGGGCCATAACCATTGAGACTTCACTAGGTAGCCAAGAAAGTCCCGAACTTCCTATCCCCAGCAAGAGACCTGCTACAGGAAGAACTGACACTGGCAACATAAGTGCTTTACCAATCTTTTGCAGTGTCCCAAAAAAATGTGAAATCATATACTTCCTTTTTCCAAATCACAAATTGTGAAAAATAATGGAGTTTGATGGCCAAAACGTGAAAGAAATTGATACTCTGAATGCAAATAAAAATCAATTATTATTTTCTTCTATTAAAAGGAAACCTAAATGAGAATTCTTGTTTTATTGATCGCAGTCTTACAACTTAGTTTTACTTATGCTGGGAACGTTGACTCTTTGACTAAGAGACTCTTTGCCAACATTTCTCCAGACGGAACAACTAGAGGTGCTGTTGTAGCTTCTCCCTCTAAAGAAAATCCAAACTACTTCTATCACTGGATTAGAGATGCGGCGCTCGTGATGAATGTTGTAAATGATCTCTACTTAAGAGAACTCGACCCAATTCAAAAGAATAATCTAAAAGAGATGATGCTTGATTTTGCTATTTTCTCTAAAGACAATCAACAAACTCACACTCTATCGGGTCTCGGAGAGCCAAAGTACTACGTTGATGGAAGTGGATACTTTGAGCCGTGGGGAAGACCACAAAACGATGGGCCGGCGCTCAGGGCAATTACTCTCATAAACTTTGCTAATGATCTATTGGCAAATGGTGAAGAGTCCCTTGTTCGAGAACTTCTTTATAGTGCAGACTTTAGTGATCAATCTGTAATTAAAACAGACTTAGAATATGTTTCTCATCATTGGAGAGAAGCTTCATTTGATTACTGGGAAGAAGTTCAAGGGCAACACTTCTCAACTTCTCTAGCTCAGAGGAGATCACTTCTCATGGGCGCTGATCTTGCGATTAGACTTGGTGATCCTCTGGCAGCGAAGTGGTATAAAGAGCAGGCTAAATTAATAGAAGGTTCAATTAACGCTCACTGGGATAATTCAAAGAATTATATTGTTCACTCAAGAAATATCTATCACCACAGAAGTGGACTTGATATCGCCACAATCCTTGGTGTTCTTCACTCAGCAGGAAATGATGACTTCTACAGTGTGACAAGTGATAGAGTTCTTGCAACAAGTACTCACTTAAAGAATTCATTTAAAGAAATTTATAAAATTAATCACAACTCAAACCTTGGTGTGGCGATTGGAAGATACCCTGAAGATACTTACGACGGGCTAAGAACAGATTCTCTTGGAAACCCTTGGTTTCTAGCGACTCTTGCTTATGCTGAGTACTATCAGAAGGTAAAGAGATCTTTCACTCAGCAGAAGTCTTTAAATATTAACGAGACTAATAAAGCTTTCTTTGCAGAATTACTTGGTGAGAAAAGTATTTCTAAGTTAAAGAAAATTTCTCTAAAATCAACTGCAGGAAAAAACCTCATAAAGGCCCTGGATTCTCAGATTGACGGTTTCTATAAGAGAGTGAATTATCACTCAAGTAGAAGTGGAAGTATTGCTGAGCAGATGAATAGAGATAATGGTTATATGCAAGGAGCGAGAGATCTTACGTGGAGTTATGCTGCGTATTTAAGCGCTCTTCTTTCAAAGTAATTAAATTTCTAGCAGGCGATGGTCTATCGTCTGCTAGTCTATAACTTCCGCTAAAACAGAAATTCCCTTACTTTCAAAAACCGCGCGAGCCTCTGGAGTGACTCCTCGAAGAAATGCAACCGTAGGAAAGAACTCATTTTCAACGCCTAGAAAGTGAAGAATCTCGATAGTCTCCAATTGCTGGTCAAGAATAGTTTTCTTATGCCCATTTCCTTCTGAAGCGTCTCTCATTCCTATTGGATTCTTATAATTCTTTACTTCAACTAGAGAGTACTTATTATTCTTCTTTATAACGAGATCAAATTCCTTCGTCTCCAAGAAGACCTTCCCTCTCTTTAAAATTTCTTCGTTGCTCATATTCTCACTGACCTTGAAAATATGAGGATACTTTTCTTTATAGCTTTCAATGTTTTGAAGTGTGACCTCAGCAATTTTCTCTTCTAATTTACTAGAGAAGAGATCGTTAATGGCCTGGGCCTTAGGATCAAGAAGCTCACGCCTCGCGAGATAAACTCCTTGCGCCTGTAGATTTTCAAGTCTTAAAAGAACATCGAGCTCTCCAAGGTGCCCCTTATAATTTGTCCAACCAAGAGAGTTGAAAATCTGTGCAGAGTCTTCCGTTCTAGCATCGTAGGTTTGCTTCATGAGCGCCGTAAACTCTGCATTAGATTTATAGGCTGCAACTTTTTGAAGTTTACTTGGAGCGAGCTCAATTTCCGCGGCACTTAATTCAAGGTAGAAGTCTAATCTCTCGTCTATTCCTTTAGCACTTCTAATATGGCCTGCTAAATCTTCCGAGGCCCTCTCAAAGAAATTTAAGACTTCTAGATTAGTAGGCTTTCTATCAGGGTGTTCGACCGAGAACCTTTTCACAAAATTATCAATGGAAGGTCTCTTTAAAAGCATGTCACTTCTAAAATTTTCAAAATTTGGAATCTTATTACCAAGCGAGCTTGCCCCTGTAATTATAGGTCCGCTCTTAGTTGGATTGGCACTCATGAAATTATTAATTGTATCTCGACAATTTCTAGTATCGTGTACGGAAGCCAGCTCTCTCTGGCTAGAAGTTAGAGCTGTACACCCTGAGACGATTAGAAGCGAAAGAGTGAGATAAAAGACTTTTTTCATTAGACCTACTTAATTATTTTTTCATAAACTTATCGGCTAACTAATAGAAGATATGAAGACTTCTCTCTCTTTAACTAAAAATAAGCACCCTTTTTAGAAAACTGGACTATAATATTCAGATGAAGTGGTTATTTATCCTCCAATTCACCCTATTCTCCTTATTTTCAATTGCTGAAATTGGGCAAGATCACGGATCTAAAAATATTATTTATCTAGAACAAGTTGAGATTAGCTCTCCGCTTTCTACTAATAAACCAATCAAGCCTGCTAGTGATTATTCATTAAAGTATATTAATCTAAGTACGAAATTCAATATAAGGCTTAAGCAGAAGTCCTTCACTTTTTCTAATTTTAATTCTCATCTTTATAAAATTAACCCAAGTACGAAACTCGCTAGAAGCCCACCTACTCCACTTAGTTAAATTAAAAGCATTCAACATTTAATTAATTAAGTAGGAGTACTTATGGAAAACGAAGAAAAGAAAGTTGTTACTGAAACTGAAGGATCGAACTTTGGTCTTTACTGTATTTTATTTTTTAGCTTTGCAGTATTTGTAGCAATGCTAGTAACAGCTTATATTGATCATAATTAAGCGATAAAAGAAGTGGGCCAAAGAGCTTGGTCTACTTCTTTTTTAGAATATTTTCCAATTGAGCAAGAGTGACAATTCCCTTTCTAGAATGATACATCCGATCTGTGATGACTTGAAAAACCTCTAATAAATCTCTTTCCAATTCTCTTCCTTCGCAAATTCCAAGAGCAATGGCTATGGCCTCATAAGTGCATACTGCCCCGGGAGCCGGAGACGTCCTTAGACGATAATTAGAAGTTATATTAGTAGGAAGTTTCACTGATTGCATCTTGGAAAGGGCGCTCTCTCTTCGCTTAAATTTCTTAGCCTGCTGCCAAGACCCATCAGGAACAACTAAGAGTGGAGGTCTATCTAGAGAATTAATAAAATCACTTGTTAGCTCTACTGAATCCTCATCCGGAAAAAGATAGAGAGGTGTGTAATTAGAATCCTCTATATGAGTCTCTATATCTAGCGGTCTATCTATTAAGCCGCGAACAAGAATTTCACAATCACTTAACATCTTCTCAGCAAAGTACGCAGTATTAGTCGTAAGTGTCATCTCAGCTTTGTGCATGACAATTCTTACTGGAGTCTCATGGTCTCTCTTTATTAATATATTACAAAAGCAAAGAGGAGGAGAAATCCTGCAATTTGCACACCTCTTGTCTCTATTTGAAAATCTCGAGCTCATGATTTAGTTACTACTTGTAAATGTTTTATTTTCTATTACCATATTAAATATAATCATTTAAATCAAAAATAAAGGGCTTACTATGAAACTAAATTTAGGATTATTAATACTTAGACTATTTGCAGGACTTACTATGTTAATTAGTCACGGATGGCCAAAATTATCAAATTTTAGCGCAATGTCTACAAAATTTCCTGATGTCATCGGACTTGGCTCACAGGTAAGTTTATCGCTAGCAGTCTTTAGCGAAGTCTTTTGCTCAATTGCCTTAGTCATAGGTCTTCTTACTAGATGGGTCTCAATCCCTCTTTTAATCACTATGGCAGTCGCCTTCTTTATAGTCCATGGAAGTGATCCATTTAATAGTAAAGAGCTGGCCTTCATGTATATGGGAGTCTATGCCACTTTAATCTGTACAGGTTCAGGTGATTTTTCTATTGATAGATTTATTAAGAAGTAATTCTTCTATGGGGAGAGCAATCTCCCCTCATTTCTAGTCTACTTTCTCATACACTTCTAGACCTTTATTGAAATTTAAGATCTGTTTAAAATAAATATTTCGCATAGGTGTTGCTGTCGCCTTCGTGATCTCACTCGATTTCCCCATGTAAATATAGTGAATATAATTGAATCTATTCTCTTCATTTATTCCAGGGTGAAACTTTTCCTTTGCTTTCAATTCAGCTAAGGCCTCAGCAAGAAATCCCATTGTGGCAACTGCGGCCATCTTAGGTTGTTCTAGATTATCTTTTGTCGTTCCGTATTTCTTCGCGATTTTCTTAGGCACTGTTTTTATTTGTGTTGGACCTCGAGAATTGCTAGAAGTGTTTGTTCCATTACCTTTTGCAATAGCTACTAACCATGGAAGGGCCTCTTTAATATGATACTTCTTTGATTTCCCAAACTGAGATTCGTTACCTAGTATTCCAAAAGCAAGCTTGGATAATTCGTTGTACTCATGATCTGTTAGGCCATAGAGCTTTGTAATTTCGCCTTTTCTCTTATCAATCTCTCCCATAAATTCAATGGCGGTCTTAGTTTGATAATCTTTCTTCTTAATGACTGATTTAATACTAGTTACACTTGTATCTCTCTTAGAGAAATTAAACGGCAAGTAATCACTTTTCTTACCCTTTGTTGTAAAATGAATTTTTCCACCTTTAATTTTAAAGTGATGATCTTTAGACTCCGAAAGAATGTAGAAGTTTGTGCTGACCTTAAGTCCTGGAAGATCTACTCCCTCGTAAGGTCTAATATTTCCGCGGTCATCTTGTAAATAGAGAACCCCATTCTTATAACTATGAACAAAGTAATTTCCGGCACCACCTAATTGACCTTCATCTCCAAGCTTTCCTTCGAGATTTAGTCTAACTTTCTTAATGAGCCGTCCACTCTTATCAAAGTATTCAAGAGTCATAGTTTCTTTATTCATAATAAGATAATTTTCACTATCAGCATGTTCATGAAAAGCTTTGATCTTTTCTTTATCAGATAAGATGTTGAGACGATCTTCTAATTTTTCAATATCTTCTCTATTAATCCAATAGCTATCATGGATACGAATATCCGCAACTGACTTATAATCTAATTTAGGGGGGATTAAGCTAAGTGGAATTTCTTTTCTATATTCACTAGCTGAAGGTAGTTTTAATAAACTAAATTGAAATTTTCCCTTCTCAGAATAAATAGAATCTTCCAGAGAGTTTATTTTACTTTTCTTTAACTCTCCAGTTAAATCCATCACTGCTTGAGAAAATAAAACTTGGCTTAAATCATTTGTATAAGCGCAGGCTCCACCAAAGAGTCCGCCTTCAAAACATTCTGACCCCAATTCAATCACTAACTCTCTATGAAGATCAAGCATTGTTCTATCAATGTCTTTTTTTAGCTCATCAATTTTCTTTTTTATCTCACTATCAGTAAGAGACCTCTTACCTGCATAGGCTCCAGTGAAGTTTGCCAGCCTAGAGGAGATATTTGTTAAATTTGCACTTGCGCTAGTTTCTCCAAATTGATCCGAGGCCTTATCACTTACATAACTCATGAACCAAGTAATGGCCGCATCTCTTTCATTTAAACCTAGCTCTGGCTCAATGTCTTTTGCTAGTAAAATAAATGCACTTACATCTTCATTATAAAACCGAGTTGATCTCTTCCAGTAATTTGCTGAGCGCATAGAATCAATAACCGACTCTAAATCTTTCTCATAACCGTAATCCTTGTACATTTGATCAATATATTTTAATTTTGGATCATTTGGATCAAATGACTTACTGAGCTTCTTAATTTCGTCTTCAAGTGAAGGCCTAGCATCAGCGATGCTCGCTCTCGCAAGTTTTAGCATTGTGAGCTGATACTGCTTACCAAGAATATTGGATTGATCCTTAGCGATAGCATCTTGAAAGAACTCAATGGCCTGGTCTTCGCAAATAGAATAGTCAGATTCTGCAGCACTTAAGTTTAAGCTTAGTGCTAGAAGAATTATGAATTTTATTATTCTCACATCTCTCTCCACTCTTCTTTACGGCAATCCCGATCAAAATAATTAACTATTTCTCATTTTTTCTATGTAAAGACAGATAGTTAGTTTAGTTTCTACGGCTTCGCGCAATGACGTAACAAGAAACTTTATCTAGATTTCCCTCTCATCACGCGGGAGTTTAAATGCACACACATAAAATACTTTTGGCCTTACTACTTTCTTTTTCTACTCTAGGTGCTGTCTGGCATGCAGATAATGCTTGGGATAATAACTACGAAGAAATGTATTCAAAATGGATGACATCAAAAGAAGTTCACGCAAAACTCTTCGTGGATCCCGCTTCAAAATACTATGGACTTCGCGCTGATTGTGCAGATGCAGCTTACGCGCTTAGAGCAATCTTTAGTTTTGAAAACTCTCTTCCCTTTGCTATCAGCAATCCATCAGGAGGAAGATCAAATAATTATCTATCTAACTCAGTAACGGCCTTTGATAGAATTAGTAATCCACACAAGAGGGTCGTCGCCTTTCTTAACAACTTAGGGGAAAGTGTTGGAACAGAAAACCTTTCTAGACTAGACACATATCCTGTTAAACTAGCTAGTATTCGTCCTTCAACTCTTTTTACTTATAAAATCAAAGGTCGATTTGGAAAAGTTATTCGTCATGCTTACACAATTAAAAATATTCAAACGACGGGAAGTTTTGATTTAATCTACTCGACACAAGCAATAAAGAAAGAAAATCTCCCTATGAACTATAGAGAGGGTAAGGAATTAGTAAATCTTCCACAAACGGTTTGGGGATTTAGGAGATTTAAGTCACCAGAGTATCTTGGAACTCAAAACTCTGCACTCCCTGAATTTCTTAGTTATAGTGAAGAGCAATTTTCATTAGCAAAGAAGCTTGGACAGAATGAATTCTTTACTTATGTAAAGAGCCTCTTAAAGACGGAGAACGAAACTCCAAATAAATTGATCGCTAGAGTCTTAAAGAATATTTGCCAAGAAGCATCTCAAAGAATTGGTAATGTAAACCAAGGCGTTGCTTATAATAATTCTAGAAATGGTCGCTGCATGGATTACACGGATTACGATATCTACTCTACTCCTGCTAGAGATAAGGCGCTTAAAGGCGCTTACGAGTCCCTCGCTTATAATTGGCAGAAAATAGGCAGCCAAGTTTCTGATAATCAATTGGCCTTAATTGTTGAGAGTATTGTTAAATCAACTTACTTAGACGAAGAGCTAGTCCTAGAGTATTGCCCTATAAGAGTCGAAGGCCTTGCCACTTATAATTTAGCAGAGCTGTGGAGAAGAATTAGAAATGGTAACCTTTCTTCTCATCCAAATGATTCACTTGGTGCTCGCTGGGGAGAGGCAGGAGTTCGCACATCTTGTAAGGTTTGGTACTAATTATTGGCACTTTATCTCGTCAATAAATAACACTTAAGGGGTCTAATCTATTGATAATATGACCCCTTTTCTTTTTCCATCTAAAAGACTCAAGTTTAAGACCTAAATAGGCGATAATATTAATATGAATAAGTTATTTCTAACCTTCATATTAACTCTGACTCCCCTAGTTCATTCTGCCGCTAATGAAGCGCAGCCTATTGAACAGAAAGCTCCTGAGTATCAAAATTACGAAAAATCAAATGATCAAAGCGATCAACTTGCAAAGCTCTTAGAAATACCTGAAGTGAAGGCCATATACGATCAATGTAGCCAATTAAAATCTGAAGGACAAACCTTTGAACTTTCAGAGTGTCTTTGGAATGGTCGTCCAAGCGATGGCATCGAGGGAGTTTCCACTAAAGACTCAATTAGAGATAAAATTTCTTCTAAACTCAATGAAGTGGATCAAGGTAAAGCTAAGAAGTATGAATCGGTAAATGTTCTTCCTTTAGCAAAGAAAGTTTCTGAGTCTCAAAAGAAACTTGAAGAATATTATTACAAGAATATGAAAGAGAAAATTTTTGGCGATGCCCCAGATGGAAAGAATGCCGATGGGACTTATCAGATTGTTGACCATTCAAAATTTAATACTATCTATCAAAATCAATTAACAAATAATGTTCTTACGGCCATTAGTTCTTTCTGTATTGAAGCAGAGATGAAAAAAGGAGACGGAGGGAGCTTCCCTCTTCTTTCCAGTAAGCTTTCAAAGAGAAATGATACAAGGAAGGAAAATGTCAAAATGCTCTCGCAACAACAAGTCGAAATCAAATACCAGGAACAAGGTCAAGAAAAGTCCAAAAATGTTGTTGGAGTGATTGAACAATCTAATAATTGGCAGCTCTGCTTTGTGAACGCTCAATATGTTTGCCATGGTGGAAAGAAAACATGGACGGATGATAACGGCAATAAACAATCTACAACAGCGAAGGACTCTCTAGGGGTTCAAGAGAGCTGTACTCAAACTGATACAAAGAAAAAGGAAGCTTGCAAAGCTCTTCAGGATGACTTCAAGTACACTAAGACCCGAGCCTGTGAACTTACAAATTATTTAAAGGTAGCAAAACAAAACCTAAAAGCAGTTGAAATAATCTCCAAAGGATATAATGAGTTATCCAAGACCGGAGGAATGCAAGTTGTCGCTACGGGCGAAAAACTTAATCCAAATGAAAACTTAATTAAGAGTGTAAGTATTGGAGACAAAGTTGATGAGATTACAGCAGTCACATCAAATGAATTTATCAATGAAGCCAAGTTCTCTGAAGGTGTAAATAGCGATATTGCAGAACTAGAGTCCTGTATAATGAAAGATCCTGAAACAGGCGACTATTCACTGGCCCCTGATGCAGCAGAGAGTTGTAAGAAGTATTTAAATACTAATACTGAAGAAGTTGAAACGATTAAAACGGAGTACGCCCTAAGACTTAGAGGTCTTGCAGAAAAGGTAAAGGAAATTGATGCGACGTCTGAAGACACTAAAGGACTTGAAGGATTCTTAAAAGATCAAGGTTATAAAGACGAAGAGATTGGTCAAACCATTGAAGCCAATACAGATATAAAAGCATTGAAAGCACAGATTATTGCAAGATACGAGAATGAAAAACTAGAACTCATCAAAGCAATGAATGCAAGAATGGAGAGTAAATCTTCTTCTAAAGAGGGAGTTATCGATACTACAGTAGGCAGTAAAGATATGGACAAGCTCATCATCATTCACCAGGAGCTCTCTTCAAAAACAGAGCAATATGCACAGTTAATCCACTTTAATAACGTCGTCTCTGGTTTTCTGGAAGTAAAGCCTGATGGAAATAATGATGCAGAAGGTGTTATGAATACGGCCTCTATTCAAAGAGAAATTGCCAATAGTGCCTTTAGTGAAAAGAATATCGAAAGTAGTGAGTCCGACTTTGCTCAAGGCTATATTAACCAAGAAAAAGGTCTTACTGCAGCACTCGAAGAGAATAATATAGATCTTAACCAGAAGAAAGATAAGTCACAATCTGAGGGTGCAACTCTTGGGGTTGATAAGATTAATACCGAAATACTTAATTACGATGTTGATTCCAACGAGTAAGTTAATCCACTAAATTAAAATCATTCAACAAATGTTTAACTACCCTACTTGGAAACTCCAATAATTTGGAGTAATATTTTCTTTTAGCCCCCGTAATAAAAGGATTTAGAATGAATTACTATAGTGATGAAAAAGACTGGCAATGGCTCTTTCGTAACGGGATTGATTGGGACAAAATTATTCCTCTGTACTACAAAAGTTTTCCTACAGAAGAAGGTTTCAATTCAAAAAAAGAAGTCGTTGATTTTTTCGAAGAAATTTTACAGAACACAGGAGAATGGACAGGTAACGCTGTCACAGAACGTGCCGCTCTTCTCGATAAAGAAGGCGCAGGGAAAGTTGTTGACGGTAGAACGATTCCTAGTGAATCCCTACAAGCACTCTACAACGAGGCCATTGAACTCGATTCAATCGGACTTCCATTTCCTACGGAACTAGGAGGACTAGGCGCTCCTTCGGCCATCACGTTAATGTTACTCGCTCAACTCTCTAGGGCCTGTCTTGCAAGTTCAACTCAAATGGCCTTCTTCACTTCCATTGGCGAGATGATTCATAGATTCTGTGACGAAGAAACCGCCCACAGACTCGTTCCTATGATTGCAAGAGGTGAGATTTCAGGTTCAATGTGCCTAACTGAGCCTGGTTGTGGCTCCGACTTAGGAATGATCAAGACTTCTGCAACTCCAACAGACGATGGAAAATACCTCTTAAATGGAGCAAAGATATTTATTACTAATGGTGGCGGTGGTCTTGGATTTGTCCTAGCAAGAATTAAAGACGACAAGGAAGGACTTGAGGGAATTTCCATGTTCCTCTGTGAACAAGTTTTAGAGGGGCAAGAGAAGTTAAATTATATTGTGGCCAAGAATGAAGACAAGATGGGAATGCATGGATCATTTACAACAGAAGTGGTCTATGAAAACTCGGTAGCTACTCTTGTTGGAGAAGCAGGCAAAGGCTTTAAGTATATGCTTCATCTTATGAATGAAGCGAGAATTGCCGTAGGAATGCAGGCCCTTGGAACGATTGAAGGCTCTCTTGGCTACGCCATAAATTACGCAAAAGAGAGAGAGCAATTTGGAAAGCCTCTTACAGAACTTCCTCTTATGAAGAGAAATCTAGAAGACTTTACTACAGAGAGAGATGCCATACGAGCTCTCCTTGTTGATACAATCTCTCACTATGATATTTTCCAGAGATTAGATCTAAAAAAAACAAAGACCGGAGATCTAACAAAAGAAGAGGAAGTTCTCTTTAAAGAAGCTTCCCTATGGACCAGAAAGAGAACTCCACTAGTTAAGTACTACGCCTGTGAACAAGCAACTCTTCTTACTCAGAGATCTATTCAAATTCTTGGCGGATATGGATTTATGGAAGAGTATCCAGTGGAAAGATTTCATAGAGATAGTTTTGGACCTCTTCTCTACGAAGGAACTTCTCAAATTCAGGCCCTCATGGCCCTAAAAGATATTATGAAGTACGCCATGAAAGATCCAAAGAGATTCTTTAGTAACGTCCTCTTTAAACATCCTAGTAAAGAACTTTTAAATGGTTCCAACTCTTGGGAAAAGTCATTTAGCTCATCACACTATAAATTTAAGAAGAATATGGTGAAGCTACTTATGAAATGCCTAAGACCTGAAATAGGTGAACTCTTTAATCCAAAGGCTTGGGCCAGTGACGAAAATGTTTCAGAGCTTATGGAGCATGCTGAAACTCTCTGCCAAGCTCTAAGTTACATGGAAACCGCAAGAGTTCTCTGTGAGCACGCAAATATTGATGAGGAAAGAAAGGATTTATTCTTTAGATACCAGAAACTTATTCTGCCAAGGCTTGAAGGAATTTACACTGATTGGTCAATTAGATAGAAGAAAATTAGGGGAGAAACTCTCTCCCCTTTTCTTATTACCGAATAGGATTTGAACAAGAGTCTATCGCCTTATCCATTGCATGCTTTGATGTATACGATCTAGAAAGACTTCTATAAGAAATCTCTAAACAATCCATTGAGTTCCTTGGTAGGAGTACAATCTTTTCAAGAGACTTATCAATAGCAAATCTTGAAGTATAATTTTCTTTATAAACCGTAAAAATAAACTCCAGCTCTTCGCTCTTACCTCTATAGTTATTTCCCTCAGTTGAATCAATCGCTTTATCTAAAGCAAATCTCTCAGTATATGATTCTAAGTAAATCTCAAAGACAAATTTAACAAGGCTTGTATCAGTAATTCTCTTACAAGCTTCTTGGGCCTTTTTAAGAGCAGTGGAACCTGCATATGTTCTCTCATAAATATCTAAAGTGAACTCAAGACAACTAGTAGTGCCTCCTCTATTTCTGAGTCTATCCACGATGTTCTTTAGATCTTCTTGCACAAGCCTTAACTCTTCGTTTGAAACTTCAGAATCACCTACAATAACTCCTACTCTCTCAGAAAGCCTTGCGATATTAGTAATCAACTGTCCTCTAGAATTTGCTTGAATTGTTACTGAAAATAAAAATAAGAAAATCAATACTACGTTTTTCATAAACTCTCTCCCGTTATAGTAGAACTATTACAAGAAAATTTGTTAACGTAAAGGTAATGTAAGGATATTAAAGAATTGAGATGAGCTTTTGAGTAAAAATATATTCTGATTTGTTTTCACAACCCTCTTTCTGATTAATTTCTTTCGCAGTCCCTAATAAGGTACTATCTTTTGTAGATGTCACAATATCATAACTCACGGCTCTATAAACTTTGTAGCCGCTAACTTGCTGTTGGTCATTTGAGTTGATTTCTGCAAATTTCAGCGTCAGTCTATCAACGTTGGTATCTACTTTTGAAAAATGAGTATAAATCCTATCAGAGCCTTTGCTGTAAAATTCCAAAGGGGTATCTCCCGTAAAAATAGAGGGACAAACAGAAGAGAGAGGTCCATGAGCTTCCGTTATTACATCTTTGAAATAAAAAGCTGTCTCTAGTGAATCAAAAACTATTGGATTAGACATAAGGGTCGAGGAGATTTTCGTTTCGATATCCAAATCCATAGAATCTCCATTACATCCCAAGTTATTGACCTGAAATGTAGCCTTCCTTCCAATTACTGGAGCTGTATGCCAATAGCTACGCTTTGAACGAAGAGCGTTACAGATCCTAAGAGCGATAGCTTGAGAGTTTATATCAAGGGATTTAATATCTGAGCTAAATTCTTCCCCGATACTGGCCAAACTTCTAGATTTTCCACTATGATTCTGCCCACAGCTCGCTGTTAGCAAAAGAAGAAGAAAAGTAAAGATAGTAGATCTCTTAAAATAAATCATCACTATCTTATCGGATAAAAACTCTCAGAGTTTACAGAATTTATAAAAAATAGAGTTTAGCAGAGGTTAGAAATATAAGTACTGGAAAAAACGACACATTCACTGGTTCACTAGGCAAGTATTCAAGTGTACTCACTCAAGATAATACCATTACCCTCCACAGTGAGTTCTTCAATGAAAATTGCCATTCCACCTCTGGAGCTGTTGCTGAGACAGACTTTAATTATATAGAAGGTTGTGAAATCGTCCAGAAAGTAAGCTCCAATGATTTAACAACTATCTTTGAAGTAGGTTATGGCCTAGGAATTGGGGCAATGAGAACTTTTGATCAGGTCACTCACCTTACAGGTAAAACTCACTTTATAAGCTGTGAGCTAGATGAAGGACTAGTTGTCTGGACAATTGAAAAGAGCACACACCTATTGCTTCAGAGCTTAAAGAAAACTACCTCTGAAAATTTAACTCTCTATCGAGCGGAAGTAGGAAATTTTAAGCTTACAATTATAATTGGAGATATTAGAAAGACCTTGCCCTCTTTCAGAGAGAGTAACCTCTTTGGAAAATTCAACGCTATCTACCAAGACGCTTTCTCCCCTAAGAAGAACCCTACTCTTTGGACTACACAGTGGTTTGAAGACTTAAAACTTCATTCAGAGGACGATTGTATACTGAGCACTTATTCAGCAGCGATGCCAGTCAGAAAAGGACTCTTAAGTGCAGGTTGGAGAGTTTTTAAACGTGATGGTTATGGAGAGAAACGATCAACTACTCTGGCAAGATTAAACTGTGAAATGAATTCTGAATTCCTCACAAATATAAGAAACTCCCCTGAAAAGTCCCTCGATGATAAGTTATTGGAAAAGTAGTGCTTTTCTGTAGCAATAATTTTTAATCACTTGTAAAATATTAGATATATATACCTAACTAGGAGATAATGTGTCTCAAGTAATTCTCATTGAAGAAAATGAAAATTTAAGAGATCTTCTTGCAATCAATCTTAAAACTTATGTAGGAAGTGAAGTTATCCCAAGATCAACTGCTGCTGAGGCGATTGATCTGCTAAACATACTCCCTAATGTAGATTTAATTATTACGCAAGACAGAGTTGGCGACGAGAACACGGCGAGCATTCTACTCAACTACTTAAAAGAGAGTGATTCAGAAGTTTCAATGATCGTGAATGGTCCCTTTGATCACGTAGATGAGGAGAAACTCATCGTTATAAAAGAAGAGAAAGATTGGGAGACAATTATTAGTACTTCCGCGCAAGTTCTTGGCGTGAGCATAGAGTCTTTAGAAAAGAGAGTTCTTCCAGAGTTTATTCCTGTTGAAGTTCGCTATTTTCTTCCTCTGGACTCTTCTTGCTGTGATGTATTCATTAGAATAAAGAAGACTGCTACTGAATATCAATTTATCAAGAGAATTCACGCCGGCGATCATTATTCAAAGTCTCTCGTTGAAAAATATATTGAGCAAGGTCTAAGCTTCTTCTATATTCCCAAGGAGTTTCAAAATAATTTTACAAACTTTGTCTCCGATCATCTCTCTCAAAAACTAGATGAAAATAACTTCAAAAGTTTGGACAAGAAGATCGAAGTCATCGCCCAGAGTTATGAAATTGCTCTACAAGAAATTAAGAAACTTGGCTTTAATAGTGCCACTATTCAGCTTACAGATAGTATTGTTAAGAGCATGGTCTCCGCTTCAAAAGATTCCCCAGAAGTAAATCAAGTGCTTCATAAAGTTATCAACTCAAAGAGTGGCTACCTATATCAACACGGTCATATGACTTCGATTGTGGCCAATGAAATAGCAAAGAATTTAGGTATAGACCAAGAGCTTATTACTCAAAGACTTGCCTACGCTAGTTTCTTTAAAGACATTTCCTTTGTAGACAATGAGGACTTAGCAAAGATTTCAACCTTTGAAGAACTAGAGTCTAGCTCCCTAAATGAAGAGGATTGGGACCTAGTTTTTAATCACGCTCTTGACGGTGCCTTACTGATTAGAAAGCATCCTGAAGCTCCAATTGATGTTGATACAATTATCAAAAACCACCACGGTACAACTAATGGAAAAGGCTTTTCTACTAATAGTATGAACAAACTTCCTCAGGAATCTAAGATTTTCATTATTGCCTGTGAATTTGTTCGAGAGCTACTGGACTTTAAAGAGCGAGGAGGAAAGCCTCACCCTATTGTTGATGAACTCTACAAGACATACTCCAGTCCTGAAATGGTCAAGATTATTAAGGCCCTTGAAAAAACACTGAGAAGTAAAGTCGAGAAGAAATGAGCAACTCTCCCTTTAAAAATAAAATTGTAACGGATCTCTTCAATATCCAATTTCCAATTATTCAAGCTGGAATGGTCTGGGTCTCAGGAGCAAAGCTTGCGGCCGCTGCCGCGAACGCTGGTTGTCTTGGAATTATTGGAGCTGGGAGCATGCGCCCTGACTTATTAAGAGAACATTTAAAAAAAGCTAAATCACTTACTGATAAGCCTCTTGCTGTAAATATTCCTCTTCTTTATAAATACGCAGAAGAGCATATTAATACCTCTCTAGAAAATGGAATAAGAATATTTTTCACAAGTGCCGGAAGCCCAAAGAAATATACTCAACTCTTAAAAGAAAAAGGATGCACCGTTGTTCACGTTACAAGCTCTCCAGAACTCGCCATAAAGTGCGAGCAGGCCGGAGTGGATGCTATTGTAGCGGAAGGTTTTGAGGCCGGAGGACACAATGGCAGAGACGAAATAACAACGATGAGCCTTATTCCTCAAGTTGTTCAAGCTGTCACTATTCCTGTCATAGCAGCAGGAGGCATAGCAAGCGGACAGTCTATCTTAGCGGCAATGGCCCTAGGGGCTGACGGCGTTCAGATCGGCTCGAGATTTGCTTGTACACAAGAATCTTCTGCACATTTAAATTTTAAAAATGCAATCATCGCGGCCAAGTCTGGTGACACTTCCCTATCTATGAAAGAAGTTGTTCCTGTAAGACTTTTAAAAAATTCTTTCTATCAAAGTGTTTTAGAGCTTGAAAGAAAGTGCGCCGGAAAAGAAGCTCTAGTTAAATTGCTTGGTAAGGGAAGAGCAAAGCTTGGCATGTTAGATGGTGATATGAATGAAGGAGAATTAGAAATAGGACAAGTAAGCGCTCTAATTAAAGATATTCCTAGCGTTAGTGACCTCGTCGACACGCTCATTAGAGAGTATAGAGAAACCCTTTCTACTTTCTGAGCTTATATTTTTCAAGCGCCTTAAAGAGTTTGTCTTTATTGAATTTAATTTTCTTTGAAATTATACAATCGTATTTAAGCCTGTCTCTAAAATCAGTGACAGGATAGATTTTTCGAGTTTTTCCTATGTACTGACTTTCTATGATCTTCTTTGAACCATAGATTATTTCGCCTCGATCAAGCTCTAAGAAACGAAGAAGCTTCTCATGACTCTTAAGTTCATTTCTCCCGACCCTTTTTAGTAATTTTTCAATTCTAGGATGATAAGAGAAACCATTAATCGTCCCTACTTTTACTTTGATATCTTGAAGGTCTTTGATTTTCCTCAAATCTTCAGAAAAAGTATAGAGAAGGTTTTCATCAACAAAAATTCCACTATACCAATAAAAGTCTTCTGCGCCATCTATCCAATTCCTATTTGAATTACAATAAATATCAATAGTGCCACTTCTTACCAGATCTTCTAATCTCGTTCGCGGGGTATTAATCATTTTAAAACCTACTCCCATCTCCTTACCGACAAATTCTGCAAGCTCGTAGAGTAGGCCTCCAGTCGCATTACTTTCTTTATCAGTTAAAATATAGGGAGAAGAATTGTGAACACCGTAGCCAAAGTTGATCACGGTAGCACTTGCAGAGAAGTTTATTAACAATATCGAAAGAATAATTAAATAATTCATAGAATATAATTCTAGCATTAAATGCAATATCGCTAAACATAAACAAATATTACCTACTTACAAATAGTTAAGTAAACACACCTTTTCAGATAAGTATTAATTCCAAACTCTGTGACAGCATATTTAAAACTTTGCTATAAGAATCTCTATGACAAATTTTTTAGAAATAGAACAACATAGGCATATCAATGGTGACTCCACTATCGGGAGTAATTACGATAAAGTAATGAAAGGCGAGAAAGCAAAAATGCTCTACGCTGACCCACCATACTGCTTACTAGTTAGAAGAAATAAGAAAACTGGGGCCTTAAGAGATCCAAAGACTGCTAAAATTAATCATGAAGCCGTTACCAGATACGAGAATGTTAAATCCTATAAATTCTTTACAGAGAAATGGATGGGAGAAGCGGTTAAGCATATTAGTGATGATGGGATTCTTGTCATCTGGACAAATTACCTCGGAATAAAGCCAATCAAAGATACAGCTCTAAAGCTTGGTTTTGATCATTTCTATGGGGAGTTTTTATGGGGAAAATTAGCGAAGGAAACTAATAGTGGAAATGAGACTAATGTTCGCCTCTATGAGGTGGCCCTCGTATTTTCAAAAGTTCCTCCAAAGAAATTAGAACAAAGCGACCTACCAATTCAGTGGTCGATTATAACGAAGTACGACGAAGAAGGTGAGGCCTCAAAGTGGGAAAATCACCCCAACCATAAACCCTACTCTTGCCTTGAACCCTTGATTAGAAACTTTACACTACCAGGGGATAGAATACTGGACCCATTCACTGGAAGTGGATCAACTCCTGCTGCGACAATTCAACTTGGACGATTTATTTCTGGTATTGAACTTAGGGAAAATTGGGCCAGTATTTCTCAAAAGAGAATTGCGGAGCTAGTAAAGAACTAGCTCCGAATAAATTAGAAATTACCTTGCTGGAGAGCTTTAATTCTCACTTCTAATGGAGGGTGAGATCTAAAGAGGAAAGCAAGATTAGTCTTACTAGAAATTTTCATACTAGCAAAGGCCTTATCACTCTCTTCTGTATCCGCCATTTCAATAGTTCTCTGTAGGGCCTGAAGAGCTGCAATCATTTTCTGCTTTCCAGCTAGCTGAGCGCCACCGGCGTCTGCTCTAAACTCTCTCCATCTAGAGAACCATGCAACAATTGGAGCCGCTGCAATACCAAAAACAATATCTAAGACAATTGTCACCGCAATTCTGGCAATGAAACCAAGCCCTCCGCGACCTTCTTCGTCTCTCATGGCATTATCAATTGCAAAGGCCACAATACGAGAAAAGAACATAACAAAGGCGTTCACAACACCCTGAACAAGGGACATTGTAATCATATCACCATTGGCCACGTGAGCGATCTCATGACCTAATACACCTTCAAGCTCATCTTGGTTTAATTGACGTAGAAGTCCTGTAGAAACAGCGACAAGGGCATTATTGCGACTAGGCCCCGTCGCAAAGGCATTTACTTCAGGACTATCGTAGATACCCACTTCAGGCATTTTTGATATATTCGCTTTCTTTGCAAGTCTATGAACAGTTCTTACGAGTTCTGCGTGTGGACCATTTTCCTCAACTATTTTTACGCCCATAGACATCTTTGCCATGAACTTTGAGATCATTAATGAGATAAATGAGCCTACAGAACCCCAAATCAGACAGAAAATAAGTAGAGACTGATAGTTGAGTCCCGAGCCCTGTAAGTATGGTTGAACGTTGAAAACACTAAGAATTATATTAACCATGAAAATGACTAATAAGTTAGTGATAATAAATAGACCGACTCTTAACATGAATTCCTCTCTTAAAGTTTTGTACCTACATTTTGAGGTTTATTTGACAGTTGTCAAGATACCCGTGTACGAGTTTGCGATAACTTGACAATTGAGCTGAGTAAAGAAGAAAACGCTAAAGAAAACGAAGATTTTGCCGATGAAGCTTAAGTAGAATAACCTCTAATTATAAGAAGAGAATGATCCACTTGCATAAATCTAAATTGACTTCAAATGAATTAATCTGGAATGGATTAATCTTTGTCGCTGTTTTCTTAACGGCCCTTGAAGCCCCTTTTAGTTTTACCTACAGGACAAATATTCAAACTTGGCAATTGTGGTCAGATTCGATTATATCCCTCATTTTTATTACCGATGTAATTTATCAAATTAGAGAAAGATATTTTAAGACTCAAAGAGCAAGTAAAGCTGTTAAGAGTAGTGGCACTGTATGGTGGTCAATGATTGCGATTGATATTATGGCCTCTATTCCATACGACGTTCTAACCTATAGTTTCGATTTACACGGCTATCAATTCTTTGGACTATTAAGACTGCTAAGACTTGTAAGAGTTGCTAGACTCTATGCTCTCATGAGCAACCTTGCTTTAGTTCCAAAGTTTTTAAGAGTCTCAATACTTTCTTGTGTATCGATAATGGTTATTCACTGGATCGCTTGCGGTTGGTCAATGATTCATCCAGAACAACTAAAAGACGTTACTACTCACTATATTAAATCACTCTACTGGGCCGTTACAACTCTAACGACAATTGGTTACGGGGACATTACTCCAACGACAACTCTCGGTAGACTTTATACAATGCCGATAATGATTCTTGGTGTTGGTGTTTACGGTTTTGTAATTGCAAATGTCACTCGCCTCTTTACTACTGCCGATAGATATAAAGAGAAGTCCAAAGAAAGACTTGGAGATGTGGCCACCTTTATGAAGTACTACAACATCCCAGAGAGACTTCAGGGACAAGTTTTTGGTTATTATAATCACCTTCTAAATAAACGCCTTACAGAAAATGATACGACTATTATCGCCGATCTTCCGCTAGCTCTACAACATGAGCTTCAAACATACATGAATATGAGACTGATTAGAACTGTTCCTGTTTTTAAAAATTGTTCTCATGCTTGTCTAAAAGATGTTGCCAGTGCTTTAGAGCAAAAGTCTTACTCTCCAGGACAAAATATAATTAGAATTGGAGAATTAGGAAAAGAAATGTTCATGATTGGTCACGGTACAGTTGATGTCATTTTCAATGATGGAACAGTTGTGGCGACTCTTCACGAGGGACAAATTTTTGGAGAAGCCGCTCTTCTTAGAGAAACAACTAGAAATGCTGACGTTCGAGCACAGAATTACTGTGATCTCTACATTCTAAATAAAGAAGATTTTACAGAAATTATCAAAAAACATCCTGATCTACTCGAAAATATGGAACGAGTCACCACAAGAAGATCTTCCGACAGACGCAGTAAAGCCGCGTAACTAAAAATCTAACACATTATGACTAACAAATTATCACTTTAAACGGTACAATAACACTGCGTTTTAAAGGAGATGAAATGTTAAATCCACAAATTGCTAATGATGTCATTGCTTACGGAATATCTCTCGGTGCTGATTTTGCCGAGGTATTTGTTGAAAAGCATAACTCTACTAATATCAGTGTTCTAAGTTCTAAAGTGCATGAAATAAAATCTGGAATCGATTTCGGAATAGGAATCAGATTAATCTACGGAACAAAGGTTCTCTACGGTTACACAAATAGAACTGACAAAGACGAACTTCTAAGAATTACAAGGGCCCTTGCCGCTCAAGATAAGAGAGATCCCGTAGCAACGAGTGCGGCCCTAAGCTTCATGAAGAATGTTGACCACCATAAAGTCTTACACGGTCTCGCTCAGGACGATATCTCTATGGATCAAAAGATTCAATATCTCCTAAGAATTGATGCCGCCGCAAGGAAAGATTCCGACAAAATATCTCAGGTAACTTGTGGAGTTTTACAAAGACTTCAGGACATTGAGATTTTTAACTCTGAAGGGCTTCATATAACTGATACAAGAAATTATACGCGCCTCATGGCCAACGCTGTCGCCACAGATGGTAATGAGCAGAGCACTGGCTACGAAGCGCCTGGAGCTCTTTCAGGTTGGGAGATGGTAGATACTATTAATCCTACTGAACTTGGAGAAGTTGTTTCTAAACAAGCTCTTATAAAGCTTACGGCAGGAGATTGCCCCGCAGGAAAAATGCCTGTCGTCATCGACAATGGTTTTGGAGGAGTTATCTTTCACGAAGCTTGCGGTCACTTATTAGAGACAACATCTGTACAAAAGAAAGCTTCTGTATTTTGGGATAAAATGCAAGAAGATATCGCCCACTCTGCTGTTAGTGCTGTCGATGATGGAACAATGGAAAACCTTTGGGGTTCTATTAATATTGATGACGAAGGGATGCCGACTCAGAAAACTCAACTTATAAAAGATGGAAAACTCACAAGCTTTCTAGTTGATAAAGTAGGTTCAATGAAAACTGGTTTTGAAAGAACTGGTTCCGGAAGAAGACAGAGTTATAAATATGCACCAGCTTCTAGAATGAGAAATACCTACATTGAGGCAGGAGAGCACTCTCTAGATGATATTCTTGCAACAATTGATAACGGAATCTACTGTAAGAAAATGGGAGGAGGTTCTGTCAAACCAGGTACGGGAGAATTTAACTTCTCTGCACAAGAAAGCTACCTAATTAAAAATGGTAAAATTGATCGTCCACTAAAAGGTGCTACTCTGATAGGGACAGGGCCAGAGGTTCTAAGAAAGATAAGTATGGTTGGAAATAATCTAGAGTTGGCCGCAGGAATGTGTGGTTCAGTGTCGGGAGCGATTCCAACTTCTGTTGGGCAAGCTGCTCTTAAAGTTGATGAAATACTTGTAGGAGGAAAAGCCTAATGGAAATGCAAACTTTAGAAAAAATAATTGATGTTGCCTTAAAAAATGGAGCTGACCAAGCAGATATCGTTGTAGACTCGGGAGAGAGTATTACAGTGAAATCTGAGCAAGGAGAAATATCATCTTATGAAGTTTCTGGAACTCAGGTCTTAGGACTAAGAGTAATTAAAGACAACAAGATTGGTAGTTCTTACTGTGAAGCCACTGATGACGACACGATCGCTACCCTAGTGAAGCAGGCCCTTGAAAACGCAAAATACTCCAAAGAAGAAGAGTTAGAGAAAATTGATGTACAAAGATCTGAACTTATAGATGGTACTAAGAGTTTTAAATATGACACTGAGAGAACTCAACCTGAGAAGCTAATTGAAATGGCACTAATGATTGAAAAAGATCTAATGGCCAAGGATACTTGTTTAAAAACTCCTCCTTATAATGGTGTTGGAGAGTATATTGATCAGAGCCTCTACTTAAATCACCTTGGAACAAAGTGCATTGAAAAGAGCAAGGCCTATGCATGTTACACAGCGGCCCTACTTGAGAAAGATGGTAAGCAAAGCATGCACGTTCACCAATCACTCACTAGAAAGTTTCAAGAGCTCAACCCAAGTGATTGTATCGATGTCTCTTACGAACATGCTCTTGGGCTTATCAATGGAGCTCCTGTTAAAACTGGACACTATGATATCGTCTTCTCTACTGATAAACTCGCTCAATTCTTCAACGTCTTTGCAAGCCTCTTTTCAGCAAAAGCTGCTATTAATGATATGAACCCATGGAAGAATAAGCTTAGCTCTATTGTCGCAAGCCCAAGTCTAACAATGACAGATGCTCCTCTCTTGGAGAAAGGTTTTGCATATTCAATGTTTGACGGAGAAGGAAATATGATGAGTGAGACACCTCTAATAAAAGATGGTGTCCTTACAGGATTCTATCAGAACTCATACACCTCTAAGAAGCTAGGACAAGAAAATACTTTCAATGCGACAAGATCACCAAAATCTTCACTTGGAGTTGGTGGAACAAATAAAGTGATTTCTCCCGTAGAAGCAGATGATAGCAGCTTTAACAAAGGAACGTACTTTGAAATCATTGCCGAGCAAGGAATGTACTCTGGATCTGATGCTATCAGTGGAGATTTCTCATTTGCTGCCAGTGGTTACCTCGTAGAAAATGGAGAGAGAGTAAGACCTATAAAAGGTGTAACAGTTTCCGGTAACTTCTATACCGTAATAAAAGAAATCTCCAATATTGGAAGACTTGTTCACAGTAATACTAGCGCAACCTTCTTCTCACCTAAGATTAGATTTGCTTCTTTAAGTGTTGCTGGCGACTAAGTCTTAATAATTTATTGATTCTCTTATAAAAGACCTCTATCATTATTCTATGTTACATAATGATAGAGGGTTTTCTCTAGTTCAAGTATTGATATCATCTGGTCTACTTGGTGCTGCTGCACTAGTAGGAATTAAAATTATGGCCACCCAAGAAAGAATGGCCAAGAATACTAATCAAAAGTACGAGATAGGCTATATACACGAAGAAATTTGGCGCAATCTTCAAGACCCCTCGAGTTGTGAAGCAACTTTCTCCAATCTAACCCTTACAGAAATTAGTGATGGGGCCATCAAGTATATTTCAAAGAAATACTCTCTTAATAATGAAAACAGAAATACTTCCCTATACAGAACTTATAGTAATAGTCGCCAACTCTATGGAGCTAAGAATTTAAAAATTCAAAGCTATACGGCCGTCTCAAGAGAGGGTTCCCTCGAGCCTATTTTTGATTTCTTCATCACCTTTGACAAGGGAGCTGATAGCCTTGGAAGCAAGACTATTGCAAAAGGAATTCCTATTGTTTTTAGTACGAGCAATAGTAAGATTGTAAATTGCAATGCTCTTCCAATTTCTTCAGAAAATGAGGAAGGTGCGCAAGAAAAAGATACAACAAAGCTAAAAATTATAAAACATCTTGGAATTAACACTCCTCCCCTGGAAGGGGCCACTCTAGCTATAGAGTCTACCATTAGCTTTGATACGCAATCAGAACTTTCAGAGTGCTCCCCTGAGAATCAAGGAATGATTCGCTATGACGATACAAATGAGAATCTACTTCTTTGCACAGGAAGTTCTTCATGGAAGAGCTGGGGAGTAAATAACCTAGATTGGTCACGTCCAACAAGAGTTGTCTCTAAGACTTCTAAAACAGATACTCAGATAATAGGTGAATATAAACTCTGCGTACTAGGAGCGGTAGAGGGCTCTAATCATAATCAATGCCACTTATCCGCCCCAGAGACAGACCTTATTCGCCTAGTCTCCTGGGAGTTAAGACCTTCAATTAACGATCTTGGGAGTTGTACATTCTTATGCTTCAAATAAAGAATAATAGAGGCTTTTCACAAATCAACCTCATGGTAGGAGTCTTCTTCCTTGCTATAGCAGTCTTCATTGTTGTTCACACTATTGAAAAGCAGACAGATTCCCTTCGAAATATTACTGCCGAAGCAGAGGTTGAAACCTACTTAAACTCTGTAAAGAAGTACCTATCTTCCCCTATCAATTGCAATGAAACGCTAAGAGGAGTTTCTCCTAATAATCAACCAATACAGGCCATCAAAACGCTTCAGAAAAATCAACTAATTAAGAAATTTGAAGTAGGATCTGTCTTTGGTGCAAGTGAAACAAAAGTCATTGGATATCAAACAAGTTCATACAATAACTTCAATGAAGATATTGAAGAGCTTGGAATGATGAATCTAGTTATTACCTTGAGAAAGAATTTAAAAAATCAAAGTGCAACCGACTTCAAGAGAAGCATTAAACTCTATATGAAAAAAGAGAAAGAACTGATTAGTGAATGTGCCTTTGGAGGGCTGCCAGCTGGAGAGGAAATAGCAGAAGAAACTCCCAATGGTATTCGACTCAACTCATTCTTTATTGGAGTAAACACGCAGAGGGTTATTGCAAATATTAATATTTTAGACTCTCTCACATTAGAAGGAAGTAAGGCTTCATGTACTTTAGATATTCTTGGGAGTATTCAATTTAATACAACGAAGGGTCAGTTTGAACAATGTAAGAAGTCTCTTCTTTGGGAAAAGGTGCATCGATGAAACCTAAGTACTTTTTAAATAACCAAAGAGGATCTATTTTCTTACAGGCCCTTATTTCAATTGCAATTTTTAGTGCAGTGACCGCTTCTATTGTACGTCTTCTTCAGGCCCAAAATAATTTATCAAATAAGACCACAGAGCAGTTTGAACTCACTTACTTTGTAGATGAAGTGAGAACTATCCTATCTAACCCTAAGGCCTGTCGCGAGTCGTTTAGCGGAAAGAATGCGAGAAGAGATAAGTCTGCAACTCTTATTACCCAAATAGTTGAAGACGAAACTGGAAATGTTTACTCTTTTGATATATTTGAAAAAGGGAGAGTCATAAAAGAAACCGATCACTGGGCGTTTACCTTAAGTGATCTATACCTGCAAAGTGACAATAGAGAAACTTCTATTGAGTCTGGCACTACAATGCTCCACTTAGTAGTGAATTTTACAGATAAGAGAAGTAAGAGAGTAAGTAGATTAGAGCGAGAGATTAAAGTATTTGCGTCCATTGATAACTCGGAAGCAATACTTAGCTGTTATACTGTCCGAGGAATTGGTCTAGGAAAAATGACTTCAGCGAATGATTCTGATTGGACAAGAACCTCTGATGCTAAAGGGCATTTTCTTAGCAAGAAAAAACTTCAGATAAATACTGATTTAAGTACCTCTTCACTTAACCTGAAAGGTCCTCTAAAGATTGGTGAGTCAGAGGCCGCTTGCCTAAGTGAAATAGCAGGCTCTATTAAATATAATCCACAAATTGACTCATTTGAAGTCTGTAGTGGGTCGTCTCTCAGTTGGAGAGACTTAAACCTCCCAGCTCCTCTGAAAAATCAGAAGTATTCTTTAAGGGCAACTTTTCCTATAAAAAAAGGAACTACTCCAAAGCCTTTTAAGTACTGTGCAATCACTTATAAGAATTATGATACTGGCGAATGCCATTTAGTAAGGCTTGATAATGGAAGATGGGAATTAAATCATAGTAGTGAAAAGTCGAATTTTGGAACTTGTGAAGCCACTTGCTTTAATTAAATAGAAAAAGAGAGGACTCGCCTCTCTTTTTCTTTATTACTTTTTATTTTTTTACTTTTGCTATCGCCGCATCAATCATCTCTTGCCTCTTCGCAGGCTCGGCCCATCTTGCTTGAGCTTCTGGAGAGAGTTTGTGAATTGGATCAAAGTAAGTGAACGTTTGACCAGGTTTCACATGAGGCGCTTTCCAAACTGAAATACCATTTTCTTCATCATAGTATTCGTAAGAGGCAACGTGTCTCTTACCACCACCACCAGGAAGATCGCAAACGAATGTTGGAGTATTAAATCCAGCAGTTGTTCCTCTCACTGATTTCTCTAGCTCTACTGCTTCTCTAAGAGTTGTTCTAAAGTGCTCGCACCCTGGAACCATATCGTGCATGTAGACATAGTATGGTTGAATATTTAGGTAACCAACTTGTCTTGTAAGAAGAACCATTTCATCTACGTGATTATTTACTCCTTCTTGAAGAACCGCTTGATTTCTCACCACGATTCCTGCTTGGAATAATCTGTCCATCGCCATTTGGGACCACTTTGTAATCTCTCTTGCGCAAGAAAAATGCGTGTGAATAACTACTTGCTTTCCAAACGATCTTCCAAGAGCGTGAATCTCTTGAACAGCTTCAAACCACTCATCATCAGTCAGAACTTTCTGCGGGAAAATAGCAATCCCTTTAGTCGCAAGACGAATTCTTCTAATATGAGGGATTCTTAAAAGGTTTTCACCAATATATCTAATCTGTTTTGGAGTTAACATGAAAGCGTCTCCACCAGAAATCACAACATCTTCAATTCTTGGGTGATTACTTAAGTATTCAAAGACATCGTCCCACTTCTTTTGATTTGCACCATAAGTTTCTTTTTCAATTGATTCAGTTGATCCACCAATAATTCTTGAACGCGTACAATAAGAGCAATACACAGGACAAATTGTCGTTGGCAAAAAGAGAACCTTATCTGGGTATCTATGAGTAAGCATCGGAACTGGAGAATCATCATCTTCACTTAGTGAGTCAGATTTATAGTAAGGATGATCTTCTAAGAATTGACTTCCCATTGGGAGAAATTGTTTTCTAAGAGGACAATTAAGAGGATCTTTCCAATCAATTAACGCAAAAATATATGGAGTAATCCTAATATTCATCGGTGTGATATGTTGACCTTCTCTGATGTCGTCCATATGTTCTTTAGAGATTTTTGATCCTAGAAATCTCTCTACTTGATCTACCTTTCGAACAGAGTTCTTAAGTTGCCACTTATGGTCAGCAAACTCTCCTCTAGTGACGTTGGCCCATTCAGGAATCTCTTTCCAAAAGTCGTCATTTCTAAAGTTTCTGTGCTCTAGTTCTCTAATTTTTGAATGATCAATATTAGACATACAGTATTCCTCTCTTTAATTTCTTTCTTATAAATGTCTGATTATCCTAATGATATCACGAGTGTAAACACCTAATAAAGAGAGGGAATCTTTCTTACATCTTCCTTTGAGGCCTAAAAAGTGGCCCAATATGTTTTAAATTGAATTGAATAAAATACTTACATTTGCCATGTAAGTATTGTTTGAGTAACCATACATTTTTTACTCTATTTCTCCCTCTAAACTTATTAAACCAAATGACGATAAGTCACAGAATGGGAGACCAATGTCCGACGAAAATAGTGCAAAAAATATTCAATATCTAGAAATTGATGAACAGAGGTCACTCTCTGGCCATGATGATTATAAGGGTGAATCTTCCGACCTCTATGGTGGTTATTTATCAAAGAATATTTCTATTTTTGGAAAGCTCTTTATTGGATTTATGTGTCTGACTTTCATTTCATCAATTCTCTTTCTAGTGTTCAGCTACACGCCATTTGGGACAGAATTTCTAAGCAATTTAAAAATCAATTTCTTCTAGGGTTACACCTATCCCAAAGGCTTAGAATCCATTTTTCCTATTATCAGCTATTTACAATTAAAATAATTCATATAACATAGTTTATACGAAGTTTTTTAATTGAATTTTATTACAACACATAGCGAATATGAAAATGAATAAGAAAAACCAAGGATGGTTGAATCAGTACTTAGAGAATTGCTCTAAGCAAAATAAATCCATCCATACCATTAAAAATTATAAGAGTGATTTAGATAAGTACCTACTCTGGTATGAGTTCACTTTTAACTCTCCCATCAGCGCAAAGAAGAAGGATATTATTGGCCTCTATAAATCATTTCTTCTAAATGGAGGTCTTCTTTATAAGAAAGAAAGTTTTCTAAGAAGACTTCTCCGCTTTAGGCCTAAGAAAGTTATACTCTTTGAACAAAGTCCTCTTTCAAATAATTCTACGAAGAGACACCTAAGTTCTATAAAGAATTTCTATGAATTTTTGAAACAGACACATGAAGATCACTCCAACCTCTTTCTTATAAATCCTGTAAAAGAAAAGATTCATGGAATAAAAGTTAAAGATACTGATATTACCCATACTCCTATACTCCCCTACGAGCAGTGGCGAATCTTGATTGAATCAACTTATAGAACAAGAGAGAGGCTTATTCTTCAACTTCTCTATTGGGGGGGGCTTAGACTTAGCGAGCTTACTCAACTTAAATTTTCAAATTTTGACTCTCAAAGAAAGACGATGAAGGTTATACGAAAGGGTGGTTATATTCACGAATTTCATCCTCAGCGCTTTGATGAAATAATGAAAGATATAACTTTCTTAATGAGGGATGCAAAATCAGATTTTATTTTTACTAACTACTTAGGTAATTGCCTTAGTACTAGAAGTATGTACAATTTAATAAAGAAGCTTTTAAAAGTTAATTGTTGCGATGAAGATCTTGGGCCCCATAGTTTTAGAAAAGCCTGCGCAACCAATCTTTATAAGAAAACGAAGGATCTCCTCCTAGTGAGAGATTACTTGAATCACCATGATGCTAAAGTCACTCAGACCTATATAGATATTGAGCCCACTAAGGTGCAATGAAGTTGTGGCGGTCTAATTTGCCAATAGCTATGTGATTTCAATAGAATACTACATAATAAATAAGTTATTAAGAACTTAGAGAAATATTCGATATAATTTAGGTAATAAGGATTTATCTATGAAATTAGCACTTCACACTCTATTTGCAATTCTCTGCCTCGTTATGGCCGATATTTCCTTTGCCGATGAATTTGCCGCTCAAAGAGAGGCCTGTAATAAAGATAGCTCTAGAAAGTGGGATCTTAAACTAAACCGTTGTATGACTTCTAAAGATACGAAGAGAGACCTCGAAGCTTATAGAAATTGTACTTTATTTGAAAAAAAGGCAGATAGAGATAAGTGTATGCGCGATCTTGTTATTGAGGTGAGTGGAGACGCAAAACTAGAAGATACAAATTGGGATGCTCTTTTAATGGATAGTATCTCATTTGGTATTACAGTTTCAAATCTTGGGTTTCGTGGAAAGAAGTCTTCACCTTGTTTATCAGCAAAAGTTGGTGCAGCCTGTAGTGGTATCGCCATGTTGAAGACTCTCTATATTATGCAAAAAGCGAAGAAAGAAACAAAGGAAAACCTAGCTTCTTTTCAAGAGAAAGTTAAAGATGAAGAAAATTACGATACTCAAGTTATCGCCTATCAATCACAAATTGATCAACTAAAGTCCCTTGCTAAATACTATGACATGAAACAAAAGCTCAATAAACTAGTTGCGGCTTGCTACCTTGGGACTGCTGCTGCTGCACTTAAGGACAATGCTACTTTTAACCAGAGCTGTGAGGCCGTGGAGGAGACGGATGCTGCAGGTGAGGAAATAAAGAAAGTCCAAATAGATAACAAGGTTGCCACAAACCCGGCCCTAGGTCCACAAGTTGCAGCTGCGGAAAAAGCCACTAAAATGTATCTACGATCTCCTGCCGGTATTGCTCTTCTCGCACTCGCAAATACAGGATGGAATCTTATCAAAGCAAAGAAGCTCCAAGAACAAGGTGAGAAAGCTGATTTACTTGCTAAAAGAGCAAAGATCGCAAAAGATCAATTCATTACTGCAATGGGCAAGTACTGTCCAGGCGGTCATGACGATAAGAATAATCTCATGTGCTATTGTTACGAAAAGGGTGAAAAGAAAACTGACCGAACAAACTCACAATCCTGCCAAGCTCTATGGGCCAAGAATGAGAGAAACCTCTTTGCGGAAAGTTCTGACAAGACAAGAGCTTCCGATGATGCCGGGACAAAAATGGGTTGCCTAACTCAGGCAGGAGCCTTTGATCCTTCTTGTCAGTGCCGAAAATTTAAAGATGCTCAAGGAAATAATGCTTGTAGAAAAACAAGTTTCTCTACTATTCAATTAGGAGGTCTTGGTCAGGCGATGGATGTTAAACAACTTGAAGCTGACCTCAATAATGTAACCTCAGGTATAACTGCTGCTCAAGGCTTTGATCTAACTCCTGCTCAAAGTAGTGCTCTCAGTGGAAATATTAGGGATCAAATACTTAAGCAAGTTCAAGTCCAAGATAAAAGTGGCCTAAGACCTGCGAGCTCAAAAGACCTAGCAACAATTGAAAAAGCACTTCTTTCAGGAATAACGAGAGAGCTAGCAGCATCTCCTCTAGCTGCAGATCCATTTGATAAAGACCTACAAGAAATTCAAAAAGAAGTTGAAGCAACAATCAACAGTAAGAAGGTTGCTGAGGAAACTAGTAAATTAAAAATGACTGGTGGTAAAGGTGCTGGAATTAATAATAAGAAGAAACAAAACTTCGCACTTAACTTAGGGAACTCTTCAAGCAATGTTGAATCTTACCCAGAATATATGAATAAGACATATAAAACTGAAAACGCTGATGTTGTAACAAATAAAGATGTTTCAATATTTAAAGTTCTATCCAATAGATACTATAAATCAGGGTTTAAGCGTCTCTTTGACCAGTAAAATCCTCTAAATCAGACTAGACTTCATGAAAGCTCTCAAGTAACCTATTTTCTTAATTATTGAGAGCTTATGATTTTAAAAACTGTACGATTCATTCTTGCACTTATCCTCCTTGCCCTTGTTGGTATTGTTGGAACAATAGTAAGTGCCCTCAGACCCTTCAATCCAAATAATGTATACATCATGGCCCGCATGGTAAGGCTTGGAACAACGATTCTTGGAATTGAAGTTGTTAAAAGAAATGTTGATAAGCTTCAGGATAATAGACCTGGTTTATTTATCTCAAACCATCAGCACAATATTGATGTCTTTATTGCCTGTCATATCCTTCCAGATAGAACAGTTTCACTTGGGAAGAAAAGCCTGCGCTGGATTCCACTCTTTGGTCAATTCTACTGGCTAAGTGGTAATGTACTTATTGACAGAAAAAATAAGCGCAGCGCTCACGGAACGATGGATCAAGTCGGTGCTGCAATTCGAGAAAAGAATACTTCTATCTGGATGATGCCCGAAGGGACTAGGAGTCACGGCCGCGGTGTTCTTCCTTTTAAAAAAGGGGCTTTCTTTACCGCTATAAATGCGCAAGTTCCTATTTCCCCTATCTGCATAAGCTCCTATGATGTAGGCCTTGATTTTTCTAAATGGAAATCAGGAAAAGTTATTGTTGAAGTCCTTGATGCTATCCCCACTGAAGGTCTAACAAAAAAAGATGTCGGAACTCTATGCGAAAACACCTATCAGCTCATGAAGAAGAAAGTCCAAGAACTTGACAACGAGTTAAGCTAAGATAAGCTAGATACTCTACCCTAGGAGTATTTTCTTGAAAAAGATCACTAAGAAATCCCAAGTATTATCCTTTAATAAAGACGAAAATTTTTCTTTAAAAAGAAGAGAAAGCGGTATTACAGAAGTTTTCTCCAAGAGCAAGAATGCCATGGCCTACGCTCAAGCACTTTGCCACTGTGAAGACCGCTTTATGCAAATTTTCCTCCTAAGAATAATTGGCAAGGGAAGAATCTGTGAACTCCTTAAAGACAACGAGGAGAGCTTAAAGATAGATATCTTTATGAGGCAGATGGATTTCTATAACTCAACTCTAGAAGACTTAGAAAAACTTCCTATTGATGTAAAAAACTATTTTCAGTCTTATGCCGATGGAGTTAATCACTTTCTAAAAAAAAGAGGAAAGACTTGGGAGTTCAAGCTCCTAGGAGTTCACTTAGAACCATGGACAATTCAAGACTCTCTCATGGTCATAAAAATCATGTCCTATATTGGCCTTGCCCAGACCCAACAGGACGCTGAAAAGTTTATTATTCAAAGTATTAGAGAAGAAATCAATATAGAGAAGTTAAAATCACTTTTCTCTCCTCATCTTGATGGTATCGAAGACGATACTTTAAAAAATCTAAAAATTTTAGAATACTTTGAAGGCCTAATTCCCGATGAAGTGAAGTTTAATTCGCTCCTACCAAAGATGATGGCCTCTAATAATTGGATCGTTTCTCCAAAGAAGTCTAAAACAGGAAGTGTTATTCAATGTAATGACCCTCACCTAGAGATAAATCGTCTACCAGGAATCTGGTACGAGCAAGTGCTTCATATGGGAGATAGGAATTTTCAAGGTGTCTCCATGCCAGGCTTACCTGGAATAATAATGGGAAGAAGTGATAAAGTGAGCTTTGGTTTCACTTATGGCTTTATGGATATGGTTGATTACTTTATTGAAGATGTGAGTAATGAGAACTATCTGCGAGACGGTAAGTATGAAAGTTTTCTAATGCGTGAAGAAGTGATTCTTAGAAAGAAGAATCCTGAATTTCAATTTAATATCTATGAAAATGAATGTGGAACTCTTGAAACAAATCCAATGGACGGTGCTCCTTTAAAAAATGGTCTCTACCTAAATAGGGCCTGGACAGCTAAGAAGAGCGGCGCTATTGGTTCCGCCCTCGCTCTCTACGAAATGCTTGAATCCGATGATATTTACTCGATGAAGAAAGCTCTCTCTAAGATTTCTATTTCATGTAATTGGCTTCTTGGTGATAGCGAAGGGAATATTGCTTATCAACAGTCAGGACTCTCTCCAAAGAGAGCTTCTAGTGGCCTCTACCCACTTCGTGCCAGTGATAAATTAAATCACTGGGACGGTATGATTGAAGCTGAAAACCTCAGTGGTCTGGTTAATCCAGCAGAAGGATTTCTTGCCACTGCAAATAATGATTTAAAAAATTATTTAAATCCTGAGACTCCTTTAACTATTAATCTTCCAATGGGACCTTATAGAGTTGATCGTATCAATCAACTCTTGCAGGAAAGAGAAAAGTTCTCAGTACAAGACTTTAAAGAAATGCAAAGTGATCTTTATAGTCTTCAGGCCCATCACTATATGAATGAGCTATCAGCTCTTCTTGCCAATGATGAAGTGAGCGAAACGCTAAAGTCTTGGGACTACTGTTATGACAAGAATTCAAAAGGAGCCACCATCTTTGAAGAATTCTATCACAATCTACTTGAAGAAGTTTTTACTGATGACTTCTTTCCAACTTCTCCGTGGAAGTATATTGAAAAGAAATCGTCTATACTTGTTGATTTCTATTACTTCTTCGACAAGGTAATTATCGAAAATAACCCTCTTTGGTTCGCTAAGAAATCCAAAATGGATTGTTTTAAAAATGCTCTAGCTAGAACTCAGAAACTATTTCTAGAGACACGAATTCAAACTTGGGGAGAAAAGAGAAAAGTTAAAATGACAAATATTCTCTTTGATGGGAAGTTGCCAAACTTTCTTGGATTTGATTACGGGCCAATTTCAATTGAAGGCTCAAGAGCAACAATTGTTCAGGGCGCTCTCTACGAATCCCACGGAAGGATTTCAACTTTTTGTCCATCAATGAGGTTTATAACTGATCTCGCAGAAAGAAAGAGCTACACAGTACTCGCGGGCGGTGTCAGTGATAGACGTTTCTCAAAATTCTACACAAGTGAAATTCAAGATTGGCTAAATTTTAAATATAAAGAAGAATCTCTAGATTGAGCAGTAAGTAATTCCGCCAGGACAAATTGCCTTTAATTTAAAAATTGCTGAATGTTTTCTCTCTAAAAACTCTGCAACTTCATAGTCCGACTTACTTAAACCGCCAAGAGAGATGACTTCGTGTTCGCCATCTCTTTCTATATAGCATCCTGTAGGGTGTGTATGAATGATTTCATAGTAATCAAGATCAAAAGACTTTTGCCTGATTTTAAAATCAAGGCGACCGATTTCTCTTTCAATTTCTTGAAGGTTTTTAAAAGAGCTAAATTCACCCTTTAAAACTTTAGAATCAATCACAAGGCCTTGCTTCGTTTTCGCTCTAATAACGACACTTTCACGAAACGAAAATAGAGTCTTACTTTTCTTGAATAAATTGACTTCAAATAAATCAGACGCCTTAAGAATTTGCTGGCTCCAAAAATTTCTCTGAATTAAGTAAGGCCCATCAAGGCTTATAAGAGAGCTTTGAATACTAATTTTCTTTAGTTCGAAGTAATTGAGAATAGATTTACCATTTCCTAGAAGATTCATAATGACCTATCGTATTTTTAAATATTACTCTGATGAAATTTTCAGTCTTCTTGATTAGAGGAAAATACTATCCATGAGTAATCTGCGAAACTTATGACAAAAGAGTAATTACCTATAATTTAAAAGCTAATTAACCGATAATAAGTCATGGGAGAAAAGAAATTAGAGCAAATTGCTCACCCATTCACTATCTACCAAGAGTTCTTTGATAATTTCAATTCAAGGCACACTCGCTCTAGCTATGAAATAGATATAAGACACTTTCTCACTTGGGCCTTTGAGGAGCTCTCTATGAAGTCCTACGCTGACTTAGAGAGAGCTCACATCATCAAGTATAGAAATTGGTTACAAGAAGTTGGTGGCCGCTATGGTCAGCCCTGCGCTCCTAAAACAATTGCGAGAAAACTCGCTGCCCTTTCAAGCTATAGTGACTTTCTAGTAGAGAAAAGTATTCTGGAATTTAATCCTGTCTCTTCTGTAAAAAGACCTAGAAGAGATGTTGTCTCCCCTACCAATGCACTCTCTGCAACACAGATGAGAGAGTTATTAGACTCTATTCCTAGAGAGACGGACTCAGGAATCCTTCACCGGGCCCTTCTTATGATGTTCTTTACAACAGGGCTTAGAAAGAGCGAAATTCTAAATCTTAAATTTAAAGACTACCGAGAAATTAATGAATATAGAGTCTTAGAATTTATTGGTAAGGGTGGAAAGATTGGACAGAAAGTTCTCCATCCAGAATGTATTGAGAGCTTAGATCTCTACATTCTCAATATGGAAAAAATAGCGAGAAAACTAGAGCGCGAAGACTGGCTCTTTCAACCCTCTCATAACCCAACAAATCCTGATCGCTTAAATAAACCTCTCAACCCAAAAACAATCAATGAGATTGTAGATTACTACGCAAGAAAAATTGGCCTTAATTTTAAAGTGACACCCCATTCGGCCAGAGCAACTTTCATTGGAGAACTCCTAGAGCAAGGAGTTGATATCTACTCTGTCGCCAGAGAGGTTAACCACTCTTCAGTTAAGACAACTCAGGAATACGATAAGAGAAAGAAGAAATTAAGTGATAGCCCGGTTTTTAAACTTAAATTCTAACTTCTCAAGTAAAACTCTTCATAAGTGCCTTAAATACTAGTCAAAATTAATTATTCTACTCGAGAAGATCTATCTCAACCCTTTGTTTTCACGAAGAAGTTATTTTCTTCTCACCTAAGATAGTAGACTATCCGATAAGAAGGTGAAATGCGACTACTAATAAAGAAGTACATTCTAAATGCTCTAACGATCTCTTCATTTGTGGGAAGTTCAGCCGTTCTATACAAGGTAGTAAGTACAAAAAGTACAAAGAATGAAGTCTCTCAATCAAGAACAAATTATAGTTTTAATAAGGGCGGAGAAAATAAGTATCGTCCAATTGAGAAGAGTCTTAAAACAAAGAAAGAAGTAAAGAGTAATGATTCCATTCCTAAGAAAATAGCGACAAAGAAAAGAGAATCAAGAAAAGATCGACGTGCCTTCTCGGAGACCTCAGAACAGGCCTTAGGTTACTACAATACGCAAGGAAGGATTAACTCTATTTTAAATTCATCAAGTAGTGATATCTACCTTCCTGATGATTCTTTCAGCCTTGTTGAGAACTCAGAAAATACAAGAACACCTTCCTCAGAAAAGTCTGCTCAGGACGGAGTCTATACTTATAATTCAAGTGGTTTTCAATCAGACGATGAAACCAGTAAAGTAGAAAATAAGAACTCTGATTCAACAAACTCCACATCAGTAAGCAATTCATCAGGAAGTAATACTCCTTCTAAGAGAGAGCTTATCACAGGAAAAATCCCCGCTCTCCTAGGATCGATTTCTTATAAGAGCTTCTCGCTCTTCTTTAATGAAGCCTATGCCTCTACTTGTATCAATCCTACTATTGAGATTTTTGATATTAAGACCATGACAGTGGTTGCTGACAACCCACTAAACAGAGAAAATTTGCCATCTAGTACAGAATTTAATTTTGATCCTAATGAGCTAAATTTAAATTTAGAAACACCTACTAGGTACTTACTTAGAACAACTGGTTGTACCATGAACTATCAGAGGATTGTGACAAGCTTCTTTGAAGATCAAGAATTAGGGCCGGCCACAACACTACTCTCACAAGTTCTAAGAACCTCTTTAAGTGTAGATATTGATAAATTAGATGCAGACTCTCTTCATGAGGTCTCCTTAAAAATAGCTGAAAAAGAGAGCATTACTGATTCCCCAGAAGAAGTTTATAATAAAATAAGTGGCGATAGTTCTATCGTGCTGGCTACAAAGAAGGCCTTTGAAGGAGAAGACCTCTTTCTTCTTATTAACTCTGCTCCTGAGATTTCAAGTATAAATGTTGACCTAGAAGTCTTAGAAGGAAGTAACTACACTTACACTGTTAATTCTACGCACTGGAATAGCTCTTATAATATTGCTTATCAGTGGAAGCTAAATGGAAGTACTGTTTCAAATAGTGCTTCTTGGGTCTATTCTCCTCCTGCAAATTCACTTAGAGAAGTTGAGGTCGAATTAATTATTGGAAAGAAAGAGAGCTCCACTCCAAATGTTGATACTAACTTTCCAAATCATTCCATTAAGTATCAAGTTAATGTTCAAGATAATGTACTAGCAACACCTGTAGACTTCGCCTTAAATGTGGCGAGTACCACACCTACAACAACTAGAAATATTCAGCTTGATTTAAGTACAGGAACTGATCTAGGTAGCGGAGCTTTTCAAAATTGTCTCTCTTTCACCAATATGGCAATTACAGAAGATAACCAAATTCCATCTAGTGGAGATTTTAATATTTCTTGTAATAGCGCTAATTTTCAAATTTATCCATACACAATACAAAAATCAACTGATGGAAATGTAGATTTAAAACTCTGGGCAATAGATATTAATGGAACAATTAGTGATCCAAAAATTCTCACCGTAAATATTGATACTACTGCTCCAATATTAGCATTTGATAATCTTCCTCCTACGTTTATCGCCGAGTCTACAGTAAATATAAGCTGGAAGGCCTCAGAAGAACATAATGATGGAACAAAGAACTTCATTGTAGAGTTTTTTAATGGAAGCGCATGGAGTAATATTGCAAGCATTGCATCTCCAAGTGGTCTTATCAGCGAGCAAACTTTCACGACTTCTTTCACTCTACCAAATATCTCAGTAACTAATGCAAAGTTTAGAGTTAGCTTTGAAGATGAATTGGGAAGTA
This sequence comes from Halobacteriovorax sp. JY17, assembly GCF_002753895.1. NCBI lineage: Bacteria > Pseudomonadati > Bdellovibrionota > Bacteriovoracia > Bacteriovoracales > Halobacteriovoraceae > Halobacteriovorax > Halobacteriovorax sp. JY17. The sequence continues at coordinate 638,826 of NZ_NJER01000001.1, read as the reverse complement.
ATAGAATACTAGAAAGTGGAGATCTTGTTATTGATGCTCCTATTTTAAATTTTTCAAATACTACTTACGCCCTAGCTAACACTCTTAATACATCAAATGGTTCTGCATCGACGACAACTATAACAAATTCAGGTGGCGCCGCCTCGACGACTTGTAGTGGCGCAAGCTTAAGCGGAACAAATGCTTCCGAATTTGAAATCATAGCAGATGGATGTGGAAGCACAAATCTAGCACCGAGTTCAAGCTGTACTATTGATGTAAGGCCAAGACCGACAACAAAGGGAGTTAAGACTGCTAACTTAACCTGGAGCTGTGGAAGTAATTCTACAAGCACGGCGCTAAGCTTTACTTCTTTAAACAATACTCCAAGCAAGGCCTCTGATTCAGCAAGCTCTTTAAGCGAAGATAGTACGCATAATTTTACTATTCCTGCTGCAATTGATGCTGATTCGGATTCTCTTACCTACACTATCGTTTCGGGACCGACTTCAGGAGCTCTTACAAATTGTCTAAATTCAGACACTGACCTTGATTGTACTTATACACCAAATACAAACTTCAATGGTTCAGATTCATTTAGTTACAAAGCGAATGATGCAAGTGCGGACTCTCTTGTAACTACAGTCACTTTAACTATTAATCCTGTAAACGATGCTCCTACTCTCACTGCAACACAGACTGTTTCAACTAACGAAGATACTAGTTTAGACTTTGACTTAAATTCAGGAAGTGACGTTGACGGGGATACATTAAACTTCATCATTGTCTCTGCGCCAAGTGCGGGAACATTAAGTTGTGATGGAGGAATATCTCCCGCTTGTACATATTTACCAGCAAATGACGATGTAAGCTCATATACCTTCACTTATAGAGTGAGTGATTCTATTCTCAACTCAAGTATTTCAACAGTGACTATAAATATCTCTGCTCAAAACGATGCCCCTGTTGTAGCTGCCGACCAGGTATTCACACCAGTTGAAGATACACCGCTCAACTTTACCATTACAAGCGCGGCGGATATAGATCTTCCCGTACAAACTCTTAGCTATAAAGTCATCAACTCCGTCACAAATGGAACTTTAACAAATTGTATAACGAGCGCCGGTTTCACTACAGACCTAAGTTGTACTTATACTCCTGACTCTGACTTCAATGGAAGTGATTCATTTACTTACAGGGTCTATGACTCTATTGCAGAATCAGCAAACGTAGCAACGATAACTTTTAACACTAGTGCCGTAAACGATGCGCCAACACTAGCGGCCACTCAAGCAATTTCGACAGATGAAGACACTCCAGTAACTTTTGACTTGAACCTAGGAAGTGATATCGATAGTGCAACACTAAGCTATATCAAAGTCAGCGATCCTGCTCAGGGAACGTTAAGCTGTGTTGGTGGAACATCAAGATCTTGTACTTACACTCCGGCAGCAAATGACTATGGAGTTAGAACTTTTACTTACAAAGTTAATGACGGCACACTTGATTCAAATACTTCAACCGTTTCTATAACTATAAATTCAATCAATGATGCCCCCGAGATGATCGCCAATCAAAGTGAGACAACAAACGAAGATACTCCTCTATCAATTACTCTTCTTGGTGCCTCTGATGATTTAACGGCGACTCCATCTATTCAGTACCAGATAGTATCTGCTCCACAAAACGGAGTGCTCTCAAACTGTATTGATAATTCTTCGTGGAGTACTGACAAATCATGTACTTACACTCCTGCAGGAAATTATAACGGGACAGACTCCTTTACTTACAAGGCCTACGATTCCCTCTTAGAGTCCTCAACGACTTCGACAGTTAATATTACAATCTCTCCAGTTAATGACGCCCCTACCATTGCCACAACAGGAGCGGTAACGACGGCTGAAGATACTCCTCTAACTTTTGATCTTCCACTTGGTAGTGATATTGATAGTGCAACTCTAACTTATGTTAAACTCACTGATCCTGCCACGGGAACACTGACTTGTGACGGTGGAACTTCAAGGTCTTGTCTTTTTACGCCATCATTAAACTTCAATGGATCAACGTCATTTACTTTTAAAGTAAATGACGGTGCACTTGACTCAAATACATCGACAGTGACAGTAACGATTTCAGCTGAAAATGATGCTCCAGTCATGGCCGCAGATCAAAATGTATCTACCGATGACAATACGAATTTAGTCATCAACCTTTCTGCTGCTACTGATATTGACGGAGACACTCTTTCATATAAATTAGTAAGTGCTCCAACAAATGGTTCTCTAACAAATTGTATTACGACAGGAAGTTATAGTACCGATATAGTCTGTGACTATATTTCTAACTCTAACTATAACGGTACAGACTCTTTTACTTTTATTGCAAGTGATGGAACTACTGATGCGGCTTCCTTTGCAACAGTGAATATAGCGGTTAGTGACAAAACTGCTCCTGCAGCGCCGACAATTTCACTCGCGCACTCAACTTATAGAAACACACTCAATCAAAACCTAACGGCTTCAAGCTGTGCTGATATGCCTTATCTCTTTATCACAGAAGGCGCTAAGCCGTCTTCAGGCGATACTGGTTGGCAAGCTTGCTCAACTGTGGTGGGAGCGATAACTCATACTCTAGTCTCTACAACTGAAGGTGATCGTTCTTTAAAAGTATGGTCAAAAGACGTTAATGAGAACGTCTCTTCAAGTGAAGATACAGTGATCGTTCACTACGACGAAACTCTCCCTATTATTAACTTTGCAGCAATACCAACTAAGAAAGGAAATACTAGTATTGATATTGATTTTGACTTGACCGAGTTGAACTCTACATCTACCAATGATTTTACAATAGAATTCTTCAACGGTTCTAGCTGGCAAACAGTTGGAACACTTGCCTCTGCAAGTGGTAATTTATCGGCGACAGCTTTTTCTAAAAACTGGACTCTCCCTACAATAGATACAACTAGCGCAAAATTTAAAGTTTCTTATACGGACCTCGCTGGAAATACTGCTGAGACTGAAAGCTCAACTTTCCATGTAGATTCTACTGCTCCAATTCTCTCTATAAATTTTAAAGAGGCCTATAAGTCAGGAATAGCAGAGGACTTCTCTTGGAAACTAACTGAAGTTAACCCAGGGGCTGCAGGAGGAAATTTCACTCTTAGATTCTATGACGGGTCGTCTTGGAATAATTTAACGAGTGTTCTAAGTAGTTCAGTCTCTCAAGTAAACTCTGAGTACACTGGCTCGTTCACCACGGGAGTTGATACTCCTAACGCTAAACTAGAGGTGAGCTTTACCGATGAAGTAGGCTTCACAACCACTGTAGAAAAAGACATTATTATAGACGGAACGGCACCTACAATCTCCTCTTTTGATTTAGCAGAGGGATTAGCGACGACAGATAATAATAATGTCTTAGTAGAATTCTCTGCGACCGATACGACTTCAAATATTACTTACGCTTGCCTAAGATACGATGACGACACTCCTCCTACAAGCTTGGACGATGAGTGTTGGACAACGCTACCGGCAGGCCTACGATCAACTTCCGTTACTGCGACTCCGTCCGATAACCTCTATTTTAGAATTGGTTTTTTAAACAGTTCTTACGATGTCTACTTGTGGCTTGCGGACGCGGCAGAAAATATAACAACGAACGCAGCGACTCTCTCTGTAGATAAAGACACAATCACTTATATGCCAGGGACTCCTCCACAAATTTCAGACTTAACAGTATCCAATAGCGATTCACCATCTAGTCCTGCGGTAGTCTCAGACCTCATCTTTGGAGCGGGCTCAGATATTTATATAAAGTGGAAGGCTTCAGATGCTGAAGGACTTATCGCAAATCCTATAAGTATAAGTTATGCCACTAATGCCAATCCAGATGAGTTTCTTCCCCTCGCCTCAAATATCGCAAATATTGCAAATACTGGCTGTACTATTAGTGGGAATGAAACAGGTTGTGTTGTTCTTGAAGGACAAGTTCCAACCACAGGATCTTTTAAAATAAGAATCATTGTTAAAGATACCGCCAGTGCTGAAACTTTTTTAACTTCCTCTCCTTTAAATGAAACAAATTTTAGAATGATTGCAGGTAACACAGAAAAAGGTGTTGGCGGAAGCTCTCAATCAGTTATTTATAAGACAAGGTCTAGTCAACATCTCGCAGACTCAAACTCCCTTGCGGTTACAAGTAAGGGCGATATTTTCATGCTAGATACACAGGCCGGCCTACTTTGGGTCAATCCAACCACTGGAGTTGTAAGCGAGTTGATCGCTAAAACAGGAACAGCTTCTGGAGACGGAGGTTCTATAGCTAGTGCCACCCTCAAAGACCCTCAGGCCATTGCTCTTGATCACTCAAATGGGCTCTTAGTTCTCGACAACAATAGCTTTAGAAGAATAGATATGAATACAAATCCTTGGACCATCAGCACCCTTATTGGTGGCGGATCTTCCTCAGATCCGGGAAATAGTGTTGATCCAGATCAGATAAAAATTGATGCCACTCATACTCACTACTCAACAATAACAACTCTTCCAAATGGAGATATCTACTTTAAGTCTGATTCTTCTAGCAATAAGAAATGGAGGCACTACGATGCTTCAGCAGGAAAAGTAAATTTAGTTAATGTTTCAGGAACGGGATACTATACGGACGCGGCTGGGCCATTGAGTGTTCAACCAACTTATAACTTGGCCATGACCTATGACCCACTCTCTTCTGAAATTGAGCATATGCAAGTCACAATTTATAAGTCAGTTCCTGGAAATACACGACGATACCCTACGAGGCTAGACTTTGTTAATGGCTCCCCTACAACTGACTATCAAGCGATTGCTCCGTATGATGTCTATGGAGGTTACTTCGCAGTCTATAAGTCAGGACAAAATGGACTTCTCTACGCGGTCACTCAACTAAAACGTGAATTGGTGGTCTATAATGCTGCCGCGAATACTTGGAGTAAAATTCTAGGAACAGGATCAACACCAGGAGCACCTTGTTCTGATGGAACGAATGCAACTTCGTGCAGTGTAAGTATTGAGGCCATGTTTGTAGACGCCAACGGGAAGCTATTCTTCAACGATCAAGGGCTCATTAGAACTCTTGATGACTCTGGCAATATCGTCACTCTCACTGGTCAATTTCCTTCTAGCGGTGATGGAGGAAATGCACTCTCTGCTAGAATTGGCCTCTCTTATCAAATTGACTGGGGATTAAATTCCGCGCAAAAAGATATCCTTCTAATAGGAGATACGATCTCAGGTGATTATAGAGAATTTCAAATTGGTGGAAATATAAATTACGTTGCTGGTAGCTACGGATATACAACTTACTCATTCACTTCAGACCCTATTAACGGAAATATTTACGATGACACAGGCTCTGGTGTTCAACTCTTTACCAGAGCTTCTGGGCTTTGGTCGAAAGTTATTGGAAATGGTGGAACCTCTTATTACAATCCAGCTTCTGATGGGAAAGTTGGAAATGATATATCTTTTGACTGGTATAGCGAACAAATTCTAGGCCTTGCTGGAGATCAATTAATGGTTCAAAAGTCTAGATGGAATGGAACAACTTCATCTGACGCCTATATAAAACTCTATGACCGAGCTGACAGCTATCGCCAATCTCACTTCATGGGTCAACCCGATACAGATAGAGGTAGTATAGAAGCTGCAGGTACAAATACTGCCGACTCCAGAGCGCCTACCTACGGTGGAATGGTCAACGCCCAGTACGATGCCACTCACGGTTGGCTAATGAAGCAAGCAAACTCTTCTAGAATTATAAAGACCACTCAAGGGGGAGTTATCGCTGAATACACAACACTTCCAAGTTCTGCTTATGGTTTTGTGATGAGAAGAGATGGGGCCGAAGAGAAGATTTACTACTGTAATAGTTCAGGTGTGATGATTGAGTATAATAAAACAACTGACACTACGACTTCTCTAGACTTAGCTTCCACTGCTCTTAAATGTTACTCTGGACAGAGAAAGATTCTCTATAACTCTGTTAGTAACTCCATCTACTTCATCGTTTATCAAAACGGGCTATACGGAGTTGGCGAGTATTTCTTAGACTAATGCTCCATTTTGTTAAAAGTTTACAAGAACTTAACTAAGCTTAGACCTAATTTGCTATAATAAGGGTCATGACACTTTTATTCGTATTTATATTTATCTCTATTTTTGTCTCTTTTCTGTGCTCAATTCTTGAGGCGGTAGTTCTCTCAATTACTCCAAGCTATCTAGCTTCTATTGAAAAGACTAATGAGAAGCTATTTAAGAAACTCTCTCCTCTACTGCTAAATATCGAAAGGCCCTTGGCCGCTATTTTAAGCTTAAATACTTTCGCCCATACCATAGGTGCAACAGGGGCCGGCGCACAGGTTCAGAAGGTATTTGGCGATAGCGTTCTCACCATTTTTTCAATCCTTCTAACTTTTGCCATTCTCTTTCTTTCAGAAATAATTCCAAAATCTATTGGGGCCAGGCACTGGAAGAAATTAATTCCTTTCATAGGCTATATTCTTCCAACCTTTATTTTCCTCACTCTTCCACTAGTATGGTTGAGCGAAAGTATCTCAAAGGCCATCAAGGGAGAACACGAGAAACTTACGAGAGATGAAATACACGCAGTAGCTGAAATAGGTGTGCGCGACGGGGCTATTTTCCCAGAGGAATTTGAGGCCTTAAAAAATATGCTCTCTTTTCCAAAGAAGCCTATTAAAGACATCACACTAGCTATTGAGAAGGTCTTCACACTCCCTTTAAGCACTCCTCAAGAGGAACTCCTAAATATATGCGAGCAGTATAAATTCTCTAGGATTCCCATTGTAGGCACTTACGAGTACGACGTGAGGGGTTATGTTCTACGCTGTGAAATACTCTCCTCCCTACTCATAAATGAACAAGTAGGCCTGTCAGAGCTCCTAAAGCCCATGCTACAAGTCACTGAAGATACAAAGATCAGAAATGTGTTCACAAAGCTCATAAAGCGCAAAGAGCATATAGCAAGCGTCCACAGTGAAGGCGGAGATCTAGTAGGTATTGTCACACTTGAAGATATAATCGAAGAGATACTAGGCCTAGATATTAAAGATGAGACTGATAATTAGCTCGTCCAAATCTACTACATATCGAAATAAACATTAGATCAGACACCATATATAGTGCCAACTCTCTGTGTTAATCACCAAAAAACCTATAGAAGCACTGTTTCAAAAAATGATGTAAGAATGTTTTAGAAAAAAAAGTACGTTGCTGCAGGGGGTTTGACAGGGCCCAACCCTCCGATTGTTATTGAAGCTTTGAATTCGTCTAGTAGTTTTTATAAAAAAAATCATCTAAAACCACAATAATTTGTAAAATTGGGCTTGAAAATTTGCTCAGAATTGCTACTCTTTTAATAGGGACAAAAAAACAATATCCAACAATCAAAGACACACACAACCCCTTTGGTAATGGTATATACGAGCTTAGCGGCACTAATTGGCGTAGTCAATTTAATGGAGTTCTTCGCTCGGTTTTGATGTTTCTACTTTTAAAAGAGAACACAATATATAGCGCTAGAGAATTTTGGCCAATATAAACTACTTGTAACAACCGCACACACAATTAAGGAGGCATTGTGGATCCTATTCTCGCACCAAACGATGATCGTTTCGTACTATTTCCACTGAAGTATCACTCAATTTTTGAGATGTATAAAAATCACATGGCCGTATTCTGGACTGCCGATGAGTTAGACTTCGCATCTGACATCACGGACTGGGAAAAGCTAAACAAAGATGAGCAACATTTCATCAAGCACATTCTAGCGTTCTTTGCTGCTAGTGATGGGATTGTAAATGAAAACCTTGCTCTTCGTTTCTATAACGACGTTCAAATACCAGAAGCTAGATGTTTCTACGGATTCCAAATCGCAATGGAAAATATCCACTCAGAAACTTACTCGCTTCTCATCGATACATATGTAAAAGATGCTAAAGAGAAAGATGAACTCTTCCACGCAGTTACTCACTTCCCATTCGTAGAGAAGAAAGCGGCATGGGCCATGAAGTGGATGCAATCAAAGAGATCATTTGCAGAGAGACTTATCGCCTTCGCAGCGATTGAAGGTATCTTCTTCTCTGGATCATTTTGTTCAATTTACTGGTTAAAGAAAAGAGGACTTATGCCAGGTCTTTGTACTTCTAATGAATTCATTAGTCGTGACGAAGGACTTCACTGTGAGTTCGCTTGTCACTTACACGAGCTACTTACTCCAGAAGAGCAATTAACAAAAGAGACGATCACTCAGATTATCACTGAAGCTGTAGAGATCGAAAAAGAATTCATCACAGAAGCAATTCCAGTATCACTTATCGGAATGAACGCAGATATGATGTCTCGCTATATTGAATTTGTAGCTGACTACTGGCTATCAAGACTTGGTTGTAAGAAGAATTACAACACAGAAAATCCATTTGATTGGATGGAGCTTATCTCACTAGAAGGAAAGACAAATTTCTTCGAAAAGAGAGTATCAGAATATCAAAAGTCAGGGGTTCTAGGAGACAGAACTCAAAACACATTCACATTAGACGCGGAGTTTTAGAAATGTATGTCATCACAAGAAGTGGCGAGAGAGAGCCGATAAAATTCGATAAGATCACGGAGAGAATTGAAAGATTAGCTTTTGATTTAGATCAACAATTCATCGATCCTTCACTTATTACAAGTAAAGTAATTGAAGGTATTTTTGATGGGATTACAACTCCAGAGCTTGATAAATTAGCTGGTGAAACTGCCGCTTACCTATCAACTCAACACCCAGATTACTCAAAGCTTGCAGGTAGAATTGCCGTATCTAACCTACACAAAGAAACACGTGGTTGTTTCTCTGAGAATATTAAAGAAATGTTCAACTACATTGACCCAGCAACAGGAGCAAAAGCTCCTCTCGTTTCAAAAGAGCTTTATGATGTTGTGATGGAAAATGCAGAAATGCTTGATACAGCAGTTGATGACAAGAGAGATTTTAACTACGACTACTTTGGATTCAAAACTCTTGAGAGATCTTACCTTCTAAAAATGAATGGTAAAATAACTGAGAGACCAGGGCAGATGTTAATGAGAGTTTCTGTTGGTATTCACATGAATGACCTAAAAGCGGCTATTGAAACTTATAACTTAATGAGTGAGAAATACTTTACTCACGCTTCACCTACTCTATTCAATTCAGGTACAGCTAAGCCACAACTTTCAAGTTGCTTCTTACTTACAATGAAAGACGATAGTATTGAAGGGATCTACGATACTTTAAAGCAAAGTGCTCTTATCTCTCAATCAGCAGGTGGAATTGGTCTTTCAATTCACAATATTAGAGCGAAGGGTTCTTTCATTAAAGGTACAAATGGTACTTCTAATGGAATCGTTCCAATGCTTAAAGTTTTCAACGATACTGCTAGATACGTTGACCAAGGTGGCGGAAAGAGAAAAGGTGCTTTCGCAATCTACCTTGAGCCATGGCACGCAGATATCTTTGATTTCCTAGAAATGAAGAAGAACACTGGTAAAGATGAAAATAGAGCGAGAGATTTATTCTACGCACTTTGGATTTCTGATTTATTCATGAAGAGAGTTGAAGCTGACGGAATGTGGTCACTATTTTGCCCACACGAGTGTCCAGGTATGGCCGAAACTTACGGCGCTGAATTCGAAGCTCTCTACACAAGATACGAGAGTGAAGGAAAGGCCAAGAAAGTTGTTAGAGCACAAGATCTTTGGTTTGCAGTTCTTGAATCGCAAATTGAAACTGGTTCTCCTTACATGCTTTACAAAGATTCTATTAACGAGAAATCAAACCAAAAGAATCTTGGAACAATTAAATCTTCAAACCTTTGTACAGAAATTATGGAATACACTGCTCCTGATGAAGTTGCTGTTTGTAACCTAGCTTCTGTGGCCCTAAATATGTTTGTTGATGAAGCGACTAGAACATACGACCACAAGAAACTCTATGATGTAGTCTACAGAGCGACTTTAAACCTTAATAGAATTATCGACATTAATTACTACCCAGTAATCGAAGCAGAGAATTCCAATATGAGACACAGACCAATTGGTCTAGGTGTTCAAGGTCTAGCAGACGCATTCTTTAAGATGAGATATAGATTTGAGAGTCCAGAAGCTCTTGAACTTAATAACCAGATCTTTGAAACAATTTACTTTGCAGCACTTACGGCTTCAAAAGATCTTGCAGAAAGAGATGGTGCTTACCAAAGTTACGAAGGATCACCTATATCAAAAGGACAATTCCAATTTGATATGTGGGGAGTAACTCCAACAGGTAAGAATTGGGACTGGAAGAAGTTAAAAGAAGAAGTTGCTAAGCACGGAGTTAGAAATTCTCTTCTAGTTGCTCCAATGCCTACAGCATCGACTTCACAGATTCTTGGAAATAACGAATGCTTTGAGCCTATCACTTCAAATATCTATGTTAGACGTGTTCTTTCTGGGGAATTTGCAGTTGTTAATAAATTCCTAGTGAACGATCTTATCAGAGCGGGACTATGGAATGATAAGATGAGAAATGAAATCATCGCTAACAATGGTTCAGTCCAAGCAATTGAAAGAATTCCAGAAGAATTAAAAGGTCTATATAAGACAGTTTGGGAAATTAGCCAAAAGACAGTAATTGATATGTCAGCGGGACGTGCTCCATATATTGATCAAGGTCAATCCCTAAATATCCACATGCAAGAGCCGAACTTTGGAAAACTTAGTTCAATGCACTTCCATGCTTGGAAATCTGGACTTAAGACAGGAATGTACTACTTAAGAGCAAGAGCAGCTGTAAACGCAGTTCAATTCACTGTTAAGAACGACACGCCAGCAGTAACAAATAAAGAAGACGCACAAGCAGCAATGGTTTGTTCTATTGAGAACCCTGATGATTGTGTTATGTGCGGATCGTAGTACCCGAAGGGTACGCAAAATGCGAAAGCATTTTGACGCCCGCTTTACCGTCACGTTAAGCGAAACGTCAGTTTCGATTAGCGTGGGCGGAGGGCTCATAGATCCACACAACCACAATCATGATTTCCTACTACGAAGCACACTCAGTGCTTCTACGTACGGAAATTGTGTTATGTGCGGATCGTAGTACCCGAAGGGGATCATAGATCCACGAATACTGAAAGCTGAACCCAAGAACTTAGGGTTCAGTTTCTATCTCTAAGGAAGTAAAGTTTTTTAGATGATAGAGGTCTCGTAGAGACAAGCGATGGAATGCTCTACACAAAAGACCTTTCAACCAGTTGCGAGCTGGTAGAAATAAGTTACAAGTAGAGGCCCAGTTAGAAATAGCTGGGCCTTATTTTTTTACCAATCTAGTTGTTTAGAAAAAGCATTAATCACATTTGCAGGTAAGTCTAGAACTTCCCCAATAGACTTTCCGTAACGACCACCAAGGCCACCCCACTGATTCTTTGAGATCAGAGAAGAGTCTTTAACGCTTGAATTATTTTGAAATTGAACCTTACCATCGAAGACGATAATTTCAGTTTCTCCAAGTAGAGAATTTGCAATTAAGAGATAGTCTGTTCCACGAACTCCTAAACTCGCTTGCTTAGTATGAATAACTCCATTTGATTTCTTATTCTTCTGAGTGAACCAACGAATTCTTCCCTTTAGAAAATTATACTGCTTGGTACTCTTCTCGCTTAAGTCTAAATTCATCTCTCCATTAGGTCCAAGCACAAGATTATTATTCCACTCTGCGATTTCAAGCTTCACAAAACTTCTCGCCTTTGTCTTAAGTATCCCACTCTTTAAGATTGAATCTCCTACTTTTAAGGATTTTCCATTTAAAGTTACATCACCCTTTAACTTGATAATTCTTGCAGTTGGAATTGCAAAAGACATGCTTGAAAAAAGCAACACTGCGCAAAAAAACATTTTCTTCATAAATTCTCCATTAGTAATTAACTAGATAATCATATCCGCAAATAAAAAAATAAACAAACATTGACGAATTAAAACGACAGGGAAACAATTATAGAACACACAAAAAAGAGAGAAATTTATGAGACTACTGATCTACCTAGGTACCCTAGCAATTATGTTAATGGCCTTTGAAGTAAAAGCTTCGTGGCAAGAATTCGAACAAGCACAAATCGACATTTCCCCATGGCTCTACGAAGAAGCTACAGAATTCAGTGACTGGGAAGAGTATATAACTCTTGGCAATGGACGTTCACAGAGTATTAAAGTTGACGAAAAATCTCTTTCATCAAATGGAACAGTCGTTGCGATCACTCAGAGAATCACAAATATTTCAAACACTCCGTATTGTGTCATTGCGAAACTAAAGCAATCAACAAATACAATTAATACTTACCTAAGAGGTGGAAGAACGATTGTTTCTCCAGAAGAAACTATTCTAATCGGTGGTTATAGAGTGCATACACTTGGGAAGAACTGGAAAGTAAATTGGTCATTCCAGGCCACAAAGAAATTAGAAAACTGTAAATAGTCCTCTCAAGCAGCTCGGTCCTCATCATCAGGGCGATCGAGTTCAGGGTTATCATAATTTTCAGGGTGGACATCTTGTTCACCTAGAGACTGCTTAATCAGCCCAATGGTAAAGACGATTGGAATTAAAAACCACGCAAGAGTGACTAATACTTCTAAAGTTTCCTCTCCCATATTACCCTCCAATAGTTTATTATAACATAGAATACACTTAATATTTTCTCAAAGACCAAGGGCCAACTCATGGATATTATACTCGCTTCGACTTCTCCTTACCGAAGAGAACAATTAGAACGTCTAACAAAGAAGTTTAAGACCCATGCACCAAATGTCGATGAAGACAGCTATAAAGACAAAATAAGAAATCCAACTGAGCTTGCCGAAACACTCGCAAAGCTCAAGGCCCAAAGTGTATTAAAAGACCACTTAAACGACTTCATTATCGGTGGTGATCAAGTCCTAAGTATTGATGGAGAAATTCTAGGAAAACCCAAGACTGTGGAAAAAGCGATCTCTCAACTAGGAATACTTAGTGGAAAAACTCACGAATTAATCACGTCCACATGCTACTTAAGTGAGAGTTATTGTGAAGTTAAAACGGTAATTGCAAGAATGAAAATGAGAGAGTTAACAAACTCTCAAATTGAAAATTATATCACTGCTGAATCCCCATTAAATTGCTGTGGCTCTTATATGTTAGAAAATCAAGGAATAGCTCTCTTTGAAGAAATTCATTGCAGTGACTACACTGCTATCATAGGACTTCCACTAATGAGCACAGCAAGCATACTTATGAAGAATGGATTTTCTATTTTCTAGAAAGTGTAACAAACTTCCAACTAAGTGTTGACTCTCCTGCCGGATGAACTTCTAAAGAGTCCTCACTCCAAAGAGAAGCATCAAAACTTGGAAAGAAAGTATCTGCCTCACCTTCAAAGTCTACAAAGCTTAGATACATTTTAGAACATTTAGAGAGATAGAGCTGATAAATCTCTCCCCCCCCAACAATGGCCGCTTCAGTTTTACCACTTTGAGTTAAGTAATTTTCAATTTCATCAATCGAATGCAAGACCACGCAACCATCTTGCTTATAGCTATGGTCGCGCGTAAGAATAATTGTTTCACGTTTTGGAAGAGGTCTACCAATAGATTCAAAAGTCTTTCGCCCCATGATCATACTCTTACCAATAGTGAGGGCCTTGAAGTTCTTTAAGTCTTCTGGAAGCTTCCAGAGAAGTTCATTAGAAAGTCCAAGCTCCCTATTTTTCCCAAGGCCTGCTACGATGAAGTAATTAATCACTATATGGCCACAGGTGCTTTAATATGTGGATGAGGATCGTAGCCCTCTAATTCAAAGTCAGAAAAACTGAATTCAAAAATATTTTTAACAGCAGGATTAATCTTCATTACAGGAAGTGCTCTAGGCTCTCGGCTCAATTGAAGCTCTGCCTGATCAAGATGATTTGAATAGAGATGGGCATCTCCAAGAGTATGAATAAACTCTCCGGCTTCAAGCCCAGTCACCTGTGCCATCATCATTGTAAGAAGTGCGTAACTTGCAATATTAAAAGGAACACCTAAGAAAATATCTGCTGATCTTTGGTAGAGCTGACAAGATAGTTTTCCATTGGCCACAAAGAATTGAAAGAAAGCGTGACATGGAGGTAGTGCCATCTGGTCAATAACTCCAGGATTCCAAGCAGAGACAATCAGTCTTCTTGAATCAGGATTATTTTTAATTTGTTCTACTAAATTTGTAATTTGATCCACATGTGTTCCATCTGGACGCATCCACTTTCTCCACTGAGCTCCGTAAACAGGTCCAAGATTTCCCTCTTCGTCTGCCCATTCATCCCAAATAGAAACCTTATTTTCTTTTAAATAAGAGATATTCGTATCGCCCTTTAAAAACCAAAGGAGTTCATGAATAATTGATCTTAGATGACACTTCTTTGTTGTTACAAGGGGAAAGCCTTCACTCAAATCATAACGGGCCTGATAACCAAAGCAAGAAAGAGTCCCCGTTCCTGTTCTATCAGATTTTTCAACGCCATTATCTCGGACGTGTCTCATTAGATCTAAGTATTGTTTCATGCATGCTCCCTTGCGTGTGTGTTCTTCTATTTTCATAGATTGACCACCTATTGGCCACAAATTGTGCATCTTTTTTTTAGACACATTCCAGTAAAATAATCCTTTAAAAACATATTTATATTAGTTACCATTTTTAACTTAAGATATCGGAGAAGAAATGGTTACAAATGGAATTGAACAACTCTCTAGCGAGACGCATCTAAATAAACTAAAAGGGAATGTGGCCCTACTTTGTCACAGTGCTTCGGTTGATAGAAATTTCAACCATAGCGTTCTAATACTAAAAAAATTAATTGGAAGTAGACTCGTAAAGATCTTTGGTCCTCAGCACGGCTTTGTCACTGACGTACAAGATAATATGATTGAAACAAAGGACTTTATTCACCCTTATTTCAAAGTCCCTGTTCACAGTCTCTACGGAGAAACAAGAATTCCTACTGATGAAATGTTAAAAGATGTGGATACATTAGTTGTAGACTTACAAGACGTCGGAACGAGAGTCTATACTTACATATCAACTTTAACTCTTGCCATGGAAAAGTGCGCGCAACTTGGAATTAAAATTGTCGTCCTCGATCGCCCCAATCCAGTAGGCGGAGAAATTCTAGAGGGAACAATTCTAGAAGAAGGTTTCAAGTCTTTTGTTGGAAGATATCCAATGCCTCAAAGACATGCAATGACTATGGGAGAAGTGGGGCACTTCGCAAAGAATAATTTTGGAATTGACTTGGACTATGACGTTGTAGCGATGCAAGGCTGGAAGAGAGAGATGATGTGGGGAGAATGTGAACTTCCCTGGGTAAATCCATCGCCAAACCTTCCAACACCAGTAGGTGCGCTCACCTTTGTGGGAACTGTTCTCTTTGAAGGAACAAAACTATCTGAAGGACGTGGAACTACTAGAAGCCTTGAAGTTATTGGTCACCCAGACATTGAGCCCTTTGAATTTGTTGAATACTTAAGCTCTAAAATTTCTGGTGACGAAAGCTATGTCTTTAGACCTGTCACCTTCCACCCTATGTTTCAAAAGCACGGAGGCCAGACCTGCGGTGGTGTTCACATTCACCCATTAGACTGGAAAACATTTAGGCCATGGCGTGTCTCACAAATGCTTTGCAAAGAATTTAGAAATTTTCTGGGTGATAAATTTCTTTGGCAGGATGCGGCCTATGAATACGAATATGATAAGCTGGCCATTGATCTCATAAATGGAACATCTTCAATTCGCCAATGGGTCGAGAGAGACGGAAGTCTAGAGGATTTATTAGAGCTTGAGATGAAGGGATATGACGCATATCAAAGCATGCGAGATAACGCGCTTCTTTATTAAGATTAACCGAATCGGTCTGTTTTATGCCTTTACATATCAGACCTCTTTGCTAAACTTTTAAAACAATAAAATTCATACACATACATATCAGGGAGAGATAAACGTGATTAAGAAACTTAAACTCAAGAGAATATTTACAATTGGGGCCCTAGCGCTTTCTCTTGCCCCATTAAGTCTTGCGGCCAAGCGTGAAGTTAAAATTGGTGCAGTTTTCCCAATGACTGGTCCTGTTGCCACTTACGGACAAGAATCAGTAAATGGAATTAAGCTCGCTCTTAAGAAAATAAATGCTGAAGGAAAAATATCTATCGAATTAAAAGTTGAAGATAATAAGAGTGAGCCACAAGAGTCGGCCAACGCTGTAACTAAATTAATCAAGTCAGATAGTGTTGACGCTATTATTGGTTCAGTTGCTTCTTCAAATACATTAGCTGGTGCTCCAATTGCTCAAACAAATAAAGTGCCATTAATGACTCCAGCTTCTACTAATGAAAAAGTCACAATGACTGGAGACTTTATTTCTAGAACTTGTTTCACTGATGCCTTCCAAGGTGTTGTGATGGCAAAATTTGCTTTTGAAAATCTTAAAAAGAAAAAGATGGCCATCATTATTGATAACTCTTCTGATTACTCAAAAGGTCTTTCTAAAGTATTTAAAAAGAAGTTTAAAGAATTAGGTGGAGCACTTGTTTCAGACGAAGACTTTGCTTATATCCAAAAAGATACTGACTTTAGATCTCTTCTTAGAAAAATTAAGAGAACAAAGCCAGACGCTATTTTTCTTCCAGGTTACTACACAGAAGTTGGTCTTATCTTAAAGCAGGCCCGTCAGATGGGAATGAATATGCCATTTCTTGGAGGAGACGGCTGGGACTCTCCTACTCTTCAAAAACTAGCCGGAGATGCTGTTAGTGGAAATTATATCAGCTCTCACTTTGCTCCAGACGACAAAGATGAAAAAGTTCAGGCCTTCGTAAAAGAATACAAAGCTGCTTACGGGCAACAACCAGGAGCAATGGCAGCACTTGGGTATGACGGAATTCTCGTCATGGCAGACGCTATCACAAAAGCAAAATCAACTAAGAACACAGATATCCAAGCGGCAATTCTAGCGACAAAGAATTTTGTTGGTGTAACTGGATCAATAACAATTGATAAAGATAGAAATGCTCAAAAGAGTGCTGTAGTTCTGGAAACAACACCTAGTGGTAACGTTTTCAATTCTAAAGTTAACCCATAATTAAATTCAAAAGTTCAACGGGCCCATATATTTGGGCCTTTTATTTTTTAAAGGTTAAATATGAGTGAAGATACAATGTATTTTTTCTGGGACCTTGGGCAATACCTAATTAATGGACTAACCCAAGGTAGTATCTACGCCCTTATAGCCCTAGGCTATACGATGGTGTACGGTATTATTAAGTTAATTAACTTTGCCCATGGTGAATTCTATATGATAGGTGGCTTTATTGGCTTCTATTGTATTATGGGAGGGCTTCCTCTCTACCTAGCTTTTCCAGTGGCCATGTTAGGTTCAGGAATAGTTGCAGTAATTGTTGAAAAAATTGTTTATAGACCGATAAGATCAGCTGGAAGAATTCCGGCCCTTATTACGGCACTTGGAACATCACTCTTCTTTCAATATACTGGTCAACTAGTTATTGGAGCTGATCCCAAAGCATTTCCAACCGCCATTGAGCAAAAGACATGGTTCTTCGGCGAAATTATGATTTCAAATATCCAAGTTATTATTCTTGTGACTACTTTTGTACTGATGATTTTTCTCTGGTGGTTAGTAAATAAAACTAGAATCGGAAAGGCCATGAAAGCGACTAGTTATAATCACGACGCCGCTGAACTCATGGGAATCGACACAAATAAAATTATCTCTTATACCTTCTTCATTGGGGCGGCCATGGCCGGTGCAGCGGGAGTTCTTGTTGGGATGTATTACAGTACTGTTGAACCAATGATGGGACTAATCCCAGGGCTTAAAGCATTTATTGCTGCAGTTCTAGGTGGTATTGGAATTATACCAGGAGCTGTTCTTGGTGGACTTACATTAGGAGTCGCAGAAAACCTAGTTGTTGGTTTCTGGGAATCAACATATAGAGATGGGATTGCATTTCTCATCCTTATTTTAATCTTACTAGTAAAGCCTGCGGGAATTCTCGGTAAGAATAGAAAGGAGAAAGTGTAATGTTAGAATTACTACTACACCTTAGTATCCTTAGCGGAATTAATATTATCTTAACAGTTTCCCTTAATTTAATTAATGGAATCTGTGGGCAATTCAGCTTAGGCCACGCAGGTTTTTGGGCAGTGGGAGCCTACTCTGCTGCGGCCTTTACAGTGTACGCGCAATTACCTGTGCCACCAGAAGTAAACCTAATCATAGGCTGCTTCATTGGATTTATCACAGCATCAATAGCTGGACTTATTATTGGAGTTCCATGTCTTAGACTTCGCGGCGATTACTTAGCAATTGCCACTCTAGGTTTTGGAGAAATCATTCGTATTGTGATTATGAACACTGACTCAATTGGTGGCCCAAGAGGTTTTAGTGGAATTCCAAAGATTACTAATTTCTTCTGGGTCTACCTCTTTGTATTCATCACAGTTCTCATTATTGCAAATATTATGAGAGGAACTCACGGTAGGGCCATCATTAGTATTAGAGAAGATGAGATCGCTGCAGACTCAATGGGAATTTATACTTTTAAATATAAAACTATGGCCTTTGTTATTGGTGCAGGTTTTGCTGGTATCGCAGGCTCTCTCTACGCTCACTATACTCAATTTCTTCATCCAAATGGATTTACCTTTATGTTCTCAGTCATCATTCTCTTAATGGTAATTCTAGGTGGACTTGGATCTATAACAGGATCAATTGTTGGAGCAATTATCCTAACGCTTCTTCCTGAAATTCTAAGACTTATGGGTGAGACCATTAGTGAATGGAGAATGGTTATTTACTCTGTTCTACTTATTACGTTGATGCTTCTAAGACCAGGAGGGATTTTTGGTAAACATGAATTTAATCCTCTAAAGTTCTTTAAAAAGAAAGGAGAAGCTGCATGAGTACTCCTATTTTAGAAACAAAGAATATAACAATGCGCTTTGGTGGTTTAACTGCTGTTGATAATTTCTCTCTCTCGATTGGAAAAACTGATCTCGTTGGAGTCATTGGCCCTAACGGTGCAGGAAAGACGACGATCTTTAATATGGTCACAGGAATATATGAGCCAACAGAGGGAGAGATCCTCTTAAATGGAAAGAATATTTCAGGATTAAGACCCGCATTCATTACTCAACAAGGGGTAGCGAGAACTTTTCAAAATATTCGTCTCTTTAAAGATTTAACTGTCTTAGATAATATTAGACTTGCTGGACACTTTCGTGTTGATTACGGGCTACTGGCAAGTATTTTTAGAACAAAGAAATTTCACCAAGAAGAAGAGCGACTTAAGAAAGAGGCCATGGAAATTTTAAAGATCTTTGGCCTCGACAAGAAGAAAGATCACTTTGCTAAGAACCTTCCTTACGGAGAGCAGAGAAGGCTAGAAATCGCAAGAGCTCTTGCCACTAAGCCTGACATTCTTCTCTTAGATGAGCCTGCAGCTGGAATGAATCCAAATGAAACAAGAGATCTAACAGAACTTATTCGCTGGGTGCGAGATAAGTTTCAAATTGCAATTCTTCTTATCGAGCACGATATGAGATTAGTAATGGATGTGTGTGAACAAATTTATGTGGTCGATCACGGCGAGCTTATCGCTCACGGAGAACCAAAAGAGATTCAAAGTAATCCTAAAGTTATTGAGGCCTATCTAGGAACAGAGCGGCCATAGGGACTAAGTTATGAGTAAAGAAGTATTATTAGAAGTAAGAGATATGCATGTTCACTACGGTGCCATTCATGCCATCCACGGAATTAATTTAAAAGTACACAAAGGTGAAATCGTCACAATTCTAGGTTCTAATGGAGCCGGAAAGACAACCAGTCTTCACACTATATCAGGACTTCTAAAACCGAGTCAGGGAGAAATTCTCTACAAAGGAAATAGAATTGATGGTATCAAGGCCAATAAAATTGTAGGCCTTGGTGTTGCTCACTCTCCTGAAGGAAGAATGGTCTTTCCAGATTTAACGGTTAAAGAAAACCTAGAAATGGGGGCCTTTCTTAGAAGAGATACTGAAAAAATAAAAGCTGACTATGAGTATATGTATGCACTCTTTCCAAAACTTAAGGAGAGATCAGCGCAATTTGCGGGAACTCTTTCAGGTGGAGAGCAACAGATGTTAGCTATCGCTCGCGCTTATATGTCAGCACCAGATCTTCTCTTACTAGATGAGCCATCTCTTGGAATCGCTCCAATCCTAGTGCAAGCAATATTCGATGCGATTGTTGATTTAAATAAGCATGGAATGACTATTCTTCTAGTTGAACAAAATGCTTACGCCTCACTTAAAATTGCCCATAGAGGATACGTTCTCACCACTGGGGAAATCTTTATGGAAGGACCTGCAAGTGAGCTAATTACCAATGAAGAAATTCAAAAGGCCTACCTAGGTCACTAAATAGCATTCAAGATTTCAAGGGCCCGAGCAAGGGTCTCTTGATCTTTTGCAAAGCAAACTCTTACAATTTTCTGATCTTTAGGTGGGCTCTCATAGAATCCGGAGATAGGAATTGTGGCCATCCCATGATCAGAAATAAGCTTCATACAGAAATCAAAATCAGAGAGATCTGAAATAGCACTATAATCTAAGAGACAGAAATAAGTTCCCTTAGGGTTTAAAACTTTAAATCTGGATTCTTTTAAACCATTTACAAAGAAGTCTCTCTTTTCCTGGTAAAATTTTCCAAGCTCTAAGAAGTTTTCCACTTTCTCACTAAGATAGTCTGCGATGGCCATTTGAGCGGCGGTAAAAGTTGAAAAAGTAAAGTACTGATGAAGCTTTCTGATTTCATTACTTAACTCAGGATTTGCGATAGCGTATCCCACTTTCCAGCCCGTCATATGACAAGACTTACCAAAACTATACACACTAATGAGTCTCTCTCTCAGAGCTTCGATTGAACGTGGATTAAAGTGGTTTACACCTCCAAAGAAAATTCCCTCATAAACTTCATCGCTTAGAATAAAAATATTCTCTTCTTCTATAATTTTTGAAAGTTCTTGCCAGTCTGTTTTTGAAAGAGAGCTCCCTGTTGGATTATGGGGAGAATTTACAATGATCATTTTTGTCTTGTCGCTAATGGCCTCTTTAATTTTAGAAAATGGGAGAACGAATTCTTCCCCAACTAAATTCAACCTCTTTGCGATTCCACCGGCCAGCTCAATTGCAGGAACATAGCTATCATAACTTGGATCAAAGACGATGACTTCATCACCTTCTTCAATAAGAGCTAAAATTGTACAGGTTAAGGCCTCAGTTGCACCAGAAGTAATCGTCACCTCTAAGTCAGGATTCACAGCTAATTTATACTTCGCTTTAAAGTACTGACTAATACTTTCTCTTAAACTCTGAACGCCAATCATGGGTGCATATTGATTCTTCCCCTCTTCGATATAGTGACAGATGCGCTCTTTTAAAAAGTTATCCCCATCAAAGTCAGGAAAGCCTTGTCCTAGATTAAGTGCGCCCTCAGCATTTGCCTTGGCCGTTATAGTTGAAAAGATTGTCTGACCTACACGAGGAAGTTTTGAGTTAAATTTTATCATGAAATGATTTTAGAGAATTTTTATGAATAAGACAAAAAAGAAAAGCCCCGAAGGGCCTTTCATTATACTTTCTATTCCTGTTTCTTTCTTTCAAGTAGAACGGGATAAGCGGATTTAATATAACGCTTAGTCACTCTATCAAATAAACTATCTCCATCATTTGGCTCATACTTCTTATCATCAATATTATCTAAAATATCTTGATTTCCTGAACCTGAATTTCCAGAGTAATTCATTCCACTACCACTTCCACCATTTGAACCTGAACCATGGCCACCTCTATTTGATCCCGATGATCCTGAATTTCCAAATCCACCATAGTTTGCAGAGCTACCACTTGAGCTTCCCCAGTTGACTCCAGAATTTGGATCTACTTTCTTTTCGTCTTCACCTCTATTAGAGTTTCCAAGAGCAGAATTATTAGATGAACCAGAATTCAATCCACTTCCACTACTAAGCCCTGGAGAGAGAGAAGCAAAGGCGTTGGCCTTATTCTTCAATTGATCACCAAACGCCGCGTCTAGAGAGTTCTTATACGCTGCTAGAGCATTATCTTTCTTGTATTTAATTCTCTTATCAATAAGTTTTGAAATCCTTGCGGCCTCTTGCTTTTTAAGAGCACTTAAATTACTTCCAGAATTTGAATCGTTTAAATTAGCTCCCGCTCCGCCATCTTTTCTTCCAAAGAGATTATCCATAAATGATCCAGCTGTTGCCGATCCAAACTTACTAGACATGGCCCCTAGAAGAGTTCCACTTACATTCTTTATGAATCCAGTGTCTTCTCCCTTAGAAGTTGCAGCAGTATTGGCCCCTCCAATAAGTCTAGAGTCTAAGCCTAAATTCACATCAAGATCAGCAACATTCTTATCGTGCTTGGCACTTACATCTACTAGACAGCTTTCATTCTTTTCATAGACAGCAGAAATTAGATCGTA
This sequence comes from Halobacteriovorax sp. JY17, assembly GCF_002753895.1. NCBI lineage: Bacteria > Pseudomonadati > Bdellovibrionota > Bacteriovoracia > Bacteriovoracales > Halobacteriovoraceae > Halobacteriovorax > Halobacteriovorax sp. JY17. Next base: position 616,229 of record NZ_NJER01000001.1, on the reverse strand, counting down.
ATAGGCCTTTGCTACACCTGTAATCTGTAACATTCTAAGAGGCTCTATCGCCTTACCAATTGGAACCCTAACTTCATAGTCATCTTGTTTTTCACAGTATAGTGGAAGTCCACCAGCAAGAGATCCCTCTTTTGTTTTCTTTAGATAGTCTCCATTTGAAATAAGACTATTTTCACGAAGAGGAACTTCATGGGAATACTTTCTAAAGAGCTCAAGAGTCTTGTAATACTCTCTCTGATTCTCATCATCAACACCCGCTAGACCTGCAGCTTTCATCATAGGATTAATTCTTTGAGCACCAGCTCTATAGTCAAAGTAGCTAGCGTAAACTCCAAGCTTATCTAATCCCTTCTTGTCATCACTATTATCATTAGTGAATTCAAATTTTCTATAAACAGAGTTTTCAAGAAGAAGCTTATTCACTTTAGCAAGTTTTGGAAGTGGCTTCCCACGAATAGTTAATGCCTTATATGGGTAGGCCGGATCATGTAGAAAATCTACAACTTCATCTTTTTTAATATCTCGAACAAGCCAATTATTCTCAGAACAATTTTCATTGTGGGCACAATACCAAACAGCATTTTGACCAGCATGAGAAGCTTTTTCTAAGTCAGCTTCATAGTTAGCAGTCATCTCTTTGATAGTAGTAATGTAGGCCTTTTGGTAAGTCTTAGTTAGTTGCTGATTTTTAAATGCAGCAGATTGCACGTCAAGACCTAAGAACATATTCTTCTCGACACCTTTATCATCTTCAGGTGTATTTTCTTTCTTATCAACCTTTAAAAGGTAGTTAATATAGGCCTTATACTGATCGGATGTATAGTCTTCTGCTGTTTTAAATTGTGCAAAAGCATTTTGATAGTCCGTTCTATATCTAACTACAGTATCGTGAAGTAATTTTGTGAGATCATATGTTGATTCTCTTGGTTCAACAACACTACTAGAATTAGATTCCTCACTTTCTGCAGTATCAACTTCAATAGAGCTAATTGCATCGCTCTTTCCATCAACAAGAGTAAAGAGATTTTCATAATTACCAAGTTCAAAGAAGTACTTATCCATTAGCTCAGTAATGTCATCACCTACCTTAGGGTTACATTCAGCTCCTGAGCGAATATTATTCGCCATACTCGCAATATTAACCTCATCAGCGAGCGCCGGAGGATCAAATGGAGCAACATTACAGGTCTTATCTTTTGGATCAAAGTAGAGACCATTACAACAAGTATCTTTTGACTCAGCTTTTTGACCAGCAAGGGTACAAAGTTTTCTCTGCCACTTAACCGTCACTTTAAAGAGTGCATTACACTGGTTTTGAGTTTCAATTCCCCAACCACCAGCAAGACCTTTATTTCTTGGATTATAATCAATCGCCGAACCATTTCCACCAGGATTACACTTAGCGGCCCCAAGCTTCTTAGATAGCTTAAGGTCATTAACGTAAGTAACTTCCTTCATTGGATCTGGCTCATTTGTAAGCTTCCCATTCTTATCTATTTTAAATGGAGTCACTTTACAAAATTGCTTTCCACCACTTTCATTCTCTTCACCATTACAAACCATTTCTAAAGTCTGTGTTCCACCATCAGGAATAAAGTCAGTGATATGTGGCTTAGGCGTACAAGTTGGTCTAAATCCACACTTTGGGTCTTTATACTGAATAGCAAAATCACCGTGACAAGAATTTGTTACCCAAATTGTATTATCGTCATTAATTCCGTAAGTACTTCCCTTTACACATGATGATCTTGATTTCTTTTGTAGAAGATATACATTTCCGATCTTTCTATTTTTAAAATCTTCTTGAGTGACGTCACACTCATTTCTAATATAGCAATATGAACGACACTCTAACTTAATATTCTTAGTCTGATCGTCGTAGTCACATCTATTAAGGATAGGATTTGATTTCTCTGAAAATTCATGTGCCTGAGTCATATATTGATAACACTGATATCTAAAGTCAGCCAGACAAGAGTCAGTCATAGAATCTTTACAACTCTTATCTGATAATTTAAGCCTATCAACACATTGATCCATTGTATAAAGAAGAAGGTCTTTCTCAGCAGGAGCCGCGTTATCACACTGCCCTTTCATATTAGATTCTTTCTTCCAAGTGAATCCATCATTAATACACTTACACTTTGTTTCTATAAGGTTCTCATAAGACTCGATTTCAGAAGGACTCATTGAATCCTCACCTGATTGCCCCATCTCATTTTGAATGGTGAACATAATACATCTTTCCATCAAAACTTCTTTTTGATCACCATTGAGCTTAGAAAGCTCATTTTTGTAATCAATTTGAGTTGCTGGATCGATGTAATTATCTAAAGGATCTATCTTCCCTTCACTCTTTGTATCAATCGGAGTGGTCTGCCCTAGAGCAGAGAGAGAAGTAAGTAACATAAGTAAGATTAGAAATTGCTTTTTCATAAAAACCACCCATAAAGGCATTAAACTATTAAAATATAGTAAAATTTTAACATTAGATTAATTTTGTTGGAACGACTTATCATTAGCAGTCATTTTTTTCCTCATTTTCCCAGTATAAACAATAGGTTATATTTATGCTATGAAAATAAAAAATATAAAATACGTGTCTTTAAAAATGGGCAGACGGGCCCTTCTATTAATTTCTCTAAGTAGTACTTGTTTAGCCGCTTCTGCTGATATCCACTTTCTCTGTGAGAATACTCAAGTAAAAAATGGAGTGATAAATTCTTTTCAAAAGAATCAGCTCATTAGTATATCTAGCCCCGGCCATTTCACAGAATTCATCTCTCAAGACCAAAGTTCACTTTATAATTACAAGAATGGAATCTGGACTTGGAACGAAGGATTACAAAGCTACTCGATTGATTTAAAGAAATTAAAAAGTTCTCTAAACCTTAAAAATTATTCTTATAAGCTTAGGTATCTTACTGAAGATAATTTAACAAAATTAGAATTCTCTCCTATCTTAATTTCTCCTAAAAAAGCTGAGAGAAATTTTCCGCTTATTTCCGTGGAGACAATTGATCCAAGGCTTCCTATTCATAGAACTTGGAGGCTTCCAAAGAATACGAAGGGAATAACAAGCGCTAATTACTATATCGAATACAATGACAAGTACTCTCTTTTAACGAGAATTATTCAAAGTTTAAATAGTGCTTTTTTAAAAAATACTATTAGTTGTAAGAGAGCTGAAGAAAAAATTCCACCGGTTCGAAAATTTGAAAAAGTCATAGATCTCACGAACTCCCCATCTAAATGGTCAGAGAGCCTCACTCCTTTAAAAGAAAGTATTCAACAAGAACTTATTGATTCTTACTTAGAAGGTAGTATCTCTAAGAATGAAATAACTAAACACCTCAACTTCTTTGAAGGAGCTCATCTATCAAAGAGACTTATCTTCACTAAAATTAAGCTCGAGAAAATAAGTAGTAAAGATAGAGTAGAAAAAATAAATGAACTAAAGACTATACTTAAAGGAAAACTTTCTTCAGCTAAGAATTCAAGAGTAAGGAGAATATTTTCAAAAGAAAAGAGGCAAGGTCTTGAACTTCTAAGCATACCTATTGACACAAGTAAATTTGCCGATCAAAGAGATGCTTTTAAGCCTAATAAATACCTAGATATGTCTATCATTTCAAACGTAGCTCTTAATAAGAAAGATGGAAACTACTTCTTCTATTTCTTTAACAATAAAGACAATGCTGAATTTGAAGTAGGGCCTTTTAAGTTTAGAGATATTTACTGGAAAAACTTTCAAAATAAACTCTCAAGCTGTACAGAAAAAGCGATGAGACACTTAAATGAATATGAGAGAAAGTCATTTGTTTTTACAAGATCAGAATCTCTTCCTATTTCTGATGAGCTCATTCTCTATGAGAGAAAATTTAAACAATATCCTTTAAATGAAATTATTATTACTAATAATTGTAGAGGCCCAGGAAATATTGAATTTGAATGGCCGGGAATTATGAAGACTTATTTTCAACTTCCAATCACAGTCATGAATCAAATCTACAAAGACATGAATGATGGCAAAGGAGATTTCTTTGAGCTAGGAGTTGAGAGTAGAACATCATCTTTCTATGCTGATATTTACGAAGATATTAACTACTCTCCGGGAATAAAGAATAAAGTCGTCTCTCTTTGGTCAAAGTTCTTTGACAAAGATTATAGATGGTTTGCAGTTAATGATTTCAGCAAAGCAACTGCAGATTGCTCTATTAGAAATATTGAAAGTGACCTCATAAAGAATTCCCTTAATTACCAGGAAGTTCCATTCACATACGAAATGGGAAGAATTGAATACGACCAATTTCCCGTAGAGACAAGAATGAAGTCTGGCTACAATAAAATTAAAACACCTCTAGTCTACGTCAAAACTCCTTGTAATGACCAAGAGGCAAAGGTCGCTCCTCCTAAGCACTTCTATCCACCAAAGCCCCACTACGATATGAATAGCCTTGAATACTGGAAGAAGAAGACCTGCTCTTTCACCCCAATTAACTTCTTTCACTACCAAGACTTATTAGACTATGAAGTTCACCTTTCTATGTTTGAAGTAGATGGCATCTACACTGGTCAAAACTGGGAGACAAATCTTCAACAAACTAATGAGCACGATCTTGCCCTTTTAAAGAATAAGAAAGTTAGACTTAAATTTGATTTTAAGAATGCCTATAGTTTTAAGAAGCTTCAAGTTGCTAGAGACGGAGAGCTTTTAAATATAAAATTAAGCGGTGATAGAAATATCAATCTCTCTATTGGAAATATTGACTTAAGTAAACTTAAAGATAGATCAAACCAAGAGGTCTTTACCAGTAAGTTTCGTCCTTGGGCCACAGATAAAGTAAAAGGAATTTATAAATTAATTGGAATTAATACTTTTGATCTAAGTTCTTATTACGTTGACTCACCAAGAAGTGAAATCGAAACATTTGCTATCTTTCACAACGACCAAGGAAGTCTTCTAAACCATCACTTGCCAGATATTGGAATTGAACAATGGTTTCTTAGACTTAATGGAGATAAATTAATACTTGATTTAATTTCCCACGAGAGAATTACTCCCGTGGCAAGACTAGAGGCAAAACTTCCTGCTAATTTTCTTCTTTAATGACTTTATACTCGGCTTCGAAAACATCTGACGACGAAGCCGTCTCTTTCCTTCTTTCACTTCTATAACGAGTTTCATTTTCAGAATAATTAGCTCCAGACGCTACTGGCCTCTTTTGAAAGTAACCTCTAAGAACAGACCTTATAAAAGTATACAGAAAGTAGAAGAATATTAATTTCAGTAAAAATTGAACTATCATATAAATCCTTTAAGCCCCATTAAACATAACCGGCCACCAATTAGTCAATTACAGTGAAAAAATTCTCAAAAGTACCTGATTTAGCCTAATTAGTGTCTTTTCGCCTTATGTTTAAGGTGGTAATATTTCCGCCAATGTCAATGTATGAAAAATAAAAAATGAGGAAATTACGCAATGAGTGATGATAATCAAAGACAACTTATTCACTGGGCCGATTTTACAGCGGACAGAATCATCAAGCAAAGAGGCGATAAAGAAGAGTACACTGTTGCAAGTGGGATTACTCCATCGGGTGTTGTTCACTTTGGAAACTTCCGAGAAGTTATCACAGTAGACTTTGTAGCGAGAGCTCTAAGAGACCGTGGAAAGAAAGTTCGATTTATTTTTAGTTGGGATGACTACGATACATTTAGAAAAGTTCCAATGAATCTTCCAAAGCAAGATGAACTCGCTGAATATCTCTTTAGACCAATTGTTGACACTCCAGATCCTTTTGAAGTTGCCGAGTCATACGCTGCTCACCATGAGCAAAACTTTGAAGCACAGCTTGAAAAAGTTGGTGTTTCTGTTGAGCCAATTTATCAAGCTAAGAAATATAGAGCTGGTGATTATAAATCACAGATCAAAAAAGCACTTGAGATGAAAGGTGATATTGCAGCCATCTTAAACCAATATAGATCAACTCCTTACGGTGATGAATATTATCCAATCTCAGTTTACTGTGAAAAATATCTAACCGATGAAACTGAAATTACTGGATGGGATGGAAATAACACAATCACTTATAAGCATAAGAAACACGATTACACGGGAACTATTGATCTTGAGACAACTGATAAAGTAAAACTTCCATGGCGTGTCGATTGGCCGATGCGTTGGGTTTACGAAAATGTAGATTTTGAGCCAGGTGGAAAAGATCACTCTTCACAGGGTGGATCTTATACAACAGCAAAAGATATCGTGAAGCTCTACGGCGGAGAAACTCCTGTCTATCTTCAATACGACTTTGTCTCTATTAAAGGTGCTGGCGGGAAAATGTCTTCTTCTAAAGGAAATCTTGTCACAGTCAATGACGTTCTAAAAGTTTACGAACCTGAAATGGTGAGATGGATTTTTGCGAGCTATAAATCAAATGTAGATTTCGCCGTTAGTTTTGATCTAGATGTTCTAAAAACTTATGAAGACTTTGATAGACAAGAGAGACTTGCCTTTGGTCTTGAAGCTGGAAATGAAAAGAAAGTAAATATGGCCAAGAGAGTTTATGAGCTTTCTCAAATTGGAGAGGCTCCTAAGACTTGCCCATTCCAGCCTTCATTTAGACACCTTTGTAATGTTCTTCAAATCAATGACGGAAATATTGATCAGGCAAAGAAGTACTACGAAGCTGAAATTAAAAATGACAGAGATGAGAGAAGATTTAACGAGAGAAGTCTTTGCGCACTTCACTGGTTAGAAAACTACGCTCCAGAAGAATTTAAATTTAAAATTAACTCTGATGTAAAAGACACTCAATGCGGCGACAAGCAGGCCCAATTCTTGAATAAGTTTTCTGAATTTATTTCTAATGAATGGGATTCAATTACAACAGATAAAGAGCTTCATGAGAAAATGTATGAAGTCATTCACTCTGTTGAAGTTGAGCCAAATGATGTCTTTCCTGTTATGTACGATAGATTGATTTCAAAAGAAAAAGGTCCAAAACTAGCGGGCTTTATTAGAACAATTGGTAAAGATAGAGTCTTAAAACTCTTTAAATAAGAAATAAAAAGGGGAGTCTAGCACTCCCCTTTTCTTTTATACTTTCTCGAAATTATTTACATGTAGAAAATGAAAATGCTTCTCATATTGAGTTATAGCATCTGCAATAATCTGCTCTTTTGAATATCCAAAGATATCGTAGTGCTGCCCACCAGAGAAGAGAAAAACTTCTGCTCTCCAATAAGACTTCTGACTCTCATCAATATAGTCAGGAGTCATAAACTCTCTAAGCCTAATCGAATAGTGAAAGTCTTCAACATTAAGATTCTTGATCGTTAAATCAACACTCTCATCTCCCCTATTCACTTCAACGATTTGGTCTTTATTTGAAAGCTCTTCTGCTAATTCCTCAATGGCCGGAAGTCCTATGTCTTTAATAAAGTTTCTAGCACTCTCTTCGGAGGGATGATCTATTAAAGTCTTTAGCCTATCCTTCCAGCCCATTGAAGCTTGTGTATATTGAATTGTTGTCGAATGATTTTGCACCGAACTCATCAAGAGATAATCTGCTCGAAGTGATTTTATAAAAGCAAAGAGCGCCACCATAATCATAAAAATCATCGGAAAGGCCGAGGCAATGGTCATTGTTTGAAGTGCACCTAGCCCACCGGCCAAGAGTAGTGTTGCGGCTACGACGCCCTCAAGAACTGCCCAGAAAATTCTCTGCCACACAGGAGGTTCTTCCTCTCCACCTGAAGCGAGGGTATCTATAACAAGAGAGCCTGAATCAGATGAACTAATAAAGAACGTCATCACAAGAAGAACTCCAAGTCCTGAGAGAAAAGTTGCCCCTGGTAAGTATTCAAAGAATTGAAAGAGAGCTACTGGAACATTTGTATTCACAGTTTCAATTAACTTATCGGCCTTTCCCTGAAGAGCAAGAGAGATCGCAGAATTTCCAAAAACAGACATCCAAAGAAATGTAAAAGCGGCCGGAACAAAGACGACGCCGACCATGAACTCTCTAATCGTTCTTCCTTTAGAAATTCTAGCAATAAACATTCCCACAAATGGTGACCATGAAATCCACCATCCCCAGTAGAGAAGTGTCCATCCGCCAATCCAAGATTCTTTCTTCTCATAGGCATAGAGATTAAATGTCTTATAAATAATATCTGAAAGATAGGCCCCAGTATTTTGAATATATGATTTTAATAAGAAGACCGTATCCCCTAGAATAATAACAGCAACGAGAAGAACTAGCGCCAGAAAGAGGTTTATATTTGATAATTTCTTAATTCCACCATCTAGGCCTAGGACTACAGAGATGGTTGCAAGAAGTGTAATCCCTGCTATCAGTGCCACTTGAATCATTCCCGTTTGCGGAAGATCAAAGAGATAGTGTAAACCTGCATTGACCTGAGTCACTCCATAACCTAGAGAGGTCGCAACACCAAACATCGTTCCAATAATAGCAAAGATGTCTACGCAATCTCCAAGAACACCATGAATTTTATCTCCAATAATTGGATAGAAAGCTGACCTTGGCAGAAGTGGTAACTCTTTTCTATAACAGAAGTAAGCAAGGATGACTCCAAGGGTTGCGTAAATTGCCCAGGCGTGAAGTCCCCAGTGAAAGAAAGTGATCTTCATCGCCTCTCTCGCCGCCTCTATAGTTTGTCCCTCCCCTACAGGAGGAGAACTAAAGTGCATCATAGGCTCGGCCACTCCAAAGAAGAGCAGTCCAATCCCCATTCCCGCACTAAAGAGCATGGCAAACCACGAGGTATTAGTGTACTCAGGCTCAGAGTGATCAGGCCCAAGCTTTATATCCCCCATTCTGCTAAACATTAGCCAGAGAGAGAAGAAGAGAATAATTCCCACAGAGAGAACATAGACCCAACTAGTATTAGTGATTAGCCAGTGTTGAATTCCTTTAAATAATTGCTCTATTCCCGAAGGCCAGATAGACCCACAGATTGTAATTAGCACAATAAAGACGGCCGAAGTGAGGAAGACCCTCTTATTCATCGTCGATTCATTCATTAAAACCTCAATATATTAATAATTTAGCTTATTTTCCCCATCGACTTCTACTGTAGAAAAACTAATTTTCTGGCTCATCTAATTTGATCAATTAGGGATAACCTAATGCATCAACAAAGATCATCGAAAAATTAAATAAAGTAAGAAAGATACCTTCTGTTCCAATCTGACCCTATGCGCACTTTGACACCAGTAATATTATTAACAACTTAGAAATTTTTCTCATTTCACAAAAAATGTGAAATCTTACATCTGACAAAAAAGTATTACATTTGTAAAAAAATAGCTCTTATTTACCGGCAACCGTTGCCACACGATCTCCAAGAAGAGAAAACATAAGTACGAAACAACCAAGAGGGAGAACTCAGAATGAAGAAAATCTTAATGGCACTTGTAACTTTATTGACTGTATCTAGCGTAAGCGCAGAAGTATGTACGGCGAAACTTGATCAACTAGACAGATTTGGCTCATACACAATTCAAACATTTGTGAAATTTGACTTCAATCAACAAAGAGCATGTAACGAAGCTCTACGCGATTGTAGGCAAGAGTTAAATGAAAGAAGAAGATGGGATAGAAATGCAAACCTTACTTGTTCCGTAGAAGGTAGAGGAAATGGAAATGGAAACCGAAACTGCTCTTATGATATGCAAAGACGAAATGGAGCTGTGATCGATACATTTAGTAGACAAAGCTGTAGAGCAGCAGAAGATGCTTGTATGAGAGACCTAATCCAGAGAAATAGAAATGGAAGAAACTTAAGAGCAAGATGTGTTCAGTCCTACTCAAGACCAACTCCTCCAACTAGAAATGTTACAAGATCTTGTACTGTTGATAGAAGAGGTGGACAAGGTAGAGTGAGAGACTCTCACACAGCGCAGGCCAGCGGTCGTCAAGGTTCTGGAGTTCTGGCAAAAGCTTGTCAAAAAGCGATGAATCAGTGTCAAAGAAACGTAATCAATAGACAATACTGTACTCAAAGATAATTCTAGATATTATATATCTGAAAAGGGCCCTTAATAGGGCCTTTTTTTGTGCATTGTCATGTAAAAAATCCAAGAAATGGCCTTCAAGAAATTTACTCTCTATGGATTTAGGTCTAGAATGGCGCAAATTTTAAAAAAGGTAGAAGTAATGAATCCATGGCATGATGTGTCTCTCGGGCAAGAAGGTCCGGCAATAGTAAATGCAATTATCGAAGTACCTCGTGGTGAGAAAACTAAGTACGAATTAGATAAGACAACTGGACTAATTAAAGTTGATAGAATTCTCTCAAGTGCAGTCCATTACCCAGCGAACTACGGGTTTATCCCAAGAACATATTGTGATGACAATGATCCTCTCGATGTTCTAGTTCTAGGTCAAGCTGTAGTTGTTCCTCTATGCCTAATGAGTGTTAAAATCATTGGAAATATGCATATGATCGACGGCGGAGAAGTAGATGATAAATTAATCGCTGTTCATGCTGACGATCCACAATTTAATGGATTCAACTCTATTAAAGATATTCCAGAGCACACTCTTAAAGAAATTAAACACTTCTTTGAGACTTATAAATCTCTAGAGAATAAGTCTGTTGAAGTAAATGACTTCACTGACCAAAAAGAGGCACTAGTTGTTCTTCAAAATGCAATTGATCTCTACAATAAAGAAGAAAAAAATCTAAAGAAATAATGATCAGGGCCTATTCACTAGGCCCTTTTTTTTTGCACAATCCCTCAATGAACCTACACTTTTCAAACAAATTTTGACCGAAGTACCTACACTGGCCTATAATAACGACTTAGGAGAAATAGATGGAATCAACAAATTATAAGAGTAGAAGAATTGCGACAATATCAAAATTAAAAGACGGTATTGCAATCCTTCCTGCGGCCACACATATGACAAGATCAAATGATACTGAATTTGATTTTCGCCAAAATTCAAATTTTAAATACCTCACAGGTAGCAGTGAGCCCGACTCAATTCTTGTTCTCACTCCTCATGGTATAAAGAAAGATCACCTCTTTGTTAGACCAAACGATCGTATGCAAGAAATTTGGGCAGGAAGAAGATTAGGTGTTGAGAAATCAAAAGATATTTTTGAAATGGACGAGACTTATTCCCTAGAAGACTTTGATAAAGTTCTTCCAGAACTCATGAAAGGACATAGTGAAATTTTCATTGACCTCCACAATAACGATACTCTCTTTAATAAAGTGAGAAAAATGGCAAATGGTCTTGATCCAAGAAATAGACTAAAAGTTCCAACACCAAAGGCCTATAGACACTTAAATACAATTATTGAAAAACAGAGATTAATCAAAGACCAAAATGAAATCTTAAATATGAAAAATGCAGCGGCAGCTACTAATAAAGCTCACCGAGCGGCAATGGCCATGGCCAGTACAGATCACACAGAGGCCGACATTCACAATACAATGAACTATCTCTTTAAGAAGCACGGAGCAAGTGGTGAGGCCTATGGGTCAATTGTTGCGTGTGGAGAGAATGGAACAATTCTTCACTACGTAGAAAACAATGCCAAACTTATTGATGGTGAAACCCTACTCATCGACGCAGGCAGTGAGTTCAATACTTACGCCAGCGATGTGACCAGAACTTTTCCAGTGAATGGAAAATTTTCAAAAACTCAAAGAGAGATTTATGAAATCGTTCTTCGCGCCATGAAAGCAAGCTTTTCAAAATGCTCTCCAGGACACACTCTTGAAGAAGTTCACATGGAGTCAGTGAAAGAATTATCCAAAGGACTTAAAGAGCTTGGAATTTTAAAAGAAAGCGTTGAAGAAATCATTGAAAAGAATCTCTATAAAGAGTTCTACCCACATGGAACTTCTCACTGGATAGGTCTTGATGTTCACGATCAAAACCCATACCTAGATAAAGACTTCAATGCCATAAAATTTGAAAAGGGAATGTGCTTCACAGTTGAACCTGGTCTCTACTTCCAAAGAGATAATCTAGATATCCCTGAGCACTTTAGAGGACTAGCGGTTAGAATTGAAGATGATATACTTATCACTGAAAACTCTCACGAAAATTTAACAGCAATGATTCCAAAAGAAATTAAAGAAGTGGAGGCCGCATGTCTAGAAGACTACAAGCAATTTCTTTAGTCTTAATTCTCATGCTGGCACAAAGTGTGTCAGCGGCCACTGATCATATCTTCTACAAGAGAGAGCACGACACCTGTCGCCTAAAGCTCTGGGATACTTTTGATTCAAAAGAAGACCTTAAGTACAAAGATGTCCTCATCGAATACTTAAAAGAAAAGAATTATAGTGTCTCTATATTAGAAGAGAATAGAAAGATCATTGCTGGCGATTACCACTTAAACTTCTCTTGGCTTAGAAGCGGTAGTAAAGTCTTCAAAGATTGTAGTGCTGAAATAAGAATGTACCAATCAAAAGTAGACCGAGCGAGAAAGAGCGATCCTCTTATTTTTGAAGATGCAAAACAGAGAAGTTTTCCAAGGCACACACCTTCTGGCGTGGAACGATGTAAGCGCGCGATCAAAGATGCCACGAGAGCTCTTCCACATTGTATTCTAGTTAAAAGAAAGTAATTAGTGACGTCTTTGAGTTAGATAATCAAAGATATAGAGAATAGGCTTCTTATTCTTAGAGAAGGCCTTTAACTCTTTCTCGGTTTGACAGAGATCTTTTTCGATTTCATCCAAAAGGTTTCTCGCACTTTCAATGTGCTTATTGGCCGCTTCTCTTACTACTTCTACGGCCTTTTCAATTTTCTCACCCGTATAGAGTTTAGAGAGAGACTCACCTTTTTGATATCTTTCAAATTCAGCAGGATGAAGACAGAGCCACTGAAAGATCACAGAATTTACAAGTTCATTATCTAAATCAAGATTGGCATCTTTTTGAGACTCACTAGAGAAATCCAGTGTATCATCCATTAATTGAAAGGCAATTCCTAGATCAATTCCCATCTGCTTAGACTTTTCAATTGTCGTGCGATCAAGATTTGCAATAATCGCCGGAGCGTAACAGCACCAACTCATAACAGAAGCAGTTTTCTTAATTGCTATTTCTTCAATAAGAGCACTCGTATACTTTCTCGTCTCAATTGCGTCTGATTGAATCCACTCACCTACAGCTAGATCTTGAATAACCTTGGCCATCTCGCCAACTAATTCTAAATTACCTGCACGAGTTAAATTAACAATCACATCAGAGAGTAAGTAATCTCCCGCAAGAACAGCTTTCTTATTAGAGGCCTGAATATTTATTGAAGGCACGCCACGTCTTGTCGTTGCATTGTCGATGACATCATCATGACTAAGGCTTGCCGCGTGTACTAATTCAATGGATTTTGCGTAAGGATCAAGAGTTTTAAAGTCCACACCATAGAGATTCCCCACAAGGTAAGTAAGTAGCGGACGCAGGCGTTTACCACCAACAAGTACGCTATTTTGAAGGAGCTCATTTATGGCCTTAGAGCAGTTATCAGAAGATATATTTAGGTCCATATCTTTGACATGCTTCAAGGTCTTTAATGGAATGGTCGATAAAAAGTCTTGTAACATATTATAATTTATAGTGATTTAATAACACCCTGTTTTAACAATCCACACGTCCATTGTAAATCTAAAATCTCGATGAGATCGAAGTTACATGAAATGATTACTTCTTTTTTTAGACAACACTTGCAACATTAGGCACAAAAAGTTATATCTGTGCCCTTAGAATACCTAAAAGAGGAACCTATGACGTCAGCACTTCAAGGCCGTAAAAAAGAATCTTGGAAAATTTTTGATGAGATTGCAGGAACTTACGATCTATTAAATAAGCTACTATCTTGTGGAATTGATATTTATTGGAGAAATAAGCTCCTAAAGAATCTTCCTGCAAGAAAGAATATGCAGGCCCTTGATCTAGCAACAGGTACAGGAGATGTTCCTCTCGTTCTAGTTAAGTCTGAAAATATTTCTAAAATTACAGGAATCGATCTTTCTAAGGGAATGGTTGAACTTGGAAAAGTCAAAGTAAAGAAAGCAAAGAAAGAAGATAAGATCGCTCTTCATATTGGAGATGGTTGTAATATTCCTGCAGCCGACGAAACAATGGACGTAGTGACTATTAGTTTTGGAATTAGAAACTTCCCAGATCCACAGAAGTCACTCCGCGAAATCTTTAGAGTTCTAAAGCCAGGCGGAAGAGTCATGATTATGGAGTTTGGTGTTCCAAAGAATTTTCTAGTGAACACTGTCTACATGTTCTACTTTAGACACCTTCTTCCTTTTGTTGGAAATCTTCTTTCAAAGCATAGAGATGCTTATAAGTATTTAAATGAAACGGTAGAGGACTTCCCATACGGCGAGGACTTTACCAAGTGGATGAAAGAAGCTGGATTTAAGAACGCAAAATTTCAAGAGTTAACTTTTGGAATTTCTAATTTATATATCGGTGATAAAGAATAAATGATTAATCTACTCGAATTAAAACATTCTGTTATAAGACAACTTTCAGAGCACTGGAAACAGGTTGACTTTGATGGGCTAGCAAAAGACAAGAAGAGATTTGTTACTTATAAATTTAAAATTGAAAAAACAAAACTCTCAAATCTTCTGGGTCACGTTATTCACAGACCACTTAACTACTTCAAGAGTAAAGATAGTAGTAAAGAGATTCTTGGAATCGGCTCGCACATTACTTACACAAAGAAATATGATTACAATAAACTTCTAGGTTTAATTGAGTCTGATAGCGACTTAACTTTCCTAGGTGCTCAGAGATTTGACTCTAACTCAAAAAGAGATGAAGCCTGGGCCGGATTTGACGAATGTCACTTCACTCTTCCAAAAATTATCTTTGAAACAACTGGGGAATCAACAGTTCTAAAAGTTGTTTTTAATAAGAAGTCTATCTCAACAGAAGATAAGAGATCAAATGCTCTCTTTGAACTTGAAGCTTACTTAAATTTCATTAGACATGACTTTACTGTGACAAAACCTCAAGAAGTTTCCACATACCCAAGCAAAGACCAGTGGTCTAAAATGATTGACTACTGTCTTGGAAACTTAGAGACAACTCCGCTTGAAAAAGTTGTCTTGGCCAGAAAAGAAATTGTTGAATTTGACCGCTTAGCTGACCCTATGGCCATCTTCGAAAAAAATATGAAGAATGCGGCAGATAGCTACCTCATGTACCTTGATCCAGGTGATGGGAAAGTTTTCATGAGTTTTACTCCTGAAAAACTATTTAAATTAAATCAAAGAGAGATTTCCCTAGACTGCTTGGCCGGAACTCGTCCAAGATCAAATGACTTTGAGGCCGACGTTAAATTTCAAAGTGAACTCATGAGCTCTGCTAAAGAATTAAATGAGCACAGAATCGTCACTAGAGAAATCCAAGAAAAGCTTTCGGCCATGGGCGCAGATATAAGAATCGAAAATAAAGAGTCTATTCTTAAGCTTAAATTTATTCAACATCTTCATACTCATATAAGTGCTACTCTTTCAGAGAGAAGTAACTTTGCTGTTCTCCTAAATACTTTTCACCCAACTCCAGCAGTTGGTGGACGTCCATGGGAGATGGCCAAGAAGTGTATTGAAGAAGCAGAGCCATTTGATAGAGGACTCTACGCAGGACCGATGGGCTACATCTCTGCAGACTCGTGCGAGTTTGCCGTGGCCATTAGAAGTGCTCTGACTGAAGATACGAAGTTACATCTATTTGGAGGATGTGGTCTAGTTACTGGAAGCGAAGCTGAAAGTGAGTGGATTGAGACTCAAAATAAAATGAAGAACTTCGAGATCACACTGTAGGCAGACATGCTCTTAGAAAATAACCTTTCTACAATATGGTCATCAATTATCATTGATGAGCTAGTTAAGTCTGGAGTGATAGATTTCTACATCTCTCCAGGCATGAGAAACGCACCTCTTGTTCAATCACTCCTACAAAGAAAGGAAGTTAACCTCTATCTTGGAATTGACGAGAGAGGACAATCCTATAGAGCTCTTGGGAATGCTAAGGCCACAGGGAGAACGAGTGCTCTTCTTTGCACCTCAGGAACGGCCCTCGCCAATTATACTCCTGCAATAATTGAAGCCAAGAAATCGGCCACACCTTTAATCGTTCTATCAGCAGATAGACCTATTGAACTTGCTACAAGTGATGCTAACCAAACAATTAATCAAGTTCACTTCTACG